>JAKLFY010000125.1 GCA_022710935.1 Verrucomicrobiota bacterium
CGGGAATTCGGCGAACCAGACGGTTGAGGCAACGGCGACCGGTTCACCGGTCTTGACGGCTGGACCCGGTGACCTCCGTGGTGTCTGTGGTCGCCGGACCTCACCCCACCGTTCGGCACAGACGCAATGAGTCGCAGCTATCACGTCACCAAGCGCGCTGCGGTCCGTGCGTTCATTCTGGACGGCGATACGGACTTGACCGCTGAGGGTTCGGACAAAGCGGGCATCAAACGTCGAAAGCGAGCGCAGCGTAGTCGCGAGGCTTTGGGTCTCAAGCGCCAGCCCAATCACAGGGCCGTGGCTGCTGAGCGGGAGCTGACCCGTGCAGTGCTCAGGCATCGAGGCGAGGGTGAGGGTGCTGTCGTCATCTGAGAGGATTCCATGCCGAAGTCGCTCCACCGAACCGCCGGCCGGCCACTCCGTGTCGGATGCGGCGGGTTGAGCGGACGCCGGATTCGCTGCCGGCGCCCGTGGTCGGCGGCGGTTGGTGAGCTTGGTCGATGCCATGAAAGCATCCTGGCACGTTCTTCGGCCTCGTCGGCAGCCATCCAAGGCCACACCATGAAACACAGCCCCAGACCCATCGTTGCAGTCGCAACCAAAGTCCTCGCGCTGCTCTCGCTGAGTTTCGCCAGCTCAATCCTCGCTCAGACTGGCACTACAACGAGCGCGGTCCGCTTCCAGAGCCAACTCCATCAGCAATTGTCCACCTTCGCGTGGGATGCCGGTTGGGCGTCGTTTCAAGTCGAGGGAGGCCAGTTGCAGTTTCAGGTGTTCCTGGATGCGTACTTCAGCAACCTCTGCGGCGTCGCTCTGCTCACCGATTCCCGCCAGGCGACGGTGCAAATGGAGACGGGCCAGTTCATGCTCGTGCCGATGTGCGACCCCGTGCTGGTGCCCGGCTCGGACCCTCCGGTCTTCATAAGTCGTGACGGCCTGCGGGCCGTCACCTACCATGCGGGCAGCATCCCGCTCAATGAGACCCTCCTTCAGGAGTTGGTCGCCGGGCAGGGCGAGGTTTACTTCCATCTGCCCGCCCCGCACGCCAACGGTCCCTACTGGGACGTGCCGCCTCCCGTGCAAGGGCGGTTGCTCCAAGTACCGGGCGGCGATGTCGCAAGCACATTCGCTGGCTTGGCAGTAGGGATTCGGCGTTGCAGTTCCGCTTCCGACGGTTTGCCCAGCATATTCCGTTCCTCCATTTTCGTTTCATCGAGCCGAGTGAGCGCCGCCAGAAGGCCAAGATGGCCCTGATTGTCGCTGGTGCGGAATCCATGCAAGCGAGCATTCCCGATCTTATCCGCTTGTCGCGTGACCGAGATTCGGGTGTTGGGCAGGATGACGGACGGACCACGAAGCGAGCTTGCCAGTCCCGTCGCGGGCGGTAGATTCGGACCGTGCCACGAAAGGTTAGAGAGCTGATTCGAGACCTGATGGATGCAGGATTCTACGAGATTCGCGGCGGCGGGAAAGGCTCGCACCGGAAGTACACGCACAACGGGTATCCGGGTGCGGTCACGCTCAGCGGCGGACTGGGTGATGACGCGAAACATTATCAGGAGAGGCAGATCCGCCGCGCCATTGACCGGGTTCAAACATGAAAAGCGCTGACCAGTACCACAAATGGGTGGAATGGAGTGAGGAGGATCAAGTGTACGTGGGCAAATGCCCAGACCTGATCACGGGCATCCACGGGGATGATCCGGTGCACCTGTACGCCGAACTTTGCCAGGTGGTGGAGGAGGTCGTGGGACACTTCGAGTCTTCCGGTCGGACACTGCCGACACCCATGACCCGGCCGATGCAGGAGGTCGCTTGAGATCTAACCGAACCACTCGCTCCACCGAACCGCCGCCAGACGCATCGGTTCCGTACGTGCCTGGTGGTTCGGTCGCCCGGGAGTCACCACCGGTCCTTCCTGGCGGCGGTCGGTGATCCGTGTCGTTCGGCGTATGCGCGCAGCCGCAACTGGAAAAGGTCGAGCAGGACACCGTTGAGGCACGAAGAGCGCGGAGATTCCCAACCGCGTGTTTTCTGCCGGTCCTTGTGCTCTTCGTGGTGTGTGCTTCATCGCCCACGCCGGGAGAGCGCCTTGGTTCCAATCGAGCGTCCGTGCCCCGGCGTGTCGAAACCGCTACACCAGCCGGTACCAGTTGTCGCGCTGACGCGGCTCGTAGCCGATGTCGCGGATGAGGCGGCGCATGTCGTCGGCGGTCATGCGGAAGGTGGCGCCGGCCTGGGCCACGACGTTCTCCTCGATCATAATGCTGCCCAGGTCGTTGGCGCCGAACTTGAGAGCGACCTGGCCGATTTCCGGTCCCTGGGTCACCCATGAACTCTGCACGTTTTCGAAATTGTCGAGGTAAATGCGGGCCAAGGCCTGGGTGCGCAGGTAATCGCAGCCCCCGGCCATGCGGGCTTCGAGCCGCGTGTTCTCCGGTTGAAAGGTCCATCCGATGAATGCCGTGAACCCGCCGGTTGTGTCCTGCTGTCGACGCAGCCGCTCGAGATGCTCGATCCGGTCCTCGATCGTCTCGACGTGTCCGAACATCATCGTGGCGCTCGATCGCAGCCCCAGCCGATGCGCCGTGTCCATCACTTCGAGCCACTCGTCGGTCATCGCCTTGCGCGGCGATACGGTCCGACGCACCCGGTCCACGAGGATCTCCGCGCCGCCGCCCGGAATCGAGCCGAGCCCGGCCGCCCGGAATTGCCGGAGGATCTCGTCGATCGGCAGTTGAAACACCTTGCTGAAATGGACGAACTCGCTCGGGCTGAAGCCGTGGATGTTGATCCGCGGGTACTTCGCCTTGATCCGCGCCATGAGATCCAGGTACCAGGAAAGCGGCAGGCTCGGATGATGCCCGCCCTGCAAGAGAATCTGCGTCCCGCCCAAGGCCGCCGTTTCCGCGATCTTCTGGTCCATCTCCTCCGGGGTGATCACGTAAGCATCCGGTTGCCCTTCGCGGCGGAAGAACGCGCAGAACTTGCAGCGGACGTCGCAGATGTTGGTGTAGTTGATGTTGCGATCGACAAGGTAGGTCACGATCTGGTTGCCGCGCCCGTCGCAGGCGGCGGCCTTCGCGAGTTCGCGTCTGCGATTCGCCAGCAACCCCAGTTCAGCCAGCGGCAATCGGTACAAACGCAGGGCCTCGGCAGCATCCACCCGCTGGCCATCCCAGACCTTCTGCAGCAAGCCGTCGAGCGGGGCGTCGTTGTCGTCCATCAGGCTGGAGAATGACTCGAATCGGGCGGTTTCACAAGCCCCGCGCGAGCCCCTGCCTCGAAACGATGGTGCATCTGGTTGTTGTTGGTGTTCTGTCGCCCGGTGAGGGCACGGGGCCTACAACGGATGGAGATTGCCGGTGTAGGCCGCGTGCCCCCACGCGGCGCATGCTCGATTCCCACCGACAACCCCCAGATGCACAGTCGAGACGATGAACGTCACCATCCACGGTCTCTCCCGCGACCGTGGGGGTTGGCTCTGGAACCACAGTTCATGGGAAGCGTTGACATTCAACAGCTTAATGCGCACGGGGACCATGAACCGGTCTGTCCCCGTCCCGCATCGCGGGATGAGTCGGTGCTGATTCCTGCCTTCGACGGAGCGAGATGGCGCCATCTGACGACGGCGGCTACGCAACCACGGTTCATGGGAAGAGAATGGCAATAACTTGGGATTGTCTGCCGCCGGTTCTCGGTGTCTGCTTGTGGCATGGCAGATGCCGCAAACCAAGCAGCCGTCAACAGTGCGACACCGGACTTGAAGGTGGCCCAACATCAACGTTCGGGCGCCGCGGGGACGGTGCGGACCGACCGGTTGCCGCCGCATTCGATCGAGGCTGAGATGGGCGTGTTGGGGTGTGCGCTGATGGCGCCGGGGGAGGCGCTGGGACGCTGCATCGAGCGGTTCAAGCACGGGGCGATGGTGTTCTACGACCTGCGGCACCAGGTGATTTTCAACGCGTTGGTCGAGCTGCTCGATCGCCAGGCCGTGATCGACGTGGTCACGGTCGGACAGTACCTCAAGGACCGGAATCAGCTCGATGCGATGGGCGGTTTCGCCTACCTCTCGACGCTGATCGAGGCCGTGCCCTCCGCGGCGAGTCTCGACTACTATGCGGACATCGTGCGCGAGAAGTTCGTGTTGCGCCGCATGATCCAGACCTGCACGAACGTCATCACACGTGCCTACGAGGAGCAGAGCGACGTCGACGGGTTGCTGGACGAGGTGGAACGGGACATCCTGCAGGTCAGCGAGGATCGGATCGAGCCCCCGTCGCGCACGATCAAGGACCTGGTGGCCGATTCGGTCAAGACCATCGAGGACTACTTCCATCGGCGGGGAGCGCTCAGGGGGCTGGGGACGGGGCTGGCCGACCTGGACAAGATGACCGGCGGGCTGCATGAGGGTGAGATGATTGTGATCGCGGCCCGGCCGAGCATGGGGAAGACCTCGCTGGCCATGAACATCGTCGAGCATGTGGCGTCCGAACTGCGGCAGCCGGTTGGCGTGTTCAGCCTCGAGATGACGGCCGAGTCGCTCGTCATGCGCATGCTCTGCTCCCTGGCGCGGGTCAATCTCAGGAGCATTCGCGAGGGGTTCATGTCCGAGCGCGACTTCCCCAAGCTGATCACGGCGACGGGGAAGCTCTCGGGGGCCCCGCTCTACGTGGACGACACGGGCGGTCTTTCGATTTTGCAGTTGCGGGCGCGGGCGCGCCGACTGTGGCAACAATTTGGGGTCAAACTGTTTGTCATTGACTATCTGCAACTGCTCCACTCTACTGCGCGCCGGGCCGATCAGAACCGTCAGCAGGAGATTTCCGACATTTCGAGCGGGATCAAGAGCCTGGCGAAGGAACTGAGGGTCCCCGTCATCGTCCTGAGCCAGTTGAATCGCGAAGTGGAACGTGACAAGAGCCGCAAGCCCCGCCTGTCGGACTTGCGCGAATCGGGAGCGATCGAGCAGGATGCGGACGTGGTGGGACTGCTGTACAAAGCCGATCCGTCCAATCCCAAGAAGGCGGCCGGAGCCGAGGATGAGGACGAGGAAGCGACTGAAGCGGACGGGGCGCCGGTGAACCTGTTGATCGCCAAGCAGCGCAACGGGCCAGTTGGGGATGTCTTTCTGACATTCCTGCGGTCCTTTACCCGGTTCGAAAGTGCGTCGAGAATTCCGGAAGATGTGGCCTAGCGTGACCAAAGCGATGAGATGTCGGCTGAGTTGGAGCCTTGCGCTTGGAGCGGCGGTGCTGTTGGGGGCGAACAACCCGGCGCTCCGGGCCCAGGAACCCCCGCGGGTCAGTTCGATCGAAATCAAGCATGTCGGCCCCCCGGCCGTCAGCGACGCCCTCATCCGCGCCCAGATCCGGGTCAAGGAGGGCGACCCGTACAAGCCCGGGAGCGTTGCGGACGACGTCAACAGCCTCTGGCGAACCGGTTATTTCTACAACATCCGCGTCATCGAGGAGCCGTTGGATGACGGGCTCAAGCTTGTCTACCTGGTCCAGGGCAACCCGACGCTCACGCAGATCAACTTGAACGGCAACCGGAAGCTGAGCGACGGGAAGCTCCGGAAGAAGCTGACCTCGAAGGTGGGCGAGCCTCTCAACGAGCGCAAGCTCTTCGCCGACACGCAGGAGATTCTCAAACGCTACCAAAAGGCCGGGCTGCAGAAGACCGAGGTCAAGTACGTGCCGGTGATCGACGAGGCGCTCGGCAAAGGCACCGTGACCTTCGAGATCGTCGAGGCCCCCAAGGTCAAAATCGATGACGTGGTGTTTGTGGGCGCCCAGGGGTTCAAGCAGAGCAAGCTGCGCCGGGTGATCAAGACCCGGCGCCACTGGATGTTCTCCTGGCTGACCGGCAGCGGCGTGTTCAAGGACGAGCAGTTCGAGGACGACAAGGATCGGCTGGCCGAGTTCTATCGGAACGAGGGGTACATCGACTTCCAGATCCGCGAGGTGAAATTCGAGCAGACCAGCCCGAAGCGGATGCTGATCCGCATCCACACGGACGAAGGCGCGCGGTACCAGGTCGGTTCCGTGGATTTCGAGGGCAACAAGCTCTTCCCGGCCACCGAGATCCAGACCCGGGCCGTCACCCGCGAGGGCAACAAGGTCCGACGCGGCCTCTCGATGGGGCCTGGCGAAGTGTTCACGCCTCGAGGGCTGTCCACGGACCGCGAGGCCGTCCAGGACTTCTACGGCTCGCGCGGGTACATCGACGCCCAGGTGTCTCCGGCACGCGTTCCCAATACCGCGGCGGGCGCGATCGACCTGACCTACAAGATTGACGAGGGGCGGAAGTCATACGTCGAGAAGATCGACATCAAGGGCAACACCCGCACGAAAGACAAGGTCATCCGACGCGAACTCGCGGTGCATCCGGGCGAGGTCTTCGACATGGTGAGCGTGAGGCTGAGCACCAACCGATTGTACGGCCTCAATTACTTCGCCAAGATCGACGCCCAGCCGGAGCCGACCGATGTGCCCGACCGCAAAAACCTGGTGATTGCGGTCGAAGAGAAAAACACCGGCGATTTTCGCGTGGGCGCCGGTTTCAGCTCGGTGGATGAACTGGTGGGATTCGTCGAGGTGAGCCAGGGGAATTTCGACCTGTTCAAGTGGCCGTATTTCCTTGGGACGGGCGCGGGTCAGAAACTTCGAGCGCGCGTGCAGTTGGGCACCCAGCGCAAAGACTTCCTGCTCACGTTCATCGAGCCCTGGTTCCTCAACCGCAAGCTGGCCTTCTCAACCGATTTGTACCATCGGGAACTGAGCTACTACAGCGACCTCTACGACACCGTGCTCAGCGGCGTCCGATTGGGTTTGACCCGCACGCTCTGGAACGACTTCTGGCTCGGAAGCGTCGGCTACGAAATCCAGAACGTCGGCATCGTCGACATGCCCAACGAGCCCGAGGATCCCGATAAGGACCCCGTGCCGCAGGAAATCCGGGCCGAGGAGGGGTACACGCTGGTTTCGAAGATCTTCGGCTCGATCGCCTACGACACCCGCAACAGCGTTCTGCTGCCCAACCGCGGCCAGCGCACCGCGCTCGAAGCTGAGATCGCCGGCGGGCCGATGGGCGGGGACACGGATTTCTACAAGCTGCAACTCCGCTCCGCGCGCTACATCCGCGGTTTGGCCCCCGGGCATGTGCTCGAACTGAGCGGGCGCATCGGTGTCGTCGACAATTACGGATCCGACGACCTGGTGCATCTCTTTGACCGGTTCTTCCTGGGCGGCATGTACACCCTGCGCGGCTACAAGTTCCGCGAGGTCGGCCCCTACGATTCCCGGGGCCAGGAGCCGATTGGCGGACGCACCTACTGGTTCGGCTCGGCCGAATACAGCATCCCTATCATTGAACGTTTGCGCCTGGCGGTATTCTATGACATAGGCAATGTGTATCCGCTCTCGTACAGTTTCGACACACTGCCCGACAACTATGGACCGCATCCATACGGCGCCTATAGCGACAACTGGGGGGTGGGAATTCGTTTCAATATTCCCATGCTCGGACCGTTGCGCCTCGATTACGCCTGGCCCATCACCCACGACAACTACACGGACGACTCTGGCCGGTTCCAGTTTGGCGTCGGCTTCACCCGCGAGGATTACTAACCACTCAAACCCCAATGCTGCATCGAATGAACCTCTCGCTCACGAAAACGCTCATCCCCTCCCTTAGCGCCCTCTGCCTCGGCCTCGCCTTGACCGGCCTGACCCCGACCGCCCAGGCCCAACCCAAAGTCGCCGTCATCAACCTCAAGACCGTCTTCGACGGCTACTGGAAGACCAAGCAGTCCGACGTCTCGATCAAGGATCGCCAGGCCGAGTTCGAGAAGGAACGGAAGAAGATGGTCGAGGACTACCAGAAGGCCAACGACGAGTACCGCAAGATGAGCGAAAGCGCCAGCGACCCCGCGGTCTCGGGCGATGAACGCGACCGGCGCAAGAAGACCGCCGAGGGCAAGTTGGGCGAAATCAAAGAGATCGAGCAGAACATCCAGCAGTTCGACCGCCAGTTCCGCACCCAGATCACCGACCAGATCAAGCGAATGCGCGACAACATCATGCGCGAGATCATCGAGGTGGTCACGTCCAAGGCCAAAGCGGGCGCATACAACCTCGTCCTCGATGCCGCAGCCGAAAGCGTCAGCCAGACGCCCGTCATCCTGTTCAACTCCGGCGCTCCCGATATGACCGAGGAGGTCCTCACCGAGCTCAACGCCAAGGCCCCTCCCGGTTCCCTCGACAAGGCAGCCGAGCCCAAGACCCCATAGCCCGCAGCGGTCCGCATTTTCGGGTTTTCGGCTTCGCCCTGGCCACAAGTCCATGAGACATGCGGGCTAGCCGTTCGTTCACAGGCTCCGCGCTCAACCTGCACAGAGGCTGGCACGGAGCTCGCCGTAGTCCTGGGTCCGATTCAACGCCTCGAGACGCCGCACCCAAGCCTCGTCCCCGGGCCGCACGAATGACCCGCCCGGACAGGCCAGGCCTTCGTCGGACAGACCGGCGAAGACCGTGATCGGACGCCCCTCCGCCCGCACCAGGGCGCGCGCCACATCGACCAGCAGCGGAGGGCTGTACTCGCCGCGCCGGAAGCTCGCTTCCAGAGCCGTGCCAAATGCCACATACGTCGGGTTCAGATGCAGGTTGATCTCAACCCCGGTTTCGCCCGCCCACCTGCTCAGGTAGTCGATGGCGGCATGAATGTCCTTCACGCCCGCCTCATCGCTCATTTGAGGCACCGGCTTCTGCATGAAGTAGCACTTGAGCCTGAAACCGTATCGAGCCACGGTCCGAACCAGGTCCTCGAATTGCTCGAGCCTGAGGCCTTTGCGAAAAACCCCGTTGCGGATCTGGTCGTCAAACGCCTCGAATCCGATCGCCAATTCGAGCGCCGTCGGCGTTTCGCCCTCCTGCAAAGCGCGCGCGATGAACTCGAGTTCGGGCGGATCGACATACTCGACCCGGGTTTCCAGAGTGAGGACCGCCAGGTGCGGCAGATGCTGGTTGAGCCTGGCGATCAAATAGATCAGCGCCGTTGACGAGAAGGTCTCCTGGTCCAGAACCGACCCGTTGTTGCTGACGATCACCTTCCGGAGTTCAGACGCCTTCGCGGCCACCACGGGGTCATCGAGCAGGGTGTCGACCTGGGCCATCAACGCGCGGAATCCCACCCGCCGCGCCGACATCAGGGCCGGCAGATTGCACCCCAGGCACTGGGACCAGCGACAGGCTTGCGTGTAAAAGACCACAAACAGAACCAGGCCCTCGACCGCTTCCTGAAACCAATACATCGCCGGACGCGTCGGATCGTGAGCCTCGTCGAACGCGTAGTCCTTGTGGCTGTGCCGGGTGGCCTGGAGAATCTTCGTCTCGACGCCCTCAGGGACACCGGCTGAGGCGGCAGCTTGCACGCCCCTCACACTGCACCAGACCCGCCCGAAGGCAATGCCGGAATCAGCCTCGATCCTCAGTCCGCATAGAGTCCGCATAGAGTCCGCATAGAGTCCGCATAGAGTCCGCATAGAGTCCGCATAGAGTCCGCATAGAGTCCGCATAGAGTCCGCATAGTCAGCATAGGACCCCCCTTTTTCAGCATAGAGTCAGCATAGGAGTCAGCATAGCGGGCTGGCCCGTGACACCTGCAAAAAAAAGTCGGTCACGCTAAATCCCGATTCTCGAGGCCCGGTGTGCATGCCGAACCTCGCCTCGATCGCGGCCCGCGCGCCGTCCAGTTGCGTTTGCCCAGTCAAGTCGCTTCTCACTCGACACCAAGGTTTTACGTCCACGAGATCCAGCGCGGAATCAGGCGCCGATCCGACCATGTGCCGGGCGATCGAGCGAGCATCGAGCCAAAGGAGAATGGCAACAGCGGCCGTGTGCAGTGCTGTCGGATGCGCACTGACACCCGGACTTGGCACGCCGGATGCAGTGGCGCCGTTTTGACATGAGGTGGCACCAATCAGGTCATCGGAAAGCGGCGGTGAACCGCCGCACTCTCCCGCCGACGCGGGACTTCGCGACGTCGCCGCCCGCATTCGAGCACGCGAAGCGTTTGGACTGCGGTGCTTCAGCGCCGCTTTGCGCGGGCAGTGTTCGAGGACAGTCATCGAATAGCGGCAATGAACTTTGACAGTCATCGGAAAGCGCCGCTAAAGCCGGCGCAGTCCAGACGCTTCGCGACTCCGCCGCCCGCATTCGAGGACGCGAAGCGTTTGGACTGCGGTGCTTCAGCACCGCTATGCGCGGGACGTGGACAAAGACGGCCATCGAGAGGATAGGAGTGACCGCAAAGGCACCTCAGAGCGAACCGCGAATCATGCGAACCGCACGAAAAGAAACACCAACAAACCAAAACCAAGGAAAGGAAACCATAATGAACACCAGGAAAGACAGCACGCCCTTCCGGCCGCACAAAGCCGGAGGCGGAATCGGAATCAAATCGCTCGGCGCCTGGATCGCCGGGCTCGCGCTGGCCGCATTGGTCGTATCGCCACCCGCCCTGTACGGCGCGGCGATCGACAACTTCGACGGTGATCAGCCCGCATGGAATGGGTGGAATGCCCCCACGGCGCCCAGCGACCCGGCGGCCCTGGCCCATCTCGCAAGCCACAGGTTGCGCATCGCAACCAAGTTCACGACCCCGACCGACCCGGCCAATCCGATGGACCATTCCTGCGACGTGTACTACGACACCGACCTGCCCGTGCAGCCGGGCAAGACCCTCCAACTCAGAGCGGATCTGGTGAGCGTCGGTGTGGGCAACACGCTCTTCGCCAGCCTGGCGACCACTGATGTCAACGGGGGCAAGTATATGCTGCTCTGGGGCCGAACCGAGGTTGCTCTCCTGAAGTGGTCGCAGGGCGCCGGCTTCAGTGTGGCGTTCTGGGAAACGCACGCGACCGCATACCACGACCTGATCCTGGCGCTGGCGCTCACGCCCGAGGGCGATGATCTAGTGGTCAAGGGTACCGCCAGATCGAGGAACGGTACAATGATCTATCACCGCACAGTGCGCGACACGCCCGGCAGCGATTGGGGCGTGCCGGATCCGTTGCCGCTTGGGTGGCAGATCTTCGGGCCTGACCCCGGCCCGGCCTACACAGGGGATGTGAAGCTCGTCGCTTTGGGGGTGCTACACGACACCGACGGACAACAGGGAACGGCGTTCGTTCAGTTCGACAATCTCGAGGCGCGCGCGTTCGCGCCTCCAACCCAGACCTTTGTCATCGATGACTTCGAACACGGTCGGAAGTTCATGCCGTGGGGAGTCGGAAGCCAGCCCGAGTGTGAGTTTGTCGGGGGCGAGTTCAATCTGTTTCTTCCGCCAGGCACATGGACAAGCTTCTTCTACAACCTCGACGGCGTTTGTGAGATGGCCGAAGAAGAGCCGATCGAGTTGCGCCTGGATGCGATCAGCGCCAGCGCCAGCGATGTGTGGGTGGAACTGTCTGTCTTCTGTGAAGTGGGGGGTGGATATGGTTTCTATGTGTTGCGCGACCGCGTGCTACTGATCAAGGATTCTGGTGGCGTGTTCTTCGATCTCACTGTGCCCGCCAATGCCAGTCCCAAGACCATTTGCCTCACGCTGAACCCGGAGGGGGACAGCATGAGGATCGGCACGAAAGTGGTCCTGCGCGACGACCCCAGTCATGTCCTCTTTTATAGGGAGACGATCGATCATCCCGGCGTCGATCTGATGGTCGGTGGCCAGGATCCCGGCCCGGCGCCAAGAGGACCTGTGGTGCAGGTCCTTTTCAATTGCGGTTGCATCTCGGGCTCCGGTTGTCAAGTCGTGTTGGACAACCTGGTCTGCTCGACGGACCAGTCGCCCGTCCGGGTAGCCATTCAGCGAAAGAACGCCACGGAGGCAACGCTGACTTGGCCAACGGTGCAGGTCGCAGTCGAATCGGATTCGCTGCAAGGCCCTTGGCACCCGTGTCCCGAGCCGGTGTGTTACGAGGCTGGCGAAAAGGTGGTTGCCATCGGGCTGAGCGGATCGAGTCGGTACTTCCGCACGGTTCGGGGGTGGTTCCAGCTCGATACCTTTGACCAAAGGCCGTCGAACACATACGACCGGATGTGGCATACCGCCTCGGCTGTGCCGGGCACCTCGCGCCCCCAATTCATCTACGAGACCACCCACAGTCGAGGCCATATCAGGGGAACCGGGGTCAACAACGAAGACTTCATGCTCCGGTGGAATCTCGGCATCCTGTATCTCGACTGTGTCGCCACTGTGGACATCCTGGATTGGGGCGACGCCATGGAAGACGCCGCGTTCGGGATTCTGCTGCGCGCGAAACCGGATACGCTATTGTGGTACTGCACCACCGCCGGTCTCCCCGACCAGCGCTACGCCGGGCTGCTGACGTTCAAGAAGGCGGATAACCCGGCCGAGTCCGCACTGTCGATCACCGGGCCGGGCGGCGAGCTGCTCAAGGAACAGCGGTTTGCGGCCGCGAATCCGGACAAGCAATACCGGCTGCGGTTCTGGGCGGTGGGCGACCAACTCACGCTCGAGTTGTTCGACAAGGAGAACCTCGATGCGCCCATCCAGACCATCAACGCCACCGACGGACGTGTCGGCGAGGGGATGGACGGATTGTACGGCACCAAGTCGGCTGGTGGAACGTACCAGGTCTGGATTGACCAGTACGTGCTCAACGGGACGACACAGTACTAAGGCGGGCCTCGCCAGTGAGCATGCGCCGTTCTCTTTACCACGAAGAGCACGAAGAGCACGAAGGGAGCGCAACGCGGCAAAGGCGCGAGCATTCTGTGGACGCCCCTGTCGGGTCAGGTGGCGGTGCCGGGCACGGGCGGACTGGACACGTTGACCGACACGGATGATCCGCCGCGGAGGTTTTATCGGGTGGGGGTAGCGTTGCCGTGAAGAGAAACGCGACACGCAACAAAGGAGGGAGCGGGCCGGTCTGATGGCCAGCCGGCCCGCTGAACCCGTGCTTCAGCACCGCTTTGCGCGGGACGTGACCGAAGACAGTCATCGGAATGCAGCAATGAACTTGGACAGTCATCGGAAAGCGCCGCTGAAGCCGGCGCAGTCCAGACGCTTCGCGACATCGCCGCCTGCGTGCGAAGAGGCAAAGCCTTTGGAGTGCGGTGCTTCAGCGCCGCTTTGCGCGGGCAGTGTTCGGAGACAGTCATCGAAAAGCGGCAATGAACTTTGACAGTCATCGAAAAGCGGCGGTGAACCGCCGCACTCTCCCGCCGAGGCGGGACTTCGCGACTCCGCCGCCCGCTTTCGAGCACGCGGGACTTCGCCACGCTGCCCGCGTTCGAGAGAAGCGGCTTTCCAGAACGCCCAAGCGGGATAGAGTGCCGGGGACACCAGTGCCAGACATCGTAGCGTACGAGATCAGCACAACCAAATGGTGATGAAGAACAGAAGGCCAACGGAATCGAGACGCGGGCACGCTGTTGGATTATGCTCTGGACACGCTTATCTGAGTTTCCTCGCCTGTGTTCTGCTGCTCGTGTCCGCAGCCGCTCGAGCGGACGATCACGGCGTTGCGCTGGCGTATCCGGTCGACGGTTCGAGCATCCGGATCGACGGCGATCTGTCCGACTGGCCGGCTCACCTGCCGCGCTACGGGATCCGCACGCACTTCTACGGGGCGGAGCCGGATGACGAGGAGGATTTCTCGGCCGAGTTCCGACTCGGCTACGACGCGGCGACCAACGCGCTGTACGTCGCACTCGAGGTCCAGGACGCCAACCGAGGCAAGGTGGTCATCCCCATCGAGTCCGGAACCAATGATTTCGCCGCCGTCTGGGTGCGGCTTCCATCCGCGGAGGAGCCGCCGAGGCCGCCGGTCGGATTTGGGGCGAGTCTGGGTCCACCGACAGCGTCGACAATGATCACCACGTTTGGGCCGTGGTACATCAATTTCGAGCTTCCGGTCCACTTTGTGGTGGCGACCGCCCGGCAGGGCGATCAATGGCGCTGCGAGTACCGTATCGATATCGCCAGCCTGACCCAGCACAGGCATCGCCTTGCCCCAGGTCAAATGATCGAATTGAACTTCTCGCTGTTCGGCGGGGACGGTTTTGCCGGGGGTGTCGAGAACGAATCGATCGCGTGGCTGGCCCCTGGCGTGCCGCACCAACAGGACGGTCGGGGTGACGTCCTCTTGGTCGACTCGGACGTCTCCTTGGGGCGAATCGCCGGTCAGGTACGGCTCTGGGATGGACAGCCGCCCGGGACCGTCAAGAAGGTGCGAATCCAGTCGGAGTCGGCGCCGGAAAGGGTGGTCCATGCCCGGACGGACCCCGATGGGCATTTCGAGGTCCAGTTGCCGGTCGGGCGCTATCGGGTCGCGGTGGACCAGCGGGGTTGGGAATCGCGAACCTCTCAGGTTGTCGTTGTCGCGATCGAGACTGTGGCGCAGGTGAACTTGACCGCTCCGCCGGTGACGGGGCGCGTATCGAGGCTCGGAGAAGGCCGGGCGCAAAGTGCGGGCCGGGGTGTGCGGCAAGGGGCATGGCTGTCCTATGGAGTTGCCGAAGGTCTGCCGCGAGCCACTGTGCTGGCCATCCTCCAGGATCGGCGTGGGCATCTCTGGCTCGGGACGGGGGGTGGCGGCCTGGTCCACTTCGACGGGGCGCGCTTCACGATGTACACTCGGGAGGACGGCTTGCCGAGCGACGATGTCGCCGGGTTGGTCGAGGATGGCCAGGGAAACCTGTGGATGACACCCTCACGCCATTGCCCCAAAGGCGTCACGCGCCTCGACCCGACGACAAAGCAGTTGCTGACCTATGATTCAGCGGACGGACTGGCGTTGGATATCGTCGGTGCCCTGACGGTGGATCGCGAGGGTCGTGTTTGGCTCGCCACGCAAGTCGATCCCAGTCGGTGGAATTCGGCCCGGCAGCAGTTCGAGCAGCCTCGGACGGCGGGGAGGTCGGCACGGTTGATGATCGAGGCTATTCATGGCGGGCCGAGCGGGCGGGTCTGGGGAGGGCCGATGGCTCAGACGATCTGCGCGTGGACAGGCGACCAGTGCACGGTCCACGCAATGCCGGTCCCCGTTTATATGATCTACCAACTGCTCGAAGATCATGGCGGCTGGTTGTGGGTCGTGGGAGCCATCGCCCCGCAGGACAGCAAAGATTCGTTCCTGTGCCGTTACGAGATTGCGACGGGAACCTGGGAGCGGTTCGGCGAGGCGCAGGGCTACAGAGGCGAGGACGTCGGGGCGATTTACGAAGATCGGCAGGGGCGCGTCTGGCTGGGAACGAGCCGAGGCTTGAGACGCTTCGACGGGCGCCGCCTCGAGGACTTCGGCGTCGCCACCAGCTTGGGCGAGGAATCCGTCTGTGCCATCCTGGAAGACCGCGACAGGCGTCTGTGGATCGGTGTGGTGGGTGGCGGGTTGCGGTGTTTGGACCCGACCTGGGAAACCTTTACAATGGACGAAGGCCTGCCAAGCAACGGAGTGACGCGATTGCTCGAAGCGGATCAAGACCTTCTGATCGGCACCAAGGAAGGCTTGAGCCGGCTCCGCCGAGGACTCTCCAACTCCTTCGACCTGCTCTACCCCAAGCGGATCAGCTCGCTTCGCGCGGATCCTCAAGGACGGCTCTGGGTCGCCAAAGGCGGGCCGCTGTCGGTCCTCACCCCCGATGGCACCGAGGTGCTCACCAACTTGACATTCGTGATCAACGAACAAGCCGACCGCTGGCTCGGCGACGCCTTGTGGGACGCCCAGGGCGATCTCTGGCTCACGACGACCTGCTGCGGCCTGCGGCGCGTCGACCGCGCGGACATCACCGAGGACTTCGTCGGCACCGCCCCCGCGCACCCCGGCGTCTCGGATTCGGTCCTGACCAACCGTGTCCTGCCGCGTTGGACGCTGCTGGATGGAATACCCGAGAACGAGCTGACGCGCCTGGCGCTGGATCGCGACGGCGCGCTCTGGATGGGCAGCGAGGGCGCCGGAGCCATTCGGTTCGACGGGCGGCAATTCAGGGCTTATGGCACAACTGAGGGTGTGGCAAGCGACTGGGTCTCCGACGTCATCCTCGATCCTTCGGGCGGGCTCTGGTTTGCGACCGCAGGCGGCCTCTCGCGCTTCGACGGCCAGCGGTGGCGGTCCTGGAGACGCGACGACGGCCTGCCGTCCAACGAACTCAACACGCTCACGGTCGATCGCGCCGGCCGGGTCTGGATCGGCACGGCCGGGGGCGGTGTGGCAATCTACGACCCGGCGTTGGACGTCTTCCAGACTCTAGCGTGGCGCCACGGGTTGAGCCACAACACGGTCAACGCCCTGCTCGAGGATGCGCAGGGTGCCATCTGGATCGGGACCGAAGGGGGGCTGAGCCGGTATCGCGCACGCACCAATGCCCCGGCGGTCCGGATCACCGGAATGACCGCCGACGGACAGGGGTTCAAGGGTGAGCGAATCGAGTTGGTTGGGCGGCCGCGTCGGGTGGCGCTCAACTTCGAGGGTGTGAGTCTGGGAACGCACCCGGACGACATGGTGTATGTGTGCGAGTTGGTTGGGGACGAGGACGTCCCCACTCCGACGGTGGTGGAGCGCGGACGGCCTCGTCCGCGGCCTGTGCGATCAACCGACTCGTTCGACGAACAAGAGGGGGCACCGCCTTTGGTTGGGGACGAGGACGTCCCCACCCCGGCAATGATGACTATGCCTGGCGGCCAGGCCGTCCCTCCTCCAACGGCGGTGGCGGACTGGCAGGGCGTACGCCCCGTCTACGCCCGGCAGATCGAGTACACCAATCTGCCCTATGGCCAGTTCGAGTTCCGGGTGCGCGCGGTCGACCGCGACTTCAACATGTCGGGGCCCGACGCGATCACGCTGATCATCCGCCGCGACTTTGCCCAGATGGCGTGGGTGGGCGGTTTCGGAGTCACCCTTCTGGGCGGTCTGATTGCCGGCGGCCTGGCGATCAAGCATCGGCGCGAGCGCAACCGGGCCCTGCTCGAACGCAACCGATCGCTCGAAGAGGCCCGGCAGGCGGCCGAGGCGGCGCGCGAGGCGGCCGAATCGGCCAATCGGGCCAAGAGCCAGTTCCTGGCCAACATGAGCCACGAGATCCGCACCCCGATGAACGCGA
>JAKLFY010000126.1 GCA_022710935.1 Verrucomicrobiota bacterium
GAAATGCTTGGTTCGTTGTTTGCCCTGTCTTGTAACGAACTCAGTTTCAACCAATGAACACAGGCATTTCGAGCTTTTTCTTCCTGCTCCCTCAAAAAAGCGCGCTTCTTGCAGGGCTAGCACACGATGAAGCAGAAGCGGACAGCCGCCGACGTGAGGAGGCTCTGCCCTGGTTGAGGGTCGAATGATGAGAGTTGATTGTCCGCAAGGTGAGCCTCGTCATCCTGGCTGGATCGAGCATTCGCGGTCGCCTGAGGCCATTCGTCGCAAGAAGGAGAGTCGGACTGAACAGTCCAAGCCGACGGCCTCGTTCTGCGGCTCTTCAGAGCTGGAGTTCTCGAATCAATTGTACCGGCGTGACGATCTGGACTCCGAAGGGCTTCTCCAGGACGAGCAAGTCACGGTCCTGCGTTACCAAGAAGGCCGCCTTGTCGGCTGCGGCCGTGGCCACGAACACGTTATCATCCGCGTCGCGGCTCAGTTTGTCGGCCAGGGGCATGGGCTCCGCGCGCACGGATTTGGCGGCGATCCAGGCCAGCGGCCCGGACGGCTGCGCTTGGGCGAAGAGCCGGGCGCGCAGTTTGCCCGTTACGGCGGCGTATTCGTCGAGGATGTCCTGGCTTACGGCGGTTTTGAAGCGCCGCAGCGCCAGTCCGGTCAGCGCCCGGCGGGCGGTGCTCCGGGGCCAGAAGATGGCTTCGACGACCACATTGGTGTCAAAGACGACAATCATGCCCGGCCTTTACCGTGGCGATGCTGCCGGATGGCTTCGGAGATCATGGCCCGGTCCTGGGGCGTCGGCTCACCGTGGCCGCCGTGCGGGTCCACGCCCGCAAAGGCGGCGCGCATTTCCTCCAAGGCGCGGCTTGAGTGGACTGTTCAGGGCACCACGTTTGTGCTCCTCTGGCCCGCGTCCTTGGACACGGCGGTCGCCGAAACGTCGCTGCAGGTGCAGGGCCCCTACACGCCGCTCGGCCTGACCCCGATTCCCGACGGCGACCACTTCAAAGTGGAGGTGCCGCTTCAACACGCGCACGCTTACTATCGGCTTCGGTTGCCGTAGCGTGCCAAGCTGGGTTGACCCAGTGCATGTCCGCTCTGCCTGGTTGCCATATGGCGTTGGATGAGGATTGTTAGGGGAGGCCAAGGACGACGGTGGGTCAAGTTGGTGCAGGCCGCCGGCGGTTGCTGCCGGCGGCCCAGCCCTGCGGACCGATCACGACCCGAGGGCCGGGACGGAACAGAAGGACACCACGGACTTGTTCTCCCTGCTCCCCTTTGCGTCTTGGCGCCTTGGCGCCTTTGCGTTGATTCCCCTCCCAGCTCGGAAGAGAACGCAAAGGCGCCAAGGCGCAAGGGAAGACGGATGATACATCCAGCAGCAGTCAATTCCTGCCCCCTGAATTCTCTGTGTCCTCGGCGGCCCTGTTGACAGTGTGGCGTGCGTGCCGCGGCTCACGTGGCGAGCACCGGCACCTGATAACGTGCGAAGGTCCGATCGGAGGTCACGATGGTTAGGCCTTCAACCGTGGCCTGGGCAATGAGCAGCCGATCGAACGGGTCCCGGTGTAAGCCGGGCAAGGCGCGAAGCGCCGCGGTGTGGGCGAAACGCACCGGCAGTTCGACAAACCGCTCCTGAGTCAGGGTTTCCTCGAGATTCTCCGGGGTGCGTAACTTGCCGAGCGCCCGCTTGATCTCCATTTCCCAGGCCGAAGCCGCACTGACAAACACGCCGTTGTTGCCGTCGCCGATGGCACTCCGGGCTGCCTCGCTGAGCTGAGCCGAGTCCCCCAGCCACCACAACAACGCTTGGGTATCCAGCAGGAGCTTCATGGCCGGGAACCTGCCCTGCCCTCAAAGAGGGCGATGATCCGCTCGTCCTCCGCATTGAAGTCCCTCGCCATCCGCACCTTCCCCTTCCAGGCGCCGGGTTTGCGGGGCGACACATCGCGCTGGAATGGCACGAGCCGCACTATCGGGCGCCCCGCCTTCGCCAGCACAATGTCGGCACCCGCCGCCGCCTCCTCGACCAGTCGCGAAAGGTGGGTCTTCGCGGATTGCATGTTCACTGTCTTCATACCAGACCAAGTCTGGTCTGCTCCACAGCACGGTCAAGGGCAAAGAACAGTGGGTCCATTTCGCATGTTTGGCGTGTTTCGTGGTTCACTCCCCCGAAGACTCGGCATCGATGTCTGCGGGAGGCGCGTTCCCGTTTTCCCCTGGGACAGGGGCCGACCGCTCGTTCGGCTCGCGACCTTCCGCCACCGCCGCACACTGAATTCCACACGGTCACCGACCGGGTGAAGTTGAACTCGTCCAGGGCGTCCTGGAGCGATTGCATCTCCCTCCGCAATTCCGCCGCCAACCGATCGGCTTGCGCCTTGCCGATCTGGGCGACGTACTCGATTTCCAGCGACTTGTTGCCGTACTCCCCGCCTTCCACGAAGACGCCATGACGCGTGTCCAACTCGCCGAGCGTGGCGACCAAGCCCTTGATCGCCCAAATCGTCGCGGCGGGTGCGCAGCGTGCGGTTGCCGGAGTTGGAGGAGGCGGCGCGCCGGCTCACTTTGCTCTGGAGCCGACGCGCGGCTGAAGTGCGACCTGCCGTGGCCCGTTACGCGAAGGTCTTGATGTGCACCTTCCGCGCTGAGTAACCCGTCAACGAGTCCGCCGCCAACGTCGGTCACTGCCCAAACCCCGAGACACCAAGCGGCACAACGGAGTCTGTGTGCCCGCGGCATGATCCGGAAATCATGCCCCATGTGCTCTGCGCCGTCATTCCCGCCGGCGAGCCCTGGCTGGTCCTCATGGGCAGCCCTATTGGCGCAGCGGAGTCGTATCTTCGACGGCTGGCCGCTGCCACGCGCGGGACCACCGACGCCATCGAATTGGTGGCTGACGAGTGAGTGCGTGGCAGCTCGGGTCGGCCGTGGCGAGTCGAGCGATCCACCCACGGACACCCAGCCCCCAACCCCCGGTCTCATCGATGGAAGGGACGCTCACTGCGTCGGCCAGACTCGCAGCTCTCGACCGCAAACAGAAACAACCTGTTGATGCTGAGGCTCCAACGGGTGTCGGGCTTCTGGTTTGTTAACAGAATGTGGAAAAACGCAAACGCTGCAACTGGCTGGGAGTGAGCGCGTAAGCCGTCGTCATCGCGGGGTTTGTTTGCACCGTAGGTGCATCCGGTGTGCGACATTTTTGAAGGTGCCAGTAGTTGGAAAAGGCGAACGAAAGGGTCAAAGTCGAGGGTGCAGCCAGAGGCGGAAACGGGATGGACAGGTGACCGGCGTCCGGACTTGGGCGGGGCGGCTGGCGAACCGAAAAGGGGTGCCGGTACCGTAGCGCGTAGAGGGTGCGGTGAAGTGACGCTGGGTAAGGATGCCGGGCGGAGTTGCGTCGAGAGCAGCGGTTAGATTGGAGGTTGTGCCGATCGCTGGGAATGGAAAAGGAAGCTGGGCAGTCCGATATCTGAAGCGGGGAGGGAGAAGACAGGGATTCGGTGAGGTGTCGGGGCGGACAGCAGGGGGAGAGCGCGACGTCCGGAGTTGTAGAGGGAGGTGTGCAGGCGCGGCAGACCTGGGTCAGGGGTCTGCGGGATGGGAAAGGGGGACCGGGGCCAAGCCGTGCGGAGGGTGCGACGGAGTGGGAGCGGCGGAAGCTGTCGGGGCGGGTGGGTCGAGAGGTGGCGGTCAGACTGGCGGGTGTGCTGATGGGTGGTGACCAAGACCGGAGCGGACCAGCCCGAGCTGTAAGGTCAGGACGGGGAGGGCCGCAGACCGGTTGGGCGGTGGCCCGGCGCGCGGCGCGGCGGAATGGAGCGGACGACGGCGGGGGTATATCGGGTACGTGTGCAGGCGAGCCCAGAGGGGGGAAAGACGCCGCGGTGCTTGTAGCGCGGCGCCGGTCGGAACGTTCGGAGGGAGGAAGGCGTCTGAAATCGGGGAGGGTTGGCCGGCGGCGAGGGTGCGACGGAGTAGGAGCGGCGGAAGCTGTCGGGGCGGGTGGGTCAAGAGGTGGCGGTCAGATTGGCGGGTATGCTGATGGGTGGTGACCGAGAACGGAGCGAACCAACCCGAGCTGTAAGGTCAGGACGGAGAGGGCCGCAGACCGGTTGGGCGGTGGCCCGGCGCGCGGGGGAATGGAGCGGACGACGTCGGGGGTTTTTTCGGGTACGTGTGCAGGCGAGCCCAGAGGGGGAAAGGCGCCGCGGTGCTTGCAGCGCGGCGCCGGTCGGAACGTTCGGAGGGAGGAAGGCGTCTGAAATTGGGGAGGGTTGGCCGGCGGCGAGGGTGCGACGGAGTGGGAGCGGCGGAAGCTGCCGGGGCGGGTGGGTCGAGAGGTGGCGGTCAGACTGGCGGGTGTGCTGATGTGTGGTGACCGAGAACGGAGCGGAGCAGCCCGAGCTGTAAGGTCAGGACGGAGAGGGCCGCAAACCGGTTGGGCGGTGGCCCGGCGCGGGGCGCGGCGGAATGGAGCGGACGACGTCGGGGGTTTTTTCGGGTACGTGTGCAAGCGAGCCGAGAGGAGGGAAAGGCGCTGCGGTGCTCGCACCGCGGCGCCGGTCGGAACGTTTGGAGGGGAAGGCGTCTGAAATTGGGGACGGCTGACCGGCTGGCAGCCGGGAAGGAGTGTTTCCCGAACGGCCAGCCGGTCCGCAGCGCCAGCCCGCTAATTGGAGGACACGATCAGCGCTTTGGTGTCGCCGAGTTCGATTTCCTCGACATGCCAGGAAGGCGAACCAAGAAACCGGTCCTCGTCGAAGATCAGGCCATCACAAAGGGACTTTTCCCAAACCCGATATTCGTCCGGGTAGTAAAGCTCGAACAGTTCGAAGGCGGCTTGTCGCCGTAGGTCGATGAAGCTGGTCCCCTGGAAGACATGCAAGGATTGGTCCTCGACCATTTCGACGGTCAGGGCGCTGAGGTCGTACCCGCAGCAGTTCACGGCGTGGTGAATGCGGAGGAAATTGTAGTCCGAATCGTCCCCCAGGTCGTGAAGCAGGCAGTCAAGCGCCTGCAATTCGCTGGCGGTGACAGCCGTCTTGTGTTTGAACAGCAGGGCTACCCCGGCATGATCTCCGGAAGGCCAGAACTCGGCTTCCCCGTAGGCGTCATGCTCCCAGTTGACGACTTCCTCGGCCGTCAAAATCCGGTCGATGGCGCCGTTGAGGCGGAAGTTGAAGCCCTCGAAGGTTCCGAGGTTAAAGTGCAGCGCAACGGTTGCGCTGGTTGAAGTGTTGTTGTTTTCAGTTTCCATTGGTTGTTCTCCTTGTCTTAAAGGCCCCGCCTCCCCGCTGTTTTTCCGGGGAGTTTGGGGTGTTTTCATTGGGAACCCCAAACACCCCAAACTCTCCGGAAAAACGAAAACCAACACAGCCTCGCCCGCCTTGGGGCGAGACCGCTTCGGGGCCGCGGCGCAGTCGGACGGGACGGGGCGGCGACTGGGGCACAATCCGTGACAGCGGAATGCGGAGGGGCGAAGAGCAGAGGGCGAGGGCAATGCCTGTGCTTTACTCGGCTCCGGTCGAGGGGCGGATGAGCTGGCGCGGATTTTGCCACCACCAAGCCGACCCGGCCTGGCCAGCGCAGCCGGACAACACAGCCTCGCCCGGCTTCGGGCGAGACCACGGCTTCAACAATCAGCCACCCGTTCTAGCCTCCCGAACTGCCATGGCCTGTCTTTTGCTACGGTCCGAGAGCGGCGACTTGGCGCTGGCCGCCGAACTGGCGCAAACCGCAGTGGTCGCTGGTGTGGATCATCCTTTCGTTCGCTACTATCAACACACCAAAGGCATGGCCGAATACCGGCAGGGGCATTATGCGGGGGCGAAGGATTGGCTGCGCAAAAGCCTCGCCGGCGATAAGTCCGAGAATCTCACGCTTCCAGCCCGTTTGTTGTTGGCGATGACCTTCCACCAACTGGGGAAGACAAACGAAGCCCGTTTTGCATTGGACGAGGCGCTTACCCGTGCCGAGCGCTCCTACCTTTCTCGCTCTCCTGGCCCCGATTTCTTTACCGATTACTGGCTTGACGTTCTGACCTTCCAGATTCTGCGGGAGGAAGCCAAGGCGCTGATCGGAACGGACCGCACCGCCGATGGGCAGCCATTCCTGCCGTTCAGCGAGGTCGTCCGATTGATGAACGAAGGCGAACCGCCCGAGGCCGAAGCAGCGCTCCGCGAAGCCGTGACCCGATACAAGGCGCTCTTCGGGCCGGACCATCCAGAGACGCTGACAGTGCAGGGGGAACTGGCAATCGCTTATTCCAAGGCAGGCAAGCTCGATCAAGCCCTCCCGCTTTTCGAGGAGACGCTGAAGCTCCAGAAGGCCAAACTGGGACCGGATCATCCTGACACGCTGGGAACGATCGGCAACCTGGGGCTGTCGCTCTGTCACTTGGCACAGGTGCTTCACAAGCAAGGCAAATTGCCGGAGGCCGAACAAAAGGCACGCGAGGCCCTCGACCATCTGCGCAAGGCCGCTGAGACGGGGGAAAGCATGAGTCGCAATAACCTGGCCTGGTATTTGGCCACGTCTCCGTTCTCAGCCATCCGGGACGGGCGCAATGCCGTGACTTTCGCGCAGAAGGCAGTCTCAGCAACAGGCCGAGCCAATCCGCTTTGCTTGAACACTCTGGCCGCCGCCTGCGCAGAGGCTGGCGAGTTCGCCGATGCGGTCACCTTTCAGCGCGAGGCAATCGCTCTGCTACCGGAGGGGAGAGAGAGGGACGATTGCGTTTCACGGCTGAAAGCCTACGAATCGAACTCTCCATGGCGGGAACCTTAGTGCCGGATTCACACCGCCGCCGCTTGGTGGCACTTCATGAACAACTAGGTCATTGCTCACGCCCTCATGCGCGAAGCCAAACGCTGATCGAGGGGAGAGCGAAAACTGAATCTCCAACAAGGTGAATGATGTCACGCACATCCTGAACGCGGCCGGCCAAGGTGCGGCGCTCGCGGCCAACGAATTGTTGTCGCTGGTTTACGAGGAGCTGCGCCGGGTCGCCCCGGCGAAGATGGCCCAGGAGGCGCCGGGCCAGACCCTTCAGGCGACCGCGCTCGTCCACGAAGCGTGGCTGCGGCTCACCGGCGATAAACGGCGGCACTGGAATGACCGGACCCATTTCTTCGCGGCGGCCGCGGAAGCCATGCGCCTGATCTTGGTGGACAACGCCCGTCGCAAACGGGCCGCCCGTCACGGCGGCGGCCAGCAGCGAACTGCGATGTCGGAGATTGCCTCCCCGGGCACCGCGAATGAGGACCAGATTCTCGCGGTACACGAGGCGCTGGAGAAATTCGCGGCACAGGACAGGCAGAAGGCGGAACTGGTCAAGCTGCGTTATTTCGTGGGTATGACCCATGAGGAAGCGGCGGAGGCGCTCGGCATTTCCGTCCCGACGGCGAAGCGCCACTGGGCCTACGCGCGCGCCTGGCTGGCGCAGGAAATCCGTTCACAACCAGGCTGAACCTCGAAGGACTCAACCGCGAAATACGGGTATGGCCTCCCTCCAGGAAATTCTTCCGTTTCGCTGACACGTTTTTCGCCGGAATTCCGCTTACCTCTATGGAATCTGGTTCAATGGCCGCCCACCAAATCACGGCCGACCAGACCAAACAAAGAACAAACAAAACCTATGAAAATGAAAATCAACATATCGATCGGAGCAGTCTCGACCCTGCTACTCGCCGCCGGTGTGCCAAACACTTACGCCCAGCTCGTCGGTCACTGGACGTTTGACGAGGGATCGGGGACGATTGCGATTGACTCTTCGGGGAATGGCAACAACGGGTCACTCGTTGGCGCGCCAGCGTATTCGTCTGATACGCCCTTTGGCTCTGACTCCTCGCTCCTCTTCGCGAATACGCCCTACCCCTGACCGGCTTCGCAGTACGTGCAAGTGTCGAACCCCGCGAACTTGCCGGCAAGTGCGATCTCGATCGCCGCTTGGGTCAAGATTCCACTATACAGGCCAAGCGGCGCAATGGTCATAGTCGCCAAGTGCGGCGGTGGCTACACAGACTCGTTCGTGCTCTACCAAAACACGTCATTCGGCAGCCCCGTGGCGGTCTTCTCCTTCGAGTTAGTTGGCGGATGCTCGTTCGGCAGCGTCTCTGGCCCCCTCATTCCCGAAGACGGCCAGTGGCACCATGTGGCGGGGACATGGGTCAGCGGAAGCCCCGCCAGTGTCTACTTGGACGGTGTGCGCACGGCGAGCAGCCCGATCGCATATTCGGGGGTAATCAGGTACGACCCCAGCTTTCCGATCAGCATCGGCGCAGACTTCGACCCGGCCCCTGGGCTCGGGTGGTACGGTCACATCGACGACGTTCGGATCTACAGCCACGCTCTCTCCGATGCGGAGGTCCAGGAACTCGTGCGCGGCAACCAGACCCCGACCGCGACGGACGACTTCTACGGCATGAGCCAAGCGAGTTCTCTAAGCGTGCCAATTCCTGGGGTTCTGGCAAACGACAGCGATCCGGACGAGGATACGCTGACGGTCGAGTTGGTGACTGGCCCCGCAAACGCCATTTCGTTTCAGCTCAACCCGGACGGCTCTTTCAGCTACACGGCTCCGCCCTACTTCTGCGGGGAAGATACATTTACCTACACGGCATGCGACGGGACCGCCTATTCGGAGCTCGCTAGCGTCCACATTACGGTTAGCCTGCCCGAGTCGTGGGGATTCATCACTGGGGGCGGCAAGTTCTTGCAGGACGACAGAAAGTGCACGTTCGGCTTTGTGGCGAAAGTCGAGAACGGCGGCGCTCTGGGGCAACTCGAGTTTCAAGATCACGGAGCAAGCATTGACGTCAAGTCAATGACCATGCAGGAGGTTTATGCGGCCAATCAGACCGAAGGATATTTTAGCGGCTCCTGCAGGATCAACGGCTTAGACGGCTACACTTTCTTCGTGTTGGTGAACGATCGCGGCCAGCCCGGCAGCAATGACGACTTCGCAATCTGGGTCTTTGATTCATTCGACAGTGTCTTCTACACCGCCGACGCAGTGCTCGCTGGAGGAAACATTGTAATCCACGGCGACTAGTCGGAGACCATCAAATATCGGGTGCTGGACCGACACCACCGCACCTTTGTCCATTCCCATCTGGAGTCCGAGGTGCAGGTGGTCGTGCCCTCAAGTCAGACGGCACGATTGTGGGCAGGGGCTGGAATTATTATGGTCAGGCCACCCCGCCTGCCGGAAGCGGCTTTGTCGCCATAGCAGCAGGAGGGAATCAAAGTCTCGCCCTGTTCACCCCGAACGGGCCTCCGGAGGTCACCTGCAACGGCCCCGTGGTCCTATGGTCGCCCGACCACGAGTTAGTGGACGTGAGTTGGGCCATCAGCGTGAGTGATCCGGACGGCGACCCGGCAACGCTGACCTTCCGCATGTTCAGCGACGAAACGGAGGTCCCCGATACCGGCGACAGAACCGGCCAGCACGCTCCCGACTTCAAGACGGAGCTGGCCTCCGGCGCTCACGGCCTCTTCGTCCGGAGCGAACGGCGCGCCCCCGAAGACGGCCGGTTCTACATCGGCTTGGTCAGGGCGGATGACGGCCGCGGCGGCGTGACGGAATAAGTCTGCGTCCTGGCGGTCTGTCCGCACGATCAGACCCAGGAATCGTTGAACGCCGTGTTGGCCCAGGCCGCGGCTGCGGCGCCGAACGCCCCACTCGGTCTTTCCGAGCACGGACTCAGCGACCCGTTGGGCCCGAAAAAGTAATCAGCCGCAGCGTGTCCTGAACTCGGCGTGCTCCGCGGTTAAGGAGGTGTTCTGCACTGCTATCCCGGACACTCACCGCAGCCTGCGCAAACTGCAGCCGCTAGAGAACGCAAGGAACTCAAAGGAAACAAGTTGTGTCTTTGTGCTCTTTGCGTTCCTTTGCGGCTATGATCTTCGGTTGCCGCTGCGTCGCGGTGAGCATTTCGCGGTTTAGGCCTCTTCCCGAAGATCTCTTGCCGGCTGATACGTTTTTCCCCGGAATTCCGCTTACCCAAGTGGATATGAAAACAGCAATTGGCTCACGTTGCGCGTCGATTGAGCCTCGTGGCTCGATGGAGGCAGTACGCCCGGAGCGCATTTGAAGGCAGCAATCGGGCCGATCTACGGCCCAGAAAAGACAGGAATATGAAAAGTCTCAACACCAGAGGACACCGAAGCGCGGGGCGGATTCTCGCCCTCAGCGCCTTTCTATTCGCATGGCCGATGGGAGCGAAGGCCCAATGGGCGGTCATCTATCTAAACCCCAGCAAGGCGAGCAGCTCGGTGGCTACCGGCGTGGCCGACGGCCAGCAGGTAGGCAGAGCCACCGTGGGCGGCATCGGACGCGCCAGCCTGTGGCGCGGCAGCGCCGGCACGTGGGTGGACCTGCAACCCGCCGAGTGGGCCAGTTCGGTTGCCTCCGGCGTCGGCGGCGGGCAGCAGGTGGGCTATGTCATCGATGGGGCCGGCGTTCATCATGCCAGCCTCTGGACCGGCAGCGCCGGCTCGTGGGTGGACCTGCACCCCGCCGGGGCGGGGCATTCGTTAGCCACGGGAGTGGACGGCGGCCTGCAGGTGGGCTATGTCGTCGATGTCATCGATGGGGTCAACGTTTTTCGCGCCGGCCTATGGTACGGCACGGCCGGCACGTGGGTGAACCTGCACCCCAACTGGGCGACTGAATCGCGAGCCATGGGAGTGGGCGGCGGCCATGTGGCGGGCTTTGTCGTCGATGATGCCGGCGTTCTTCACGCCAGCCTGTGGACCGACACCGCCGGCTCGTGGGTGTGGGTGGACCTCCACCCCGCGGTCGAGGGGGTGAGTCTGTCGTCAGCCCATGACGTGGGCGGCGACCAGGTGGTGGGCTACGCCAAAGTGGATGGCTACTTTCACGCCGGCCTATGGAACCGCACGGCCGACTCGTGGGTGTGGGTGGACCTGCACCCCCCGGGGGTGAATGAAAGCTCGGGTGTTCTAGCTGTGGACGGTGGCGAGCAAGTGGGCATTGTTTACAACAACGACCCTTACCATGCCGCTCTGTGGCGGGGCACCCCCGACTCCTACGTGGACCTGCATGCGTTCCTGTCCAGGGACTTCGAAGACTCTCTGGCGTCCGGCATTTGGCACGATGCCAAATATACATATGTGGTCGGTTATGGCTACAACACTAAGCGCCAGCGTCAGGAAGCGCTGATGTGGCGTGCCGAGTATTCTACGCCGGCACCGCCCGCCGAGACGGGCGCGATCGAGGGCCGAGTGTTCGCGCCCAATGGAAGCGCGGTTAAGGGAGCTCTGGTGACTGCAACGGACCCGGCTGGGAACCAGTGGGAAACGACCTCGGCAGGAAAGCAGGGCAGCTACACGCTGACCGAGTTGCCCGCCGGCGTGTACACCGTGGAAGGCATCAAGGACGGCGTCGGATATGCCGTGCTCGACGGGGTACAAGTCATCGCCGGGGAAACGACGTCGGGAGTGGACTTGCATCTTTTGCCCTATTGATCTGACCGCGCCGAATTGGCAGTCGGTCCCTAGCCAGGCCAATCCGCAGACCAACAGCACGACGAACCCGATGAAGTTCTTCCGGGTGAAGACCGAATAGTCAGGCAAAGGAACCACTCATGAAACCGATGCGGCAACACCTGTTGTTTTCGAAAACCAGCCGCGGCTGCGGGCTGGTGACCCTGGCCCTGGCGCTGGCTTGGGTGGCGCACGGGGCGAACCCCGTCTTGATCGGCCAATGGACGGGGTGGATGCCGGGGGGATGGGCCACAGGCGTGGCGGTGAGCGGGAACTACGCCTACGTGGGGGATGAAATTGTGGGCTTGCAGGTGATCGACGTGAGCAATCCGGCCAACCCGCAGTGGGTGGGCGGCTGCACAAACGACCCCGGAGGGTATGCCGTGGGCGTGGCGGTGAGCGGGAACTACGCCTACGTGGCGGATGGGGGTGCGGGCTTGCAGGTGATCGACGTGAGCGATCCGGCCAACCCGCAGCGGGTGGGTAGCTGCACAAACACCACCACTAGGGCCTTTGACGTGGCGGTGAGCGGGAACTACGCCTACGTGGCGGATCTGAATGCGGGCTTGCAGGTCATCGACGTGAGCAATCCGGCCAACCCGCAGCGGGTGGGCGGCTACGACACTAGCGACGCTGCCTTTGGCGTGGCGTTGAGCGGGAACTACGCCTACGTGGCAGATCTGGACGCGGGCTTGCAGGTGATCGACGTGAGCAATCCGGCCAACCCGCAGCCGGTGGGCGGCTACGCCACCAGCGGGGATGCTAGTGGCGTGGCGTTGAGCGGGAGCTACGCCTACGTGGCCGATGCCGCGGCGGGCTTGCAGGTGATCGACGTCAGCGATCCGGCTAACCCGCGTCGGGTGGGCGGCTACGACACCAGCGGGGGTGCCTTTGGCGTGGCGGTGACCGGGAACTACGCCTACGTGGCGGATCACGCGGCGGGCTTGCAGGTGATCGACGTGCGCAATCCGGCCAATCCGCGGCGGGTGGGCGGCAACGCCATCAGCGGGGATGCCCATAAGGTGGCGGTGAGCGGAAACTACGCCTACGTGACGGATGGCTATGCGGGCTTGCAGGTGATCGACGTGAGCAATCCGGCCAATCCGCGGCGAGTGGGCCAATGTGGCGCCAGGGGGATTGCCCAGGGCGTCGCGGTGTGCGGGAACTACGCCTACATGGCGGATGCCGAAGCGGGTTTGCAGGTGATCGACGTGAGCGATCCGGTCAACCCGCAGCGGGTGGGCGGCTACGACACCAGCGGGTGGGCCTCGGGCGTGGCCGTGAGCGGGAACTACGCCTACGTGGCGGATGACGCCGCGGGCTTGCAGGTGATCGACGTGAGCAATCCAGCCAATCCGCGGCGGGCGGGCGGCTACAACAACAGCGGGAATGCCTCGGGCGTCGCGGTGAGCGGGAACTACGCCTACGTGGCGGATTGGGATGCGGGCTTGCAGGTGATCGACGTGAGCAATCCAGCCAACCCGCAGTGGGTGGGCGGCTACAACACCAGCGGGTCGGCCGCTGGCGTGGCGGTGAGCGGGAACTACGCCTACATGGCGGATGACGCCGCGGGCTTGCAGGTGATCGACGTGAGCAATCCGGCCAACCCGCAGTGGGTGGGCGGCTGCGACACCAGCGGGTCTGCCGCGGGCGTGGCGGTGAGCGGGAACTACGCCTACGTGGCGGCTGGCCCGGCGGGCTTGGAGGTGCTCGACGTGAGCAATCCGGCCAATCCGCAACCGGTGGGCGGCTACGACACCAGCAAGTGGGCCTGGGGCGTGGCGGTGAGCGGGAACTACGCCTACGTGGCGGCTGGCCAAGGGGGACTGCTGGTGATCGACGTGAGCAATCCGGCGAACCCGCAGCCGGTGGGCGGCTACGACAGCAGCGGGTTTGCCTTCGGCGTGGTGGTGAGCGGGAACTATGCCTACGTGGCGGATGGAAACTGGGGCCTCATAATCCTCGGGCCCCGCACGCCGCGAATCACCTCCATCACCCTCGCCGCTGGCACGGCCACGGTTTATTACACCAACACCATTCCGGGAACGGCCTACACCTTGGAGTGCCGCACGGACCTCACCACGGCGAACTGGCAGCCGGTCGGGACGCAGTCGGCCCCCGGCAACAGCGCTTCCCAGACGGACAGTGCCGCCGACGGCGACCACCGCTACTACCGCGTCTTCTATCAGCCCTAGTCCGGCTGGTGAATCGTCCCACGAACGCGATGGTCAATTCGCTCCCCGCCGCCCGGGGTTGGGCGCAACACCCACTTTTGAAACAGGATGGGGCGGTTCGATGGCGAACCAAGCCTTGCCTTCGGCCTCGGTGGCCAGTGCTCGGTAGTGGGAGAAGATGGTTGCCGCGGAATTTCCAGCCTCCAAGGCGGTCTGCGGCACGTTCTTCGTGGCCGCAGCGCGAAAAGTGCAGAACGAGTGACGAAGCCCGTTGTGCCTCCACGGGAGCAGTCCAGCAGCCTCGGCGGTGGCGTTTTGTGCGGCGGTGATACTCCGCGCTCTTTCCCGCCATGTCTGCCCGTGCGGCCAGACCGGACCGCTCTCCTTGGCCAGAGGCGACAGCCATTTCGCCAGGTTGTCGGTGATCGGCGCCAAGCGCGTCCCGGCGCACCGCGCTTTACGGTGGGTGACTTTGATCGTCCGCTCCGCCAGGCGAACATCACGCCAGTCCGACGCGAGGATTTCGCTGGTGCGCAGTCCCGCAAACCCGCCAATGGCCAGGCAGGGCAGGAAGTCCGGCGTGGCGCACGCAAGCAGTTTCGCCATCTCGGCCGGGGTCCAGACTTCGATCGCTTTCTCGTGTGGGCCGTTGAACCGCTGAGTCTCGGCAATCGGGTTCGCGCCGCGGGGGATGTAGCCTCGGCTCTCGCAATGCGCGAACAGGCGCCACAGCACCTGGCGGGTCGCATTCTTGGTGCTGCTCGCTCCCTGCAAGCCATCGAGATACCGCTGGCAGTCCGCTGTGGTGACGCTGGCCGGATGGACGGGAAATGCCCTTGTGAACGGTCCAATACGACAGCGCAAATCGGTCAGGTAAGGCCCGCTTGCTTTCGCCTGCCGGCGCAGTTCGATCATTTCAGCGGCGGCCTCGGCGAGCGTGATCTGCGGCAAGGTGGTCGGGTGTCGTTCCACGTAAAACCGCGCGGCGGGAGACAGCAAGCTGCCGTTCCCCAGGACGCCGACGGCCTCAGCGTACCGGGCGCAGGCCAGTTCTGGCGGGTCGCCGACGGCCCGCAGCAGTTCCAGACATCGGGCGAAGCTGGCGGCCTCCTGACCAGACAGGGCTGCCGCCACTGCATCCCCCTTGGCCAGCAACCCGGCAATCCGTCGCGCCTCCCTCTGGGCGGCTTGATGATCGGCGAAGCTGCGCAGTTTGCGGCGTCCGCATGTGTAATCGCAAACCTCGAAGGTCGGGTACCGGTTGCCGTCCACGGTACGGGTTCGGCGGTAAATCTTCACCGCGGCATTGCCGACGCGGACCGTTTCGATCCTGCGTTTGGGGCGCTTCATCCCCAAAAATGTCGTCTAACCGTATCGGGCAATAGCCAAACGAAATGGCGTATTTGCCTTGCAACACCGGCGATTCCGGTCGGTTAGAGTTGTTCCGCACAGACAATCCTCACAAAAACCTAACTCATTGTGTACCAGTGTAGTCATCAATTACATTTGACATGTGCCTACGTTGTGACTACTCATGACGGCATGGAACGAAAGACACGCAGGATCGAGACCGTTCACCTCGGCAACGCCACCGTCAAGATCTACAAGCGGTTCCGCACCGTCCACGGCAACTCCTATCCGACTTTCGAGGTCGCCGATTTCGTCTCCATTCCTGGCCGCCGCAAAATGCGGATGTTCGCTGATCACCAAGCGGCCGTGAAGGAGGCGACCCGCATTTGCCGCTTGCTCGCCACGGGTGATGCGCTGGCTGCCGCCATGAGCGGCAAGGAGGCGGCCGCATTCGGACGTTGCCTCGAATTACTCCGCCCCGTCGGTGACGCTCCAGAACTCGCTTGCGCCCGCTACGCGAAGGCCGCCTCCGTTCTGGGCAGTGGCGATCTCCTGGAGGCTGCCGCGCGATTCTATGTCGAGCGGCACCCGACCACGCTGCCGCAAGTGACCTTGGCGCAAGCCGCGGACGAGATGATTGAACTCAAGCGCAAGAACAAAGCCAGCGAACCCTACATTGCAGACCTCCGCTGCCGCACCGGCGGTTTCGTCAAAGCCCTCCAAGTCCACCCGGCATCCGTGAACACCGCGGACGTTCAGAAGTACCTGGACAACCTCGACGGCGCCAGCAGCACGAAGAACGCAACGCGCCGTGTTCTCTGGCGCCTCTTCGCCCATTGCGAAAGTCGCGGGTACATCCCCAAGCGCTCAAACCCCGTCGCTGACACCCAGGCCTTCAACGGAACCCGTGAGGAGCCGATCGCGATCTGGACGCCGCATGAAATGACGAAGCTCCTTTCCGCTGCCATCGCGCACTTTGTTCCGGTTCTATGCCTGGGGGGATTCGCCGGACTTCGCACCAGCGAAATCCTTGCTCTGAACTGGATGGATATTTGCCTCCCGGAGCGCACCATCAAAGTCACGCACCGCAAGCTGCGTTGCGCGGGCACCCGACTGGCCCCGATCACGGACAACCTGCTCGCATGGCTGACACCGCTGGCAAAGAAGAGTGGGTCCGTCTGGCCCATAGTAGGCAACTGGCGCGAACGGGCACGCAGCATTTCGGACGCACAGAAAGAAACGGCGGGGCGTGCTGGGTTCCCGTCCTGGAGGCACAACGCACTTCGTCATTCGTTTATCACCTACCGCGTTGCGGCAACGCAGGATGTTTCCAAGACTGCGCTCGAGGCTGGAAACAGTCCGAAAACGGTCTTCTCGAACTATCGCGCACTTGCGACAGCGAAGGAAGCGACCGTGTGGTTCTCGATCATGCCGGATGAGCGAGCCGTGAAGGACGTTGACCTTCGTGATGCTGCTGCCGGCTGAGATCGCAAGCGATCAACGACTCGGCCGGGCGCGTTACTCTCCCGGCTCTTGTTTCGTGTGGTGTGGTGCGGACGACAGACCCGCCGAGCGTGAACAACGTCGGGGCCCCCGCCTCTCGATGACCTCGTTGCCGCCGGTGAGGTTTCGCCGGTCATCGAGCACCCTTCCGATCGCGGGTGACTCAGACCTCGAAGGCAGACCGTAACCGAAACGAAACCTGATTGTTCCGTTAGGGCACACTGAAATCACGCGCCCGTCGAGCAATTGTCGAGCAATTGTCTTGACGCGAGGGGGG
>JAKLFY010000127.1 GCA_022710935.1 Verrucomicrobiota bacterium
TAGTCTCGCCGAGAAACCACTGACCGGAGAGCCGGATGCGGGAAATCCGCCCGTCCGGTTCGGAGGGAGGGGTGACGTTCCAACCGCCATCCCTACCCCTATCAAGACGCTTCGCGTCTTCGGCTGCGCCCGACCAAGCGAACCCTCTTGAGTCCTCCCGCCGATCCGTGAAATCCGTGGAATCCGTGGTCCAGAAACAACCCGAGAAACAACCACGAATCACACGGATCACACGGACAGAGCTGTGCCTTACTTCGTCGCGCCGACTGTGGTGATCGTGCCCTCGAGGTCGGCTCCGCCGGGGAAGGGGCGCATGCTGTAGATGACTCCCGTCGCGCCGGCGAAGCGGCCAGTGGACTGATCGGGGACAAACTTGATGTCGGTGACATAGCTCCCGTCGAGTTGGTGGATGATCGTGCCCGCCCAGGTCAACTTGTCGCCGTTGGCGGTCGTTTCAGTTCCCATCAGGTAGGCGATAATGCCCTTCGGCCCCGCGGGATAAGCGTGCACGGCCTCGAACCCAAACGCGGTGCCTTTACCACCGACATTGCTTTGCGTGTACAAATGGACCACGCCTGACAAAAGTTCCGGCCCGTGGGCGGCCCGCGCCTGCTCGAAGAAGGGCTGCGGGAGGGCACCGGGGTTTAGAAGCGTCACGAGGGTCTCGTCCATGAGCGTCCCCTTGTACGGTTTGGTGTCACCGGCCCGGGCGGTCCCCAAGGACAGCGCCCACGCGACGCCGACGGCGGCCACCAGGCCGCCCCAACGAATAATACGACTCCTGCTTTTCATGGTGTTGTTTTGACTCCTTGCCGCGCACCGACCCGCGTCCTCGGAAGTGACCGTTGACTCGGGTGACCCCGGCTTTCTGTTTTGGTTTCCGCCCTGGCCGGTGCGTGACCGGGTCAGCCAAGGCGGAATGTGCCTTCCATTGTACGTTTCTTCTGACTGTTCACGCGGGTTCCACCTCCTCGGCTGGCCCTGTTCAGACCGCAGATCTCCTTCCCTTCCCGTCCCGGGCTGCCGCCCACAGGATGGAAGTGAAACACTGGAACGACGCCCCCTGCACAGGTCGTGCCAGAACGCCGTCGACTCTCGAAATACCCCGTTCTCTAGAGGCAGCGCGCCGCTCGCAGCGCGGATTAGTCCACGGCCGAGGAGATCCTCACATGGAGATACAGGGGATACCGGGTATGAAGCAAGTCGCAGGGAATCAGAAGCTTAGGTTGGCGTGAATGGCCCCCTCATTCATCGCAGGCCAACCTCCACAGGAGACCGGCAAAAGGCGAACTGCCACGCCCGAGAACGCTGCTGCAGCGTTCGACCGACCGCACACCCGCGACCGTACTCAAACTCTACTCAAACGATTTTGACTGGGAGTTTGACTGGTTTGAGTAGAACTAATTGAGCGGTTTCCAGTTCAGGTGTCGGAACTTGTTCCAGACCCAGACGAAGTCGCGGTTCTTGGCGTTGCCCCCGGACCAATAGAAGCTCTGGATGCCTCGGGCCGAGTCGGACGCCGCCTTGATGGTCGAGGTCTCGAGCCACCGATGCGACTCGACATGGCCGTCGGCGAACCCGAACGTGCTGATATTGCCGTGGAACAGAGCGAACGGGTCCACCCAGCCGGGCGGCGTGACATCCAAAACCCACGTACCGTTGTTGTAGTCGCGCGGATCCGCCTCCTCGAGGAAAACGAAGGAGTTGACCGGTTCGCTGATCTCGGTCGTTTTGGTGTAGGGCTTGATGCCGGTCCACATGCCGCCGTTCATGCCGTCGGCCTTCGAGTAACTGTCGTACGCCCAGCCTCGACCCGGCTTGTTCCGCTTGGTGCGCGTATCCCCCGGACAATGCCAGGAGCCAATTGCGCTGCAGTACTTGTAGAGCGGCGACATGGCGATGCCGGCCGTGACGCGCTTCATGGCCTCGGTTTCCGTGATGCCGGCCGCGATGCTCGGATTTGGCCCGTTCCAAAACCCGCCCGCGTAGAGTTCCATTTGTCCCAACTCGCCCCGGTAGGAAGTGGGGAGCATGGTGTCGTCGCTATCGAGCGCGTACATCTGCCACGCGAGGACCAATTGCTTCTGATTGGACGCGCAACTGGCGAAGGTCGCCTTGAGCTTGGCTTTTCCCAAGGCCGGCAGGAGCATCGACGCCAGGATCGCGATGATTGCGATGACAACCAGCAGTTCGATCAGTGTGAAGCCCAGCCTCGACGCCTGGGGGCGGGGCACCGGGCTGTTCCGGGTCACGGCAATAGCAAACATAACACGCGTCAGTACGTTACTGGATTGAGGTTGGTTTCTGCGTCAACTAGGTCCCAATGAGTGCCGGAAGTCAAGTGTTCCTTCGGGAGCACAGCAGTCTCACTTCGCGTGCAGGGCCTGGATGCCGGGTGAGGGCACCCGGCCTACAAGCCTGTGGGCCGCGTGCCGCCACGCGGCGCAAGGACAGACATCGGTGCGGGCGCCGGGTCAGGGGACCCGGCCTACAGCACCGCAGAATGCAGCGGTGTTGTAGCCCGCGTGCCCCCACGCGGTGCCCTCGACGTGGTTGAAAGGAGTGTTCCTTCGGGAGCACAGGGCGTAAGCCCGGACATTTCACAAAGCTGCGCGTGATCCGATGTCCGGGCTGTGTTCGTTCTCTGGTTGAATCCGCCCGGCCTGCCGTGCGTCAGACCCAACAATTGTCTATGTTTCAATCCTCGAATCTCAGCCGTCGCTCGTTCCTCCGCACCGCAACCGCCACCGCGCTGGCCACCCCCCTCGTGCTGCCCGGCCGCATTTGGTCCGCCGAGAGCGGGGCGCAACCCAACAGCCGCATCGTGATGGGCTTCATTGGCGTCGGGACACAAGGCCGCCACCTTCTCAACAGCTTTCTCCCTCACGGCACCGTCCAGGTGGTGGCTGTCTGCGACGTCGACACGACCCGCCGTGAGCACCACAAACAGAAGGTCGAGGAGTTTTATGCGGCCAAGCAGGACAAGACCTTCAAGGGATGCGCGGCATACACGGATTTCCGCGAGTTGCTCGAACGCAAAGACATTGATGCCGTGGTGGTTGCGACCCCCGACCACTGGCATGCCTACCCGGTGGTCGCCGCCGCGAATGCGGGCAAGGACATTTATTGCGAAAAACCGCTCTCGCTCACCATCCACGAGGCGCGCGCCATGGCCAACGCGGTCCGCAAGAACGAGCGCGTCTTCCAGACCGGATCGATGCAGCGTTCCGATGGCTCGTTTTGGAAGGGCTGCACGCTGGTGCGCAATGGCAAGATCGGGCGGATCAAGGAGGTCTATGCCAATGTCGGCGGCCCGAGCAAATGGTGCGATCTGCCCGAGGAACCGATGGAACCGGGCCTCGATTGGGATCTGTGGCTCGGCCCGGCGCCTCAACGCCCCTACAACTCCGTCCTCAGCCCGCGCGGCGTCCACACCCACTTCCCGAATTGGCGCGGGTATCGCGAGTATTCGGGCGGCGGCATGACCGACTGGGGCGCCCATCACTTCGATATCGCGCAGTGGGGCCTGGGGATGGACGAGAGCGGGCCGGTCGAGATCACGCCTCCGGACGGCAAGGACATCAAGCAACTCAGGTACACGTACGCCAACGGAAGCGTTCTGATTCACGGCGGTTTGAAGGACTACAACTTCGGCGTGGTCTTCGTGGGGACCGAAGGCAAGGTCTGTGTCGATCGCGGCCGATTCAAGGCGGAGCCCGAATCGCTCGAGAAGGAGAATTTCGACGCCCTGCCTGTCCAGATCTACAAGAGCAACAATCACTACAAGGACTTCGTCGATTGCACTCGGACGCGGAAGAGACCGATCTGCGACGTCGAGGTCGGCGCCCGTTCGGTCACGGTTTGTCACTTGGGCAACCTGGCCTACTGGAACAAAAGGGCGCTCAAATGGAATCCTCAAACCGAACAGTTCATCGACGATCCGGAAGCCAATTCGTGGCGTGACTATGAGGAGCGCGGCCCTTGGAAGGTGTAGAAGCGTTGGTTGATGGTTAGTAATTGATGGTTGAACGTTGAGCGTTTCAGGCTCATGGTTCCCGTGTGCATTGAACCGTTGAATGTGAATGCTCCATGAATCGTGGTTCCGTAGCCGCGGACGTGAGTCCGCGCCATATCGCTCAGTCAAAGGCAGGAATCAGCGCCGACTCACGTCGGCGGCTAGAACACACTTCTTGGTCCCCGTGTGCATTAGACCGTTGAATGTGAACATTTCGCATGAATCATCCGGGGCGACAAAGATAAGGCCGACGCGGCGACGGCCCCTCGCCGGACTGGTCCTTTGGCTTGTCTTTCTGCTTTGTCTGACGCCCGCAGGCCGTTGCGCCGACTACTCGGCCTGGAAGAACGGGCCTTCCACATCACCGGACTATTTCCCCATCGCCGTGTGGCTGCAGTCTCCCGCCCGAGCCGCCCAGTATCGCGCCGCCGGCATCAACACGTACGTCGGCCTGTGGCGGGGGCCGACCGAGGAGCAATTGGCGGCGTTGCGGACGGCGGACATGAAGGTCATCTGCGACCAGAACGCCGTGGGACGGCGCCATCTCGACGATCCGACCATCATCGGCTGGATGCACGGTGACGAACCCGACAATGCCCAGTCGCTCGGCGAGGGCAAGGGCTACGGCCCGCCCATCCCGCCGGAGAAGATCGTCGAGGATTACGAGCGCATCCGAGCCGCGGATCCGACCCGGCCCGTCCTGCTGAATCTGGGCCAAGGAGTGGCCTGGGATGGATGGCACGGACGCGGCGTCCGGACCAATCATCCGGAGGATTACCCGCAGTACGTCAAAGGCGGGGATATTGTGTCGTTCGACATCTACCCCGTGGTGCACGACCGCCCGGCGGTCACTGGCAAACTATGGTTCGTCGCCCGGGGCGTCGAGCGGCTTGTCTCGTGGACGGAGGGACGCCGGATTGTCTGGAATTGCCTCGAATGCACCCGCATTTCGCATCCGACGGCCAAGCCCACGCCCCAGCATGTCCGGGCCGAGGCCTGGATGTCGCTCATTCACGGCTCGCGGGGCCTGATTTATTTCGTGCACGAGTGGGAGCCCAAGTTCAATGAAGCGGCCCTGCTGAGCGACCCGGAAATGCTCGCCGCCGTCACGGCGCTCAACAAGCAGATCCGTCGGCTCGCGCCGGTGTTGAACCAACCGTCACTCGCCGATGCCGTGCGCGTCGCGACGGACGATCCGGAAGTGCCGGTGGCGACACTCGCCAAGCGCCTGGGCGATGTGTTGTACGTTTTTGCCGTGGGAATGCGCGACGGTTCGACCACCGCCACCTTCACCTTGAAGGAAGCGCCGGACCGAGCCAGTGTCGAGGTGCTGGACGAGGACCGCGCGTTGCCCCTCGGCAAGGGTGCGTTTCGCGACACGTTCAAACCCTGGGAGGTGCATCTCTACCGCATCGCCACGGGCATGGATCGTTGACGGATCAGTTCTTGATATCAGGGTCTGTGCAACAACGAGGTTCGGAGCGTTTCCGAAACCTCGCGAGAGGCGAACAACTCTTGCGGCGAAGCACCAGCCAATTGTGAGACACCACACTCGAGCCCGCATTTCTCACCGACTTTTGATGTCATCTGACCGGTCACCGTCACATTTCACCCGAAATGCGGGCTAGCGGCCGACAACGACCGGCGTTCCCACACTGACCAGATCGGCCAGGTGTTCGGCATTCCAGTTGGCCAGCCGAAAACAGCCGTGCGATTCCGTCCGCCCCACATCCTCGGGGTGGGGCGTCCCGTGGATGCCGTAGCCGGGCCGGCTCAGTCCGATCCAGGCCGTGCCGACGGGATTGTTCGGGCCTGGCGGCAGGAGCAGTTTGCGCCCAAGGCGCCGTCCCTCGGCTGATTCGGGAAAGACCTTCGGATCGAAGGTGTAGCTCGGATCGCGGATAATGACCACGACCCGAAGTGTCCCGATGGGGCGCTTCTCGACTCGGCGGGCGATGCTGCACGGGAAGTGCGCCAGCAGTTCTCCGCGGGCATCGTGCACCTGAAGCGTCCGGGCCCCGAGCGAGATTTCCACCCTGTCGGCCTTGGTCTCGATGACGGGCCGAGGGGTGTTGGGGATGACAACCCGCGATCCAACCCCTGTCCTGCCCCAATCGATCCCGGGATTCAGACCGCGGATGAACCTCGGATGCGCATGCGAAAGTTCGGACACCAACTCGAGGACGGTCTCGTAGCCGAGGCGGTCCTGGCGCGATTTGCCCAGCCAGGTCGGGCTCAGCGAGCGCAACCCGGCCACCTCCTCGGACGTCACCACGCGGTGCGTCAGGGCAGGCGCAGCAAAACCAAGCCGGGCCCGTGTGGAGGAATCGAGTTGACCGGTAGCGGGCAGACGTTCCCCGCGTTGGTACACGCGCAAGGCCGCCCGCGTCTGCGACCCGAGAACGCCGTCCAACACCCCGGGTGAAATGCCCAGGCGGACCAGTGCAAGTTGGGCTTCAAAAACACTGGCGGGAGACTGTAACCCCGGAACAGCCGGAACAGGCTCGAGGCCAAGGGGGGGCGCAGGCGTCGCAACCAGGAGCGGATTGGGATTCGTCCGGACAACGAGATTGGTGGAGACGATGATGCGCGCCGTATTCGTGGCGACTGGTGTTCGCGGGACTGGGGGGTGTGCGGACGGGGCCTGTGAGCCAACCCCGGGGGCGGGCTCGGGTTTTGCCGAAGCGGGCGCCTGAGAATCGAGTGACCGCCCGGTGTGCCAGAACATCCAGCCCAGAAAGGCGACTCCGGCGCTCGCCACGGCCAGGTGGGCCAAGGAACGCCAACGCCCGCGGCGCGTCGCGGTTCTGTACCGGGTGTAGACCTGCACGGCGTAGCTCAGCTTCTAGACACAGCGTCAGAAGGTCCGCCGCGTGAGGGCCACGCGGCCTACAATGGGTATCATCAGCTTGTCGGCCGGGTCCCCCGACCCGGCGCTGCATCATTTATGTCGCTCTTTATGAACATCGCGCGCGCGGCGTTGCAGCAGTCCCTCAATCTCCGAGAAGCTTCTGGAACTGAGCGCGCGCGTCCGAGGCTGGATCACGCCCGCCCCGGGGCGCATAAACACGACAAGCGAACTCGAACCACTCGCAGAAGTTGGCCCGATCCTTCTCCGCGACAGGCTCGGCTCGCGTCTCGCGGCATTGCTGGGCAACGGCCAGATCGAAATGACGGCAATTCAGGCAAACCCGCATTTCCGCCCCGCACCGCTCGCAGGTCTCGGTCCGCCCCGGCTGGCGTCCGTGCGTCCATTCCCAGCCACACTGATGGCAATGGCGTGTCATGGGCTGCATCCTACAAATCGACGCCCATCGGGGCGAGCAAATCATGCGGCGCATCCCCTCCCCTTTCTAACCCGCATGGCAGTCCTCTTGCGAAGTCTGACCGCCCTGTGCACCGTCGGGGTGTGAAATATGCGGGTTAGGGCCGCCGCCGCGGGGGTGAATCCAGAATGTCGAGGATGGCCGCGGCCGCCCGATCGCCGGCCCCCAGGCCGCCCAGGGAAGCAACGACTTGGGCTAGCCGTTGCCGGATCTGCGCGCGTCGGGCCGGGTCGGTGAGGAGCGCGCGGGCGGCGTCCGCGAGGCTGTCCGGGGTGGCTGCATGCTGAATGAACTCGGGAAAGACGGGCGCGTTCGCAAGGATGTTCGGCATGGCCGCATAGGCAACCGTGACCAGGCGCTTGGCGAACTGATACGTTGTCCACGAGGTCTTGTAGAACGTCACAGTCGGCACGCCGTACAACGCGCATTCGAGAGTCACCGTACCCGTCGACGCAATCGCCACCGATGCCCGGTCAAGCGCCTCCGACAACCCGTCCACCTCCACCGCGAAATCCGGTCCGTCGCGCGCCCCGAGCCGTTCGGCCAAGGGACGCAGATCGGCATTGGGCAGGACGAGCTGGAATCGCACTCGAGGACCGGCACGCAGTCGTTCGACCGCGCCGAGCAGGATCGGGAGATGCGCCTGCAACTCGCCGACGCGGCTTCCCGGCAGGAGGAGGATCGTGGGCGGGTCGGACGGAGCGGCTGGGGACGAGTTGGGCGGGCGGGCAAGACGCGCGGCATGGCGGTCAAGCAAGGGATGGCCCACCCATTCGACGGCGAGTTTGGGAACCCGTCGTGCGTACCACTCCTTCTCAAACGGGAACAGACAGAGCAGCAGGTCATAATCGCGCGCCAGGCCATAAGCGCGTCGCGGACGCGAGGCCCAGACCTGAGGCGACACGTACTGCACAAAACGCGGGCGCCAGTTGTGGAAGACCCCGTTCTGCGCTGCCAAGCGGCGCCTCACCGCCCGCACCAAACGGCGATTGAAGGCGGAGAAATCGATCCCGACCAGCAGGTCGGGCTGGCGCGCGCAGGCCAGGTCGACAAGGCTCTGAAGCAAGCGGCGGAATTCGAGCGCCCGCCGCACAACCTCGGCCAAGCCGACAACCGCATGCCGGGTGAGATCCAGCGCGATGTCCACTCCCGCGGCCCTCATGTGCGGGCCGCCCGCGCCGAACACCCGGGGCTCGTGAGGCCAGGCCCGCCACCCGGACGACCGGCGCAGAGCGGACACGAGTTCAGCGCCCAACAGGTCGCCACTCGTCTCGCCGGCCACAAGCATGATCCCGTGAGGCGGGCTGGTTCTCATGCGGACTTCCAACGGTCCGGGGGCTCACCCTCCGAGTCTTTCGCGGGGCGCATCGCCCGGCGGGGCCGCCTGGGGGTTGGGCTCAGCCGCGGACTGCCACCCGGCCCAGGAGGATGGAATGCCGGCCTGGATCTGGCGTGTGATTTCAAAGGCCAGATCGAGTGCGTGTTTGGCCGCTTCGCCGGTGACGACGGGGGCCTGATGGGCGCGGATACAGTTGATGAAACTCTGGAGCTCGAGCTTCAGCGGTTCCTCGTGCGTGATCGGCACCGACTCGCGCACAATCCGCTTGCCCGCGAATTCGCTGATAATCGTCCCTTCCCGCGCCGCCAGAATCCTCTGCCACAGCGACGCGTCCGCTTCGTTCGAACGCGCCAGGCGGCAGAGGTACCCGGACTGCGCCCGGTAATCGAGCGACACATAGCTCGGCACCGAGCCGCCGCTGAAGACGCGAATCTTGCGCATCCGCTCCGGGCTGACCCGGCTGGCGGTGAGGTTGGCCACGCACCCGTTTTCAAACCGAAGGCGCGCGTTGGCGATATCCTCGGAGCGGCTGAGGACGGGGATTCCCACGGCATCGACCTGGACGACGGGCGACCGGACGAAGGCCAGCACCACGTCGAGATCGTGGATCATCAGATCGAGCACGACCCCGATATCGGTGCTGCGCGACGGGTAGGGCGAGAGCCGATGCGCTTCGATGAAACGCGGCTCCGACGCGACGGATTGGAGGTACTGAAAGACGGGATTGAAGCGCTCGACATGGCCGACCTGAAGGACACAGTGCTGCCGTTGCGCCAGCTCGACCAACTCGGCCGCCTGCTCCGCATTGTCGGTCATTGGCTTCTCGACGAGGATGTGCTTGCCCTGATCGAGAAGCAGCCGCGCCAGCTCGAAATGGGTCGAGGTCGGAGTGACAATGCTCAGGGCATCGCTGGCTGACGCCGCCTCGGCAACCGACGCGAAGGTCTGGACCCGGTGCTTCTCAGCAACCCGGCGCCCGACGTCCGAGGACGCATCGTAAACTCCGGCGAAATGGACCTCACCCGCGGAGGCCAGATCCGCGTAGATGCGCGCGTGCTCTTTGCCCAGTGACCCGGTGCCCAGAACGGCAACCCTCAAAGGTGAACCCATGCGCCGCAGTCTAGACCCGACCCCACCCCCGCCAAAGCCGAAAGTGTTCTTTTGTCTGGGAGCCGAGACGCGGATCGGGTACAGTGCGGACCAACGCAGGCCGGCATCCGAGCCTATGAACATCCAAATCGCGACGCTCTGTGACGCAGCCACCGACTACGGCGGCAAGCTCAGTCTGCTGGGGACCTTCGACACCATCATGGCCCGCCAGCTCCCGGCCAAACACCCGCAATGCTCCGTCGCCTTGCGCATCGTGTTCGACCGGTCCGACGAGGGCTCGCACCGGCTGCGGGTCGATCTCGTGGATGCGGACGGCAAATCGCTCATGCCCGCCGTCGACATCCCGTTCGAAGTCCGGCTGGCCGCCGACGCGCTGAATCACTCGCGCAATTTCATCATCAATATTCAGCAGCTCAAATTCGAGCAGCCCGGCCACTACGCCGTCGCCATCGCCATTGACGGCGAGGTCGAGACGAGCATCCCCCTGCGCGTCAACGTGCAAGCGACCTGAGACGAGCGCCTCCGCGCTTCCCGCCCGCGGTCGGGCGGGAACACCAGCCGCGCTCGCGGAGCCGCCCCATCCGGATCAGGCCGCGACGGCAAACGCCTCGCGGTTCTCGATCATTTGGCGCAGCTTCGCCAGGGCTTCGTTCTGGACCTGCCGGATCCGTTCGCGCGTGAGACCGAACTCGGCCCCGATTTCCTCGAGCGTCTTCTCCTCTCCGCCGTCGAGCCCAAATCGCAGGCGCAGAATGTTGCGCTCGCGAGGGTGCAGACGTTCCACGAGATCGCCGAGCATGCTCAGGCGGGTCTTCTCGTCGAGGGATTCGTACGGGTTCGTGGCGCGCTCGTCCTCGACGATTTCCGCCAGACGCGTGCCGTCCTCGTCTCCCAGCGGGGCATCGAGTGAGGCCGGACGCACGGCCGCCGTGCGCATCTCGGCCAGACGCGACGTCCGCAGACCCAGGACTTCCGCCAGTTCCTCGGGCAGCGGATCCCGCCCCAACTCGTCCCGCATCTCCGTCGCCAGCCTCGATGCCTTGCTCAGTTTGTCCATGGCGTGTATCGGCAGCCGGATCGTCTTGGATTGGTTGGCAATGGCCCGCCGGATCGATTGCTTGATCCACCACGAGCCGTAGGTCGAAAGCTTGCCACCCTTGGCCGGATCGAACCGCTCGACCGCCTTCATCAGACCGATGTTCCCCTCGTTGATCATGTCGAGCAGCGGCAAGCCCAGACCCTCGTAATCCCGCGCGATCTTCACCACCAGGCGCAGGTTTGCCCGGATCATGTGCTCGCGCGCCGCCTCATCCCCCTTCTTGATCCGCGCAGCCAGGGCGTTCTCCTCCTCGACGGTCAGGAGATCCACTTCGCCCACCTCGCGCATGTAGAGCGCCAGCGCGCCATCGACCCCATACCGCGTCCGGACGGGCGCCGCGTCGTCTTTGCGGCAGACCAGGGACGTCGACACGGGTTGGGCACGAGCCGCGGACTGGAGTTTCCGTGAGCGGTTCCGCCTTGTCGCCGGGAGCGGGGCGCTTGAGGCCTTTTTCGTGGTCGCCTTGGTGCTCATATGTATTCGTTTTCTCTATACAGTGGATAAATATTTCCAATGTTAGATGCGGCTGTCAACACTTTGTTCAAAATCATTTGTTATTCTCCGCGCATAATCTTCTGATACCCCGAGCCTCGAAAAGGTTACGCGGAGAATGCGATGGAATCCTTGACCGGCTGGGCGTAGGCTGCGCCCGCATGACAGACGATTCGATTCCGGGCGAGGCAGGCGGGGGGCGGTGGATGCATCGCGTGCGGAGGGTGATGCAGACGATTTGTTTGGTGGCGATGGTGGGCGGGTTTGTGACGCTGGGCGCATTGGGCTACCAGGGGTGGAGGGTGACGCACAATCCATTTCGTTCGCCGAAGCGCATCGTCCAGGCGCCGTCGCCGGAGGTCGCCGCGTGGGCGGCCGAGGTCTACCGTCAGGAGAAGCGCGAGCACCTTTTTCTCACCGGGCTTTTCGAGGTTGTGATGGTTGTGATCTCGGGGGGCGCCTGGGTGGTCTATCGGAAGGTGGATCAGCACCTCCAAGGGCTCCACCGCCTGAAGCACCCTCTGCCTGAACGGGTGCGGCGCCACGCCGGACCGCCTGAGAGCCCGAAGGCTTGACTCATTGGGTGCGGACTCGACAGAGGAAGTCACTCGAGCGCGGGAATCTCATGCTGGGACGAGGGCACGGATTCCCGGGCTTTGGATGAAGCGCTACGATCTGAATGCTGCGACGGTCGGCTTGCTGGGGATCCTGGCGGGGTTCTTCGGTCTGTTCCTGTTCTATCCGATCAGCTTCATGCTCCGGCGCGCGTTCGATGACGGCGGGCATTGGACACTCGAGCACTTTGGGCTGCTGTTGGCCAGCCCGCTCCAGCGCGAGGCCTTGTGGAACAGTTTTGCGATTGGCAGCCTGACGACCCTGCTGACCACCCTTCTGGCGCTGCCGCTCGGGCACGCGCTGACCCGCCTGCGGTTTCCGTGCAAGGGGTTATTGAGCGGGCTGCTGCTGGTTCCGATGATCATGCCGCCATTCGTGGGGGCGATTGGTCTGAAGCAGCTTTTGGCGCGCTTCGGATCCGTGAACTTGCTGCTGATGGACCTGGGCCTGCTGGCGCCGGACCAGCCGATCGATTGGCTTGGGCAGGGCGGCTTCTGGGGCATTGTGATTCTGCAGGTGCTGAGCCTCTATCCGATCATGCTCCTGAACGTGTCGGCGGCGATGGCGAACATCGATCCCACATTGCGGGAGGCGGCGCAGAATCTGGGGGCTGGCGGCTGGCGGCTGTTTCGAACCGTGACGCTCCCGCTGATCCTGCCCGGCTGGTTCGCGGGGGCGATCATCGTGTTCATCTGGGCGTTCACGGACCTCGGCACACCGCTGGTCTTTGGGTTTTCCCGGGTCGTCCCGGTGCAGATCTTCGACTCGATCACGGAACTGAACACGAACCCGATGGGCTATGCGCTGGTCGTTCTGGTGCTGGCGCTGACCCTCTCGCTCTTCGTGGTCTCCAAACGCCTGGTGGCGGGGCGCCGGTACGAGATGCTCGCGCGCGGCCACACATCGGGCGCCGAAGTGTCGGCGACCCGCGGCCAGACTCTCTTGATATGGGCCGGCCTGGGCGGCGTGATTCTCCTGGCTCTCCTGCCGCACCTGGCGGTGATCGGACACTCCTTCTCGGCCCGCTGGTTCCTCTCGGTCCTGCCGGCGGAATGGACCCTGGACAACTATCGCGACGTTTTTCGTGACGATCTGGGGATCCTGAGTATCCGCAACAGCCTGTTCTACGCGAGCCTGAGCGCGACGCTCGATCTGGGATTGGGCGTCTTGATTGCCTGGCTTCTGACGCGCCGCCGCATTCCATTGGCCGGGTTGCTCGACGCTTTGGCGATGCTGCCGTTGGCTTTGCCCGGACTCGTGCTGGCTTTCGGTTACGTTGCGGGATTCGATTGGCCGATTTCGTGGCTGAACCCCCGCGAGAACCCGACGCTCCTGCTCATCGTCAGCTACAGCGTCCGCCGGCTCCCTTACATCGTCCGGTCCGCGTACGCCGGGCTCCAACAGACGAGTGTCACCCTCGAGGAGGCGAGCGCGAACCTGGGCGCCTCGCCCTGGCGGACTTTGCGGAGAATCACGCTTCCGTTGATCATGGCCAACCTGATCGGCGGCACCATTCTCACCTTCGCCTTCGCCATGCTCGAAGTCAGCGACAGTCTGATCCTGGCGATGCGCGAGCAGTTCTTCCCGATCACAAAGACCATTTATGCGCTCCTGGGGCGCATTGAGCCGAACGCACCAAGCGTCGCGTGCGCCCTCGGCGTGGTCGGGATGGGCATCCTGACGCTGAGCCTGCTCTTTGCGGGGCGGCTCCTGGGCCGCAAGATGGGGCAGCTCTTCCGGGCTTGAATTGCCTTTGCGCCCTCGATGGTTGTGTTACCTTGCCGCGCCCATGAATTCGGAAGCCATCATCAACGGGCTGCTCGGGTATGTGTGTCTGCTCATCGTGCTGACGTTCCACGAGTTTGCCCACGCCTGGACCGCCTGGAAATTCGGCGACGACACCGCGCGCCTCCAAGGCCGGGTCTCTTTGAATCCCATCGTGCACATGGACAGGGTGGGGACGGTGATGCTGCCTTTGCTGGTGGTGCTGCTCCAGGCCGCCGACTCGAGGCTGGCCGGCTTCATCATCGGCTGGGGCAAGCCGGTCCCGGTCAACCCGTACAATCTGCGGCATCGCCGCTGGCAGGACACGCTCGTCGCGCTGGCCGGACCCGCCATGAATGTCGTGGTGGCGGGCGTGGCGGTGGTTTTGGCGCGCGGATTCCAGCTCGCCCATATCGGGGCGTTCTCCGAGGTCGCCCAGATGCTGGCCGTGATCAGCCTCTTGCTCTGCTTCTTCAATCTGCTGCCCGTTCCGCCCCTCGACGGCTCGCACCTGTTCAAGAACCTCATCGGGATGAGCGACGAACTGTACATGCGGATTTCCCGATTCGGCCTCTTGATCGTGATCCTGCTGCTTCAATTCCCCCCCGTGCGCGCCGGGCTCTGGTTCGCCACTTCCTTCACCTTCGTGCTGATGGGGCGCCTGGCCGGCCTCGAATGAGTCTGGCGAGGCGACGGCAGTCTGCACCGATGTCTGTCCCTGCGCCGCGTGGGGGCACGCGGCCTACAATGGGTGTCATCAGCTTGTAGGCCGGGTCCCCTGACCCGGCGTCTGCGCCGATGTCTGTCCCTGCGCCGCGTGGGGGCACGCGGCCTACAATGGGTGTCATCAGCTTGTAGGCCGGGTCCCCTGACCCGGCGTCTGCACCGATGTCTGTCCCTGCGCCGCGTGGGGGCACGCGGCCTACAATGGGTGTCATCAGCTTGTAGGCCCGGTGCCCTCACCGGGCGACAGAACACCGACATCAACCAGATGCACTGCGGCGACGGTTGACCTCAGGTTCGGACTGGACACGAGCGGCGCTTTGCGGTTTCATCCGGTCCGTCGCCCCGCATGACCTGGTCACAGCATTACGACCCCACCGGCAATGGCGTGGTGTCGACGTTGCTGGCGGCGGCGCCAGTGGTCGTGCTCCTCGGGGCCATCGCGTGGCTGCGCATTCGCGTGCACCTGGCGGCCTGGCTCGGTTTGGGGGTCGCGCTGGCGCTGGCTCTGGGTGTTTATCGCATGCCCGTGCAGCCCGTGTTGGGGGCAACGGGCTATGGTGCCGCCTATGGTCTGTTCCCGATCGGGTGGATCATCCTCAACCTCATCTTCCTGTATCAACTGACTGTCCGCCGCGGGCTGTTCGATGTCCTGCGCGGCAGCCTGGCATCGCTGGCGCCCGATCCGCGCGTCCAGGTCATTCTCATCGCCTTTTCGTTCGGCGCTTTCTTCGAGGGCGCGGCCGGCTTCGGCACGCCGGTCGCCGTCACATCCGCCATTCTGATCAGCCTGGGCTTCGCGCCGTTGCAGGCGTGCGGTCTGTCTTTGATCGCCAACACCGCCCCCGTGGCCTTCGGATCCCTGGGCACCCCGATCATCGCGCTCAACGCCGTGACGGGCATGGACCTGCACCAACTCTCGGCGATGGTCGGCCGGCAGTTGCCTTTCTTTTCCCTCATTGTGCCGTTTTGGGTCGTCTGGGCGATGGTCGGCTGGCGAGGCATGCTGGGCGTTTGGCCGGCAGCCCTGATCGCCGGGATCAGCTTCGCCGTTCCCCAGTTCCTTGTGTCCAATTTCCACGGCCCTTGGCTGGTCGACGTGGTGGCGTCCGTCTGCTCGATGGGCGCGCTGGCCGGTCTGCTGAGGTTCTGGAAACCGAAAACAACTTGGTCGCTGCCTGCCGCGTCATCCAAACCGGCCGAGCGTTCCGTCCAGCAATACACCCGCCGCGAACTGAGGCGTGCGTGGCTGCCCTGGGCCACGCTGAGTCTGTTTCTTTTCGTATGGGGTCTGCCCCAGGTCAAAGGCTTCCTCAACGGCGACTCTCCCCTGGGCATAGGCAGCGCAAGCGTACGCCTGCCGTCCGGCGTGACGAAGATCGACATCCCCGTACCGAAGCTGGATCGGGTCGTATTGCGTTCGCCGCCGGTGGCGCCGCCGAACGCGCAACCCGAACGGGCCGTGTTCACATGGAACTGGCTCTCGGCCACGGGCACGGCCATCCTGCTGGCGGCGTTGGTGACGGGATTATTGATCGGTTACTCGCCGCGCGAGTTGCTGGGCGTGTACTGGGCGACGCTGATCCGCGTCCGATTCTCGCTGCTCACCATCGCCGGGATGCTCGCCCTGGGGTACGTGACGAAGTACTCGGGAGCCGACGCCACGCTCGGCCTGGCCCTGGCGCACACGGGGACTTGGTATCCGTTTTTCGGCACGTTGCTGGGATGGCTCGGTGTCGCGCTGACAGGTTCGGACACGGCGTCGAACGTGCTCTTCGGCAGTCTCCAGCGCATCACGGCCGAGCAAACCGGCATCAGCCCCATCCTGATGGGCGCCGCGAACAGCTCCGGGGGCGTGATGGGCAAGATGATCGATGCCCAGAGCATTGTGGTCGCGAGCACGGCAACGAACTGGTTTGGACACGAGGGTGAGATCCTGCGCTATGTGTTCTTCCACAGTCTCGCCCTGGCGACGCTCGTGGGCGTCCTGGTGTACCTGCAGGCCAAGGTGCCCCCGTTTGTCGGCATGGTCGTCCAGTGACAGCCATTGCGCCCACGAATTTGTCACGGAGGGCCATGTCGGAGGGGCGACGTCCTCGTCGCCCGCGAACGCATTCCGCAATCTCATTGGTCGGGGACGGGGACGTCCCCACTCCTACGCCTTCGTGTGTGCGAGCAGGGCGATGGAGGGGCGACGTCCTCGTCGCCCGCGAACGCATTCCGCAATCCCATTGGTC
>JAKLFY010000128.1 GCA_022710935.1 Verrucomicrobiota bacterium
CGGGGTCCGTTAGTACCAAGCTCTTCTTTGTCATCCGGCCCAGCAAAACAGATGGGCCGAGGAATGTCCCGCAAATTCGTTAAGTCCCTATTCTCCAATCACCCCCTCCCAGCTCAGAACCGCCCTGGAAGAAGCCCCCGCCGCCGTGGTTGTCGATTTGCGTCACACCGAGGCTGCGCGCCATCTCGATCCACTCGGACACGGTCGCCTCGGTCAACGACCCGAAATTGAACAGATAGGAACCGCGATTGAACGGGACTTCTTTTGCCCAGGGCCCAGCCACCTTGCACAAAGGCATCTCGTCCGCCTCCTCCAACACATCCTTCAACGCGGGCAACAGGCCGCCGACCGGCAGTGCGACCAGCGCGACCTTGGCGCCGACGATGCCGAACTTGCGGTGTGCGGCGGCCCGGAGCTGGGTCTGCATGACCGGGAGCTGATCGACCCGCGTGATGAGGTTGAGCGAGAGCGCGCACGCGCCGAACGGCTCGTCCGGCGCGCCCCGCACCGTGAGCGGGACGTTCAGGAAGACCAGCGCATCGATGTGGTCGCCGCGGATGGCCTCGACCCCGACCCGAATGCAGGAAGGACGGGGCTCGAGCCGCAGCGTGACCTCGAAATCGAGGCCCGCGAAGCCGAGACGCAGGCGGTTCTCAGCCAGCGACACGGACCGGGCCGGGTGCTCGGTTCCGGCGCGAAGCACCGAGGCGCAGAAGGTGGGCGGGCCCGGCCTGAGGTAATCCGTGCCTGACGCCTTGTCGACGAAGGCCAGGTTGCGGCCGTCGGCGGCGATGGTGTAGCGGAAGTGCGCGTTTTCGAGGACGACTGGCTCGCCGGACTGGGCCGCGCCCGCGGCGTATGCCAGGAGCATTCCAAGGAACCAATTTGCAGATTTCATTGTATGTGTTTCCGCTAACCTCGACATGGAAAGCGGCGGTTTACCGCCGCTCGGGCTTCATGCTGACTGAGCAGTTCAGAAAGCAGCAGACGCACCCTCGGGTGAGGATGCGTCTGGCGCGGGCCTGATTGAACCGAGAACTGCCGAGGCGGCGGTCCGGGAAGAGGGTGCGCCGCCTCGGGCTGACCCGGATGTCTCTCGAAACTCCGCGGAGTCTCACATCCGGGCTCCGCGATCAGTCGAACGCGTGACCGGCGCAACAGAGCACGTTCTTGACCTTGTGCCGAACCAGGTCTTTGACCTTGGCGCGGGCAGGCCCGAGGTACTTGCGGGGATCGAATTCCTTCGGGTTTTCGGCGAAGGCCTTGCGGATGCCGGCGGTCAGGGCCAGGCGCAGGTCGGTGTCGATATTCACCTTGGTGCAGCCAGTCCTCCGGGCGATCTCGATGTCGGCCTCGGGCACGCCGGCGGCGTCTTCGCCCAGTTTGCCGCCGTACTGGTTGATTTCCTGGACGAGGGCTTTGGGCACGCTCGATGCGCCGTGGAGCACCAGCGGGTAATCGCCCAGGCCGGCATCCAGGAGCGCCTTCTTGATGGCCTTCAGACGCTCGAGGTTCAGATGCTGTGTCCCCTTGAACTTGTAAGCGCCATGCGAGTTGCCGATGGCCACAGCCAGCGAGTCGACGTTCGTCTGCTTCACAAACTCGACCGCTTCATCGGGGTGGGTATAGACGCCGCCCTTCGAGTAGCCGCCGCCTTCCTCGCCGTCATCGTGTTGCGCGCCAACCAGTTGGCCCAGTTCGCCCTCGACAACGCAGTTGTGCTTGTGCGCGTAATCAACCACCCGTTTGCAGAGTTCGGCGTTCTTGTCGAATGGCAGGTGGCTGCCGTCGATCATCACGCTGGTGAATCCCTCGTCGATGCATTGCTTGCACAACTCGAAGGTGTCGCCGTGATCGAGGTGGACCGCGATGGGGATGTTGCTCACGCTCACGGCCGCTTCGATGAGCTTCTTGAGGTAGACAGGGTTGGCATATTGCCGGGCGCCCTTGGAAATCTGGAGTATGAGGGGAGCTTTCTCCTCCTCGCAGGCTTCAACAATCGCCTGCACCAGCTCCATGTTGTTCACATTAAAGGCCCCCAGCGCGTACTTTCCCTTCAGGGCCTTCGCGAACAGTTCTTTGGTGTGTGTTAGTGGCATAATAGTAAATGCGATGTCTCGATTCGGTTATCGAATCACGATTCGTGTCCCAAGCTTACAGACCGGCGGCGGAATTAAAAGGCGAAAAAAGACCGCCCCAGGCTTGAGAGACAGAGAGACGCAACACACTGATCCTATGGAAGAACGCCGTCATGACCGACAGAATGCTCCTGGTTCCTTTCCGGGCGCGGGTTTCTGATGAGCCCGCATAGCAGTCCTCTTGCGAAGTCTGACCACCCTGTGCACCTTCCCTACGAAATATGCGGGCTAGCGGATTTCTTGGTCCGACCCAGCCAGGCGAAGAAGCCGAGCAGGAGGACGAGGCAGATGAGGAGGGTGAGACGGAAGAGGATGGGTGTCGATTGGGCTGGGCGGGCGTGGATATTGAGTGAGAGATCGGCCCAAGGCTGGACGTGGAGCGGTCTTGAGAACGTTAACAAACGCCCCTGCTCCGGGATTGTCACCCGGATCGCTGCCGGACTCGCCGCCGCTGCGTCCTGCTGCCGAATCAATCGCTCCGCCAAACGCATCTGAACGGCGTTGTCCTCAGCCGTGTTGCGCTCGATGAGCTGTTTGGCCTCCTGCTGCGTATAATTGGCAGCCTGGCTCTCACGCAAAGCGCGCGGTGTGGCGGCGAGGACCGACGGTTCACCCGCCACTTTCGCCTGGCGCACGTTGAGCCCGACCAGGGCCTGCTGCATCTTGAGGTTGTGCAATTGAACGCGGGCGTCTTCGTTGAAGGCGTTGTCGTGTTGGGACAGCCCATAGGCGGTGGTGAAGGCCCGGCGGGCTTGTTCGGGATCGCCCTCGACCAGGAGACGATTGGCCCAGTTCAGGAACTGTTCGGCTTCCTTGGTCTTGGCTTGTTGGAGAGCGGCCTCGTTGCGAATGTAGGTTTCGAGGTCGACAGCGACTCCGCCGCCCATGCCCTGCTCCGGCTGCAATTGGAGCGAGCCTTTCCAACTCGAGAGGCGCCATTGCTCGCCGAGGTAGACGCGCCAGGAGATGTTCTCGAGGGGAAGATCGAACCGCGGTCCCAACAACTCGAGATTCAGCGCCCTCGAACTGCCGGCTCCCGCCCGAGCCGAGTAGAAGAACTCGACCAGCGTGGGTTGTCCGGTCTTTGCATGCTGTTCGAGCGGGATGAGCACCTGGTTGGTCTCCCGCCAGGGCCAGACGCTGCTTTGATTGACAAACGCGAACCAGAAACGCGCCTTGTCGGGCAGGGTCAGGTGGAGCAGCCGCTTGTCTCCCGGCGTCAACTGAATGCGCGCCTGCGTCAGCACGATCCCGTCATCGGACACCACGGAGGAGAGCGTCAGGCTATCGACACGCGCGGGGAGCAGTTTGGCGGCGTCGTGCCGCTCGATTTGCACGGGCAGGCGATAGGCGGGCTCGACCAGCCGGAACGTGTAATTCGCGGCGGTGGCGGCGACATCCTGCTGGAGGGCGCGCGGGATCGACTGCCACTCGGCGGGCTGGAGCGCCTCGGGCGGCGAAACGACGCGCACCTGCAGTCGTCCGCCCGCCTGCACGGTGAGGAAACCGCGCTGCATGTTCACATCGAGGGCTTCGACTCCGACGATGCCGGTCTCAGCCAGCCGGTCGCCGAGGGGCAGGTTGTACGTCAACTGGAGGAGGTACTTGCCGATGACCCGGCGGTTGAGCTTGATTTCCCAATCGCGCGTGGCCGCGCCGGCCTGCCCTTCGAGCGGACGGAAATCGGTCAGTTGCTCGCCGCGGAACCGGACGCCCTCGGCGTCGGCGGGCAAGCGGACGCCCAGGGTCTTGATGCCGGTATTCTCGATCTCGTACTGGAGATTGACGGCGACCTTGAGCTGCGCGTCGCCGATGATGACATGCTGAAGGCTGGCGACCTGCGTCCAGGCATCCACCCGCTCGAGATCCAGGGTCAGGCTCCAATCGGACTGCAGCAATCGAAACGCCAGGACTCCTTTCTGCCGCACGCCGGCCTTGAGCGGATCGAGCTGTGTGACGCCCTCGCGCGAGACGATCTGGAGACGCAATCCCTGCTCGGGCACCAGGAGCAACTGACCGCGTTGTTTGCCAGCCTCGCGCACGGCCAGGCGCGGCACCGCCCAGCCCGTTGCGGCTCGCACGCCGGGGCCGGTCAGGCCGATTGCGAAGGTCTGTTTGCCCTCCGTCTTGCTCTTCAGATGCAGGGTGATCACTCGACCGGCATCCGTCTTGAGCTCGGTCCAGTGGCTCAAGGCGGGGCCGCTGATCGACTCGACATCGAGGCCGGTCGGCAGGACGAAACTGAGCTTGAAGATGCCCGCCCGCGTCACCTCGACCCCAAGGTTGGCGGCCAGCACCGTCCGATCCTCACCCAGCGACAGAGTCTGTTCCGCCTCGACCCGGACGTCCGGCTGGACCGCCGACGCCTCGATCGTGAGGGTTGCCGCGGCATCCGAGTAGCGGAACGCGCGGCGCAGGGTCAGACCGGCAATGGCGGGCCGGAGCGGATCGAGCATGGCCGCGGGGAAATCCTCGATGTTGATGGGCGAAAACGACTCGGCGCGGACGTCGTCCAATTGCACCTCGTTGCCCGTGGCGACGCCCAGCAGGCCGAGTTGACCCGCCGCTCCCCGCACCCCGAGCAAGCCGGCCGTCTGCTCGAAGGGCAGCGGGCCGGTGGCGATTTGCGATTTGACGAGCAGGCTGAACGGCTTGGACTGCGCGGGTGTGAGGCGCACCCGCAACTGCCGGGTCTGCGGATCGAATCGCCACAGGGAAAGCCCCGGGGCGACGACATCGGTGATGGTCGCGCCAGCGGGCACATCGAACTCGAGTTCGCTCAACTCCCCCTGGGCGGGCCGCAACTGGGCCTGGTGCAACGCCTCGACCACGCCCGCGCCGGGCACGAAGAGCTGGCTCAGCTCGGCATAGAACACCGCCTTCTCGAGCCGGGTGTCGCGGCTGCGCGGCTTCCATGCGATCCACGGCGCGGGCGCAGGCGCCAGCACCAGGCGCGCCACGGTGTTCGTGGACGGGCCCGATGTAACGGGTTGGACCGACACCGCCTGGGGGGCGTTGATCTCGACGTCGAGTCCGACCAGGGTGAGTGTGAGCCGGTTCACCAGGCCATGGGCCGTCGGCAGGGCAAACGCGCGCTCGCCTTCGCGGGTGACAGTCTGGACCTGGTAATCAAGCCGGATCTCGCACAGGCCGGCCTGCTCGGCCAGCAAGGCCGTGTCGCGCCAGTCGGCTGCGGCGGTCTGCACCAAACGCGCGCTGTTGGTCGGGTACTCGATCCGCGTCAGAACACCCGGCGCGTGCAGCAGCGGGAGAACTTCCCCCTGGCGCGCCTGCCAGCGGATTCGGGCCGACCCGATGGCATACTGGCCTTCGACGCGGATCTCCTGGACCACCGATTCAGCCAGAGGCGGCGTTGTGTTTGGGGCGGGACCGGCGGCCTGCGCGGTCTGGGCCAGGGCGGCGGCCGGTTGCATCAGCCAGGCCCCGAACATGAGCAGGGTGGCGGCCGCGGCAACGCTTCCGGCGTCGGGAGCGGGTTTGCGCGGCGCCTGCCACCAGCGCCACAGCCAGGGCACAAACACGTGAAGCACGACAAAGGCAAGGAGGACTCCGAAGAACAGCGGCGCACCATTGGGCCAGCGCAACGCCGCCCATAAGATCAGGACCCAGCCCAGCACGCGCGCGAGGACTCGCAGCCAGGCCTTCGAGCTGGCCAGCCCATAAAGCCAGAGCAGCAGGCCGGGCAGCGCTGGCGCCAGAGCCCACGCGGACGCGAACCAGGACGCTCCCGCCGGCATGTTCGCGATGTCGAGAGCGAGGGCGCTGTCCGCCTGTTGCACCGGCGCGACGAACCGCAAGTCGCGCGGGACCTCGACCCGCGCCGATCGCGCCAGGTCGACAAGATGCACCAGGGCGATGGCGGCCAGGGCGGCGGCGGCGAGCGCGAGAACGCCTCCGAGCAGATGGCGGAGCGTGAGCTTGTGGACGCCTTGGGCGCTTGCCAGGCGCCACAGCCATGCGGCGATGATGCTCAGGCCCAAAGCCAGGCCCAGGCCCAGGAGCAGATCGTCCCTGGCCTCGCTCGACAGCAGGCGCCGCAGGCCGGCAAACCCGGTGACGCTTTGTGTCGCGCCGACCGGTGTCAGCGGACCACGGCGATAGACCAGGCGCCGACCGGTGTCGGGAACCAGGTGCCATTCCGCCAACAGCACGGGGGCGGACACGATCGGGGCGGCGACGGCGATGCGTTTGCGGTCCTTGGCGCGGGCGGCCAGCTTGATCTGCAGATCGTTGACGGCGTCGGCGTCGGCGTGTTGGGGCAGGGGGATCAGGTGCGCGCGGTCGCTGGTGACGGGGACGACCGGGGCGTTATTGACGGTCACCGACCAGAGCTGGGTGCCTTCGGGAATGACCAGGCGGAGGTGGGGCGCGCCTTTGTTCTTCACGAAATAGCGGGCGTCGGTCACCACTTCGCCTTCATCGGAAATGCGTGTCGCGAACGCGGCGCGGTCGACCACCTGGCTGATCGTTTCGCCCTGGGCCAGCGGTCTGAGTTCGAGCTGCAAGTTGAACGGGCGCGCCGCGTAGCGGTAGGCGGCGAGGATCGGCGCGTCGAAGAACAGGCGATACTCGGCGGGCACCTCGCCCGTTTCGAGCGGCAGGAGGGCGTCCGAGAGGTTGACCGGCTTGACCTGGAACTGGTACGCGCTGACCACAATGGTGTGGCCTTGCTCGGACTGGGCGTCGAGGGGGCGGGCCCCGGTGAAGGTGAGGGTATCGCCTTGGGGCTTGAAGGGGCGCTCGTACGTCGCCAGCAGCGTGTAGGCTCCCGCCACGGGCGTGTGCAACTGGACCTGGTAACCGCCGTCGGTCTTCTGCCAGCTCCGGACGTCCTTGCCGCTGAACTCGACGTTGAAATACTCGGCCGACAATTCGACTTTGAACACGGCGATCGGCGCGCCCGACACGACGTAGTTGATGATGCTGCTGCCGTACGCAATCCCTTCCCCGATCGAGAAGAGGTGGAACGTGTCGGCCTGGATCGATTGCGGCAGGCGCTCGACGGCCAGCGTCGCCTGCCACGCCGCGTCGCTCAACCGGAATGCCGCCTGTATGCCGCCCAGCTTCTTCGGGAAGAACGCGCCCGCAATCTCGGTCAGCCCCTGCGTGGCGCCGGGCGTCAGCCGAAAGCCCGCGTCCGCCGTCACCCCCACATGCCCGCGCACCGATTTCGCCTTGAGGACGTCGATGCGCGGCAGACGCCAGGCCGATTCGGCCAGGGGCTGGTTGCGTTCGAGGCGCAACTGCACGACCTGGCGGCCCGACACCGGGGCGCCGTAGACGAGCCGGAGCTGGGCCTCGGGCAGATCGGCGCTCTCGGTCGGGAAGTAATCGCTGAGGCCGGGCGCGTTCAGGCGCGCGACGGCGTAGCCCTTGGGTATGCGCAGCAGCATCTCGCGCAGGGGCGCCTCGCGCACATCCACCTCGAACTCGGCGTCGATCGCCAGCTCGGTCTCCCCCAGGTGATAATCGAGCAGGGCCGACACCGCCAGCTCGGGCAGGATGTTGTCCGCCTGCATACGCAACTCGAACGCGCCGCCCGAGAAGCGATAGGCAAACACCTGGGTGGTCTGCTCCGAGAGCGCCAGCGCCTGGGTGGCGTCGGTCTGCGGGAATTGCTCGGGCGAAATCTGGGAAAGCCCGCTGGCCTGCAACACCTCGAGCCGCACGGCGCCTTCATTGACGATCCGGTAGCAGCCCCCAAACCGCGTCGTGCCCTCGGGCAGCACCTGCATCGCCTCGACAGCCTGCGGGAACGCGCCCAGCGGCGTCTGCAACTGGACCTGGAACGAGAACTGGTCTTTCTGAGCCTCGTTCAACTGCACCGCCAGCCGGCGGTCGGCGCTGTTGGCCAGAGGCTCGACCGCCCAGCTCAGGACCGCCGGCCCCTGCACGCGCGTCACCTCGCCGGCGCCGCGCAGGCGCAGCGCGACACGGCTGAGCTCGCCCTGCATCACCTTGACATCGAGCAGCGCGGTCTGTCGCATGAGACCGGGGCTGATGGCGATTTGCGCCAGCGCCTCGGCGGCGTAGAAGAGCGCTCCTTCGGTCTCCGGCCGCGCCTCCTTCCACGCAAGCTGCACCTGGCCGGTCGGCGGAAGAAAGCTCACGAACTCCTCGCCCGCGCGCTCGGGCCGGGCGCCGTCGGCGAACCGGAACTCCGTGTCGGATTTTAATCCCTCGATCGTTACCGGCGCCACCCCGCCGGGCGCGACGACGAAATCGAGTTCGTTCCAGCCGTTGGTCTGGCGAACAGCCGCGTTGAACTTGAGTCTGAGCGCGAACTCGCCGTCGCGATCGAACACGGCGACGTACTTGCCGCCTTCGAGCCGCCAATGCCAGTGGGGCGCCGAATTGACCTCCGTGAGCGCGGCCCGCCCGCCAAGCAGGGTCAGCGAGCCGCCTTTGGGGTTCTTGACGCGCGCCAGGCCGCTGAGGGTGAATTCGGCGGAGTCGCCGCTGAGCCGGCCTTGCAGACGGAACTGGCTCACGACAACGCGGGAGGATTCGGGGTCGGCCGCCTCGATCGTCAGGGGCAAGGTGTAGGGCGTGCCGTGAAAACGGAACGCGATCGTTTCGGGAGCGCCCGGCGTCACCACGGGCCGCAGGCTTTCAGGCAGGAACTTGGATTCGATCGGCGCCACGCCGACGGGATTGCCGAGTTGAATCGCCAGCTCGGGCGGTGTGTCGATGCGCACATAGCCGTGACTGAGCGAGGCGGGGTCGCCGATCAGCGCCAGCGGCGTCACGGTCCGCGGAAGATCGCCCAGGGGGGTCTCGGCGATGGCCTGCACCACGAACGACTTGACCGGCTTGTCCGCCTTCTTCACACGCAAAACCAGACTGCGGGCACCGTCGGGCCCGCGCCGCACGCTCCAGTGCTCGAGGGCGTCGCTCGTCACCTGCGTGACTTCGCCAACACCCGACAGGCCGAGCCCAACCTCCTTCAACTCGCCTTGAACGGCGTCGATCTGGATCGAGATCGTGTGGGTGAGCTTGGCGCGCGAGACGGCAATCGTCTGCTCGACAGCCACGCTCGGGATGCATTTCTCGCGCCCCGAGGTCAGCCCGCGCAGATCCGCCTCGATGACCAGGCGCGCTTTCTCGGCATCGAGTTGGCCGTCAAGGGCGATTGCGTTGACCTCGACCGCGGTGGGCGAACTCGCGACGGGTGCGAGCGCGGGCGTCTGGGCCGGGGCAGCGGCCGGGGCAGGATCGGGATCGCCCGCGAAGGCTGTCGCCGCCAGCCACAAGGCCAGAAGAGCCGACGCGACGATGCTCTGCGCCGGAATCGGATGGGAGAGGACGCCCCCGCAATTGCGAAGGCGATCGAGGGGCGGGCAGAGTGCATCCCGATGTTCCTTCGGAATGTGGGAAAACCTCGCGGGGTCGGTTCGGTCTTCGCCCCGCCGCGGTTCGAGAGAACCCCGTTGGCCCATTGTCGTTCGGATTGTCATGGTGTTGCCTTCACTCTTCATTGTCCGCTGATCGATTTGGCGGCGCGGATCATCGACTCGAGCTGCCTCGGCCGGGCGTCCGGTCCGAAGGCGTCGGTCACCCCCGCCATTGCGCCGAGCAGTTTGTCGGGCGTGACCTCGCCGGCGAACGGGCTCGACGCGAGCCATTCGGCGAACGCGGCGGAAGTGACGGCCAGGCACATGGCCGGGCTCGACTCCTCGAGCCCGGGCGCCGGTCCGGTGTAGGGCACGCGCCAGGCGTGTTCGCGGTAGAGGCCGCTGGCCGCCTCGCGGTAACGCACCCGCACGGTGCCGACGTCGCCCTGGCCGCGCGGATTGAGTTCGAGGATGTAAAGGGCGTTGCCCGACTCGGCCGCGCCCAACTCGGCGGCATCGACCGTGTTGTCGCGGAACTGTTCTTTCGTGAGCTGGTGTTTGGCGTAGCCAATCTGCCGCCAGGCCCTCGCCCGATGCGGGTTGAACTCGACCTGCACCTTGACGTCGGCTGCTGCGACTTCGAGCGCGCCGGCCAGTTGCTCCGCCAATCCAGTGGCCGCTTCCTCGGGGCTGTTCACAAAGCCGTATCGCCCGTCGCCATGGCTCGAGAGCACTTCGAGCAAATCGTCGTTGTACCCTTCCCACCCGATGCCGAAGCAATCGAGCGCAATCCCCTTCTTGCGTGCCGTCTCGACCTTCTGCTTCAACGATTCGGGGTCGACGTCGCCCAGGTTGGCCGCGCCGTCCGTGAGCAAGACCACGCGGTTCACGCCGTGACTGACGAAGTGGCGCGCCGCCGTCTCGTAGGCAACGTTCAGCGCGTCTTCAAGGTTCGTCCCCCCTTCGGGCGTGAGTCTGCCGACCCCGTCCAGAACCTCCCTGGCCTGGCTGCCCGGAACGCCATCGACCCAAAGCCGCGCCGTGCGGGCGAAGGCGACGACGCTGATCCGATCCTGGGCCTCGAGTTTCTGCGCCAGCACCGAAAGGGCTTCGCGGACGATGGCGACGCGATCGGCCCGTTCCATCGAGCCCGAGCTGTCGAGCAACAACACGAGGTTGAGCGGACGCAGGGCCGACCGGCCCCGCGCGGCGGTCTGCACCGAGAACCGGATCGCCTCGCGATTGTGGGCGAAGGGGTAGCGCGCCCGCTCCCAGGCGAACGCGACTGGCGCGCCTCGCACCGGTTCCGGATCCCGATAGTCGAACGCGTTCAGGAACTCCTCGCTCCGGATGCGCGAGGCGTCCGGGAGCGCGCCTTGTTCAAGGCTCGCCGCGGCGAGCTTGAACGACACGTCTGTCACATTGAGCGAGAAGGTCGAGAACGGATTGGCCGCGGTTGCCACTTCAGGCTGCGGCTCGGGCGGCGGCGCGGAGGGTTGGCTGGCGGCTTTCTTAGCCACCTCCTGAACCACGAGATCGCCTGCGACTCGCCCATTTGCCTCGAGCGCCTCGAGAGAGGCCGCCGCGTTGGTCATCAACCCCAAGGCGCGCACGCCCGAGTCAGGCGCCGCAACCGCAGCCGCCGCAATCGGAGGCGCTGCAACCACGGGCGCCGCAACCGGAGGCGCTGCAGCCACAGACGCCGCAACGTCAGGCGCCTGCGGTTGGAGGCCTCTCGCCTTACCGTTGACAACCGCGACCCCGAGGCGCAGATCGGCCACTTGCTTCTCGGACTCCGCCAGCCGATCGGCCACTTTCTCCTTTTCAGCAAGCTGACGGGTCGGAGCAATCCAGAAATCCATTTCCGAACCGTCGCCTCGGTCAACCACCTGCTCCTTGTCGGCAAGCTGAAGCGTCGGCACGAGACTCGGCTCCGCAACCCGAGCCCGCCCGCGTTGTTCGCCACTGGCCACTGCCCAGCGGCGAACGCTCGAATCGATCGGTTTGCCGTCGCCTGGTGTGAACAAACCAACAGGCTCAGGCTCTCTTGCGGACGCATCGGCCGCACTCGCGACGCGCCGCAAGGTCTCGGGCTCAGCCTTGAGGGCCCCGAACTCGGCGCCCAGCAACGGGACGTCGCCCAGAACCGGCGGCTTGGCTACCTCAGCGACTTTTTGTGCAGGAAGCCCGTATGCGTAGTAGCCGGCGGCGGAACGCTCCGCGTTGGCCTTGGCCTCCGATGAGGAAGCAGGCCCCGCAACGCCACCGGAAGGCGGAACTTCGGCCGCCAGGCCTGGCATGGCCGGCAGGGCGGGCGCCGCAACGGGAGCCGCGGCGGCGGCCGCAGTGGGGGCCGCAGTGGGGGCCGCCGCACGCCGGGATGGACGCCCACCCATGGCCAGACTGGCCAGACTGTTGGCCCCAGCCACCAGGGACTTCTGATCGGGCGCTGATGTTGACCGGCTCGTGATGCGGACCCCGGCATGGTCGGACCTGTTCAAGCCTTGGCCAACCTCGGTCGTGCCAGCCGAGTCCGAATCCGATTCACCCGCTTTGGCCCGAATCGTGGAGAAGAGATGCGTGGCCGGATCCTCGGCGCGGTCGGTGGCAACCTGCCGTCCGAAGTAAGAGTCGGTCGAACTCCGATCTCCATCGGTTTGCACTCCGCCACCGAACACTCCGCCACCGAATCCACCGAATCCGCCCGATGCACCCGCTCCGCCGACACCGCCCATTCCGCCCATCATTCCACCCATCCCGCCACCGCCCATCCTGCCCGATTCGGCCAAGGCAAAGTCATTCACAGGCGCGCCTTCGGCCGCCGCGTCGAAGTGCCAATTCTGCTGAATGCCCGCGAATTTGGCTGTCGTGTCAGCCCAAGCCAACGCTTGGGCTGACTCTTCCCCGCCCCCGATCTCCGACTTCCTGGCTTTGTCCCCGGCAGCGCCGCCACCGACTGGCAAGTCAGTCGGCGTGCCCACGAAAGCCGGGGCCGGCAATTCGAGCGGGAGTGGGGTGAGCTCACTCTGAACCGGCGCGGACGGCACCGGCGTCCTCGCCTGGGGCTGTTGTCGCGCAAGGATGCGTTGGCCAAGGCTGGCGACATCTGTCTTTCGCCCTTCGGCGCCCTCGGCCGGTGCGAATGCCGGAGCCAACTCGCCGGCTTCCTCGACGATTTTCATCCCTTTGGGCAGAAGCCCGTAGCGCATCAGCATTCGAATGTCCATCATGGGCCGAGCCGACTCGGCGCCGCTTGATTCAGCCTTGGCGGCCACCTGAACACCCTCCCGACCTGAGTCCGGCCCGGTCTGCACGGTCTGCACAAGGCGCTCGCGAGTTTCGGTCGAGCCCCTTGATTCCCCCCTCACTGGCATCCCGGTCGCCGGATCAATCTGGGATTGGTCATCCGACTGGACATCGGCGGGCTCATCGGCGGGCTCGATGGCGGGCTCGCCGCCAAGACGGGTCACCAGGGCGACTTGAGGCGCATCGTGTCGGTAGGCAAGCGATTGACCTTTGCTCTTCGCCTTGCCGAAGGAGGGGAGGACCAGGCTGGCCATGACAATCAGCACCGCCGCGGCGCTCATGGGAATGAGCCAGGATTGCCAGCGGGATCTGGGCAGATCAAACCCCCGGGGCACGATCGTCTTGAAGTGGCGCAGCAAGGAATCCCGTCGCTCGGTCGACAAGCGCGGCCCGTTGGCGGATGACTCGGCAGATGCCTCCGGCCCGACTACGGCTTGGCGCACGATGGGCAGGATCGTCCGGAGCCGATCCCGCAGGGCCGTGAGGGCCGCGTCGGCGGCGATTGCCTGCTCGACGGCGCGGGCCTCGTCAGGCGCCAGTTCGCCCAACAACAACGCCGTGATCTTCGACTCGAAGTCGTCCGGCGGCGGTGAAGGCTTGTTCGGGTTCATGGGACAAAGCCGGCTCTCTCGAGCTCGGCGGCAAGAGATTTCAGGGCGTGGTGAAGGATATAGCCGACGTGGCCTACGGTGAGCCCCGTGCGGGCGCTGATTTCCTTGTAGGAGAGGTCCTCGTGAAACTTGAGTTCAACCACCTGCCGCGCCCGCGCGTCCAGACTCTTCAATCCGCTCCGCACCAACCCGATCCCTTCGCGCCTGGCAGTCTGTTCGTCCGGACGCGGTCGCGGATCGGGCGGGTCGCTCGAAGGCTCGAAGGAATCGCCGGACCGATCCCGGACGACGTCGAGCGGGGTGATCCTGGCGGTTTTGCGCTGGTGGTTCAGGGCGAGGTTATGCGTGGTCTGGTAGAGCCAGCCCCGCGGTTCGCGCACTTCCGCAAAATGGGTGTGCAAGCGCATAAAGGCTTCCTGAACAACATCTTCCGCCGTATCGGCGTCGGGTACCAGCCGGAGCGCGTACCTCAGAAGCGGCGATTCGAGCGCCTCGAAAAGGTCTTCGACGGACTCGGGCCTCGGGGACGCGTCCCTGGCTTGGTCTGGTCGCACGGTCGCCATTCAACTCTTTAGATAACCGCGTCGCCGCTTTCGTTTCACCAGATCGGCTCCTGCCGGCCTCACATCTCATGACACGCGACGACTCTGTTTCTTAGACGGATTCGACCGATTCCTGCCCCGCGCCTGCGCGCACGTCGCATTGCCGGAACCTCCATCCTTGTCCGAGTGTCGTGGTCGACACTCAGCGGGAAGAGGAGAACCACGAATTGCACGAACCACACGAATGGCCGAGGCGGATCCTGGCAGACGGGTGACGGGAACTCGGCGAACCAGACGGTTGAGGCCACGGCGACCGGTTCACCGGTCTTGACGGCTGGACCCGGTGACCTCCGTGGTGTCTGTGGTCGCCGGGCCTCACCTCACCGTTCGTTGCGTTCGGCGTTCGGTGTTCCCTTCCCTCACCCCTCAACTCGATCCAGAGGACTCCGCACCCCCAACCCCGGCTTGCGCATCACGTGGGTATAGATCTGCGTCGTCGATACGTCCTTGTGGCCCAAAAGCTCTTGCACCGTCCGGATGTCGTAGCCGCCTTCCAGCAAGGCGGTGGCAAACGAATGACGCAAGGAATGACACGACGCCGGTTTCGCGATCCCTGCCGCCCGCACGGCTTCCTTGACCGCCCGTTGCAGACCGAGTTCGTGGACGTGATGGCGGCGAACCTGTCCGCTGCGTGGGTCCCGCGAACGGAATGCCGACGGGAATACGTACTGCCAACCCCACTCCACCGCGGCGTTTGGGTATTTACGTTCCAGCGCCAGCGGCAGCCACACCCGCCCGTAACCCTCCGCCAAGTCTTGCTCATGGAGGACGCGGACGCGCTTGAGGTGCTCCAGGAGCAAGGGCTTCACCCGTTCCGGCAACACCGTGACCCGATCCTTAAAACCCTTCCCGTCACGCACCACGATGTGGTTGAGTTCGAAGTCGACGTCCTTCACCCGCAGTCGGAGACACTCCATCAGCCGCATCCCCGTCCCGTAAAGCAACCGCGCCATCAGGCCATAGGTTCCCTCCAGACGGGCCAGCACCCGGCCGACCTCTTCGCCACTCAGCACCACAGGCAGCTTCCGGTTTGGCTTGGCACGGACCGTCCCGCTCAAATCACCCAACTCCAGGTGCAGCACCTCTCGGTAGAGGAACAGCAGTGCGTTGAACGCCTGGTTCTGTGTCGAAGCGCTCACGTGTTGACGCACAGCCAGGTCCGTCAGAAACGCCACGATCTCCGGCTCTCGCATTTCACGCGGATGCCGCTTCTGATGAAAGAAGATGAAGCGTTTGATCCATCCCACGTAGGTCTCTTCCGTGCGTAGCGAGTAATGCTTGAGCCGGAGAACCTCTCGGACCTGATCGAGCAGTTTGGCCTTGGGGTTGGGGACAATATGCTCGCCGCGGTATACTGAAGTATTTGCTGGTTCCATCATTTCCTCCTTGGCCAGACAAATCGCTCTTGCCAAGCCCTTTGGCAAGCGTAACGTCACGACGTGATGCAAAACATTGCGTCATTTCGGATGTCCATTACTTGTTAGCCCGAGAACGCCAAGCGCGAGGAGCTCGACCACTATGAATACGATGGCATCAAGACTTCGAGATCAGGTAGCGACCGGGATTGTGTCGATGACTGTGTTGAGCGCACTGTGGACGGTACCGGTGCTTGCGCAAGGCACCATTGCTTATTCCGGATTTGCCCCGCAATGGCTTGGTGGCGGCGCTTGGGATTTCGACGGCGACAGCACACATGAACTCTCATTCGATGGGACTTTCATCGCCACACCCAGTAATCCATCCTTTCACACCGATGCGTACTCGATCAGTGCCTCGTCGTTCTTGAGTGTCATGCTCGGAGGGGCACAGCTTCAGTTTGTGGCCGCCGGAGCCGAGATCGGTCCCGGGATGACCTCGGACCTTTGGAGTACGTCGCCGAGTACGTGGACGGCGCTCACCATTTCGTACATATCACCGGAGACGCCTCCAGAGAGCATCCAGCATACTGGCCCTTTGGCTGATGCGGGAGGCACCGCGTTCCTCGGCCTTCGATGGGAAAAGCCGGACGGTTTCCACTACGGCTGGGCTCGTCTCACATCTGAGCAGGTCGCTGATCCAGAAGATCCATTCACGATCTATTTTGGGCCGCTCGCAGTGGATTGGGCGTTCGAGACGCGTCCAGGCGTTTCCATCACTGCGGGCGTGGTGCCCGAGCCTTCGACGTGGGCGCTGCTGGTTGGAGGCGGAGTTTTGGCGGTGTGGTGTCGACGAACGAGGAATGAAAAGAAAGGCTAACCAGATCACTGGAGCGAACAGCCGCCCTGCTTGTCCGCTCAATGCCGGGCGGAAATTCGAGAGCGCCTTGTGCGCCCCACCATCCTTCTCGGCGGCTGTCGCTCAGTTCCGTCGTTCGGCGGCATTGCGCCTCGTGACGATTCACACCCGCAAGAGTCAAAAGAGAAATGACACAACGCTATGAAGAAGGTCACACTTATCCTGATTACACTCACGTTCGCCTTCGC
>JAKLFY010000129.1 GCA_022710935.1 Verrucomicrobiota bacterium
CGCTTTCCCGTTCCGCAAAGGCTCCGTTGCAGTTCGGCGATCGCGTCGGCCAGGTGCAGGACCGTGTACTGGAGCGCGGCGATCTTCTGAATCGCCCACGCCTCAAAAATCACGCGTGCGTCACCCTCGCCACGATGCTGTTTCCGAACCTTGCGGACGTGGGAGAAGAACTCCTTCATCAACTCCTCCGTCTTGGCGTTGATCTCACTGGCGGCGGGTTCCGGGGTGCGCTTCTTCATGGGAGTGGTGAGGGGGGACCGAGGTTTGCACTTGAGTCTCATTGACATCTTTGACCAGGCACGGTGCAGCCGCGCCCAAGGGCCGAAGACAACTGTGCGCCGAACGGGCAGCAACACCAGTATTTCTTGCGGTGCCTCGCGGCAACGTCGCGGACTGGGGGGAACGCGGGAAGGGGAGGTGCAGCAGGTCGCGGATCGGCATCCTTGGCTGCTCTGCTGCTGACCATCTGCCGGCGACTACGCTCCGTTTCGATACAAGCCGAGGGGACCGAACCGGCGCGACTGAGGCTGTCGGACGCCGGCGTGGTTTCGCCGTGTTCGTGTGAATCGATACCTGAACACAGGCTCAGTTGAGGACGGATCGAGGCTGTTGCGAGTTGTGCCGCACAGACAATCCTCAACTATTTCGTGGAACGGTCAAAACGGCAGAACAATCAGTTTTTTAAGGGGTAACACGCATGTTGGTCCTTTCTGATTCGTCGCACGCTGCGGCAGCATTTCGCCATGTGTTTTGTAGTCAAGTGTCGGCAGAAGATTTCCGGCGCCATGCGCGGGATTGCCGGGGTGATCCTGCTTGCTGCGTCGTCTCGGGGATGCGCTAGACCAGGCGGCCGTTGCTTCAAGATGGCCTGGGCGGCGTCCGATCATGGCCGAGTCTCAACATATGTCTTTCAACGGGGTGACGGACAGGATCAGGTCGTTGGCGTACAAGCCAGATCAAACCACGTCCTCGCCCAATCGCGACGGATGCCGAAGCAGCCGTTGCCGCCGTGGCAGAAGCGACAAAGCGACCCGCGGTGAACGTTGCAGACGGCTACCGACGGGTCTCCGCGCCAAACAGGTCCGTGATCGGCGCAGTGAGTTTGCCTAGGGGTTGCCTGGATGGGACTACGGGCAGCGCAAGCGGTAGAAGCAGGCGGGCCAGTTGGGCGGAGGGGTGTCTAGGAATTTCAGGGAACCATCCGAACCGGCCGCGTTCGTGGCGCCGGCCACCCATTCCGCCAGGTTGGTCGAGATCAATAGCGTATGGAGCAGGCCCGGGGCACCGAGGCCATCCAGACGGAAGGTCGGACCGGGCAGGGCAGTGAGGCTCAGGATTAGCGGCGGCTCGGGGGTGCCGGCCACGAAGGACTGTTCTTCCGCAAAGGGCCCGCCGGCGAATGCCGTGTCCACGGCCTGCACGCTCCAGTAGTAGGTGGTGCCCGCCTGCAGGTTGGCGAGCACGGCAAAGAGCCGGTGCTGGACATTGCCCAGTTGCGGTACCCTGCGAAAGCCGTTGGCGGGATTGGCCTGGGGCGAAACCACGTCACAGCCGCCCGGGGCGGTGCCGACACGCAGGTTATAGGTCAGCCCGGAGCCAGACGTTTGCGCATCGGCGGCGGGTTGCCAGCCCAAGCGCGCCCCCTCCGGTAGCAGCGAGGTAGTCAGACTCGTCGGTGCCTCCGGTGGCGTATTGGTGTAAGTCGTGTGGTTTTGGAGGATCACGCAAATGCCGGCGGACGAGCTGATGTCGCCCGTCAGCAGAAGGTCCAAATCGCCATCGTTGTCCACATCGCCCCAGGCCGCCGCCGTATCCAGCACTCCTGGCAAATCGGCGCGGATTTCCGCAAAGGCACCCGCACCGTCGTTCCGGAACACCTGCGCGAGGCGGCTGCCCTCGCCCTCGCCGGCGACCAGCAGATCCAGGTCGCCATCGTTGTCACAATCCCCCCAGGCTCCAGTGCCGCGGAACACGCCCGGCAGGGCGGCATTCGTGTTCCAGATGAAGATGTCATTTCCGTTGTTACGGTAGATACAGGCCGTCTTGCCCGTGGTCGAGGAACCTGTCAGCAGGAGGTCCAGGTCGCCGTCCTGATCATAGTCCCCCCAAGCCACCGAACTGTATCGGACCGCCGGCAAGACGGCATCCGTGTTCCAAGTGAAGGCGCTCTGGCCGTGGTTCCGGTAGAGACGCGCCACTCTGCTTCCGGCTGCCGAGGTCCCCGTCAGCGCCAGGTCCAGGTTGCCGTCGTTGTCATAATCTCCGCAGGCCACGGCACTGTCTTGCACCCCGGCGAGCCCGGCTTCGATCCTCACGAAGTTGGTGCCGCCCTGATTGCGACACAGGAGGCAAATCGAGCCGCTATCCTGTCCGTTGGTCGAACCGGTCAGCAGCAGGTCCAGCCAGCCATCGTTGTCAAAGTGCCCCCAAGCCGCGGAACCGTTTCGAACGCCGGGGAGCCCGGCGTCCACCTGCACGAAGTTGGTGCCGCCGTCGTTGCGATAGAGGTGGGAAATCAAGGCGTTGTCCTGTCCGTTGGTCGAACCGGTCAGCAGCAGGTCCAGGTCGCCATCGTTGTCATAGTCCCCCCAGGCCACCGCGCTGGACATCACTCCGGGCAACAACGCGTTCGTCTCGATGACCAGTACGCCGCCACCCATGTTGCGATAAACTCGAGCGATGGGCCCCTCGGAGGCGCTCATTCCAGTGAATACCAGGTCCAGGTCGTCATCGTTGTCATAATCCCCCCAAGCGACCGCACCTTTGAAGACTCCGGGCAGATCATTGGTCGCGGGCGTGGTCAAGGGCGGAGTGAACACCCGGTCGCCGCCTGCGACTGTGCCGGCGCAATTGCTGGCGACGAGGCGATAGTGATGCACCACCCCAGGTCGGAGGCCTTCCTGGAGAAGGAGAAGGTAGCTGACCCCCACCACACTGATGCCCCCACCGACATTCGTCACGGAGGTGGGGTAGGCGTAGGCACCGTTCGCCTCCGTCCGCCATTCAAACCAAGCCATCGTCTCGAGGCCGCTTGGGCTAACCTCCCCTTCGAGCCGAGCGGAGTCAAACGTCACGAGATCGGTGGGCAGAGTCGAGACTTCAGGCGGCTGGACGTCCTGAAACTCGAACGCCCCGATGTCCATCGCGCCACAGACCACGCGATTCGATCCGCGCTGATCGAAGGCCGGAGCGCCGCTGCTGTCGCCGGCGTTGATGGCGGGGCTGGTCAGGAGCAGGGCGTGGGTCCAGGTGGGACCGCCGTTGTTGGCCAGCGGGCTAAGCAGCGGATCGAGCGGCGCGGCGCTCGAACCGAGCAAATCACCGGCAGCGCCGAAACCGGTGCTGCCTGTCGGGTCGCCCACCAAGTTGTGACCCTGGGAGGCGAAGTCGCCCCACACATCTGGCGATTCTCCGGAGGCCTGGTTCACGGCGATCAAGGTGTTGAGGATTTGCGCGGGTGAGCCGGCATTGGTGTGTGCCAGGCCGCCGCCGGAACCGGGAATGCCGGGGGCGCCGTTGCTTCCGGGGCTACCGAGGCGCACAAAAGTCACTCCGTTCCAAACCAGGCTGCCGAGCCCGTTGGTGCCGTACGCGCCGGCGGATGCCGCTAGGTTTTCGGTGACAGTGCCAGTGCTGACAACCAAACCTCCCGCACTGGAAATACCGCCCCCATTTCCGCCGTTGCCGCCGTTGCCGCCGTTGCCGCCGCGGCTTCCGGGTACAAAGAGGTTCGAGCATCGCCCGGCTTCGCCGCCAAAGCCGCCCGCACCACCGTCGCCGCCCTCATTGCCGCTGAAGGTGCAGTTCGAGGTCGCCAGGTTTCCGGTCCCGTAAATGCCGCCGCCGTTCCCGCCTCGCCCGCCGCCGCCGCCATTTCCGCCCGGCCCACCCAAACCTCCGTGGCCGCCGTTACAGGAGTATGTTGGGTCCAGAATCGGAATTCCACCGGCGCCACCGTCACCGCTTGAATTCTGGATGACGGCACAGCGGTTCAGCGTGAGCCGGCCAGAGCTGCAGATGCCGCCCCCATCACCGCCCGCACCGCCGGGACCAGCGTTCCCGCCCGCACCGCCGAAAGTATAGACGGCATAGCCCCACCCCGAGCCCCCGAGACCGCCCCAGCCTCCCGGGCCGCCCACGCCGCTTCGATTCTGGCGAACGGTGCAATCCGTCAGGGTCAACTCCCCAGCACTGAAGATTCCTCCGCCCGGGCCGCCTGATCCCCCGGCACCACCCGCGCCGCCCGCTCCGCCTCGGGCCCCGGTGACGTTGGCAGAAGAGCCGCCTGCCCCCCCGTTGCCGCCTACGCCCCCGGCGCCGCCGGCATTGCCTTCCACCATGCAATGGTCCAGTGTCAGCACCCCGGAGCTATCGTTGTAGATGCCGCCCCCCGCGCCCCCCGAGCCCCCAGCGGAACCGGGGCTGCCCGGATTGCCGTCGGGAACGTTCGGGGCGCCAGCGGCGCCCGGAGCTCCGTCCCCGCCGTTCTCGGCTTGGTTGTGGGCGATGATACAGCGGTTCAACGTCAGGCTGCCGGCGTTATGGACGCCTCCCCCAGGTGAGCCGTCGGCGGCGCTCGCACCAGCCGCACCTTGGCCATCCCGAATGGTGAGGCCGGACATGGTGACCATGACATTGCTGGCAACGTGAAACACTCGACTCTGGCGGTTGCCGCTGATGGCCAGGTTGGTTGCCCCGGAGCCGACCAGGTTGACGTCGTTGCCGATCTTCAGTTCGCCATTGGTCAACGTGATGGTGCCGGCGGTCGCAAGGCGCACAGTTGCCCCCGCCGGGGCGAAGGCGAGAGCATTACGCAACGAACCTGCGCCGCTGTCGTCCAAAGTGGTCACGTTCAAGACCTGGCACACGAAACTCCGGTTCCCGCCGACATTCGTAAGGCTGCTGTGGGCCGCCACCGTGCGGTAACAATAGGTTGCGCCTGCGGTCAGCCCGGTGATCGCGCCAGTGATGCTGACGGGCTCAATTCTGGCGCCGACGTTCATCACGGCGGTGAGTTGGCCGTAGTCCGTGGTGGCGCCCCACTCGAACCACGCGGCGGTTTCCAGGCCGTTCGGATTGACGACGCCATGAAGCGTTGCGCTGTTGTCGGTGGCGGTGATGGCGTGCAGGGTGGTGACCTCCGGCCCGACTTGGGCCGCCGCCGGGAGGTTCGGCCACCAGACCATCGCGGCCGCCAGCACGGCGACTCGGAGGATGAAGGGCTGTCGTTTCATACGCCAGGGTCATGGGCCGCGCAGTTCGACACGGCCGCGGTAGAATTCCGGCTCCGCGTTGGTGGCCGAGAGGGGAACAATGACCGTCTGGTTGTTGCCCAGAATATCGGTGAGTCCCCCGAGCTCGAACCACACGCTGACCGGCAGATTGGTCGCTCCCTCGAGGGCGTAATGGCGGGTCTGGTTGGCGTAGCCCACCCCCTCAGCCCGGCGCGCAACAAAGGACACCCGCGCGCCGCCACCCGAATGCTCCACCGCCAGCGCGAACCGGCTGTTCGGGTCGTTCGGGTCGGTGCCGGCCAGGTATTCGTTGAAGTTCGACTGCCGATCACCGTCCGGGTCCAGGTTGTCCGAGCCGGCTCCCAACCCGTGGGTGGCGGCCCAGGCCTCAAAGCCGGAAACGACGTTGGTGGGCAAAACACCGAAGTCAATCCGCTCGACTGTGCCGCGGTCGGCTGCGACGACGTTGGTCTGGAAGCGCACATAGGTATAAGGCACCCGGGCGACCACGACAGTTTCCTTGACGACCAGCACCAGGTTGCTGCCGGGAGCGGACGCCGCGGGGTTCTTCAGCTCGGCGCCCGACTCGAGTGGGATCTCGACGACGTAGTGGTTCCCGAAGGCCGGATTCTGGCCGATCCGGTAGCTATGCAGGACCTGGCCGGTGGGGCGTTGGACTTCGACCATCACATTGGTGCGCTGGGCGGTGACGAGATTGGTCCCGAGAGCGATCAGGCCATAGACCAGGTTGTCCGGCTCGGGAATGCCGGCGCGGCACGGCGGAAGCCAGAGGACAGTAAACAATAAACAGTAAACAGTGGACAGAGGGCGAAAGCGCGGGCGGAAGACAGAGGGCACAGGCCCGAGACCAGCGATCATTGGGCGGTGACACTGGAGGACTGTCTTGGCAGGTTGGCGTTCGGATTTCCGCTCGGTCAGAAGCTTCGTTTTCATGGCGGGAGCAGGATCAAGAATCAGATTAGGATTAAGATGGCGCGGGGCGATCAGTCACCCGGGAAGGAATAGGTGCGGAAGAAGAGGGTGATGTCCTCCACCGTGGCGATGAACTCGTCCAGGCCCGCGTTCGGCTCAGAGAGGAAGGTGCCGCCGGGAATGATGAGCAGCCAGCGCGTGTTCCAGACCGATCGGCCGACCAGGCGGCTCTCGGTCAGGGCGTCGTTGAGCGGATCAAACTCCGCCACCTCGCCCGGGAAGGCATGGAAGCTGGCGTAGCGCCGCACCTCAATGAACGAGCCGTTCAGGCTGTTCTGGGCCGGGATGTAACCCGGGGCGTTCACGTCCGAATAGCCGATGGGGAACGGCACGGGAATCTTCTGGTCAACAATCTTGAACTCGCGCGTGGCGGTGGTGTCCTGGCCACCGGCGGCGCGCAGGATGTCCAGGCCCACCGGCACCAGATAGACGCGCGGAGTACGGGCCAGGTTGGGTGAATAGTTGGCAAACAGGACGCCCGCGGACCGAATCTTGGTCGAGAAGCGGGAGGAGTCATAAGCGCCGTCCTGGGCCGAGAGCGGCCAGCCGAAGAAGTTCAGTCCGAAGTTGATGGTGGTGGTGAAGGGGATCACCAAGCCCGGCTGCAGCCCGGCCGCCTCGGGCGCGAAGGCGCGGCAGTAGCGCCGGAACTCGGCGATGTCCCACAGGTTCTTCACTCGGTGGTCCTTCAGGACGTTGCGCCAGCTTTCGCCCGTGAGTTGCCCAAGGTTGAAGTTGACATTGGTGTAGCCCTCGGGCCGTTGCCGGAAGAGTTCCTGACGCAGGGAGAAGAAGCTGTCTTCGTGCTCGGGGTTGTTGATGCCGAGCTGAGTCTTGAGGACGTCCCAGTTGGCGGCCAGGCGGCCGAGAGAATCGGCCAGACCATGCCGGCCGATGACAGGCTGGCCGTCTATCCATTCGCCCAGGGCGCGTTGCCGGACGAGATCGGTGAGGAACTGGCGGCCGGCGCCGGTCTGGGTGCCGAGCCGGGTGGTTTCGTAGTCGTAGGCGGTGGCGGCCAGGCAGGCGTAGCGGGCCGCCACATCGAACTGGGCGCGGTATTTCTGGATGGCATCGTTGCGGAAGATGCGGAAGGTCATGTCGCTGTAGCGGTTTTTCGAGACCCGGCCCGCCACGCGCCGGCGGAAGGCATCGCGCTCCTCGAGCAGGCGCAGGCCCTCGGCCAGCTTGGCCTGGTAGTTGCCCATGTCCTGCATCATCTTCTCCCGGAGGCCGTAGAGGGCGATCCGCTTGGCCGGTTCTTCGCGAAGCTTGGCGTTGAGTTCCTCCCGCAGTTGCGCCTCTTCGTAGCTGGCGTCCCAGAATTGGAGCCTCAGGTCCGCTTGCAGGCCGATTTCCTCCTTGGCGAGTATCTCCTCGTTCTTGGCGATCTCGAGACCTGTGGCAGCGGCGTTCATGGCCTCAGTGAGTATGTAACCTGCTCCTAAGATTCTCTCCCTGGCCCGTCCAAAGACCTTGACACTAAAGATGTCGCCTTTGATGCCCTCGAGAAGAGTCTCATAGACGTGCCATGCCACCTCGGCCCCGAGCCTGATACTCTTCTCGCTGCGCTCGAGATCGGTAATCCTGTCATTGAGGCTCTCGATCTCTCGATACTTCAAGTTGAGCACATACGCCTTATTCAGGTCAGTGGAACATTTTGCCCGCAACAGACCAGAGGCACCTTTGATGTCCGCCAGCAGCTTGTCGTACTCGCTCAGGGCCTGTTCAAAGTTGGCGTGAGTCTGGAGGAGGTCCGAGATGATGGTTTGGATCTCGCCCGGAGCCCGCCGCTGGCCGCGACTACCAGCGGGCGCGGTGAATGGCCAGACTGACTCGGGATCGACGGAAAACGGCACCGGGACGCCAAAGTTGGTTGCGGCGAATGACGTCATCTCTGTGATCTGGCTTGCCGAAAGGGCAAGGAACGACGTCACCGTTTCCGGCCTTGAAGGCATGGTCGTTCCCGTCAACTCGGTCTGATCCACATAATTGTAGTAAATCAAATCGGGCCCATCATACCCGGAGGCGTAGAGTTTGCCCGGCCCGATATCACCCGAGTAGGGGTAGCCGAAGATGGTGATGAGGCGGTTTTTGTAGTCGCGCTCCTGGTCGGTCACGTTGTCGGCATAATCGGCGGCGCTGTCCTGGGTGCGGCGGAGGTTTTTCGTCAGGTTATTGGCATGGTTGAACACGGTGACCGCGTTGTTCATGGCCTTGAGGGCCCGCTGGTAGATCTGGTCGAAGTGCGTCTGGCCCTCGATGCCCGCGCCGATGGTGAGGAAGGCCGGGTCGATGTCGAAGACCAGCGCGCCTTTGGCCAGCCCCAGCGGGTTGAGCCCCACGTCGGCCTTGTCGAGCTGGGACTGGACGGTGGCGGCTTCGGCCGCGATTTCCTTGAGTTCGGGCACGGTCGAGCGGTCCACCTTCTGGATGCCTTGATGCGCGGGATTGGGATCCTGGGCGGGCAGGATGGCGTTGGCCACCACCCAATCGAAATAGGCGCCCTGGCCGGCGCGGCGGCCCCACTCGTCCACGCCCCAGGCTCGGTCGGTATCGGTGTCCTTGTAGCCCTGCCACTGGCCCGAGGGATCGTCCACGTAATGCTGGCGGTAGGTGAGGTTGAGGATTTCGCCGCCGGCCTTGGCCTTGGCCGCGGCAAGGGTGGCAAACTTGCGCTCGTCTTCGTAGTCCACCACGACCGGAACACCGGCGAGGAGGATGTTTTCGGAACGCGGCAGCCAGTTGAAGTTGGTGTGGAGGAGCAGGGTGTAGTATTGCTGGAGGGCGGAGAGGTAATGGCCCCAGGCATCGCCGTGGCCCTGCGGGTAAAGCGCAGCGGCGTCGTTTTCGTCAATGAACCCGTCCGCCGGCACGATGGCGCCGGTCACGGGATTGCGGGTGGGGGTGGCCGACGATTTCATTGCGGTCGTTGATCCCAAAGGCCACGCTGACGCCGCCGTTGGGCAGGGTGAACTCGACCAGGTTGGTTCCCGGCACATCGTTGGTGCGGAGCAGGAAGGCCCGGAAGCCCGTCGCCTTCCCACCGGATGGCTGCAACGTCTGGCCCACAATCCAGCCAGCGGAATTCACCGCGTAGGGAGCCAGGAGGCGGTTGGTGCCCACAAAGACCGGCTCGCTCCCCCGGTTCATCCAGACGACCGCGCGACGGTCCGAGGATTGCCCAACAATCAGGCCGGAGTCGCTGACCGCCATCGCGGGCCAGGGATCGGTCGAAAGCGGGGTGGCCGTCCCGGGCTGGCCGGTCAGCACGAACGGATAGCGGATCGAAGCAGCGTCGAACACATTGGCCACAATCCAACCATCGCGGTTAATGTCCACCGCCTCGCTGTAGAGCCTGGCATTGTCCAATTGGTTGTGCAGGTTGATTTGCTGTCCGGTTTGAGGGTCGTAGGAGAAGGCATTGGTCACTCCAGCCGCGTGGCTCACACCGACCACGAACCCGTCGTTGTTGATGGCCTTGGGGAGGGAGTTCGTCAAAGCCGGGATGACGTCCGGCTTGTCTGGCTCTTGAGACGAAGAGACAAAACCGCCCTGGCCGCCGCCTGCCGTCGTAAAGGTGCCGACGACCTGCCCGGTATCATTGATGTCCACGCCGCGACTCGTATCGAAGATCTCGGAGTCGCCCAGATCAATCACCGCGTAGGCGGGCTGGACGTCCACGTTGACGTCGAATTGGGTGGAAACGCTGTTGCCATCGCTGTCGCGCACGGAGAGCAGGATGGTGGCGGTGCCGGCCTGGTCGGGCGCCGGAACGATCTGGATGGTGCGCTGGGCGCCGTTGGTGGTGAAGACCACGTAGGGGGTGGGGGCATTGGGTACCAACGCGGGATTCGAGGAGTCGTAGGTGACTTGGAGGGTCCGCGGAGGGTCTTCCCCGTCGGTCACTGTGAAGGACAAGACCGGGGTGCGGGAGTTCCGAGCGATGAACTGGTCGTTGAGGGGCGTAATGGAAGGCGGCGCTCCCACCACCACGCAGTTGACCTCCGACGCGCCAGCGGGCACCACGATCGGGCCGGAGAAGTCGAAACCCACCGCCGTCGGAACGATCCGGTAGGTCGCGCCGGCCAACAGGGTGTCAAACCGGTAGCGGCCATCCGCATCGGTCTCGACCCAGGCGGCGGGGATGAGCGGCGGGAGACCGGCCACGCTTGCGCCATGCCTCACCGCCGTCTGGCCACCGCCGGAGACAAGGAAGGCCTGCACCTGGATGCCAGGCACACTCGAGCCGTCCTTGAACGTGATCCGGCCGCTGATGCCGCCGGAGGCCTGGAAATCCACGTCGACGGCCGTAGGACCGGGCAGTGCCTGGCGGGCACCCGGCTGGAACGAAAATCCGTCTCGGGCGGCGGTGACGGTCATCCGGGGCGCGCTGTAATCGAGCAAGAGCCGGTAATTGCCTTGCGCATCGCTGGTGGCGGTCCCGGCCGTGTTCTTATCGCCATCCCTGGCGGTGATCGTGACGCCGCCCAAACCGCCGTCGGCCCAGAGGATGCGACCCAGGATCAGGGATCGAGCGGTGAAGTCTTGCTCCTTGTAGGGTCCCTCGGTCCGCAACGGAATGGATTGGCCGAGGTCGAGTCCCGGGCTGGTGGCGGTGAGGGTGTAAGCCTTGTTGGGAGTCAGTCCCAGCAAGTTGTAGCGGCCGTCCTGGTCCGTGCGGACCGACCGACTGGCGGCTCCACCTTCCTGGGCTTGGGCTTCCATGAGGACATTGGGAATACCGAGGTCGAGGTCCACGGCGGAAGTCACCCGACCGAACACCTGGTAGCCGGCCAGGATGATGACTTCGTGCGTGGAAATCGGAGCCTCGATAGGCCGGGTCGGAAGCCGGTAGCCCGTCTTGGGGGTGAGCGTGAGGAAGTACCTGCCACTGGTGCCGACTGGTAGATTCTCGAAGGCGAACCGGCCCCCTGCCGTGGTGCTGACGGTGAATTGGCTCGTGCCGTTTGTGGCGGTGATGGTCACGCCCTCGATGCCCCCCCCATTCTCGTCTCGTACCCAGCCCTGGATGGGTCCGGTGCGGACCTTGAATTCATAAACGTTCGTGGTCACGGGGCTCCGGTAAACGTCGTAGTTCTCGAAGGTGAAGTCATCGAGGGAGGGGATGACGTTATAGAAGAAGTTCGCGGACAGCAACTCGGCCGCAAAACGGCCGCTGTCATCGGTGGTTTCCGTCCGAACCGGTTTCTCCTGCTTATCGCTCGTGAGGTAGAAGTTCACTGTCACGTCCGGCAGGCCCTGCCTGGCCAGGGTGGCGCGGCCGCGGATGGGGCCATGAGTCAGGTAGAAATTGACCCAGGTCGCCCCCGGCCCAACGTTGGTGGAAGTGGGCCAGAAGATGAAACCTGGATCGGGCGGTTGGACCCCCACGTACGTGGCTTTCCGGTTCATGTTGGTTAACGTATAGAAGCCCTTACCCGGATCCTCCTTGGAGGTCTCAGCCGTGATGCTCGGCCACGTCGAGTTGGTGATGGTCAGGCCCTCGATGGGAAACAGCGTCCCGAATAGCCAGACACCCCCCCAGATCGGGCCGGCATCGTACTTCAACTGCTTCACGCCAGACGTGTAATCAGTAGGATACTTGTAAGAGAACCAAAGCGGTTCGTACAGGGTCGGATACGGAGACTCCCAGTGAACTCCGATCCAGAACTCGCCAGTGTCAGAATCGATCTGACCCGACGATGACGCCATCGAGTAGCCGAACCAGTGCTCCCAGACTGAAACCGTGAAAACTCCCAGCTCGTTCACGGGCGCCTCCAGGACTTGGTCCCAATCGTCATTAGGGTGGATCTGAACCTTGATGTTCAGGACGGGGCGACCGGTGAGGTCCACTAGCTGAAACACCTGACGGTCCGCAGCCTGCGCCACTTGCTCCGCCACGGCCAGCCCGAGAAGCGCGATCAGGACGCAGGCGCACCGGAGCCCCGGGGAGTGAGCTTTCGCCGAAAAGGGATTTCGCGCATTGACCCCGCCATTCGTAGCAGGCGACGTGAGTCGGCTCTGATCTCCGGGAGAAGAAGATGGAGCGGACGGACGTCCGCTGCTGCGAGAGGCCTGGGAAGGAGAACGAGTGTTCATGGGAGTGACCTCAGTTCAGGGCGGCCGCGTTAGGGATTGGACCGGGGCGGGTTCAGCTCCCCGATGGAGCAGACCCGTTTCAACGTGAGGGTGCCGGTCACGACGAGCTTGCGTTTGTGGAGGCCCTCGATTTCCTCCCGGTAGGTTCCGGCCAACATGGAGTAGCCGTAATCGGGCGCCGAGAGGTCCGGCGGCGCGACCGCCGCGAGTTGGAGTTCGAGGGAGCGGGTGATCTCGAGCGCTTCCCTGGCCCGCTCGGTCTCGTGTCCCTGGCGGTTGTCGTAATTGTCGTGGTCGGGATGGTAGCGATGCTTGAAGGGATTGGTGGGGAAATCATAGGGGAGAACGAACCGGTGGGTCAGCACTCCGCCTTTAGCGAAGGCACCCTCAAGCCGGCGCGTGTTCGGCGGTTGTCCGGGTTCGTCCGGGAAATCGAAGTTGGCGCAGCTCAGGCGGCGCCCGACCGGCTCGCCGTCGCGCAACGCCGCGCCTTGGAAGTCCATGATTCGCGAATCGTCGGTAAGGAGGATGAATCGGCCCGGCTGGTCCACCCGCTGGTAGCCGCTGGGATCGTTGGTGGTCGTGCCGTCCTGCCACATCTGAATGACCTGCTTGAGGAGGCGGGCATTGCCGGCGGTGTCCACGTGAACCAGGAGGCGGAGGTTGAACTCGGAACCGTTGCCATTGGCCTCGAGGGTGGGGGTAGTTTCCGCCACGAAGCCCGAGCTGCCCTCTTGATTGGCCGCCTGGGCCAGGTAGCGGAAGCTGACCGCCGGGTTCGTGGCGAATTGCTGGTTGACCGCCTGGATGAGGGTCTGAGCGCGCGTGGTGCCCCGACTGAAGCTGATGATCAGCGCCGGGCTAACCGGATCGTAGTCGGCCGAAGCGCGGTCCTCCGCGGCGGCGCCGTCCGACCTGAGGAAGATGTTCAGGCCATTGTATGGCGCGCCCGCGACAACGGCCACAATCTCGAAGTCGTTGTCGGGTCCGAGAAAGGCGAAGACGGCCCGGGCCTTGGTCGTTGCGTCGCCGCCAGCGGTGATTGCTTGAGCCTTGAAGGCGTTGGCTTCGCTGATGGCATTGAGGACCGCGTTGCCCACCCACAGGCCGGTGTAGTTGGCGCCCGCGCTCACTCCCTTTGCGGCGCTGACGGGCAGGAGGTAGCGGGTCCCGACGCCGTCGGTGATGTTCAGCACGGTCTCATAGCGCTCGGAGGTGAAGGCGCTGCGTTGAATGGCCAGCCGGCGGCTCAAAGTCTCGCCGCCGGAGAGAGCCTGGCCGGAGCGTGACGGAAGACTGACCCAGTTGGAACCGCGCGGCGCACCCAGGACGTAGTAGGCCAGGGGCAGCGGATCTGCGGACAGGTTGACTATGGCGACCCCCAGAATATTGGTGGAAACGTTGCGGAGACGGAGCCGCTGCTCAGTCAACACGGTGTCGTAATCCAAGCCATCGCCGGCCTCCAGTTCAAGCCGCAGCGGCGCGGCATACTCCGAGGCGCCTTGGCTATAGACCCAGTAGGCCTCGCCCGATTGCATCGCAGCCGTGCCGGGCACCGGCACCGGGAGGCCGTTCACATCCAGATAGTAGCCGGCCACGAGTTCCCAGTTCCCGTTCGCGTTCAGGCGGTAGATGGGCTGCCCAGCATGCGCGGGCGCCGGGGCGAAGAAATCATCAAAGGCGGGGAGGAATTCCGGATTCACGGGAAAACCGCGGAAGTTGAGCGAGTCGGGCGTCCAGGCGGGCAGCCGGGCTGAAGGGCGTCCGGTGACGGTGAGGGTCGCGGCGTTCGTGGCCTTGACCAGGTAGGCGCGATGAACGTTGACGGTAAACAGATTGTTGACCACGGCCTTGTCGCTGGGGGGCGGGAAATGCCGTCGCCAACAGGGATTGTTGAAGGGCAGCTCGTTCACATCCTGGATGAAATCAGCCGTCGAGGCCTTCTCGAAATAGGCCCAAACCGCTTCCACGGGCAGGTTGGTGAACACGACGCCAATGGCGTTGTCGGTGGGTTCGACTTCCAGCCAGATCGCGTTCCAGCCTACGCGCAGCGGAATGGTCTGAGTGGTGGTTTGGGCGTGCAGCGACAGCGTAGCCCCAAGGCTGAGGCCGCCCAGCAGGCTGGCCAATGCCCTCAGTGGGGCGCCCACGCGGGTCCGCTTCGGCCTGGTCTGGCGTGGGCAAAGCGGACTGAAGTCCGCGCTCCGGGGGCCGGCCGGCTGACAGGGAGGCTCGCCAGACCGGGCGTCGGCCGCCCGGGGAGGGGCGTAGGGAAGGGCTTCAGTGTTCATAGGTCAACGGTTTGGGTCCGTGCTGTGGCAGAGTCATGGTTTTGAGCCCTGGCGTGGTTTAACCCCTGGGCCGGTGGTGGCGCCAGGCACACGGGGCGGTAGAGGTTCGGGCGCCGGCGCAGGAACGGATTCTAACAGCGCCAAGTTGGTCCACACGGGCACGCCCTGCCTAAAGGCGGCGTAAAGCTGTTCCTGCTGTTGTTGCGCCTTTTCGCGCAGCAACGAGTATTCGATCCCAGCCTTCACTTCTTCGAGGGGACGAACCTCAGCGGGTTGGCTCTCGATGAGCTTGACGACGTAGAAGGCACCGGGCGTTTCGATGACTGGACTGAACTCACCCGGCTGGGAAAGCTTGAAGATGGCCCCCAACAGTGCTGGGGCCCATCCCGAGTTGGTATCTCCCACCGTCAGCCAACCAATGTCGCCGCCCCGGTAGCGGCTGGGCTGATGCTCGGAGTGTCGCTGGGCAAGCAGGCCGAAGGTGTGGTCAGGGAACACATTGGTCTTCGCTTCAGCCAGGACCGCTTCCGCCCTTTGGCTGATCCTGGTCCGGTGTTCCGAAGTGGCCGTGCGGGAGACCTTGATTTCAATGAGGGCAGCCCGGACGCGTGCCGGTGTGCCAAAGTGATCAAGGTGAAGTTGGTAATAGCCGGTGATCTCTGCGGCCGTGACCGTGGGCGCACCGAGTCGGGCGGCCTGATCTTCCTGGTACCGGGCCACCATGGTCCGCTTGAGGCTGGCCACGATTCGTGGGTCCTGATCGTAGCCAGCCGCCCGGGCTTTTTGGTGGATGACCTCGAAGCGAATCAACTCCTCAAGCAAGGCCACTTTCTCGTCGAGGCCGTGGTACTTGCCAGGCGTGGACCCGGCCCGGCGTGCCATCTCCTGCTGAAACGTTTCGAGAGAAATCACTTGGTCCGCAACCATGGCCACCGCGTTGCGGGGCAGGGGGCGATCCGAAGCCGGTTGCTGCTCGCGGCAGCCGGGAGCCACGCCCATCAGCCCCAGGCCAACCGCCGTCAGGAAAGCAACCTCGCGCTTGGTTCTCATGTCATCCCCTCGCTGCGTCCAAATCGGAGGAAGGTCTCCCCAAGCCGCTGAGGCGAGAACGGCCTCGGTGTGCACGGCAGATCGCATGCCGCAAATCTCCAGGCCGGCGGTCCACTTTGAGGCGTACCGCCTGACCGGGGCGCCAGGGCCGCCGCACGGACGTGGGTACGATCCACCCTCCCCCAGCCCGAGACTCCTTTATGGCTGGTTTCGGTTGCCGGCCCACTCGATCCGCAGGGCGACCGGTCCGGCTCTGAGCCTTCATCTGAGCCTGCTGAGTCCAGCGCGTGCCAAACGTGTCTTGCCGCGTCGTCGAATGGTGCTCGACTTCAGTTCCACGCCGCAGCGCATCAGCCGGGCATAGTAACTGACGGAGAAGAAGAAAAATCCAGCGCGAGGTTAGGTTTTCCTCTTGGGCGCCTTACTTACCATGTCTGACGATTCGTCGCAGTGTTTCCACGGCTATCGGAGTCGTCGGGCGGGCGGCCCGACCCCCCGGTCAACCTCCGAGGGCGCTGGTGTCCTCGGACCGCACCATGGCAAATATCATGCACCTTCGTCACAGACGAAGCAAGCCCCCAAATCATCGCCTAAGCGAGGCGGGGCGAGGATTTCCAGCAAACGCCCGTCCCGACGCGTGCCCGCGATGGAAACAAACCTCCAAATACCTCGCCTGAGCCCTTCGAAATCCCCTCA
>JAKLFY010000013.1 GCA_022710935.1 Verrucomicrobiota bacterium
CTTGGAGGGGCAAGCGTGCAGCCATTCGGAATGACCTATAGAATATCTATAGCTCATTGTCAACAGAAAACCTGCGCCCACACACACTTTTTTCACCTTTCCAGAAAATTAGGCGAGGATCAGGGAAGCACAATTCTAAGGACTATCCTCCCGCGAATTGCGCCAGAAGTTTTGTTACACCGAGGGGAATCACCGGGCCTGTCGTGGCGCGGTTGTTGCGTCTAATCTGACCGCGGCGGATACCACCGCGGACAGAACGCCGGTCGCCGCACCGGCCCGCGGCGGTGCCCCGACGAAGAACGGTTGGCGCAATTCCGCGAACTCTTTCCCGAAGCCTTCACCGAGAGGAAAGCCGACCTCAAGAGGTTGGCGCAACTCCTGGCTGAGCATCTTGAGCAGTGCATTCATGGGCATTGAGGTTTCGCGCGGCCTTGCCGCGAGCATCCCTCGGCTTCGCCTCCGGTCCGCAAGCACGCCATACCGCGTATTGTCTTTCGGCTCGAAGCGTGATCCACTGCGAGCCGGCTGATGGTACAGGATTGAAAGGCAAATCAATGATACTGAGATTCTTTGAAGGGCTGCACTGGCGTCGCCGGCTAAGGCAGCACCGCACGCGGCCTCGGATCTTGGCTTCGACTGGCGAGGTGCCCGAATGACGTGGCGCCTCAAGTCGGGGGAGGGCAGAGCCGCCCTCCGGCAATTGGCCTGGCCGCTTGCCTTGTGGGGTGCATGGGTGGCCCTGTTTATGGTGTTTCGCGGTGTTTTGGTCGGCGCCACATGGCCATTCCGCGGCGACGCCACCCCGGCGCTGCTGGCCGGAGCGTTTCTTCACGGATTCCGTTTTGACCTTTCGATGGCGGCCCAACTGGTGGCCCCGTTCGCCCTGTGGTCCCTTTGGCGTTCCCGTCCAAGCCGCTGGGAAAACCACCTGCGGCTGGGGCTGTTCACGGGCCTTGTGTTCCTCGTCTTGTTTACGCTGGCCGCCGAGATTGAATACTATAAGGAATTCCAGATGCGCCTGGGGCCGCTCATGTTTCAGTTTTTTGGAATGGGCGCGGAAAACGATCGGACCATCCTGGGCATGATCTGGCACGGTTATCCCGTGCTGCGGTGGCTGTTGGTGTGCGCCACGGCCACGGCGGGTTTTGTCATTGGGACGCGCCGGTGGTTGGGCCCGCGTGCCACCCTCGACAGTCTGGCCAGCCGGACGCTTGCGACCCTGGTGCTGGCCGCCGGCACGGTGGTCGCCACGCGAGGCGGCCTGCAATCGACCCCACTGCGATGGGGCGACGCGATGTTTTCCCAAAACGCCTATGCCAACGCCATGACCCAAAACGGCCTCTATGCGCTGGCCACGACGCTCCGGCATCGTGGCAAGGCTGCCCAAGATTCCAGATGGCTTCGCGCCATGAACCCCGCCGAGGCCATTGCCATCGCGCGCCAGATGGTGCTCCTGCCCGGCGAGCAGTTGATTGAGCCGGACACATACCCCCTTTTGCGCCGCTCACCGCCCACCGGCGTCCCGATCGTGCTTCGCCGGCCCAAGAACGTCGTCATCGTCATCATGGAGAGCTTTAGTGGACGCTTCTGTGGCGCGACCGGCGGGCGTTATGGCGCGACCCCGCGTTTCGACGCCCTGGCCCGGCACGGTCTGCTGTTTGACCACGCCCTATCCGTCAGCACGCACACGGCGCAAGGTGTGCTGGCGACCCTGTGTTCGTTCCCCAACTTGCCGGAGCGCGATAACCTCATGAAGCAGCCCGAGGGCAATCAACCGATGCTCGCCTTGCCACAACTGCTGCGCCGGCAGGGGTTCGCCACGCTGTTCCTCTACAACGGCCTGCTTGCCTGGGATAACAAGGAGGGTTTCTTTCGCGGCCACGGCGTCGAACAGTTCATCGGCCGCCATGACTACGTCGATCCCGTCTTTGTGGACCCCGATTGGGGCGTGTCGGACCAAGACGTCTTCACTCGCGCGCGGCAGGAATTCGACGCTCTGGCGCGAACGGGCCGGCCGTTCGTCGGTGTGATTCTCACGTTGTCCAATCACGCGCCCTTCAATCTTCCGCGGGTGCCCGGTCTGGTCCCGATCACCGGTGGCGGCCAACAGAACACCCGGCTCAACGGTATTCACTATGCGGACTGGGCCATCGGCGAGTTCATGGAGCAGGCCGGGCGCGCTCCGTGGTTCGCCGACACGCTGTTTGTTTTCGCCGGCGATCATGGGTTCGGCCTGCCGCCGGTGCTCACCCCGTTGAACCTCCTCCACGAGCACATCCCTATCCTGTTTTACGGCCCCGCCATTCTCGGCGACGCCGGGGAACGTCGCAGCGTGATTGCCAGCCAACTCGACATTCTGCCGACCGTCCTGGGCATCTTGGGAACTGACGCGCCACATCAGGCTTTCGGACGCAACCTCTTGCGCCTGCCTCCCGACGATCCGGGTCATGCCTACTTGAAACAGTCCGGAGATCCCGTGGTCGGCTATCTTGAAGGGGACTGGTTGGCGGTGTGCGCCCTGGGACAAGCCTCCCAACTCTATCGCATCAACCTCGGTGACCCGCCCTCTGCCAGCGAGGACCTGACCGCCCGCGAACCCGTCCGCGCGGCCGCACTCGACAAACGCCTGACGGCCTTCACCGTGACCGGGCTCTACACGCTGACCAAGCACTTGATGGCGCCCCATCCTTAAAGGCCACGCGGGGAAGAGGGCGGCCCAGAAACGCAGGGACTTTTCATTGAACTGAGAACTGGTTTTGGATTGAGGCGCGCCTCGCCAGCCCGCATGCTTCATGGAGTTGTGACTACTGCGAAGCCGAACACTGTAAAGCGTGGAGCCTCGCGGGCTGGAACGAGGAGGTTCGTGTCGAAGTTCGGGCTGCGCGTCGCCCTGGCGCTGGCCGTCTCGACGCCAACCACGCAAGCCCTCGATCGAGCGGGTGACTGGCACGAGGGCGCGGGGTTCCGCTTTCGCGAGTTGGCGCCCGAGACAGCCGATGCGCCGGGCGGACGCGACGTCGGCTTCGCATCCATCCCGGCCTCCCGCAGCGGCATTGCGTTCGCCAACCCGCTGCCGGTCCGGTGGGTGATGGACAACAACAATCTCATGAACGGCTCGGGCGTGGCCGCGGGCGACTTTGACGCGGACGGCTGGTGCGACCTGTTCTTCGCGGGGATCAACGGCACAAACGCCCTGTACCGCAACCTGGGCGATTGGCGATTCGAGGACGTGACCTCGAAGGCGGGCGTCGGGAAGACCGGGCCGCATGCGACCGGCGCGGCGTTTGGCGACACGGACGGCGATGGGGATCTGGATTTGCTGGTGGCGACCCTGGGGCGCGGAGTGCGCTGTTTCGAGAACGACGGGCGCGGGCATTTCCTCGAGACCACGGTTCAGGCCGGTCTTTTGAGCGAGGCCGGCAGCACGACCCTGGCGTTGGGGGACGTGGACGGCGACGGCGACCTCGATCTCTACGTGGCCAATTATGGCTCAATCTCGATCCTCCGCTCCGGCGGGCGCGCCGAGATGCGGTTGGTCAACGGCAAGTGGGAGATCAGCGGGCCGTACGCAAAACGGCTGCGATTCGTCGATGGCCGGCTCGAAGAGGTCGGCGAAGCCGACGCGCTCTATCTCAATGATGGCAAAGGCCGGTTTCGCGCGGTGCCATGGAACTCGGAGTTCTTCCGCGACGAGCAGGGCATGCCCAAACCCGCGCCGCTGGACTTCGGTCTGACGGCGCAGATGCGGGATCTGAACGGGGACGGCTCGCCGGACATCTACGTCTGCAACGATTTCCAGACGGTTGACCGGATCTGGATCAACGACGGCACCGGGCGCTTCCGCGCGGTGCCGCGCCTGGCGATGCGCAAGCAGAGCTTTTCCTCGATGGGGGTCGATTTCGCCGATATCAACCGCGATGGATTCCTGGATTTCATCACGACCGAGATGATGAGCCGCGACCACCGGCTCCGCATGCGGCAGGTGGTCGGCATCGGGCCGCTGATCCCCGAACCGGGCAGGATCGACAACCGGCCCGAGGTCGCCCGCAACACGCTGTTTCTGAACCGGGGCGACACCACGTTCGCCGAGATCGCCCATTATGCCGGTGTCGTCGCATCCGATTGGTCCTGGCTGCCTGTTTTCCTCGATGTCGATCTGGACGGATTCGAGGACATCCTGATTGGAAACGGGATGATGTTCGATGTCCAGGACCGGGACGTGCTGCAGCAGATCCGGTCGTTCGGACGCCAGACGCCCGAGCAAAGCCGGACCAACCTGGCGCTCTATCCGCACTTCGTCACCCCGGATCAGGCGTTGCGCAATCGCCGGGATCTGACCTTCGAAGATGTCAGTGCGCGGTGGGGATTCGGCGCAGATCGGATCACGCAGGGCATCGCTCAGGCGGATCTCGACAACGACGGCGATCTCGATCTGGCCCTCAATGGCGTCAACAGCGGCGCCGCCCTCCTCCGCAACGAGGCCCGCCTCCCTCGCCTGGCAATCCGCTTGCGCGGCCGCGCGCCGAATCCGTTCGGAATCGGAGGCCTGATCCGCGTCCTGGGCGGCCCGGTCGGACTTCAGATGCAGGAGATCCTCTGCGGTGGCCATTACCTGTCGTGCAGCGACACGTTGCGGGTCTTCGCGGCGGGCGCCGCAACGAATGTGTTGGCGATTGAAGTCCGCTGGCGCAGCGGCGCCACCGCCACTCTCGAAGGCGTCCAGCCCAATCGGGTGTATGAGATCGATGAACCGACGACAGCCCTCCCTCGAGGAGCCTCCGCTGCTGCCGCCCCTCACCCCCCGTCGGGCGCGGCTTCTCCCAGCCGGTTGCCTGCGTCGGCCGAATCCTCCAACGCCCGCGAGGATGCGCCCGCATCCGGGACGCTGCCCTCGACCATGTTCCGCGATGTCAGCGATTGGCTCGGCCATGTCCATCGTGAGCAGATGTTCCCGGACTACCAGCGGCAGCCGTTGCTGATGAAACAGTACAGCCAGCTCGGACCCGGCGTCGCCTGGTTCGACCTGGATGCCGACGGCCAGGATGAACTGATCGTCGGGGCGGCAAGAGGCGGCGCCATGCAGGCGTTTCGATGGAACGGGACGAACCGATTCGACTGCCTGAATGCACCGGGGAACGTCCCGGCGCCCGACGATCTCACTGGGCTGGCAGGGTGGGTGTCGTCGGACGGCGCGCGGTCAGTCTTCGCCGGGCTCTCGCACTATGAGTCCGAAAACTCCTACAGCGCCGGATTGGTCCGGGGTTCCCTGGCAGCCCCCGGCGGCCCATTCGAGGTGATACCTCTCCTTGCCATACCTGGCACCCGCGGCGTGACCGGCCCGCTCGCAGTGGCCGACATCGATGCGGACGGCGACCTCGATTTGTTCGGCGGCGGCCGGGTGATTCCGGGGGCATATCCGCGGCCCGCGGTCGCGCGTGTCTTTCGGCAGGGTCCGGATGGTCTTCGCCTTGACGAAGCGAACAGCGCAGCGTTGGCCGACGCCGGTTTGGTGAGCGGCGCTGTCTGGAGCGATCTGGATGGGAACGGCTTCCCCGACCTGGTGTTGGCCTGCGAGTGGGGGCCGATCCGCCTCTTCCGGAACGAGCGCGGGACGCTCAGCGAGTGGAACGTACCGATCGGCGTTCAACCTGCAACGCTCGGCGCTCCGCCCTCAGTCGGCGGCCGCGCCGGCACCCTCAACCCTCAACCCTCAACCCTCAACGAACTGAGCGGCTGGTGGAACGGGGTGACGACAGGAGACTTTGACGCAGACGGCCAGCTCGACATCGTCGCGGGCAATTGGGGTCTCAATACCCATGTCTCGGCATCGGTCGCGCATCCGGTTCGGCTCTTCTACGGCGATCTGGCCGGTCTCGGCGTAACCGATCTCATCGAAGCGGCTTACGTCCCGGAGTTGCGCGCCGATGCGCCCGTGCGCGGCCTGAATGCGTTGGGCCAGGCTTTCCCGATGCTTCAAGGCCGTTTCCCAACCCATCGCGCCTTTGCCAGTGCGACAATCGAAGACGTGCTCGATGCGCTCCCCAACCCCGCACAATCCGTCTCCGCCACCACTCTCGCCTCGATGCTCTTCCTGAACCGCCGCACCCACTTCGTCGCCCAACCGCTCCCGGCCGAGGCCCAGTTCGCCCCGGCCTTCTCGGTGAATGTGGGCGATTGCGATGCCGACGGTCACGAGGATCTCTTTCTCAGCCAGAACTTCTTCGCCCTCAGACCCGAGGTGCCGCGTCTGGACGGCGGACGCGGCCTATGGCTTCGGGGCGATGGACACGGACGGTTGACCGCCGTCCCCGGCCAAGTCTCCGGCGTGGCGGTCTATGGAGAGCAGCGCGGCGCCGCCCTCGGCGATTTCAACCGGGACGGTCGGGTCGACCTTGCCGTAACCCAGAACGGCGGACCAACCCGCCTTTTCCTGAACACGGCGCCCCGGCGCAGTCTGACCGTCCGCCTCGAAGGCCCTCGAGGCAATCCGATGGCCATCGGCGCGCGCATGCGGCTCTGGCGCGGGCCAACTCCCGGCCCAATCCGCGAAGTCCGCGCTGGCAGCGGCTACTGGTCTCAAGACGCCGCGACGCAGGTGATGGGCAGCCCGGAACCGCCGACCGAAATCGAGGTCTTCTGGCCTGGCGGAAAAGCCGTCCGCTTTCCGCTCGATGCCAACGCCTCCGGATGCGTCATCCCGATCGAGGGGACAATGCGGGTGACGCAGGGTCTCACAGAGCGTCCCACTCGCGCGCCAGGGCGCTGAGGCGCATCACGCGACCGAGCAACTCAGGCAGCCGATCCAGGCGCAGCGCATTCGCGCCGTCGCTCAGGGCGCGCGAGGGATCCTCGTGCACTTCGCAGAAAAGACCGTCGATGCCGGCGGCCGCACCGGCTCGTGCGAGCGTCTCGATGAACTCCGGCTGCCCTCCGCTGCGGCTTCCGGCGCCTCCGGGCAGTTGGACGGCGTGCGTGACATCGAGCACGACGGGGCAGCCCAACCGCCTCAGGATCGGGATCGCGCGCAGGTCCACAACCAGGTTCTGGTAACCGAACGTCGTCCCCCGCTCCGTCAGCAGGATGCGGTCGTTGCCCGTGCTCCGCACCTTCTCGACGATCAGTCCCATGTCCGACGGGGCCAGGAATTGCCCCTTCTTCACGTTGACGACGCGTCCGGACGCGCCGACGGCGAGCAACAGATCGGTCTGTCGGCACAGAAAGGCGGGCACCTGGAGAATATCGCAGACCTCGGCTGCCGGGGCGACTTGCGCCGCCTCATGCACGTCCGTCAGCAGGGGGACTCCGAAGCGGGCCTTGATGGCGCCCAGAATCCTCAACCCCTCGCGCAGACCCGGTCCGCGGTACGAACTCAGGGCTGAGCGATTGGCTTTGTCGAACGAGGCTTTGAACACAAAGGGCAGCCGCAAGGCGGAAGTCAGGGCGGCCAGGTGCTCCGCCAGCCGGGTGGCGTGCTCCTCGCTCTCGATCACGCACGGCCCGGCGATCAGGAAAAGCGGCCGCGCCGCTCCCAACCGGAGCGGGCCGAGCTCGATCTCGCGCATGGCGGTCATCCGACGCGCCCACTTTGGATCCTCGCCGCCACGGACGCAAGCAGCGGGGGCGGCAATTTCACGAAACATGGAGGCTGGCGAAATCAGCGCAGCCAGCAACACGTTTCGAACCGATTGGACGAAGGCTGCTCCTTCCTTCGGGTGGAGCTCCGTCGGTCAGGGAATCGCGCGCACACCGACGACAACCAGACGCGCATTTTTCGCTTTTCTTGTGTTGGGCCAGTTTTTTGTTGCCAGAGCCGGGTGAGTTCTTACACTCCAACTGATTCCAGAATATTCCGTGGCACCAATCCTCAGCGAAAGTGCGTCTGCGGGTGCTACCCGTGCTGGAGGTGTGTGGCTCGGGCGAGGGCCCGGGTCCCACGGGAATCCCCTGCGGACGCAATCGGAATAATGGAGCAAAAACAACCCTATGCACCTAAAACTCATACAAGGATTCCTGGTGACGGCTTTGGCCGGCGCGACGGCGCTGGCCGGATCGTTCACCTCGGACTTCAGCGACCCCAACCAACTGGGGCTCTGGTTCAGCGGCAGTGCGGTGATCGAGGATGGGCATCTGGCCCTCACTCCAGCGGCTAACAGCTTGCAGGGAACGATGGTTGTGGACGATCTCGACTCCTACCAGGCTCTCGAGAGTTTCACCGTCACCTTCAAACTCCAAATCGGACCCGGTTCCGGAAATCCAGCCGACGGCTTCAGTTTCTCCTTCGGACAGGATGTGACTGCCGGCTCGAACTTCGGCGAGGAGGGCGGCACCACCACAGGCATCAGCGTCTGCTTTGACATCTATGACAACGGCGCAGGCGAAGCGCCGGCGGTGGACGTCAAGTACAACAACGTCACGATCGCAAGCACCAAGTTCGCCAAAGCCGACATGGTGACCAGCTCGTTCGTGGATGTGTCCATCCAACTCACCCGATCGGGCACCCTGAACGTGAACTACAAAGGCCAGCCGCTTTACGCCAATCTCCTCCTGCCCGAATTCGTGCCGGTCGAGGGATTGTTCGCATTCGGCGCGCGCACGGGCGGCGAGAATGCGGCTCAGTGGATGGACGACCTGAACATCCAGACGGTCGTGGCCGCTGCGCCGACACCGCCGTCCGTCACGGCAAACCCGCAGAACCAGACCGTCGATGAGGGGGCCAACGCCACCTTCACCGTCGGGTTCGACGGCTCGGCGCCACTGGCCTTTCAGTGGTACAAGAACAACACGGCGATCGACGGGGCGACCGCCCCGACGCTGACCCTGACGGCGGTCTCGTTCAACGACAACCAGGCCAAGATCAAGTGCGAGGTCACCAACACCGCCGGATCGGCGACTTCGACCGAAGCGACCTTGACCGTTGTGCGCGATGACACGCCGCCGGTGTTGGTTTCCGCGAAGGGCAGCACCGATTTCCTGGGCGTGGTCCTGACGTTCTCCGAGCCGATCGATGAGGCCACCGGCGGCAACAAGGACAATTATGCCATCGCCGGTCTCACGGTGAATTCGGCGACGGTGTTGGGTGCGAACGTGGTCCTGGCGACCACAAAACAGAACGAAGGCGCCACCTACACCGTGGTCGTGAACAATGTGAAAGACCGCTCGGTCCTCGGCAACACGATCGCCGCGAACAGCCAGGCGGAGTTCAAGACCTTTATGTTCATGCTGGGCCGCGTCCTCCACAAGAAATACAACGGCTTCGACGACAACAGCGGCGGCACCCCCGCCAACCTGTTCGCCGATCCCCGCTATCCGAACCAACCCGACCGGATGGACCTCATGCCGATGTGGGAGTACCCCGCCAATGGCGCGGGCCGCGACGCCGTCGCCGACCCGACCCGGAACTACTTCGACACGCTCGAGGGCTTTTTCATCCCGCCCGAGGACGGCAACTACGTCTTCCTCACCGCCGGGGCCGACCGTTGGTGGCTCTATCTGAGCACCGACGACGATCCGGCGAACATGGTAATGATCGCCGGGGAGCCGGGCGGGTGGAGCGATCCACGCGGCTGGGTGCAGATCTATTCGGGCAGCCTCGAGAATCGTCGATCCGACTATTCAACCCTGAACCAGTGGCCGACAGCCCCGACCATCACCCTCGAGAAGGGCAAACGGTATTACATGCTCGAAGTCCATCACGACCCCAGTTGGTGCGGGGCCGACGACTTCAGCGCGACTTACATCAAGGAAGGCGATCTGGATCCGGCGAATGGCTCAGCGCCGACCCTGACCGGCAATGTCGTCGGCTGCTATGTGGATCCGACCGGCAGTTCGGTCACGATTACTCAACAACCGGCCGACGCGACGCAGGAAGTGGGGCGCAGCGTGGTGTTTACCGTGGTCGCGACCGGGACTTCCGCCTATGGCGCAGCCCTCACCTATCAGTGGCAGAAGATGGCTCCCGGCACGAGCACGTGGACCGACATCGCCGGCGCCACATTTGCCTCGTACACCACGCCGCTGGTGACGCTCGCCGACAACGGAACCAAGTTCCAGGTCGTCTGCTCCGTGCCGGCCGTCGTTCAGCCGAGCGCGACAGCCACACTGACGGTGGTTTCGGACATCACGCCGCCCAGGCTGGCGGGGGCCGGGGCGCTTCCCAGCCAGACAGGAGCCACATTCGATGTGGGCGTCACCTTCAACGAGAAAGTCGATGCCGCCACGGCCGGGACCCAGTCCAACTACACCCTGTCAGCGGGCACCATCACCGGCATCACGTTCTACGAAGGTTCGCCGGGCGCTGTCCTGACCGTCTCGGGATTGACAGTGGGCAGCACGTACACCGTCACGGTGCAGAACGTGAAGGATCTTGCCGGCAACCCCATGACCAGTGAATCGAAGAACTTCAAGGTGTCCGCGATGAAGTGGGGCGTCGTGGGCGCCAACGAAGCCGCCCTCGGCAACGGCGTCCTCGCCACCGCCGAGAACGCATTCGACGTCTACAGCGATGGCGTCGGCGAATGGGGCACGTACGATGAGGCAACCTTCGTCTACGAAGAAGTCACCGGCGACTTCGACAAAGTGCTCCGCGTCGAGTACCAGGATGCTTCGAGCCAATGGGCCCGCGCGGGTCTCATCGCCCGCGACGTCACCAACTTCGGCGTCGATCGGGCCACCCAAGACGCCGGCGCAGCCGGGCGTTACCAGAAGGTGCACGTGAACCCGGTGCAGACCGCGATGGGCACAGCGGGCAACAACAGTTGGGAAGGCAACCGGCGCCTGACGACCGGAGCCGCCACAACCAGCGCCGGCGGCGGCGGCACGCCGCTCTATCCGAACGCGTGGTGCCGTCTCCAACGCACCGGCCAGACGTTCATCATCTTCCGGAGCGATGACGGAATGAACTGGACGCAGCTTGGCGCCAGCACGTTCGACCCGGCCATGCCGGCCACGCTCTTCGTCGGGCCGGAGTTCTCGCCCGAACTCGGCAACATCAGCGATGAAGGCCTGAAACGCCCGTTCGTGGCGAAGTTCCGCGATTATGGCAACTTCACGCCATTCATCCCTCTGAAGATCGCCTGGATCAGCTTCCATGCGGACGCCAATACCCCGGACGCCGATGCCTTGGCCGCGGGCTTCACGCGGGCTCCCGATGCCGGCTACACCGACCTCCTGGCTTCTGCCGGGCACCAGGTGACCCGCTTCCTCACGTCTGGCACGCCCGATACGGCGCTGCTGAATACGTTCGACGTCGTGATCGTGAGCCGGTCCGTGCCCAGCGGCGACTATCAGGATCCTCCCGAGACGCTGGCCTGGAACGGGATCACCGCTCCGATGATCATGATCAACGGCTACATCCTGCGGAACAGCCGCCTTGGCTTCGTGACGGGCGGCAACATTCCGGACACGGCCGGCCCGGTGAAGCTGTTGGCCCAGAGACCGACGCACCCGATCTTCGACGGAGTCGCGCTCGGGGCGGACAACACCATGGTGAACGACTATGCGCAGCCCGTCACCTTCAACGGCACCGTGCAGCGAGGCATCTCCGCCAACACCGACCCTCTGGCCGGTGGCGGAACCCTGCTCGCCACCATCGCGGCTGCCGGCGATCCCGCCAACGGCGGCCTGGCGATCGCCGAATGGTACGCTGGCGCTCAGATGGCCACTGCCGCGGGCGACAACCTGGGCGGCCACCGGTTGGTCATGCTGACCGGCAGCCGTGAGGCATCGGGCCTGACCTCTCATGGCGCCGGCATCTACGACCTGACTGCGGACGGCGGCAAGCTGTTCTTGAACGCCGTGAATTACATGGCCCAGCCGGTTGTTCTGTTCACCGCCATCACCAGGAATGCAAACGGAACGATCACCCTCGAGTGGGAGGGTGGCGGCACACTCCAGGCCGCATTGTCCATCACCGGACCATGGGAGGACGTCGCCGGCGCCACCAGCCCATACACGTTCGCGCCGCAGGCGCCTGTGATGTTCGGACGCATCATCAAGTAAACAATCGACCCTGTTCGCACACAGAGGCCGGGGTTCGCCCCGGCCTCTCTTCTTTGGTGAAACGTTCCAGCCAAACCGCCCGGCCCTCGGTCCCCTCCCGAGGCGCGCTGGCGGATCGACCGCCCGCCAGTCCGGCGTCGCCGTGCCGGGCTCCGCATCGCCATCGATGGTTTTTTCGGATTGCTGCGGCAATCGTCGTCCCGCTGCTGTGTGTTGGCCTGATGGAAACCGGTCTTCGCCTCGCCGGGTACGGGCGCCCCACCTCGTTTTTCCTGCAAACGATCGCCGGCGGCACCAACACCCTGATCGACAACACCTGGTTCGGTCTCCGCTTCTTCCCACCCGCCCTTGCGCGCAGTCCCGCGCCCATCTCATTCCCAGCCGAGAAGCCGGCCAACACGTATCGGATCTTTCTCTTCGGCGAATCCGCGGCGCTCGGCGACCCGCGTCCGGCGTACGGGGTTGGGCGCTGGCTCGAAGTCCTCCTGCGCGATCGGTTCCCCGGACGCGCGATCGAGGTGGTGTGCGTGGCCATGACCGCCATCAACTCCCACGCCCTGCCCCCCATCGCCCGCGCATGCGCGCGGCTCGATGCCGACCTGTGGATCGTCTACGCCGGCCACAACGAAATGGCCGGGCCGTTCGGCGCCAACACGGTGTTCGGTCTGCAAACGCCGCCCCGCTGGGTGGTGCGCGCGAGCCTCAGCGCCCAACGCCTTCGCACGGGACAATTCCTGGCCGCTCTTCTCCGCAACCGTGGACGCGCGTCCTCCCCACCCGATGCCTGGGGCGGATTGGGGATGTTCCGGGACCGGCACCTGCCACTCGATCACCCGGGCCGGGAACGGGTCTACCGGCACTTCCGGCAAAACCTCTCCGACCTGGTCCGAACCGGCATCCGCTCCCGCGTCCCCATCCTTCTGAGCACTGCCGCCAGCAACCTGAGAGATTGCGCGCCCTTCGCCTCCTCGCCGCTCCCGAACACGGGCGGCACCAGCGCGGCGCGGTTCGAGGCCCTGTGCCAAGGCGGCGACCGCCTGGCCGCCGCGGGACACTGGGCCGGAGCGGCGACACAGTTCGAGGCGGCGCTCGGACTCCACCCGCGGTCCGCTGAGCTCCACTATCGACTCGGCCAAAGCCTCGCCGCTCTGGGCAACACAAACGCCGCGGCAACATGCTTCGAGCAGGCGCGCGATCTCGACACCCTCCCGTTCCGCGCGGACTCGAGGATCAACACGATCCTCGGAGGAATTGCGCGCCAATACGCGGACCGGGGCGTGCTGGCTGTGGATGCCGCAGATGTCCTCGGCCGGCAGAACTCCGCGGGCGTCCCCGGCCAGGAGTCGTTTTACGAACATGTCCACCTGAATCCCGAGGGCAATTATCGCCTCGCCCGCGTCTGGGCGGACGCGATCGTCCCGCTGCTCGCAGGCACGGAGAGAAACCGGACTGCCTCATGGCCGGAGTTCGAGGCCTGCGCCCGCCCCCTCGGGCTCACCGATTGGAATCGCCACGCCGCACTCGATGAAATGCTGCGGCGCATTCTCGATGCCCCATTCACCAACCAGCTCGACCACGCTGTCCGACTTGACCATTTCCGACGCCAGCTCGCCGGGACGCGCGCGCGGATGCAGGCCCGGGCGCCGTCCGAACTGCGTTCGAGTTACGAGGACGCGATTCGCAACCGCCCCGCCGACCATTGGCTGCACCACAACTACGCCGAGTACCTCAACAACTCGGGCGACCTGGCCCAGGCCGCCGCCCAAATGGGGCAGATGCGCGACCTGATCCCGCACCACTTCGCGGCTCACCTGCATCTCGGACGCCTGCTCGCCCGCCAGAAGCAATTCGAGGAGGCCAGGGCATCGCTCGAAGCCGCCTTGATCCGGCGTCCGGACCTCGCCGAGGCCCATGTCGAGCTGGGCCAGATCGCGGCCAGCCAAAAGGAGTTCGAGGAGGCGCTGGCCCATTTTGATGCCGCGATCCAAAGGCGCCCCGAAAGCGCTCGAGTCTATCTGCGGCGAGCCGACGTGTTGATGGCCCTCAGGCGCCGCGGGCCGGCCCTCGATTCTCTCCGTGAAGCCATCCTGGTGGACCCCGCGTTCTGGGAGGCCCGGTACCACTTGGGGATCGAACTGGCAACCGACGGCAAAGTCGCCGACGCCCAGGCCGAACTGGCTGAAGTCGTGCGTTTGCGACCGCAGCATGTCCTGGCCCGTTTGAACCTCGGCAACCTCCTGGTGCGACAGGGGCGCGTCGAGGAGGCGCTGACGCAGTTTCGCGAGGTGCTCCAGTTGGATCCGGGAAACCAGACCGCAAGAGACTCCGCCGCCGCTCTCGAGCGCCGCCCGGATCGAGAGAATCCTTGACCACTCCAACGCAGAACACAAACTCGACTTGTTTGCGGCAGATTTCAGCGGTCAGGAATTCCAACGAAGCTCCGCCTCAAACCGGCGAGTGAGCCTCGGACTTCGAATCGGCTTATGACACTGCAAGACGCCATGATCGAAATCGCGCGGCGGGCCAAGGCCGCCTCGCGCGAACTGGCCGGTCTGTCGACATCCGACAAGAACCGCTGCCTCGAGTCGATGGCCACGGCCCTCGAAACGTACACGTCCCAGATCGAGATGGAGAACCGGCGCGACCTCGAAATCGGGGCGCAAGCCGGCTTGTCCCGAGCGATGCTCGACCGGCTGCGCCTGGACGACAAACGGATCGCGGCGATGGCCCGCGGACTCCGCGAGGTTGCGGCCCTGCCCGATCCGGTCGGTCGGTTGCTCGAGGAGCGGGTGCGTCCCAACGGACTTCGCCTCCGGAAAGTGTCGACGCCCATTGGCGTGATCGTGATCATTTACGAAAGCCGGCCGAATGTGACCGCCGACGCCGCGGGCCTCTGCTTCAAGTCCGGCAACGCAACCATTCTGCGCGGGGGCAGGGAAGCCCTGAACTCCAACCGCGCGATCGCGTCCATCCTGGTCGACGCGGGCAGGGAAGCCCTGCCGGCGTTTCCGGAACACGCGATCCAGTTGGTGCAGACCCCCGAGCGCGAGGCCATCCCGGCACTCTTGTCGCTGAGTCAATACATCGACCTCTGCATGCCGCGGGGCGGGGAGGGGTTGATCCGGGCGGTGGCGGACTGCTCGAAGGTGCCGGTGATCAAGCATTACAAAGGCGTCTGCCACGTTTTCGTGGACCGCGCCGCCGACTTCGCAATGGCCGAGCAGATCGTTCTCAACGCCAAGTGCCAGCGCCCGGCTGTCTGCAATGCGACCGAGACGCTGCTCGTCGATGCCCCGATCGCCGCGTCCTTCCTGCCGGGCGTCGGAAAACACCTCGAGCAGCGGCAGGTGGCGTTGCGTGTGGATGAAGCGGCCCTGGCGATCCTGCAGCCGCATCTGTCCGGATTGCGCGGCGCGACCGAGCAGGACTGGTTCACGGAGTACAACGACCTCGTCCTCAACGTCCGCGTGGTCGAGGGTGTGGACGCCGCCGTCGCCCACATCAATCGCTACGGCTCAGCCCATTCGGACGCCATCGTGACCGCCGACGAAGCGCGCGCCCGGCGGTTCCTGGCGGGTGTGGATTCCGCCGCCGTCTACTGGAATGCGTCGACGCGCTTCACCGACGGAGGCGAGTTTGGCATGGGTGCGGAGATCGGGATCAGCACCGACAAAGTGGGGGCGCGCGGCCCGATGGGACTCGAGGAGTTGACCAGTTACAAGTGGCTGGGGTTTGGCCAGGGCCAGGTGCGCGCGTGATCGGCTGTCCGAGATAGGGGTCAAACCATGACATTGTCGTGACTGAGGGGTTGCCCGCGCTGCGTCACTTGACCACCAGTGTCACGCTCTCCGAATGGCTGTTGAACTCGGGCGCGTACATGCACTGGACTGTCGCGAGGCCGCTCTCGTACTCGCCGCGCAATTGAATGCGCATCGAGTACTCGAAGACGTAGGTCCCGGCGCGCAGGCGGTCGATGAAGAAGTGGCTTGCGGTATCGCGTGTCGATTCGTAGTAGCCCAGGCCGTCCTGATACCGGTAGCCGGAGAGGACATTGACCGGCTCGGTGCCGCTGCCGCGCTGATCTTTCAGATGCACGAACTCGATGTCCCGATCCGTCCGCAGCTCGATCCGCACCACCAGTTCGTCGCCCACCGACAGCGGGCCACGCGCTTCGTCGAGCACGGGGCCGTTGATCGTATTGCGTTTGGTATACAGCGTCTTGACGAGCTTCAATGGCGTCCGCTCGTGCGGCCTCACCTTGGCAATGTCTTCCAGGTACTGCCAATGTACGCTGCCCCAGGCCACACCCGCATCCTGCTTGCGCACGGTGATCTTGCCAAACGACGGCTTGATCTCGGCGCTCGCAAACCGGCGTTCGTAGAAGCCGGTCCCCGCTTCGGGCGGGGCGGTGTCTGTCGCCGGCCTGTCCTGCGCGCGCGAAGTCGAGGAGCCGCCCGGAACAAGCGGCGTGATCGACAGGCCGCCCAGATTCACATCGACCAACCGATCGCTCGCCAGCAGGTCGCGTCCGCGCCGCAACAGCGCGTAGACGGCGTCCGCCGTCGCCTTCGTGGTGCGCCAGTCCTGGGTCTGTTTCTGTTTGATGAGCCAGACCTGGCAACCGTCCACGACGGCGGCGTCTTTGGCCACTTCGTCGAAGGCCTCGATCATCAGCGCCTGGGTTTCGACCGGCGCGTCGTGCCACCACCAGCTCGATTCGGCGTCGCGCCAATAGCGCCCCAACTCCGGATCGGTAACCGACCTCTCTTTCAACGATTTCAGGATCGCCTCGGCGGTCGCCGTGTCGCCGAACCGGTTCAGCGCAAGCGCCAGGTGTCCCTGGGATTGCCGCGCGCGCATTGACAACGCATAGCGCTTGGCCTGGTCGAGGAAGTAGTCCAACGCCGTCCGGTGTTGCTCCGCCACGGGCTTGTCTTTGAGGTAGAAGCTGCGGGCGTACAAATAGAGGGCGATCTGTGGGGTGAGCTGGCTGGCCCCCGTCGTGATCTGCCGCTTGAGAATGTCGCGATAGGTCTCGTCGAGCCACGCATCGAGCCGGTCCAGCGCCCGGATCGCGGGGGCGACATCAACGTCCACGCCGAGGTGACGGAGGCGGCCGAACCCGGCGACGATGTAGAGCGTGATGTAGTCGCTGCCGCGCCCGCCCGGGAACCACGGCCAGGAGCCATCGTCCAACTGCGCTTCCCGGACCTTGCTCAGGGCGTTGGCCTGTTCGCTGTCGAGCCGGTTGTCGTCGAACAGGACGCCGATGTTGCGGCGCGCCTCGCTCTCCTGCTGAGCCTCGCAGACCCAGGGCGATTCTTCGAGCATGACGCCTTTGAGGTCCTGGTTCTTTTCGAGCGGGCTGTCGAGGGCCGGCGTGGCCTTCCATTGATCGAAGATGCGGCGGATCTTCGGATCCGAGTTTGCGATGAAGCGGGCGAGCGCGTTGGCGTAGTACCGATTGAAGACCTGCTCGTTGCATTCGTATGGAAACTCCATCAGGTAGGGCAGGGCGAGCACCGCGTACCAGGCCGGGTTCGACACCATCTGCACGGTGAGACTCTGGTGCCGCAGCGTTCGCGATTTGCCCGCATCCAGCAGCGCGGTGAACTCGAAACGGTTCGTGCCCGGGCCGACGATCGGCAGCGGGAGCGACTCGGTCACCGGGATCCGCCGCCCCAACACCGGGACCAGGCCCTCCTCGCCGTCGGAGACCGTGCCGGCCGCCGCAACCGCCTTGTACGTGAGCACCGAAAGCCCCTCGGGCACCGTCAGGCGCCACGCCACAGAGGTCGAGGCCCCGCCCGCCAGGTCGAACGAACGCTCCGGATTCCTGTTGCCGAGCAAAGCGTCGGCCGGCTGGTTGTTGAAGCCGTTGTTGAAGGTAAGCCGGACCTTGCCGCGCTGGGGCTTGTCGCCCGAGTTCGTGATCTTGACAGTGAACTCGACCACATCGCCCTCGCGCAGGAACCGCGGCGGGTTCGGCTGCACCATCAGATCCTTGGCCGTCACCGCTTTGGCCTCGATGAAGCCGGAGCGCAGCGCGCGATCGTGGGCAAACGCCAGGACACGCCACTCGGTCAGCGCCTCCGGCATCGTGAAGCTCAGGCGCACCACACCCTGCGCGTCGGCCACAAGGTGCGGATAAAAGAACGCAGTTTCGTTGAGGTTCCGCCGCGCCGACACGAGGTTCAGATCCGGCGCGGCTCGGCCCGGGCCCCCGACGGATCCGCCACCCGCCGCCTCGGCCTCGTCGTCCGGGGACTCCTTGAGACCGTAGCGCATCAGCATGGTCATCTCGGGCGCCGCGGCGGCTGGCGCCGACATGGGCGCGGACGGGACTGCGGCGGTCAGGGCCAGCGATTCAACCGCGCTATCAGCCACCACGCCCCGACGCGCGGGGACGCCGCCTGCCCTCATGAGCATCGCCGTCCCGGGGAATCCCCAGCCGGTCTGGATCAGGTCCGGCGGAAACGCGCGGTAGCCCTCGAGCACCGTTTCGAGTGACACCGGCCAATCCTGGCGAAACACGGCCAGGCCGCGCTCTTGATTGCCGAACACGGCCTGACGCCCCGTCCACTCCTGGCGAAACACCGAAAAACGACTCGGCCAGTACAATGGAAGAAACGCGTCGAGCGAACGGTCGTAGAGCGTCGCCACCAGCTCCGGCAGCCGTTTCGAATCCGACGCATTGTTGACACCCGCCTCCGCCGACAGCGCTGCGGGCTTGATGACGAGACTCCATGTCTCCTTCTTGCCCGGCTCGAGTTTCGATGTGAAATGCTCCCATTCGAGCTTCAGGTTCTTGTTGCTCCACGGCACCTCGATCTGCCGGGTTTCGAGATACGCCCGGTTCTCGCGGACCTGGGTGACGCGCAGCGTGACGCCGCCGCGCATGGCCTCGTCGATCGGCTGGCGGATCAGGGTCTGTGTCTCGCCCGGCGCGGTCCAGTACTTGCCCAGCGTCCGGCCACGAGACTCGATTTCGACATACGCGCGCCCCTCGCCATACCCCGTGCCCCAAAGGGCCGTGAACTCGGACCCGGGCTCGACGGTCCAATTGACCGCCTCCAGGAAGCTGGGCACCTTGATCGGGAACGCCTTGTCCGAGGGGCGGACGACGGTCAAAGGCAGGCGCCCGGTGACCTTCTTGCCATAGCGATCCTGCGTCTCGAGCACGGCGCGGTACGCCCCGGCGGGCAGTTTGACTTTCGCCGACGCTTCGCCCTTGGCATCAGTCGTGAAACCCTGCTCCCACACTGCGGCGCCCATGACCCAACGGTTGGGATTCGACGCGTCGGCGCCCGGACCGCCCGCGTCGGCGCCATCGTCCCAGTCTTCGTCACCGCCCCACTGTGTAAACAAGGAGGGCCGGCTGACCCGATCCGGGGCCTTGAGCGCATGGACTCTGAGGATTCCCTCGGCCTGCTGAGGTTCGCCATCGAGCGTGGTGGCGCGCACTCGCAATTCGACCGGTTGCTCGTCGGTGAGCCAATCGTCGGCCATCAAGCGCGCTTCGAGCGCGGTGTAACCGAGGCGGATGGCGCGGTCGTCCGAGCGGGTCTCGCCCGCTGAATCCGTCACGTCGGCATGCACGCTGAAGATGAAGGTCGGATCGTCCTCGACCGGTACGGCCGGGTCGGGCCGCGCGACGAACCCAACTGTGAACGCTCCGTCCGCCCCTGTGCGCAGGGTGCCGTCAGCGATCTCCTGGCTCACACCGGGCCGGAAGGCCCCGCGCCGCCATCCGTACCAGCCCCACCACCAGGGCATGCGCACCTCGCGCACGACGCGGTACTTGACTTCGGCGTTGTCCACCGCCGCCCCGGTGTAGTGCATGGCGTGGCCGGCGACTTCGAGTGTGTCGCCCAGTTTGGCGCCTGTCTTCGGCGCGTCGAGCGTCACCTGGAACTTGGGGCGCTTGTACTCCTCGATATTGACCCATCCAGCCCCCGGCGGCCCCTCGACCGCGCGCAATTCCATCCGGCCCGTCAACCGATCGCGCGGCGCGGTGAAACTGCCGCTGAACGATCCGTAGTCGTTGGCGCGATGCTGCTGGCGGGCGATCTCCTTGCGGTTGGCGTCGGAAAACACCACCGTCAGAGCCCGCGCCGCCAAAGTCTCGTAGGCGTCTTTCTCCTGATCGACCCGCAGGCAAATGCCCTTGTACTGGACCGTCTGACCCGGACGGTAAAGGGCGCGGTCGGTGAAGAAGAGCGTTTGCTCGAACGGACGTCGCTGCGGGGTGCGCCCCCAGCTCGAGAACTGGTCCGCCGTGGCGATCGCCTGTCCGTTCGCTGTCGCCTTCAGCACGTAATTCCGCCGCTGCTCGCCCAACGCCAGGGCGAACCGGCCATCCTGATCCGTGGTCAGGGCCGGGACCGCGACGCGTTGGCCCTGGCGATCGAGATACCAGGCCTGCACCTGGGCGCCGCGGCTCGGCTCGCCGGATCCGGCTTCGAGCACGAATCCATCGAGTTGGCCGGCGTCCTGGCGCAGGACGAGCGCGAGTTCGCTGACCCAAATGTCGGTCATCGCAAGCTGGTTGTCTTTTTCGGCGAAATCGGGCCTGTGGCTGGCGATGAGAAAATAGAAACCCGGCTTGAACTCCTCAGGCACCGTCACCTCGACCCGGTGCTCGAGAAAGTCGGTTGTCGGCGGCAAAGGACGCGACCAGGTGTAGGCCGCCGGGCGCGCCAGGATTGCGGCGCGCTCGTCATCGCGCAGGCTCTCGGGCCGGCTCCGCCGCCGATCGAGGTGGTCGTCCCAGTTCGAGGATACGAGGCGGAAATGCACCTGGTCCACATTCCGATACCGCACCTCGATCCCAGGCCAGGGCCGGTTCCAGATCCGCTCGGTTCGGATCGAGGCCGACTTCGACTCGATTTCGGCAACGAGGTTTGCGGCGAGCTTTCCCCCCGCGCTCTGCGGGTGAATCTGCCGGGCCCGCAGCGCGAGCTGCCGGGCCTGGACGAGGTCGTTCTGCTCGCGCAGGGCCTGGGCCCAGTGCCACAGGGCCATCGAGGCCAGCTCGTGGTCCCCGTGGCTCTCGGCGAATTGTTTCATCGCGGCTTGGAACCGCGCCGCCTTCCCCTCGCCCACAGCGACGTTCTTGGCCCAGACCAATCGCGCCAGATCCAGATCGAGAAAGGCCGTCTGATCCGCGTCGCCGGCGTGGAGCCGCATCAGAGTCTGGTAGAGCCGGATCGCCTTCACCAGGGGGGACACCGGCGCTTCGGCCGCACCGCTCCCGGCAGTCGGATCCCAATTCAAGAACACATTCACCGGCCCGAGGGCCGGGCTGTCGGCGGCAACCTGGAAGGCGTCCTGGGGGAGCGCGCCCGCCTGTTCGCCCGACGTGTAGAAGGAGAGCGCTTCGTGGGCAATGAAATCATGCAAGGTCGGGCGATAGACATCCGGGAGCGCTCCGCGCGGCAGCAAGTCGTTGTAGGCGCTGATGGGGATTGCGCGAAGCTGCGGCTCGGCGCTCAGGGCGATCGTGAACCGGCGGTCGATCTCGGCAAACAGTCGGGGCAGATCCCACGTCTCGAAATCCTCGCCCGGGACCTCGGACGTGGCGGTGCGCTGCACGAAACGCCAGCGGTTCTCGCGAAAGTACTGCCAGTACCAATGCGCCAGGATCGTCTGCAGGATCGGCTTGATCTCAGGCGGTGCGGACTCGATCTCGGCATCGAGCCTTCGGATCTTCTCCGCCGGCTTGTTTCCCTGCACCTCCCCTTCGAGCGCAATGCGCCGGGCGATGGCTTTGACCGCCTCGGCCCAGGCACGATCGGCGAGCGCGCCCTGGATGATGGGGGTCAGTTCCTTGACCGCGGTCTGGGGCAAGCCCTTTTCGACCGCTTCGTCCACGCGTTTCCACTGGGCGTCTCGCGACGCGGCATGGAGGCTGGGGTTCATAAGCAACACGACGAGCAGGACAACGGCATGGCGTTTCATGACTCAGGTTCCTCGATACAGTGCACCCGGCAAGCCCGGACGGCAACCACCCGATTAGACGGCGAGAGGCGTCGGATGCTCCCAGAGATGCCCCGTTGGCCGCCCAGGCAGCCGTCACCGGCGCTTCCTATGCGGAATCGATGCGGAATCGATGCGGACATTATTCTATGAATTCAGCAAGTCGATACAGCCACGCCACCTGACGACGAAGACAGCGCCAAAGACTGCCAAGGGGATGTCTGCTTTCGAGGTAACCATCTGGTTCACGGTTTCGATGCGCAATGACAAAGAACTCGTGGAGGTCTAATCGTAATCGTAATCCTCTGTCGCCGAATACGATCAGGACCGCCTCCCGGTTCATGCAAAGCCCGGCTTCTTTTCTAAGAACGGATTGGGCTCATGAACCAGTGACTCTCGACCCGGCGGTCCTCCGAACTCCCGAATGCACGCGAGCCTTCGGATTGGACAACGCGGACGCGCCGCGCGCAGACTCGCGGCGGCAAGTCATCCGCGGGCCGGACCCGAGCCAGACGCTCCTCGATGGACGCCGGCGCCGGGCGGTTGTGGGCATGCTTGATGGAACTCGATTGGGCAATGACAACGCCTCGAGATCGAGGCAGTTACCGGGGGCGCCTGGCGCCGTCGCCGACCGGCTACCTCCACCTGGGAAACGCCCGGACCTTCTGGATCGCACAGCGGCGGGCGCGGGCGTGCGGGGGCGAGTTGGTGTTGCGCAATGAAGATCTGGACCGGAGCCGGTGCCGCGCGGTTTATGTGTCGGCAATGCTCGAGGATCTGCTCTGGCTCGGCTTGCGATGGAACGAGGGTCCGGACTGCGGCGGGCCGCATGGACCGTATGCGCAGAGCCAGAGGCTGACCCTGTATCGCCACGCCTTGGAACGGTTGCAGCGCCTCGGCCATGTGTATCCCTGCCGCTGTTCCAGACGCGATGTCCTGTCGGCACTCGCAGCGCCCCATGCGGGGGACGACGAACCGATCTACCCCGGTACATGCCGCCCGCCTCACGGCCAGTTGCGGATGGGAATGCCGGTGGTGGCCGAGTCGCAACCGCCCGGCGAGGGTCCGCCGCGCAACGCGCCGGGAGTGAACTGGCGCTTCCGGGTGCCCGAGGGCGAGGCGATCGAGTTTGTGGACGGTTATTGCGGTCGGCAGCGGTTCACGGCGGGCGTTGATTTTGGCGACTTTGTGGTCTGGCGGCAGGATGACGTCCCGGCCTATCAGTTGGCCTGTGTGGTCGATGACGCCGCGATGGGGATCACCGAGGTCGTGCGCGGCGCCGATCTCCTGCGGTCCACCGCCCGGCAACTGTTGCTCTACCGGGCCTTGGGCATGGCGCCGCCGACGTTCTTCCATTGTCCCCTCCTCACCGATGCACAAGGCGTCCGGCTCGCCAAGCGCCACGACGCGCTCAGTCTCAGGACCCTGCGCGGGCAGGGCGCGGCTCCGGACGCCTGGCATCGGCAATGGGAGACGCTGGTGTAGCGAAGCGCGGGAGAGAGGGGCGGGGAAGCATGGAGACTGTGTGCGGCGACCATCCATTTGTCAACTATTTAGATGCGACCCCATTGTCTCTTCCGAAATCGGAGGCTTGCCACCGGCAGCGGGAACCGGCTGTAATCGAGTTGTTGTGCGCCTGACGCCCACCCATATCATTGCGCTGGTCGCCGCCGCGGTGTACGTGATCGACCAGGCGACCAAACTGGCCGTCTTGAGGCTGTTGGATCTCGCCGAACACCACGTGGTGATCGACGGATTCTTCAAGTTCGTCCACTGGGGCAATACGGGCGCGGCCTGGAGCCTGTTCTACGGCAACAACGGATTGCTCGCCCTGGTCTCGCTGGGCGCGCTGCTGGTCCTGTTCCTCACCCGCCACCGGTTCGACACCCAGGTGTGGATGGGGCAGCTCGCCTTCGGGCTCATCTTCGGCGGCATCCTGGGCAACCTGACCGATCGGATCCGCATCGGCCACGTGGTGGATTTCATCCGTTTCTACCTCGTGCAGCGCGGCGGCGACGAGGTCGGCTTCCCCGCGTTCAACATCGCCGACAGCGCCATCTGCATCGGGGTCGGCCTCCTCTTCCTCATGTCGTGGCGGGCCGAGAACGAGGCGGGCGCGCCGGCACGCCCCGTCCCGACTCCGTGAAGCCCGGGTCTTTGCCCGTCTTGTACCTCGCAGGGCCGACCGCCGTCGGGAAATCGGCGATTGCCCTCGCCCTGGCCGAACAGATCGGCGGCGAGATCGTCTCGGTCGACTCGATGCAGGTCTATCGCGGCCTGGACATCGGGACGGCCAAACCCGCCGCTGCCGACCGGGCGCGTGTGCGGCACCACCTGATCGACGTGATCGATTTGACCAGCGGCTTCGACGCCAGCCAGTTTGTCCGCCTGGCGGCGGCGGCGGTGTCGGACATCCAGGCCCGAGGACGCCCGCCGATCTTTTGCGGCGGCACGGGCCTCTATTTCAAGGCCTGGTGCGAGGGCCTCCACGAGATCCCGTCCGGCGACCCGGTGTTGCGCGCCGAACTCGAAGCGACCCCATTGCCGATCCTGCTCGATGAGCTGGCGGGGCGCGACCGCGCCACGTTCGAGACCATCGACCGGCGGAATCCGCGGCGTGTCGTGCGCGCGCTGGAAGTGATCCGGTTGACCGGACGCCCGCTCTCGGCCCAACGGACGGAACGGCGCGCGGGCGCACTCGGAGATCTGGCGGGCGCCACCCGGATCGTGGTGTTCAGGCGCGCGCCGGACGACCTGCGCACGCGCATCAACGCCCGGGTGGACGCGATGTTCGCCGCCGGTTTGATCGAGGAGACGCGCCGGTTGCTGAGCGCGGGGCTGGGAGAGAATCGAACGGCGATGCAGGCGCTCGGGTACCGGCAGGTCATCGAGCATCTGCGCGGCGAGCGGGATCTGGCCGGGACAATCGCCTTGGTCAAGCTGAAGACCTGGCAGTTCGCCCGGCGCCAGATGACCTGGTTTCGCCACCAGACACCCGCGCGCTGGATCGACCTGGAAACGCTGGACGAACCCCAGAGTGGCGTGCTTAAGTTGCTGCGCTGAGCATCCTGTCCGATTTCGAGGAGTTCGCCGTCTATGACGGACGCTGCAAGCCCCATAAGGATGACCCCGCGGCGACCGCCCGCATCTTCTACTGCACCCTCCGCGACTACGCGGAGAAATGGGATTGGCTCGCCTCGATCTTCAGCCGCGACGCCGTGTTGAAGGGCGCGTTCGACAAGTTTGCCGAATCCACCAAAGCCAAGCGCGGCACCGCGGAATTCGACGCGGACTTTCTCGCCACCATCGAAGGGTGGCGGCTGGACCTGGCCCGCAACCTCGCGCTGCGCAATCCCAAACTGACGCAGCGCGAACTGAACTTCGCCGTCCAGCGCATCATCGACCGGATCATCTTCCTGCGCATCTGCGAGGCGCGGGGCATCGAAGATCATGGGCGGCTGCAGGCGCTCGTGAACGGGGACCGCATTTACCCGCGCCTGGCAGAGCTGTTCCAGGCCGCCGATGTGCGGTATAACTCCGGCCTCTTCCATTTCCAGCCGGAGCCGGGCCGCCTCGAACCGCCGGACGAACTCACCCTGGCTGTCGAGATCGACGACAAGCTCCTGACCCGACAGATTGGACGCTACCCGGAATTCGCGATCGATACGGCCGGCTGGCATTGCCTGAACACGATGTTCATGGTCAACCTCCGGGCCGCGATGCCGGATCCGCTGTACGTGCTGGGCGTTCTCAATTCAAAGCTGATCCGGGCGCTGTGGCTGCATCGGTTCTATGATCAGCGGCGGACATTTCCGAAGATCAAAGGCACCTACTTGAAGCAGTTGCCGATCCCATGCCTCGACCATTCCGACCCCGCCGACACATCGCGTCACGAGCGGATGGTGCAGTTGGTCGAGCAGATGCTGGAATTGAACCGGAGGCTGCCGAGCGTCCGCACCCCGCAGGAGAAGACGGCGCTCGAACGGCAGATTGCCGCCACGGACACCCAGATTGATCGGCTCGTTTACGACTTGTACGGCCTGACCGAGGAAGAAATCAGAATCGTCGAAGGCGCACAACGGGTGGTTGGGGTGGGACAGTCTTTGACCCAGCCGCCCGCGTAGGCTCAGCGCGTCATGGGAATCACATTCGATCTGCAAGAGGCCGATGCCCGGCGGTTATTTCCGACACCGGCGCCCCGCCGCTCCACTGAGTCCAAGCCCGTGCGGCAAAGACGATGGGTCCCCCGCCGCTGCCGACGGCTCTGGATCGCACGCGACACCCGCATTGTGCCGGACGATTTGGCGGCGGACCTGTGCCACCAGGTTGGCCGGTGGCTTGGGGTGGAGTTGCCGCGCTCCTGGCCAGTGCGTCTGGCGGTAAAGGCGGATGTGGTCTACTACCACAACCGCCGCTTCCGCCAAGGTGTGCGTCGTGAAGGCCGGGCCGGGGTCCGGTTTCTGCGGACGTTCATGCAGCATTGGCTGGCGGCGCTACTCAGCCGCCGCTGGCCGGACTGGGGCGAGCGGCTGCCTCCCGGCTTTGAGCGAGGCGCGGAGTGGGCATCGCATTCGCCGGCCGAGGAAGGCACCGGGGCGTGTGGTTGACACGGCGCACCCGAGCCGCCCCGAGACCTCGAACCGTGTCCGTGGGAGTGCATCTGGCGGTCAGCGGTGAGGCAGCGCGCCTGAAGCCTGGCGGTTGGCGGTCGCGAAGGGTGATGGCGCCGATGTCCTCTCCAGCGGGCAGTGCATCCGGAGGTTGTCGGTGGGAATCGAGTTTGCGCCGCGTGGGGGCACGCGGCCTACAACACCGATGTCTGTCCCTCTGGAGGCCGGGTCCCCCGACCCGGCGTCTGCACCCGTGGCTGTCTTCGCGCCGCGTGAGGACACGCGGCCTCCACCGGCAATCTCCATCCGTTGTAGGCCCGGTGCCCTCACCGGGCGACAGAACACCGACAACAACCAGATGCAACGGACTGCAGACCACGCGCGAGCCCGTGTTTGACGCGCCCCGCGGCTGCCTGTAGACAAGCCGTTGTGAATGTCTTCCCCAATGTTGTGGTGTCGGTGGGCCGCCTCGTGTGTTTGATGGCCGTGGCGGCAATGACCGCCCATTCCGCGCGCGTCGGCGCCGCGGTTCCACCGCAACTCGAAGCGGTGGTCGTGGTGTTTAAGACGCACTTCGACATCGGATACACCGACATGGCGAGCAATGTCGTGCAGCGCTATCGCACGACCATGATCGACCAGGCGCTCGAGGTCGTGGACCAGAACCGCGCCCTGCCGCCCGATCGCCAGTTCGTCTGGACCCTGCCCGGATGGCCGCTGACGCAGATTGTCGCGGATTGGCCCGGTCAGAGCGACGCCCGGCGCCAGCGGGTGAACGGGGCTTTCAAAGAGGGTCGGTTCGCCGTCCATGCCCTGCCCTTCACGACACACACCGAGTTGCTCGAACCGGAGGATCTGGTGCGCGGCCTCGGCTATTCGTCCCGGCTCTGCCGGGATGCCGGACTCGAACTGCCGCGCGATGCCAAGATGACCGATGTTCCCTGTCACTCGTGGATCCTGCCGACATTGCTGCGGCACGCAGGGGTCGATTTTCTTCACCTGGGCTGTAATGCCGCCAGCAGCTCGCCGCGCGTCCCGATCTTGTTCTGGTGGGAGGGGCCGGACCGGTCGCGGTTGCTCACGATGTACACGGCCGAGAGCTACGGCACCGGCCTCGTGCCGCCCGCGGACTGGCCGCACAAGACCTGGCTCGCCCTTATCCACACCGGCGACAACCACGGCCCGCCGCGTCCGGACGAGGTGAAGACGCTGCTTGAAGAGGCGGCGGTCAAGCTCCCCGGGGTGCGGGTGCGCATCGGCCGGCTCTCGGATTTCTCGGACGCGATCCTTGCGGAGAAGGCCGAGTTGCCGGTAGTGCGGGGCGATATGCCTGACACCTGGATTCACGGCCCCATGTGCGACCCGGCCGGCGCCCGGCTGGCCCGGACCATCCGCCCGGCCATCGCGATCCGCGAGACGCTCGACACGCACTTGCGGAGCTGGATTGGGGGAGATCGAAGATCGAAGATCGGAGATGGGAGACCGGAGATGGAAGATGGAAGATGGAAGATCGCAAATGGCCGATCGGAGATGGGAGATGGGGTGGGGATCGCAGCGGCTTATGAGAAGAGCCTGCTGTATGGCGAGCATACGTGGGGCGGCGCTTACTGGTGGATCTACGGCAAGTACATCCAGCACTACGGAGACACATGGCGCCAGGAGCGCGACGCCGGCCGGTTCACGCGCATCGAATCCTCGTGGGCCGAACACGCGGGGTACATCGAGGAGGCGGCTCGGCTGACGCAGCCTGCGCTCGAAGACCAGATGCGCGCCCTGGCTCGATCGGTGGATCTCGAAGGCCTCCGCTTCGTCGTGTTCAATCCGCTTCCCTGGCCGCGCGACGGCGTGGTGGAACTTCCCGACGCCATGACTGCCGGTTTCAACACAATCCGGTCCGCCGACGACGGGCCTGCCCGGATGTTCACCGAGTGGGGCGATGGCCTGCGCCGGTTCGTGGCGCGCTCCGTGCCTCCGACGGGGTACCGAACCTATCGCTTGGCGCGCGCGCCCTTCGCCAAACCACCGCGGCCCAATCCGATCGAGCAGCCGATCCTCGCTAGTCCGTTCTTTCGGGCAACGCTCGACCCGGAGCGCGGCGTCATCCGCTCGCTCGTCGACCGGCAGTCCAGGCGCGAGCTGGTCGATCGGACTGCGCCGCACGGTTTCGGCCAGTATTTGTACCAGCGTTTCTCCTCGAACGAAGTCCAGGCCTACGTGGACGCTTACGTGAAGATCCATGCGGATTGGGCCACAAACGAATTAGGCAAACCGAATCTGCCGCCCGCCTCCGAGGTCCCCTACCGCGCCAGCTCGCCGCGGAACTGGGAGTTGAGCATCGAACGGACACGTGCGGCCCAGGCCGCCACCCTGGCGGCTCCCGCGACGCCCGATCTGCCGGCCGTCACGACGCGCCTCATCCTGTACCAGGAGCAACCCTACGCCGACCTCGAGTTGACAGTGCACGACAAGGCGCCCGATCCATGGCCCGAAGCCGGTTGGCTGTGCTTGCCCTTCAACATCGAGCAACCCCGGTTCCGCCTCGGACGCCTCGGGTCAATCATCGATCCGGTGCATGAGATCGTGCCCGGCGCGAACCGCAACCTGTACGGCCTCGATACGGGCCTCACAATCGCCGAGCCCGGCGGCTGGGGCGTCGGCCTGTGCGCCCTCGACAATCCGTTGGTGAGCCTGGACAGCCCCGGCTGCTGGAAATACTCCCTCGATTTCGTCCCGCGCCGTCCGGCGGTCTACGTGAACCTTTTCAACAACCAATGGACCACGAACTTCCGCCTCTGGAACAGCGGCACCTGGACGGCCCGAGTGCGGATCTGGTCGGTCAAGGAAGCCGGGAATGCGGCCGACGCGCTGATCGCTCCCTCCCTCGAAGCGCGGTTCCCGTTGCAGGTCGCATGGGCCGACGGCCCGGCGGGGTCGCTTCCCGCGCGCCAGCCCGGCCTCGGCATTGAACTCGAGGGTGTGCGCGTGACGGCGTTCGGTCCCAACCCGGACGGCCCCGGCACGGTTCTGCGCCTCTGGGAATACGCCGGGCGGGGCGGCCGTTGCGGTGTGCGCCTGCCACCCGGCATGGACCCTCGATTCGTCCAACCGGTCGACTTGCGCGGACGTCCGCTTGGCGCGCCCCTGCCCGTGCGCGCGCGCATGTTCCATCTCGATATAAAACCGTTCGCGCCTGCGAGCGTGGTCATCCGGTAGCGCGAGATACCAGAAAGGTGACTATTCCGCTTAACCGCGAATGCACGCGAATCCGAGTGTCGGACGGTGAGACAGACCGGGCCGGTGTTGCTTTGTTCGCGTCTATTCGCCTCTAGAGCGTCTGTGTCAGCCGCCTAGCCAATATCTGAGATTTGAGATTTCAAATTTGAGATGCGAAAGAGACGTTTTGCACGGATTTGCGCAAGTGCCGTCTATTGGCGGACCCGGAAGAACCGCATCGCGTCCGATGCCGGTGTCGTGTAGCCGGAAGCGGCGCCCGGAACGTCCGACCACCCTCCAGGCAGGGCCGTGGTGGTCTGCAGCGTGCCGCCGCCCGTCCACTCGATCACGATGTTGGCGCCTGACTGGCGGATGGTGAGGGTGGAGCCGACATCCGGCTGGGTGTTCAGGGCGATCTTGACATCGTCCATCCAGTGGTTGTCGTTGAGTCCTCCGGTGCGGGCGCCCCAGCCGAAGCGGCCAGTCTGGAACGGCACGAACCCGGGCAACGGCAGGCCGCGATAGACGGCCGTGTCGCCGTAGTACAGGTCGAGCGTTCCGTTGCGGTTGACGCGCACGCCGATCTGCTCGAAAGTGTCGCCTGTCTGCAGCACGCTGATGTCGAAAGGCCGGGTTGCGACCTGGCTGCTGCGGTAGACGATCGAGATCTCGGGCGCCACCTCGCTCGTGCCATTGTCGTACGTGTCGAAGCTGACAATCAGGCCCGACCCGGCGCCATCTTCGCCAAACGTTCCGTCCACCACATCCGATCCCAGGACAAAGCTGAAACCGTCGGCGGGAACGGCTGTGCCGCCGCCGACGCGCATCATCCAGGTTGCGGTGAAGTCCTTGATGGGGGCGGTGCCCGCGGGTGTGTCGAGGAGGAACGAGCCGCTCTGGTCGTTCACCGCCTCGGTCAGTTGCAGGAAGGCCGAGTCGCCGACCCCGCCCGGGCCGGTGATGAAGGCGCTTCCGAAGACGGCGCTCCCGACGGGAGTGGAATAATCGTTGAAGTCGATGTTGACCGGCGGGTTGGCCCCCGCGTCGAACTTCGCCATCACCGATGCCGTTGCGGTGCGGCTGGTCACCGTGTTGTCGGGACCCGTGACGACCACGGAATACCCCGTCCCGTCGTCGGCCAGGGCCAAGGCCGGTGTCGTGTAGGTCGAGCCGGTGGCTCCCGGGATGTCCACACCGTTGCGCCGCCACTGATACGTGACGCCCTGCGGGTCGCTCACCAGGACCTCGAACGAGGCGGGGTGGCCGACGAGGACAAGCACGTCCGCCGGTTCGCCTGTGATGCTGACGGTTTCCGGGATCGTGTAACCGAGGCAGACATTGTCGAACCAGTAGCTGGCGTTAAGATCGCCGGTGCGAGCGTAGAGGGCCAATTTGAGACCGCTCATCGGTGCGTATCCTGGCACCTGCAGGTTGTGGTAAACGATCGTGTCGCCCACGGCCAGATCGAGCAGGCCGTTTTCCTTGACGCGCAGGAGAACGGTTGCGTAGACGCCCGAATTCACCAGGGCCAAAGGCACCATTTTCACCGCCACAACCTGGCCCTTGTAGCGAACGTCGATCGAAGGGGCCTCGCCGCCTGCGTTGTCGTACGTGTCGAAGGCGATTGAAATGCCCGTGCCTCCGCCGTTCTCGGCGTCGCCGGCCGCGGTGATGGGAACGTCATTGGCGATGTTGATGCTGAATCCGTCGGCCGGAGGCACAGTGCCGTTGCCGGCAAGGACGTCGGCGGCGAGCGTGAACTCGAGAACCTGGGCGCCTTGTTCGATCAGAGGCGAACGGAATCCGCCCGCCTGGCTGTTCTCCGAGGTCGTCAGCTTGAGAACGCCGGAGTCGCTGACGCCGCCAACCGTGTCCACGAAAGCGACCGGGGTCGCTCCCTCGGGGTAGGTCCCGCCGATATCCGCGCCAGCGGGGAGGCCGTAGTCGAAGTTGTAACAGAATTGCGGGGCGCCGGGCGGCGCCAAATCGACCACGGTCAATGTGGCTTCCTGGCTGACCAGTCTCTCAGCGCCCACCGTGACCTCGACTTTGAACTTGGCGCCGTCGTCCGTGGCGACGGCGGGGGTGGTGCAGGTGTTCGAGGTGGCGCCGGCGATGGCTGTGCCGTTCTTGAACCACTGGTAGGCGGCGCCTGTGGGATTATTCACCTCGACGTCGAAGGTGGCCGTCCCGGTGACGAGCACCATCTGATCCGCCGGTTGCTTGCTGATGCGGAGCGGGGCGGAGAGGTAAGTGTAGATGCGCAGGTTGTCCACCCAATGATTGGCATTGAGTCCGCCTGTGCGAGCATAGAAGCCGAAGCGCCCGCCGGCGATCGAGCCGAATCCGGGGACCGGCGCCCTGTACATCAGGACTTTGCCGTTCCAGGCCACGTCGAGAAGGCCATCGGACGTCACCCGCACGAGCACGTCGGCGAACCCGTCACCGGTGGTGATGTCGCTCAAGGCGGTCTTCACCTCGCCCACAACCGTCTCCCCCCACTTGAGGGTGATGGCGGGGGCTTCGCCGACGCCATTGTTCGGGTTGCCGTCGGTGTTGTCATAAATGTCGAAACAGACGCGCAGGCCCGAGCCGACCCCTTCTTCGAGCATGCCCGTCGTGCTCTCGGGAAGGTCAGCGGCGAAGTTGAAGCTCATGCCATCGGCCGGGACCTCAGTACCGCCGCCAATGCGCACGTGGAATCGAGCGGCGACGCCGTAGACGGGGGCGCCGGCGTGTTGGTCGGGGATGATGACCGCCCCGCCCTGGTAATTGATGTTCTCGGTGAGTTGGAGGACCCCCGAATCCGCCACACCCCCTGGACTCACGTAAGGTGCCCAAGGACTGACTCCGTCGGAGCCAGTCCCTGTCCCGACCACCAGCGTTTCGGCGGGCACCATGCCGTCGTCAAAGTCGTACGACACGACCGGCGCGGGCAACTGAACGACTGTGAGCGTGGCCTCGTCCGAAGTGACGACGCTCGCGCCGATTGTGGCGCGGGCCGAGAACTTGGCCCCGCTATCGGCCACGGCGGCCGTGCTCAGGGTGTAGGTGGTTCCGGTTGCGCCCGGTATAATGACGCCGTTGCGCAGCCACTGGACCGTCGCCAGATCGCCGTTGTTCAGGGTAATCGTGAACGTGGCTGAGCTACCCTCAACCACCAGCATGTCATACGGGTCCTGCAGGAAGCCCGGCTTGGGATCGGTGTAGGTCACGATGCTCAGATCGTCGATCCAGTGGTGCGCATTCAGACCCCCGGTGCGCGCGCCGAATCCAATCCGCGCCCCGGACAAAGGCTGGTAACCGGGGAAGAAGAACTTCGGAAAATGGACCTTGCCGTTGTAGGTCAGGCTGAAGCTGCCGTCGGCGTCGAAGAGGATCTCGACCGGCACAAACTCGCTGTTGATCAGATCGCTCAGCGGCAGCAGCGGCGTTGTGGCCACAGTCGCCCCTCCAATCACCAGGCGAATCTGCGGTGCCTCGCCGGTCCCGTTGTTCGGGTCGGCGTCGGTGTTGTCGTAGGTGTCGAAGCAGACCCGCAGGCCGCTTCCTATCCCGGTTTCACTCCAGGTTCCGTCGGGCAAATCCCCCACGCAGAAGCTCCAGCCGTCGGCTGGAACCGCGCTGCCTCCGCCCACCCGAGCCATGAAGTTGGCGCGAATCCCGTACACGTTTGCGTAGCCGTCCAGATCCTCGATCACGATCGAGCCGGACTGGCTGTTGGCGTTCTTCGTGAGTTTCAGGCAGGCGGTGTCCCCGACTCCGCCTCCGCTTTCGACCATGGCGTTGCCGAAGATCTGGGATCCGGCAGGCACCTGGCCGTCGTCGAAGTCTGCGTCGAATGTCCCTGCTCGCAACGGCGCCGCGAGAATCAGGGCCGAAACGGCAAGGGTGGACAGTACTCCTATGGATGGGCTTTTCATAACGCGACTGTTGGTTTGAGGCTTGTGGGCTGAAGTCTCACATATGCACCTCCCTCTCGACCTTGTCAAGGGCGGGCCGAAGCCGACTTGTGTCTCTGGCCAGACTGTGCTTTGGTCGGGCGCATGAAAAGGCTGATGCGATGGATGCGCCTGCGGGCGCTGCTTGTGGGATGTGCCGTGCTCTGGATGGCCGGGTGCGTGACCGCGCCGGAAACCGGGCGCAGGCAACTGGTGCTGATCGGAAGCGACCAGGAACTGCAGTTGGGTCTGCAGGCGTTTTCGGACATGAAGAAGGAAATGCCCGTGAGCAAGAACGCGGCGACGAAGGCCCTCGTCGAGAAGGTCGGACGCCGGATCGCGGCGGTGGCGGATCTCCCGGGAGCGCAGTGGGAGTTCGTGGTGTTCGAGAGTCCGGAGGCCAATGCCTTCTGCCTGCCGGGCGGCAAGGTCGGAGTCTACACGGGCATTCTGCCGGTCACGAAGGACGAGGCCGGCCTGGCGACGGTGATCGGGCACGAGGTGGCGCATGCGGCGGCCCATCATGGAGCCGAACGGATGAGCCGGGCGATCATCACACAGGGCCTGGGGGAGGCCGCGTCCGCGTACGTGGGCGGCAAAGACCCGCGCTACCAGGCGGCGTTCGGTTCGCTCTACGGCATCGGCGTGCAGGTGGGCGAGACCCTGCCGCACAGCCGCAAGCAGGAATCCGAGGCGGACCAGATCGGTCTGATCTACATGGCCAAGGCGGGCTATGATCCGGAGGCGGCGGTCGCGTTTTGGCAGCGGTTTGCCGAGTACAACCGTGGGCAGGGCGGCCAGACGCTGGCGTTTCTGCGCACGCATCCGCTGGACGAGCGGCGCATTGCCGATCTCAAGCAGTGGATGCCCCGGGCGAAAGCGGCCTATCGTCCGGCTCGATGAGCAGGCGCTTCTGCCACGGGAGAAGCGCGCGTTCCTGGCGCTCGCAACCGCTGGCCAGGGCCACCAGATCCGAGCGGCTGGCGATCAGGCTCGGATCGAGACCCAAGGCCGCGGCGTGACGGTTGCGACGGGCTTCGAGTCGTTCCAGGCGCAGTCTCTGGGCATGGGTCAACCGGTGTCCGCGCGGCCGCAACGGAGAGGGCCAGTCGGCCTTTCTCAAACGCGCCCCCCGGTCCAATGCCTCGAAGAGGGCCCTGCGGCGCCGGACGGAGAAACGCTTGGGAATCAGGGCGTCGACAATCTCACCCCGGGCCGCCTGTTCGGCCAGAGCGAGCAGGTGATCGTGGTTCAGGATGAAGAAAGGGGGCTGATTGGCGGCTCGAGCCTCCTGGTCCCGCCAGATCCAGACCTCGCGGAGGATTCCCAAGGCTCTCGGCTCCAGCCGGCTTGATCCCCGGATGCGCCAGAGTCCGTCAGGGTCTTCCTCTGTCGCCCGCGTGCAATCGTGAACCAGTTGCGCGCACATTTGGCGGTGCCAATCGACCCGATCCAGCGCCCGCAGGCGATCGGACAGAAGCGTGGCCAACGGGTGCAGGTAACGCGTGTCGCTCCGGGCGTAGACGATCATCCGGTCCGTGAGAGGGCGCCGAGACCAGTTCGCCTTTTGCGGGCCTTTGTCGAGCTTGGTTCCCAGGAGCGACTCGACGAGCGCGCTGAGCCCGAACTCGCGCATGCCGACCACGCGCGCAGCCAGCATCGTGTCGAAAATCGCGTGGGGAATGAACTGGTAGCCCCGGTAGAGCATCCGCAAATCGTAATCGGCGCCGTGCAGCAGCAGGGTCCGCTCCTCGAGGGCCTGCCAGAGAGGGGCCAAGTCCATGCCGCTGAGGGGGTCCACAAGGGCGTCCTCCCCAGGCATGCTGAATTGCATGAGACAGACTTTCTCCGGATACGAGTGAAGACTGTCAGCCTCCGTGTCCATGGCCACCCAGTCCGCCGCGCGGAGTCGGGCGACAAAATCAGTCAGCATCGCGGGTGTGTCGATCACCGCCTCAGTAAGGAACGAAGAGCGTGAAAAGGGAAGCCGGATGTTCGATGTTCGGCCCCGGCTCACTGCATCTGGAGGTTGTCGGGGGAAGTCGAGTTTGCGCCGTGTGGGGGCACGCGGCCTACAACATCGGTGTCTGTCCCTTGTAGGCCGGGTCCCCTGACCCGGCGCCCGCACCGATGTCTGTCCTTGCGCCGCGTGGGGGCACGCGGCCTACACCGGGAGTCTCGATGTGTTGTAGGCCCGGTGCCCTCACCGGGCGACAGAACACCGGCTGTGTTGTAGGCCCGGTGCCCTCACCGGGCGACAGAACACCGGCTGTGTTGTAGGCCCGGTGCCCTCACCGGGCCACAGAACACCGGCAACAACCAAATGCACCGGGCGCATTGGACGAGCTTGCCCTCGACGAGATCGGGGGGATTGAGGTTCAATCGCGGGCAGGACGAAGGCAATCGCTCGACTATGGACCAAGCCACCCACAACAAGATCGTCTCCTTCATCTGGGGCATCGCCGACGATGTGCTGCGCGACCTGTTCAAGCGCGGCAAATACCCCGACGTCATCCTGCCCATGTGCGTCTTGCGCCGGATGGACGCCGTGCTCGAGCCGACCAAGCAGGCCGTGCTGGAAACGAAGGAGATGCTCGACAAGGCGGGCATCACCGAGCAGCGCGCCGCGCTCGCCGCTGCTGCCGGCCAGTCCTTTTACAACACCTCGAAATTCACCCTGCGCGACTTGAAGTCCCGGGGCAGCCAGCAGCAGCTCCTCGCCGATTTTGAAAATTACCTGGACGGATTCTCCCAAAATGTTCAGGACATCCTCGAGAACTTCAAATTCCGCAACCAGCTCCCAACCCTCTCGAAGTCCGATTCCCTCGGCACGCTCATCAACAAGTTCCTCGATCCAGAGATCAATCTCAGCCCGGATCCCGTCCTCCATTCCGACGGCACGATCCGCCAGCCCGCGATGGACAATCACGCCATGGGCACCGTCTTCGAGGAACTGGTCCGCAAATTCAACGAGGACAACAACGAAGAGGCCGGCGAACACTGGACGCCCCGCGACGCCGTGCGCCTGATGGCGAATCTGATTTTCCTTCCCGTCGCTGACCGCATCAAATCCGGCGCTTACCTGCCGTAGGATTCGGTCCCCAATACCGTTGCGTTAAACAGAACAGCCACGAAGGAATTTGTTTTAACTAAAAACCATTTTGCTTTACACAACGCTCGTTGCGGCAACCGCGTTTAACACAAGCGAAATACCATGAAGCCATTTGAGCCAGAACCCCTTCCGCCCAGTGATCTCGAACTGCTTGCGCTCATGCCGTTGATCGGCAAGGCGAATCGGGCCATCGCCACCCTGGAAGGGCTCTTCTACGGCATCCCCAACCCCAATGTTCTGCTCTCGCCCATCACGACGCAGGAAGCCGTGCTCTCCTCCAAGATCGAAGGTACTCAGGCTGATTTGGAGGACGTTCTGAAATTCGAAGCGGGCGAACCACCGTCCGAGCCATCCCGCCGGGACGACATCCACGAAATCATGAACTACCGGAAGGCCCTCCGTCTTTCCGAGAAGCTCCTCCAAGACCGCCCGTTCTGCCTGAACACTCTGCTCAAGCTTCATGACGTCCTCATGGACAGCGTCCGTGGCCACAACAAGGCGCGCGGACGCTTCCGCACGATTCAGAATTGGATCGGCAAGCCGGGCAGCCCGATTGAGGAAGCCGCCTTCGTTCCACCATCGCCGTTCCACCTGCAGGAGCACCTGAACCGTTGGGAAGCCTATTGGCATGCAGACGCACCAGACGCCCTGGTTCAACTCGCCCTCGTTCATGCGCAATTCGAGATTCTCCACCCGTTTATTGATGGCAACGGCCGCCTCGGGCGCATGATTATCCCGCTCTTCCTCTACGAGAAGAAGATTCTGAGCCGGCCCTGCTTCTACCTATCGGCCTACTTTGAATCCAGCCGCGACAACTACATCGCCCGACTCAGAGATCTGGGCCAGCCCGGAAGCTGGACGCGCTGGTGTGCATTCTTTGTCGAGGGCGTGGCCGTGCAGGCCGAGGCGAACACCACCAAGGCCCGCGCCATTCAGGACCTGTACGAGCGCCTCAAGAAGAAAGTCATCGACCTGACGCACTCGCAGTTTGCCATACCGCTGCTCGACTTCATCTTCGAGCGGCCGATCTTCCGCAGCAGCGATGTCACCAAGCTGGCGCACATGCCCAGCGCGCCCATGGTGGCCAATCTGCTTGGCAACCTCAGGCGGAACGGCGTGCTTCACACCGTGCGCGAAGGCGCCGGACGCCGCCCGCACGTGCTGGCGCTCGCCGAACTCATCAACCTCTGCGAGGGGAAGAAAGTGTTTTGAGGGCATTCATTTACGCGCAACCCGCCATGCACCCCCACGAAGCACCGCAACTCGCTGCAAACAAAGGGGTTCTTTATTTAAGCGTTTGCCTTCGGTGTCAGCGGGAAGCCGGAAACGGAGGCGCGTCATGATCGCCAACCCTTCGACTCCGCTCATGGCAGGCCTCCAGCCTTACCCGGAATACAAGGAGTCGGGCCTGCCGTGGTCTGCACAGCTTCCCTCGCACTGGAAACAGGAGCGTGCGAAATGGCTGTTCACTAAGATGGATCGCCCAGTTGGGGAGAATGATGAGGTCGTAACGTGCTTCCGCGACGGCAAGGTGACATTGCGGAAGAATCGCCGCTCACGCGGATTCACCGAAGCCATTTACGAGTTCGGCTACCAAGGCATCCGCAAGGGCGACCTCGTGATTCATGCGATGGACGCATTCGCTGGTGCGGTGGGCGTGTCCGACAGCAACGGCAAGGGCACTCCGGTTTACGCAGTCTGCCAACCGAAGACGGGCGTTAACGCCCACTACTACGCCTTCATCATACGTGAGATGGCACGGTCGCAGTGGATTCTCGCTCTTTCTCGTGGCATCCGTGAACGTTCGACCGATTTTCGCTACGACACTTTCGGCGGACAGCGTGTGCCATTGCCCCCTCCCTCGGAGCAGGCGGCGATGGTGCGGTTTCTGGACTGGGCGAACGGGCGGCTGGAGCGGGCGATCCGGGCGAAGCGAAAGGTGATCGCGCTGCTCCACGAGCAGAAGCAGGCCATCATCCACCGGGCCGTCACCCGAGGTTTGAACGCGGAGGCCGCGTTCAAACCTTCCGGCATCCCCTGGCTCGGCAACATCCCCGAGCATTGGGAAGTGTGGCCGTTACGCCGGTGCATTTCCATCCGGTCTGGCGATTTCATCGATGGATCGAAGCTCAAGAATGAGAGAAGCGACTCAAGCCCGATCCCCGTGATAGGTGGGAATGGCATCATGGGATTTGCCGATCGGTCAAACGTTTCCGGGCTGACCATCGTGATCGGGCGAGTGGGTGCTCTTTGCGGAAATGTTCATCTGGTTAAAGAGGCTGCGTGGATTACTGACAATGCTTTGAGGATTACCCGGATGGTAGGCTTTGACGCTGGTTACCTGGCCGAGCAGCTCCGCGTCATGAATCTGAACCTGCTCGCCAATGCCAACGCGCAACCGCTGGTCACCGGGGGTGTAATCAAAACGCAACGCGTCGTAAAGCCCCCACAAGATGAGCAGCAAAGAATCACCGATGCATTGCAGACGCTATACGTTCCAGTGACAAGCGCCCTCTCCCGTCTTGATCGCGAAATCGGATTGCTGCGGGAATACCGGACGCGGCTGGTGGCGGACGTGGTGACGGGCAAGCTGGACGTGCGTCCCGCCGCCCGCGACCTCCCCGCCGAACCCCGCGCCCCCGAACTCGCGCCGGAGGAATCGTCCGAACCCGAAACCGAGGAAACCGAAGCATGACGCCCGACAAGACACTTACCGAAAAAGCCCCGCGCTTTCGGAGCGAACACCTCCACTTATCTGCAGATGTCCACACACGGCTCATCGCTTTGAAGGCAGCCGGCCACTATTTCCGCGGCCAGCCCGGCGGTGGCTATCGTTCGCCCGAGGACGGGCGGCCCGTCTTGCAGGATGGCCATCATCAAGGACATAGACCGCTTGGAGAAGGCGCTGAGGCCGAGTGTGAAGCAGTTGAAGGTGAGCACATGAACCCCGAAGCCCTCAGTCCCAGGACCTGAAGCCGATGCTGACACCAAAGCCTAAAGGCCCCTGCCGAGACACGGAACGGACAAGGCCCCCTAATAACTTCCCCAAATGGGAAGTGTTTGATTGACATACAGACGGGAACTTCTTACCGTATGCGGGTTATTAAAATCAAGACCCTGCTCGAGTTCTGGCAGCGGGAACCGGCGGCGCAAGCGGAATTGCAGGCATGGTATGCGGAAGCGAAGGAAGCCGATTGGCAAACACCCGCTGAACTCAAGATGCAGTTCGGCAATGCCAGCATTCTCAAAGGGCAGCGCGTGGTGTTCAATATTTGCGGAAACAAGTACCGGCTGGTCGTACGGATTAACTATCCGTTTCGCGTGATTTACATCCGGTTCATCGGCACGCACGCGGAATACGACCGCATTGACGTGGAAACAGTGTGATGCAACCGAAACTCATCAAAACCGAGGCCGACCACCAGGCCGCGCTGGCGCGTATCGAAGCCATCTTCGATGCGGCTCCGGGCACGCCTGAAGGCGACGAGTTCGAACTGCTGACGACGTTGGTGGAGCTCTACGAGAAGGAGCATTTCCCGGTGGGGTTGCCCGACCCCATCGCTGCCATCCGGTTCCGTATGGAGCAGGGTGGCTTGAAGCAGAAGGACTTGGTCCGCTACATCGGCAGCGAAAGCAAAGTGTCGGAAGTGCTGTCGGGCCAGCGCGGCTTGAGTCTGTCCATGATACGCAACTTGGTCGGAGGCTTGGGCATCCCGGCGGAAGTCCTGTTGCAGGAGGCGGGTGCGAAGCTCGATCCGAACGACCCGGCCCTGCAATGGAACAAGTTCCCCCTGGCGGAGATGGTGGAACGAGGCTGGTTCCCCGGCTTTCACGACCGGTTGCCCGACGCCAAGTCCCAAGCGGAGGACCTGCTGGCGTCCTTCGCGGGCCCATTGGGCCGGGGCGCTCTGCGTCCAGCTCTGAACCGTCAGCACGTCCGTAGCGGCAGCCAGATGGACCCCTACGCGCTAGCCGCATGGCGCATCCGTGTCGCCACCCTCGCGCTCCGCCAAGCCTTGCCGCCCTACCAGCCGGGAACCATCACTCCCCGGTTCATGCGGGAATTGGTTCAGCTCAGCTACATGGATGAAGGCCCGCGGCTGGCCAAGGAGTTTCTCGGCAAAAGCGGCATTCGCTTTGCCGTCGAGCGCCACTTGCCCCACACGTTTCTGGATGGCGCGGCCATGAAGCTCCCGGACGGCTCGCCCGTCGTCGGCCTGACGCTGCGCTACGACCGTCTCGACAATTTCTGGTTTACGCTCTGCCACGAGCTTGCGCACATCGCTCTGCACCTGGACAAGGGAGAGGTGGATGTGTTTTTCGATGACGTGGCGCAGCGGGATCCAGACACGCGGGAGAAGGAGGCCGATGGGTTTGCCAGCGAAGCGCTCATCCCCGCCAAGGAATGGAAGGAGTTTCGCCTCAGTCACACACTCGACTCGGCCAGCGTGCGAGCGTTCGCGGCTCGCCTCCGAATCAGCTCGGCCATACCCGCCGGTCGCATCCGCTACGAGAAAGGCAGTTACAAGTTGCTCCAAGACCTTGTCGGCCGAGGGAAGGTCCGCAAGTTGCTGGAGCCAGCCACAGTCTGAGGTCATTTCATGCCCCCAACGGACACCAGCGAGAAGGGCCTCGAGACGCTGATCATGCGGCACATGACCGGCGTGGATGGGCTGGTGTTCGCCGCCGAGGATGTTGTCGCGGAAACGCCCGATGCCCTCGCCGCCGCCAAGGCCGCCGGCTCGGGCTGGCTCGCCGGCAACCCCAAAGACTACGACCGCACCCACGCGCTCGACGTGCCGCAGTTGTTCCAGTTCCTGCAGGCCACCCAGCCAGAGACCTTCAAGAAGCTCGGCATGCCCGATTACCGTGATGCCAAGGACATCAACCGCCAAAAGTTCCTCGCCCGGCTCTCGAATGAAATCGGCAAGCGCGGCGTGATTGACGTGCTCCGCAAGGGCGTGGACCACGGCCCGCTGCATTTCGACCTGTTCTACGGCACGCCCTCACCGGGCAACACCAAGGCGGCGACGCTCCATGCCCGGAATCGTTTCAGCGTCACCCGCCAGTTGCGCTATAGCACGGACGAGACCCGCCGGGCGCTGGACTTGTGCCTGTTCATCAACGGCCTGCCGCTATCGACCTTTGAACTCAAGTATGGTCTTCACCATCACAGCCGGTGAGCAGCCGCGCGGAATCTCATCGACGACGCTCGCGGGCGATGCTATGGGCTGACCCGCCATTCACTGGAACATGAACGCCTGCCAAATCGGGATGAGCCTTGCCATCGCCGCGGTCTTGCTCGCTGCGTCGTCTCGAGCCGCCGAGACAGCCCTGCAGCCCGTGGTCGAGGTCGAGGAGGTGGTTTACGAATACACCTCCGCGGACAACGGTGCAGGGCCGATGTGGTGCCACGGATCCACGTGCCTGGTGCGATTGGGCGACGCCCTGTTCGCAAGCGGGCTCGAGACCATCCCGCACGAGAAACCGCTCAACAATTGCCGATGGACTTTCTGGAGACGCGGACCGGAGGGTTGGACTCTTCTCCAAAAGGACCCGGCTGGGCGCACACGCGAGCCATGTCCGCTGGCGGCATTTCCCGAGCCGGGCCGGGTCTTTCTTTCGGCGAATCCAACGCTCAATCCGCCGGGGCAGGCGGGCGGGGGACCGGCACGCCCTGTGCTTTTCGAGTTCACGGCGGCGGATGCGTCCGCCCCGCCCGGGAGCCATTGGCCGGGCTGGCGGAACCATCCGGCGCCTCCGGCGTTCACCGAGCATTCCTATCGCAGCCTGGCCGCGGACGGGCCGGGCCGGGAGCTGATTCTCTTCCAGAACATCGGCTACACGCATGCCGAGTGGGCTTTCCGCGATCGCGACGGCAACTGGAACGCGCAAGGCCAACTGAAGTGGCCGTGGGGCGCCGAGTACGACACGCCGCAGCCCATCCGCGTCTGCTATCCGAACGTGGCGCTCCGAGCGCGCGCCGTTCATTTCGTCGGCGTCAGCGACATCGTCGAGCCGTACGCGAAGTGGCGGCAGGCCAAGCGCGAACTCACGGGCCAGGAGTGGGATTACGATTTCCGCCGCCTCTTCTATACGTGGTCCCCCGACATCGCCCGCGGCGGCTTTCGCGACTGGGTCGAAATCGCCAGCCGCGACAAGACATGCGGGTGGGTTTCTCCGGGCGATCTCTGGGTTGCCCCCGACGGCGCCGTCCACATTGTCTGGACGGAGCGCGCGTTGGACGAACGCCTGCGCGCGAAGTTCTTCCCGAACGAGAAGCAACGTCACGAGCTCAATTACGCCGTCGTCCGGGAAGGCCGCGTGCGGTTGCGCCGCACGCTCCTGGCCGCAGACGAAGGAAGACCGGGACTCGTGGCCAGCCTGCCGCGTTTCCAGCCCCTGCCCGACCATCGCCTGTGCGTCTTCTTCCATGTGCAGGGTGCGGACGAAACCGGCAAAGCGGTGGCCGAGAATCGTCTCCTCGATCTGGGTTCGGAGGGTTCCCCTGGCCCCATGATCTCCGTTCCACTTCGACATCCGCTGGCCAGCTATTTCACGGCGACCGTGAGGGCCGGGTCCGCCCCCAGTTGGACCTTGGATTTGTTGGGCACGCGGTCCGACCAGCCAAATGCCATGTGCTACGCGCGCGTACGGATCGAAGGAGGCGCTCCTCCGTGAACCTCCCCATGAACCTCGACACGGAACGCGGCGCTGAAGCGCACGCACTCTCCCGCAATGCGGGACTTCGCGACGTCGAGCGCGTCCGGCGTGGCGAAGCCTTTGGAGTGCGGCGGTTTACCGCCGCTTTAGATTCACGTCCGCTGAGCAGTTCGCAACGTAACAGGTGACTCCTCATGAAAGGACTCTCCCGTCTTTCAATCGCCTTGCATGCACTGGGCCTCGTGATCTCCACGGCGCACCCCGCCGTTCTCGAATTGCACACGCGCGAGCGGGTAGCGCTGGCCGCCGCGCCCGGCGAATTCCGGCTTGTCGAGAAGACGGTCGCCTGGGATGCGGCGAAGACAGCCATTATCGTGTGCGACATGTGGGATCGGCACTGGTGCCGCGGCGCCACGGCGCGCGTGGCCGAGATGGCTCCGCGCATGAACACCGTGCTCGAAGCCGCCCGCCGGCGCGGCATCCTGATCATCCACGCGCCAAGCGGGACGATGGCGTTTTATGCCGATTCGCCGCAGCGCAAGCGGGCCCGGGAGGCGCCCGAGGCGCCGGCGCCGGACGGGATCGGCAACTGGCATTCGCTGGATCGCGCCAAGGAGGGCCCGCTGCCGATCGACGATTCGGACGGCGGATGCGACGACACGCCGCAATGCAGCCAGGGCAGCCCCTGGCGCCGCCAGATCGCCGCGCTCGACATTGGGCCTGACGACTGCATCAGCGACAGCGGCCGGGAGATCTTCAACCTGCTCGAACAGCGCGGCATCGAAAACCTCGTCATCCTGGGCGTTCACGCGAACATGTGCGTCCTCGGGCGTCCGTTCTCGATCCGCGCCATGGTCGGCCTGGGCAAGAATGTGGTTCTCATGCGGGACCTGACCGACACGATGTACAATTCACGACGGCGCCCGTGGGTCAGCCACTTTGTGGGCACCGACCTGGTCGTCGAACATATCGAGAAGCACTGGTGCCCCTCGATCACAAGCGTCGACTTTCTCGGAGGCGAGCCGTTCCAGTTCCGGGACGACCGCCGGGCGCGGATTGTCTTTATTCTCGCCGAAAACGAGTACCGCACGTGGGAGACAGTCCCGGCCTTCGCACGCCAGGCGCTGGCCTGGCGCGGTTATCGCCTCGATTTCGTCACAGCCAGCCCGCGCACCGACGACTATGACTTCAAAAACTACACCGCGATCGAGGACGCGGACCTGGTGTTCGTCAGCGCGCGCCGACGCGCCGTGCCGGTCGGGATGCTGGCCCTGCTGCGTCGGCATCTCGAGTCGGGCAAGCCCTTCGTCGGCCTGCGCACGGCCAGCCACGCCTTCGCGCCCAGCCCCGACAAAGTCCGAAACCGACCCGAACTGGCGGCCTGGGCCGGATTCGATGCCGAGGTGCTGGGCGGCAACTATCATGGGCATCACCCGGCGGGGCGGGTGGCGAGGATCGAACCGGCGCCCAATGCCGCCTCGAGCCCTCTGCTGACAGGCGTTTCGCTGACCGGCTTCCAGACCCCCTCCTCCCTCTACCGCAATGCTCCGCTCCCACCCGCCAGTGAGCCCCTGCTTCTGGGCACGATCGCCGACGCGCCGACGGAGCCTGTAGCCTGGAGCCGCGTCAGCGGCCCGCGTCAGTCCCGCGTCTTCTACACCTCGCTGGGCGGGCCCGAGGATTTCGGAAGCGCGGCCTTCCAACGCCTGTTGCTGAACGGAATCCTGTGGGCGCTCGATCAGCCGATCCCGCCCGTGGAGGCACCCGTGTTGGCGCCGTGACAACCGAGGGCCTGGTCGGAGTCATTGGCCGCCTTCAGAACTCTGGCAAGGCCTGCTGACTCCCCGTCGTGGCCAGGTGGTTCTGGGGCCCGGGTTGGGGGATGAGGCGTTTCAGGGGTGGGCGGTCTTGTGCATCACGAGCAGTTCCCGCACGGTGCGGCGTGGAGACGGCGGCGTCTCTTCGCCGTAGCCCAGGCGCAGCAGGAGTTGGGGATAGCCGGCGAGGCCCAACATGCTCGCCAACTGGGCGCGCAACTCGGGGATTTCGATCGGCTGATTCAGGAACGAGGCCCAGAGGTTCTCGGAGCGGGCGTGGAGCAGCAGGCTCTGCAAGGCCTGGCCGGTGTTGAGCCAGGTGGGGGCGTTGTCCTCAGGCGTCCAGAGCACGGCCAGCACCGGGGAGTGGGTGGCGACATCCCGGTCGCGGGCGGCCTGTCCGCCGCCGCGATCGAACGTGCGGATCAGCGCCGGCCCGGCGAAGGACATCCAGTCCTTGATTCCCAGGTCGTGGACCGCGAGTCCGTCCCGATGGCTTTCGGCCTTGGTTCGGACCCATCGAGCCAGCTCTTCCCGAAAGGCCTTGTCCGCCCACTGCATGCGGTCGGCCTGGGCGACGAGATCGGCGACGGCATTGCGGACTTCCTCGACAGCGTAGGCGGAGAGCCAGGCGCCTTGGGCCTGTGTGAGCGACTCGAACTCCGCCAGCAACTCGGTTGGCACCGGATCGGGGCGGAAGGCCTGGCGATTGGTGCGTCGCTGGGTGATGGCGTGAAACACGAGCACGTCGTCCGAGGAGGTCTCGCCGCTCAATCCCAGCCGCAATTGGGCCAGCAGGTCCGGGAGATCCGGATTCGGGAACAAGGAGACGTCGTACTTGTGACCGAAATACTCCGCCGCGATCCGCAGGTTGTACAAGGCGGCGCCGCAACTGATGGTGAGTTCGCGATCGCAGGGATCGATCACCCGGAGGGCGCGTCGGCGGTCGGCGAACAGCTCGACGTCCATTGCGTTGATCCTGAAGAGCCAGGGCTGGGTGTTGTGGCTCGAGGGGGCAAGAATCGCGTAATTGAGCAGGAATTCGAGCTGGTCGGAGGCATAACCGCTCGCCGGGAAGTCGTCTGCGTTCACGCTCCAGGGCTGGAGATGGTCTTTCATAGGGGTCTCGAGGGCATTAGACGTCCCTTTCCCGACAACCTTCAAGCCAAACCTGTGTCCGCCTCAGGCGCGCGGCGCGGCTGAGCTCGCCAAAGTCCTCGCTAAAACACCTCCGGCACGCCCTCTTCAAGAACCCGCAGATGCCGGGCCAGATCCGCTTTCTCGATCAGCCCCCGAAGTCGCCGCAGCGGTTCGTCCATGTCCTCGAACGAAAGGCGGAAGGTCCCGTAGTGCATCGGCACGATCCATCGAGCCTGGAGCTCCCGAAAGGCCTTCACGGCGTCCTCAGGTCCCATGTGGACGCTGCGGAACGACTCGGGCTCATAGGCGCCGATGGGCAGCAGTGCGATCTCGGGGGTGCAGCGCGTTCCGATCTCCTTGAACCCATCGAAGTAGGCGCTGTCGCCGGCGTGATAGATGCGCCGCCCCTGGTATTCGAGCAGGAAACCGCCGTATCCGCGATGATGGTCCCTCAGCACGCGCGCCCCCCAGTGCTTGCAGGGAGTCAGCGTCACCCGCAGGTCGCCGCGCGAAAACGTCTCCCACCATTCCAGTTCGAGCACCCTGTCGAAACCGAGGCCGTCGGCGAGATCGCCCACCCCCCAGGGCACGATGGCCATCCGCGGCGATGACAGCCGCCGCAGGGTCCGCTTGTGGAAATGATCGAAATGGGCATGGGTGAGAAGGACCAGATCGGCCTGCGGCAGGTCCTTGAGCTTCAGTCCCGCATGCTTCTGCCGCTTCATGAAAAACAGCCAGTTCGCGAAGTTGGGGTCGATCAGCACGTTCAAATCCGCAAACTGAATCAGAAAGGAGGCGTGCCCGATGAACGTGATCGCCACCTGCTTCTCGCCCAGGCGCGGAAAAGCCGGCGTCTTGCGCTGGCCGCCGCGCGGCGTCAGGAGCGCCTTCCAAACCATCTGCCGGAAGTATGCCCGCGGACTGAACGCCTGCGTGGGGGTCAATTCCTTGAACGAGCGGGGCAACTTTCGCCGCTTCCGCCGCGGGGCTTTCGACTGTGCAGAGTTCGAATCCATGCAGCCAGGGCCGCCCCGGCCACCGCGCAACCGATCGCCGTGACTTTGGGCACGCCACCCTTTCCGGCTACCTTTACTCGACCCGCCCAAGAAACACAATCCCCGCCGCCGATCCAACAGCAGTGGCCCCTCCCCCCAGCCCCCCTTCCTCTCCACGGTGACCTCTTACTTGAGTCAATTCGCAGGCGCGTTGGAAGACCATAATGATTGAAATTCGGTCCGAGTTTTGGTATATAATGCCCACTGGCTCCACGGGAATCGGGCAAGGGGAGCAACTTGGTTCGACAGGCCAGTGCCGAACCGGGCCAGCCAAGGCTGCGCATGGATCGAGGCCTTCGCTATCAGTCGGGCAGAAACCTGGTCGCTGGCGGCGCGACGGCGGGAGGCGACCTGGAGGGGGGAGTTGGTTTGCCGCTGGGGATAGCCTGCTCGGCGGAAAGCTGGTCCGCGTCCCGGCTGAGCGAGTTCGAGGCGTGTCGGCGCTGGCTCAAATCCGAGATTGAAACGAGACTTGGGCGTCTCCTCTCTGCTTCGACCGGTCTCTCGTTCTGCACGGTCTGGGCCGGGCCGTTCACTGCGGTCCAAGACGTGGACGGCCGCGGGTTCTGTCCGCGATGGCAAGACCTCGGGCCGGGCCGCACGGCGCTGGCAAAGCAGTGCGCAGGATGCCGCCTGAAGAACTGGGAAAGGAGCGCGACGGCCGGCAAGGGGAGTTACCGCTTCCGAGGCCTGTGCGGCGCGCCGACGTTGTGGATTGAACTGAGGGTCCGCGACCTCATGGTGGGGAGAGCCGTGTTCCAAGCACGCCCCCGGCCCGGCGCGGACGAGGAGGCGCCGGGCTTTGGACAGGCGGTTGAATTGCTGGACGTTCTGCTCGCCCAAGCAGCCGCGCGGATCGAGAACCAGGGTCTCCGGAAACAACTGGAGACCACCCGCCGCTTGCAGCAGTATCTCGAAACCGAAGTCGCTCGCTTGCGTCACGAACTCCACGCCCGGCTGCCGGAGGTGCCGGAGAAGACCGCGCCACCTGGAGAGGCTGACCGAACGCGGAACACCGTGGGTCAGATGTTGTCCTACGTGCGCGAGCACTACCAGAGGCCGATGAGCCTTGGCGAGGTGGCCCAGGCGCTGGGCAGGAACCCTTCCCATCTCTCGACGATGTTCGCGCAGGCCACCGGGGTGCCGTTCCATGCGTACGTGGACGAACTCCGCCTGGCGAAAGCCAAGCAACTGTTAAGCGACTCCACCCGTTCCATCATCCAGGTTGCCTGTGAAACCGGCTACGCCAGCGACGACTGGTTCCGCCACGCGTTCAAGGCCCACACGGGTCTGTCGCCGAGTGCGTGGCGGGAGGCACGGCTCATCCGTCTTGGACGGAAAAGCGAGTGAGGCTTGAAGTCTGTTCTGCGGGCCGGACCTCTCTTCACGAAGGCCAGAATTCCCTCCGATGGGCCAAACAAAACACCGTTGGCGCCTGCCCAGGAGTGCTGCGTAATGGAGCACCGTGCGGGCCTAACCCGAACGGCCCGCGGAGTAAAAACCTAAACGATGGAGTGATGCTATGAGAATCAAATTGGGTTGGTTGCTCGCGGTGAGCGCGGCGGGGACGCTCGCCCTCACCGCTCAGGTGCGTGCCGTCACGCCGGAAGAGATCGCCCACTCGATCGAGAGCGGAATCACATGGCTGGTGGCGCAACAGAATGCTGACGGCTCATGGAGCGCGTCTGGGGGATCAGAGCCGGTCGCCGGAACGGCCCTGGCCGTGGTAAAACTCGAGGAACGCGCTTTCGAACTGGGGTATTCTTCACCCTTCGATGACTCATACCCCTACAAGGACAACATCACCAGAGGTTTGAATTACCTCTTCAGCCAGACGGCCTCATACGGTGCGGGTGCCGGGGTTTGCTTCACCCTTGGCAACCACGAAACCTACCGCACGGGCCTGGCAATGATGGCCGTGGCTGGCAGCAGAGCGCCTGCGCGGGTCGTCAACGTGCCGGGAAGTCTGGTCCATGGCTGGACTTACCAGCAGGTGCTGCAGGCCTGCGTCGACTATTTCGTGTTCGCGCAGAATCCGGACGGTGGCTGGCGGTATTTCTGGTTGAATCAGCCGAGCGACAACTCCAACTCGGGTTACGCGGTTCTGGGGTTGCGGTACGCTGAAGCGCCGGCCTATGGCTTTGGCTGTGTCATCCCGCCGGCTACCAAGGCCAGGTTGAGCGCCTGGCTCAACGCCATTCAAGACCCCAGCGGCGGTTCCGAGTACGTTGTCGGCGGAGGATGGGTGAACCTGCTCAAGACGGGGAACCTCTTATTCGAGCAGTCTTTTGTGGGCGATACCATCGCCTCACCCAGGGTCCAGAACGCGATCAATTACATCCAGAACACTTGGAACAACGGGTCGGCCGACCCGGGGTGGCGACCTCATCACTACCAATCCATGTATTGTCTCATGAAGGGTCTTGTGAGCTTTGGGATTGATACGCTCACGGTCGGGGGCAGTCCGGTGGATTGGTATGGGGAATTCGCGACGGCCATTGTGCTCAGTCAAAAGGCCGATGGGTCCTGGCCCCCGGACAATTGGGGTGACCCCCCTTTGACAACCGCTTGGGCGCTGCTCGTGCTCGAAAAAGTCGCCCCGCCTCCGCCCATCGAGGTGACGCTGACGGTGCCGGCCTGCGCGTGCGACCTGACGGGGTACGACGTCACGGCCACTTACACCGTCGAACGCTTCAGGGTGGACGGCACACTCGCGTTGTATGAAGACGACGCATTGGTCGACACGGTCCTGTTCGAGGATTTCACCGGAACGGCTGACCACGTGCTTCCCGTCGCCCACGACACCCCCGGCCTGCACATCTGGCGCGCCGTGCTCGATGTGACTCCCGTAGGCGGCGGGACGCCGGCGCACGATGAGGACCAGGCAAAGCTGACTGTGTGTGAGACGCCGCAGGTGGGCGACATCCCCGACCAGATCGCGCCCTTCGCCGCCTTCGATCTGGATGATTACCTGACCTACGGCGGTTCGCTGCCGGTGACCTGGACCGTCAGTGGCGTGCCGGTCGGTTGGACGGTCGCCATTGACCCGGGCAACACTGCTTCCGTGGCGGCGCCAGAAGGGGCGACCGAACCGGCCACGGTCACCTTCACCGCGAGTGTCACCTGCTGCGACGAGGTGGTCTGCGCGGGCAGTGATCCGGCTGTGTTCACGCCGAACCAACCGCCCGATTGCTCGGAGGCCTATCCCAGCATGGAACGGCTCTGGCCGCCGAACCACCAGTTCGAAGCCATCCAGGTCCTCGGCGTCACCGACCCGGACGGCGATTCGATCGCGATCACCATCGACGCCATCTGGCAGGATGAGCCGGTGAACACTTACGGCGACGGCAGTTTCGCCCCGGACGGCTTCGGCGTGGGCACCAGCATCGCCGAAGTCCGGGCCGAGCGGTCCGGAACCAAGAAAGTCCCGGGGAACGGAAGGGTGTACCACATCGTCTTCACGGCCGATGATGGCCGCGGGATGACCTGCTCGGGCGAGGTGCTCGTGGGGGTGCCGCATGACATCAAGGATCCGGTGATCGATGACGGGCCGAACTACGATTCGACGGTTGGGCCATAAGGGGAGGCGATAACATCGCCGGCGCAGCGAGAGGGCAACGTTACGATGTTGCCCTCTTACTCTCTGCAGGAGACAATTCTCTCTTGACAAAAACCGGGTGTGGGAATGGAGTCCGGTCCCGATGCAAGCAATGGCGGCTGTTCAAGATGGCTCACACCTGCGCTGTCGGCCGCCTTTGAAGAAATCCTTCCATTCGCTCCAATAACCATCAACCAAAGCAGCCTATGCAGACACAGAATCAAAAACCGCTAAGAATCGCCGCCGCAGTTTGTCTTGCCGCGTGCGCCACCATGCAGGGTCAGGCCCTCGGGGACCAGGGCCAAGTCTATGGACGCTTCGATGTAGGCGCCAACTTCATGAACGACCTCAAGGTCGACAACACCGGTATCGACCTCGAGTTCGACACGGGTGTGCGATTCGATTTCGCCGGCGGGTACAAGATCACGGACGCTTTCGCCGTCGAACTCGAAGTCGGGTTTGCTTATAATAGCGTGGATTCGTTCAATTTCCATTACGGGCAGGATTACGAGGCTGACATCTCGGACTATGGCCTGGACTTCGATCTCTACCAGATCCCGATGCTGGTCAACCTTAGCTACACCATCCCGTTGAACTCGAAAATCAAACCCTTCGTTGGCGTCGGCGTGGGCGGTTTGGCCGCCATCGCAAGCGCCGAGATGTATGGATTCGAGGAGGACGAGAGCGCATTCGCTTTCGCCTACCAGGCCTTCGCGGGCGTCAACTACCAGATCTCGAACAACGTCGATATCGGCCTGATCTACAAGTTCATGGGGTCTTCCGATCTTGACTTCGACAGCTTCGAAACAGACGGCATCGGCGCTCACATGATCGGACTCAACCTCGAGTGGCGGTTCTGATCGGACTCGCCCCGCAACATCGTCGCCATACGCCCGGATCGTCGGGCGTATGGCTCTTTTGTTTTGTGCCGCCCCGCAGGGCTGGGGGCTCTGGCCCGCTGGTCCCGCCGCCGCGGGGTTGCTCCTCAGTCGCAGAGCTCAAGGCCATGCTCCTCCGCCGCGCGGCTCGGCTGAGTTCGTCGAAGTCCTCGCCGGCAACCCAAATCCCCTCCAGTAAGACCGGCATCAGTTGTTCCACAGACCCTCAACAACAGGAATCCCCCATGCCCATCCTCCGCAGACTGCTCATCCCGATCGCCCTGTGCCTCCTGGCAGTCCAATCGCCCAGCGCGGCGTCCCCCGACCTCCCGGGGCGGCTCGAACGCGGGAACAGTTTCCTTGGCATTCACTTCGATTTTCACGCCGGTCCCGATTGCACCGAAATCGGCAGGAACACGACACCCGCAATGATCGAGAACATCATCGATCAGGTCCGCCCGGATTACCTCCAGATCGACTGCAAAGGCCATCGCGGCCTCAGCAGCTATCCGACGCGGGTGGGAAATGGGGCGCCCGGGTTTGTGGGCGACCCGCTCCGCGTCTGGCGCGAAGTCACCGCGCGGCGCGGCGTTTCCCTCTATATGCACTACTCGGGCGTGTGGGACAGCGAGGCCATCCTGAAAGACCCGACATGGGCTGTCATCAATGCCGATGGCACGACCAACGCCAATGCCACGTCCTTCTTCGGCCCGTACGCGGACGCGCTGCTCATCCCGCAACTGCGCGAACTGGCCGGTGACTACGGAGTCGATGGCGCCTGGATCGACGGCGAATGCTGGGCCTCGATGCCCGACTACAGCCCGGCGGCCCTGGCGGCGTTCCGGGAACACACCGGCATCCAGGATGTGCCGCGCAAGCCCGGCGACCCGCATTGGTTCGAGTTCCTCGAGTTCCATCGCGACGCCTTTCGCCAGTACCTCCGTCGTTATATTGCCGAGGTGAAGCGCACCCATCCCCGCTTCCAGTTGTGCAGCAATTGGGCCTACACCGACCACATGGCCGAGGCGGTCAACGCGCCGGTCGACTTTCTGTCCGGCGACTACTCTCCCGAAGACAGCGTGAACTCGGCCCGGCTCTCGGCCCGCTACCTGGTCCGCCAGGGAAAACCGTGGGACCTCATGGCCTGGAGCTTCTCGCGCAAACCGGGCAAAGACGGCGCGTCGCAGAAATCGGCTCCGCAGCTTCAGCGCGAGGCGGCCGTGGTCGTTGCCCTGGGCGGCGGTTTCCAGGCCTACTTCAAACAGAGACGCGACGGCTCGATTTTCGACGATCAGATGCCGGTCATGGCGGAAGTGGCCGAGTTTTGCCGCGCCCGCCAGACGCTCTGCCATCGGGCCGAGCCGGTGCCTCAGATCGCGCTCCTGCTTTCGACCGGGGGCCATTACCGGAGAATCAACGGACTGTTCAACCGGGATCTGGCCCGCGTCAGCGGCACCTTGCAGGCGCTTCTCGAAGGCCAGCACTCGGTTGAAGTGGTCGGCGAACACATGCTCGCGGGCCGGATGGCGGAGTACCCCCTCATCGTGGTCCCGGAATGGGAGTACCTGGATCCACCCTTCCGCGCCGACCTCTTGGGCTATGCCAGAGCTGGCGGCAGCCTGTTGCTCATCGGCCCCCAGACCGCCGCCATGTTCCTGGCCGATCTGGGTGTGTCTCCCGAGGGCAACCCCTCCACCGAACTGTCTCATCTCAGGCATGCCGACGTTTCGGCGCCGCTCAAGGGCCCGGCTCAACGCGTCAAGCCTGCCGAGGGAAGCCAGGTCTTGGGAGGCCTGCAACCAACGGCCAGCGTCCAAACCGACCCCGCGCCCGCCGCAACCGTCGCTCGTCTGGGCAAAGGCAGGATCGCAGCCACGTGGTTCTGCCTGGGCCAGGCCTACGCTGGCGCGCGCAACGAAGCGGTGCGCCGCTTCATGCGCGACCTGGCGCGTGAGCTCTTCCCGGAACCGATGGTCGAGGTGAGGGGCTCGACCGATGTCGACGTCTGCGTCGCCCGCAAAGATGGCAGGCTGTTGGTGAACCTTGTCAACTCCTCCGGACCGCATCAAAGCGAGCCGATCGTCGATTCCATCGCGCCCGTTGGCCCGCTCGAAGTCGTCATCCGCATGGCCACGCAGCCCGCCCGGGTCAGTCTCGAACCGGGCAACCGCCCGCTGCCATTCGAGCACCGCGACGGTCAGATCCGCCTCACGGTTCCGAAAGTGGACATCCATGACGTGATTCTGGTCGAACCCCCGCCTCAGCGGTAATGCCTTCTCTTTTGTCATGCGTGTCGAACAAGAAATGGGGAGTTGGCGACAATGCGGGATTTGCAGGTGAATGTCGTGGGGTGAGAGCGGTCCACACAACCTGAATGCTCTGGCTTTGCGGATTCGCGTTCCTGGCCGGGTTCGTCGACTCGGTGGTCGGCGGCGGCGGCCTGATTCAGATACCGGCTCTGCTGCTGTTTCTGCCTCCGGAGCAGGCGGCGGTGGTTCCCGCTGTCTTGGGCACAAACAAGCTCTCGTCGATCTGCGGCACCGGGATGGCACTCGCCCAGTATGCGAAGCGGATCGCGATTCCGTGGCGATCGATGCTTCCCGCGGCGGTCGTCGCCTTGGTTCTCTCGTTGGCAGGGGCGCGCACGGTATCGATTCTGAGCGCGACGGTTCTCAAGCCGCTGGTTCTGGTGCTGCTGATTGCGGTCGCGGTTTGTACATTCGCTCGAAAAGACCTGGGGCGGCTCCATGCCCCTCGTTTTGCGGCCCGGCATGAAGTCTGGATCGGCCTCCTGATTGGGGCCGTGATCGGTTTCTATGATGGCTTCTTCGGGCCTGGCACAGGCAGTTTTCTGATCTTCCTCTTCGTCGGCTTGCTTGGATTTGATTTTCTGACGGCCTCGGCGAGCGCGAAGGTGATCAACCTGGCCACGAATCTTTCTGCCGTGGTTTACTTTGCGGCCACCGATCGCATTCTCTACGGGTACGCCGTGCCGATGGGGGTCTGTAATCTTCTCGGTTCCATTCTGGGCGCGCGGATGGCGATGTGGAGGGGCAACCGGTTTGTGCGCTGGTTTTTCCTGGTCGTGGTTGGCGCTCTGATCCTCCGCTACGGGTGGGAGGTGGTCGCGCCCTAGCACGCATGTTCCTGACCCGACCGGTGGCCTCCCACGCCCCCCGTTTCGGGAGGCTACGTGACCGTTACCGGTGCCAGCGTCCCGGCCACCCGGGGTGCGGACGATGGTGATGGTGGTGACGCGGCCAGGGCGCGACAAGCATCGGGCGACACACGGGAACCGGTCGATACACAACCACGGGCGGCGGCGGGCATAGCGGCACCGGCGCGAACACAGGGGCCGGGACGACCATCGGCGCCGGCATAGGAGGCGCCACCACGACCGGAGGCACATACACGGGGGCGGGGTATTGCACCGACACACCCACCGGAACGGGAAGGTGCACCGACACACCGAAGGAGACGCCTGCCATGGACGTCACACATGCGATCCCAGACATCAGACCAATGATCCAAACCCTTTTCATGCATTTTCCTTTCTCAGAAGCTCCACCATGGAACTTCGCGAGGTTCGACGCGAACTCCCTTGGCGCCATCCATTGAAAAAGACAATGGAGCGTTCGATCGGGTGCGGGGCTAACCCGCATGTTTCACACCCCGTCGGTGCACATGGCGGTCAGACTTCGCGAGAGAACTGCTAGGCGGGTTAGAAAGCAAAACCGCGCCCGAGGGCAGGGCGGGAACTACGCAACAGAGCGTCGCCGCACCGGCGAGGTTTCGGAAATCCCTCGAACCTCATTTTCCCCTGTGCGGGCGCGGTTTTGCCACCTAGCCCGGTTACGGTTCCTCGCGAAGCCTATGAAATAGCCGGGCTAAGGGGTCCGCAGGTCAGTCACCATGGCGGTGACGCGCGCGACCAGATTGTCTTCGACGCTCGTTTGGAACGGGCCGTAGAAGCCGTAGTAGATCATCGAGGAGTCGCTCTCGTATCCGCCCTCCTTGATGAGACGGGCGGTGGGGATGTAGCACGGCACCTCGTAGGCATAGCCGACCGGCCACGGATTGTCGTTGGCCAGGAGGCGCTTGAACCGGCGCGCATAATCCACCACGACTTCGCCACCCATCACGACGAATGTGAGGTCATCGCCGAACCGGAGGATCGACACCGGCAGCGGCACGGCGCGCGGCAGCGGCTCGCCTGCGTCGAGCCGCTTCAAGTACGCCTGCGCGCGCTGTCGGATATGCACATCCGCGCTCCGGGCGTCCGCCTCGAGTCTGTCCCTTCCGGGTGGATCAACCAGGGGCAGTTCCACCTCCGCGTAGGCTGTCTTCATCGTCCCCCGCACAGGGCGCATCGGGCCATTGAGCACGGTCAGGATCGCTCCTGCCAGCTCGACGCCATGGCGCTTGGCATGGACCAAACGACCGCGCGGCGACGGGTCTGAATCGGCCCCCATCCCCGTCAGGTAGATTGCCATTGTTCCCGGATGCAGCTCTTCGAGATGCTGGCGAGCGTAGCCCATGTATTCCCCCGACACCACGTACCAGTCGTCGTCCCCGCGAACGCTCGTGCCGTGGCAGGCGTAGCCAAACACAATCGCCCGTGTCGCGCCATCGGCCCCCTTGACGCGGAGCACCGGAACATCCCAGTCCACCGGCCCGTCGGGATTGTCGCCGAACACCACGTGATCGCCCTTGTACACCCGCCGATTCATGGCGAACGTGGCGCGGCCCGATCCGTATTCGAGCGCCGCCGGCTGGAGATCGGCGAGGGCGGCGCCGACCACCTCGATCAGCGAGTCGCGCAGACGGGCGCTGTACTGCTGGATGCGCTGGCGTTCATCGGCCGAGGGCTGCGCCATATCGATGAGCGTTGCCTCGATCACGGGTGCAGAGTGCGTATGGCTCGAAACGACGGCGACCGCGCCGGGCGGGACTTCATGCCGGTGCGCCAACTCCTGCAGCACCGGCTCCATGAAAGCCCGGCTGACCTCGCAATTGTCGAGCGCGACGAATACAAAGCGGTCGCCCGCCGGATTCCGCAACGCCATCGCCTGGACCACCAGCGGATGATCCACCGTGTCGGCCGGCCGGTTCCGCCCGGCATAGCCCGCAAGACGAATGGGCACCTCGGGCGTGATCTCGCGCACCGCCAAGCCGACCTCGAGGCCCGGCGGTTCCGCGCCCAGACCCGACGTCATCGCCAGAACCAACCCGCAGGCGAGCCACCGGCGGACGCGCCCCTTCAAGACATGGTGCATCATCATAAGCCCTGGACCTTTCGCTCTTTGTGTGCCACGCAGACAACCATGCCCCTGCGCGCCGGGCAAACTCTTTCCGAGACACCTGACCCGGAAATCTCACCAGTGGGGCGGTCGCGGCATTCCTGACGGTCCGTGGGTGAGATTTCCGGGGCGCCGGTGGGCGAAAAACTGCGTGACGGGGGGGCTTTGGCCGTTATATTAGGGGCAATCAGCACCTTATGAAAAAGCTACCCCAGGCGTACCCTCGCGCCGAAAGTTGGCTGTCCGGCCACGCCTTCACGCTGATCGAGTTGCTGGTGGTCATCGCGATCATCGCCATCCTCGCCGGCATGCTGCTGCCGGCGCTGGCCAAGGCCAAGGAACAGGGGCAGCGGAGCCGCTGCATCGCCAACGTCAAACAGATCCTGGCGGCCACACACATGTACACGACCGACTACAACGATTACATGCCGTACACGTCGTGGAGTTCCGACACATTCAACGTGGCGAACTGGATGTACATGCGGGTCGCCACCAACCGGCCGGACCATACGGTCGAACGCGGCCTTCTCTGGCCTTACCACCAGGCCAAAAACCTCTACTGGTGCCCGCTGGACAAGACCAACACCACCTACTTCAAACTCCGGGACATGAAGGTCGGCAGCTACGTCATGAACGGCGCGGTGTCGGGTTACTCGACCGGTCCGCGCGGCGCTTACACGACCTACCGGATGGCCGAGTTTCAACCGGACCGCATGCTGTACTGGGAACCGGACGAGAAACAGCCCTCCTACTTCGACAACGTGGCCAGCACGCCCGACGAGGGTGTCACCCAACGCCACAACACCGGCACGGTCATGGGAATGTTCGGCGGCCAAACCGAATACATGAAATTCAAGACATACTACATCGAAGCCGGCATCGGCGGCTATCCCGGGATCCGGCCCGGACGGTTCTGGTGCAATCCCGGATCGCGCAGGGGCGACTGACCGAGGCAGGCATCGCCCCGACCGCACGCCCCACACACAAGAGAGTCGTCCCATGAACCTTGATTCTCGGAGGGCCAAGGTCTGCGAGGCCTTGATTGATGACGATGATTGTCTCGAAACAGGCGCTGCCCCGCGACCGCGCAAACGCTTCAACCTGAGGCCCGCTGAGGTGCGCACATCTGACAGAGTTGCTCGGGCGCGAGCGTTCTCGACAACGCGAAGCGTCTGGAGTGCGGTGCTTCAGCACCGCTTTGCGTGGGACGTGACCGCCCCTCATCGTGGAAAAGCGGCGGCAAACCGCCGCACTCCAAATCGCTCTCCGACTTCTCTTCCTCTCCTCCTCGCGTGTCTGGCGAGCCTCACAGTCCTTGTCCTGTCCGGCTGCGGGAAGGGAGACAGCGGCGCGATCGAGGTGACACCTCCGAAGGAGGCCGCATCCACCCTCGAACAGGCTTTCCATCAGGCCCCCGCCCCCGTTCAGGACGAGGTGCGCCAGATTTCAGAGGCCATGCGGCGCGGCGAGTACGACAAGGCTGTAATGTCGCTCCAGGCCGTCAAGGAACAATCGAATGTCACACTCGAACAGGGAATGGCCGTCCACGGCGCAATGGTGTCGATGGAAAGCCAGCTCATCCAGGCCATCCAGTCGGGCGACCAGAACGCCCTGCGCGCCTACGAGTTGCTCCGCGCCTTGAAACGGAATTAGGGGCCGTCAGCCCGCCCCCGGAGTGCGGCACCCGGCCTGCAAAGATGCGGACCCATGCTGTAGGCCGCATGCCCCCGCGCGGCGCAAGGGTGGACATCGGTGCAGACGCCGGGTCGGGCGACCCGGCCTGCAAAGATGCGGACGGAGGTTGGAGGCCGCGTCCTGCGCGCTGCATTTGGTTGCGCGAATCGGCTCGGCCGTTCTAGACTCCGCCCATGAATCAGCCTTCCATCGTGCACGCGATGCCGCGCCGCACGTTCCTTGCCACTGCCGCTGCCGCAGGCACCTTCACCATGCTCAAACCGTCCGCGGCCCTGGCCGATCCCAACAGCGTCCTCGAGATCGGTCTCATCGGCTGCGGCGGACGCGGCGGTTGGATTGCCGACCTCTTCGTGCAAACCGGCAAGTATCGACTGGTGGCTTGCGCCGACTATTTCCAGGACCGCATCGATGCCGTGGGCGATAAGTTCAAAATCGAGACCGCCCGCCGCTATGGCGGCCTGTCGGGTTATAGGCGCCTGCTCGAGAGCAAGCTGGATGCGGTCGTGATCGAGACGCCCCCCTATTTCCACCCCGAGCAGGCCGCGGCGGCTGTCGACGCCGGCAAGCATGTCTTCTTGGCCAAACCGATCGCCGTGGACGTGCCCGGGTGCCTGAGCATTGGCGAGTCGGGCAGGCGCGCCACGGCGAAGAAGCTGGTGTTCCTGGTCGATTTTCAAACGCGCGCCAACGAGCTCTATCGCGAGGCCCTGCGGCGAGTGCGCCAGGGCGACATGGGGCGGGTCGTCATGGGCGAGGCCCATTACCCGTGGTCATCGGGCGGACGCGACCTGCCGCCCGCGTCGATGGAGGAACGGCTGCGGCGCTGGTATCACGTCAAGGAACTGTCGGGCGATTTCATTGTCGAACAGGCCATCCACGCGCTGGATGTCGCCACGTGGATCATCGACGCCGATCCGGTGCGGGCGCTGGGATTGGGCGGCCAGAAACTGCGTCCGCACGGGAGCATCTGGGACCATTTCTCCGTGAATTACCTCTTTGCCAACGATGTGCCGCTCTCGTTCACGTGCGTCCAGACCATCCCGGAAATGAAGGATGAGATCGTCGCGCGGGCTTACGGGTCCGAGGGTTACATCGACACCGACTACTTTGGCAGTGTCTGGATTCGGGGGAACGAGCCGTTCACGGGAGGCAGCACGGGCAATCTGTACACAACCGGCGCTCAGACGAATATCCACGAGTTTCACCAGTTCATCACCCAGGGCACATGCGACAATCCCACCGTGGCCCCGTCCGTGCGGTCCAACCTCACCGCCGTCCTCGGTCGGGAAGCCGGCTATCAGGGAGGCGAACTGACCATGGCCGAACTGGTGCGTGAGAACAGGAAACTCGAATTGGATTTCCGCGGACTCAAGAGCTAGCCAGGCGCGCGATCAGACCAATCCACAACACAATCCTGATATGAAACTCACTCGTCGTTCGTTCGTGAAAGGAGCGGTAATGACCTCGACCGGCGCCGCCTGGGCGTTGACCTCCCCCGGGGCCGGCCGGGCGCACGCCGCCCCCGCGGCCACCGGCAGCGCAAGCGACATGCCTCGAGGGAAGATCGGCAACCTCGAAATCAGTCGGTTGCTGCTCGGCGGCAACCTGCTCACGCATTACACCCACAGCCGCGACTTGCGTTACGTCTACAACCTCGCCGCCCATTACAACACCGACGAGAAGATTATGGAAACGCTCGCCCTCGCCGAGGCCCACGGCGTCAACACCCTCTCGATGCACGATCCCCCCCACCCGATGTCCGTCCTCAAACGCTACCGCCGCGAGCGCGGCGGCAAGATCCAGTGGATTCTTTGCACCACCGCCCCCGTCGAGCCCGACATGGTCAAGTACAGGCACGCGGTCGAAGGACTGGTCAAGGACGGCGCCGACGCGATCTATCTCTGGGGCGTGCATGGCGACGCCCTCACCAACGCCAGCCGCATCGATCTCATCGCCAAAGCTGTCGATGTGGCCAAGTCCCTGGGCGTCCCCTCGGGCGTGGGCGCCCATGCACTCGATGTCATTCAGGAATGCGAGAAGAACGGCGTGCAGGCCGATTTCTACGTCAAAACGTTTCATCACCACAACTACCCGACCGGCCCGAAGCCCGAGGAGTTGAAGGCGGCGTACAGCGAGTTCCCAGGCTACTGGTGCAAGGGCCCGACGGAAACCGCGGAGTTCATGAAGACGGTGCAGAAACCCTGGATCGCCTACAAGGTCATGGCGGCAGGCGCCATCCCCCCGGCCGACGCCTTCAAGTATGTCTTGAACAACGGGGCTGATTTCGTCCTCGCAGGCATGTTTGATTTCGAGATCGCCGAGGACGTCCGCGTCTTCCGCGATACCCTGGCGGCCATCCCCGAGCGCCCCCGCCCCTGGCGGGCGTGACCGGTGACAACCACGTCTTCCCATGCTCACACGCGTCCATCTCTGGCTCCTCTTCGCTCTCGTGGCGTGTCTGCCGTCCCGCGCCGCCGAGCCGGCGTGGCCGCTCTTCGCGTTGTGCATGGACACTCATGACGCGCGCAAACGGTCGCTCGCCGAACAGGCCCAGATGCTCAAAGAACTCGGTTACGCCGGCGCCGGGCACCTGTGGCTCGACCAGGTGCCGGAACGGCTGAGCACACTCGATGCCGCCGGACTCAAGCTCTACCAGATCTACATCCGTCTCAGCATCGCTCCCGACGCCGCGCCGCCCTATGAGGCACGCCTCAAGGAAACACTTCCCCTGCTCCGCGGGCGCAACACCATGCTCGCCCTGCTCGTGACAGGTGGGAAACCGTCCGACCCCGCCGGCGACGCGCGCGCGGTCGAACTCGTCCGCGAGATCGCCGCCCTCGCGGCGCCGCATGGCATCGCGATCGCCCTCTATCCCCACGTGAACGACTGGCTCGAACGCGTCGAGGACGCGCTGCGCGTCGCGACCCAGGCCGACCGTCCGAACGTGGGGGTGATGTTCAACCTCTGTCATTGGCTCAAGGTGGATGAGGAAAAGAACCTCGAACCGTTGCTCGAAGCGGTCGGCCCCCGCCTGTTCGCCGTCAGCATCAACGGTTCGGACGGCAGCGCCGAGGTGAAATCGGGCACCGGCCGCTGGATCGAGCCGCTCGATACCGGGAGTTACGACCTGGCCGGTCTGCTGGGCTCTCTGCGCAAAGTCGGTTACAAGGGGCCCGTGGGCCTGCAATGCTACGGGATCCCCGGAGACGCCCGCGACCACCTCGCCCGCTCCATGGCCGCCTGGCGCGCCATGGTCCCGACGACACCGGATTCCTCGCCAGGGGTGGACGAGCAGCAGGTCCCGCGCGCCATGCGCTCGGCCATGAAAGACCGGCCGCACCTGCGCGTCGGTGTGCGGGACGCGGACATCGTGGGCAGCGACAACCGCGCATTGCAGGCGGCGGTCGATTACGTGGCCGGCCTGGGCGGCGGCGCGGTCGAGATCGGCGCGGGCGAGTACACGATGCGCGATTCTCTCCATCTGCGCCCGTTCGTCACCGTCCGCGGCGTGAAGGGCAAGACAGTGCTGCGCAAGGCCAAGGCGGCGGTCTCGCCGCTGGCCCTCGATGGCGATTACGGCGAGGAACAGATCACCGTGGCCGATCCGGATGGTTTCCGGATCGGGGATGGGGTGGCCATCTGGGACAGTCACTCCGGCGGATTCCACACCACCGTCGCGCGGATCACAGGCCGCAACGGCAACACGTTTTCGATCAGCAAGCCCCTCAACGCCGACTGCATGATCGCCAACCGCGCGCAGGCGGCCACGGTGTTCCCCGTCGTCAGCGGCTATGATCTCGAAGGGGCGCGCATCGAGGATCTGGTGATCGAGGGCAACAAGGGCGCCAACGTGGCCCTGAACGGATGCCGCGGCGCCGGCATCTTCCTCTATCGCGGCTTTGGGACGGTGATCGAGCGTTGCGTGGTGCGCGACTATCACGGCGACGGCTTGAGCTTCCAGCAGTCCAACGACGTCGTCGTTCAGGATTGCGTCATCGAAGGAAACGCGGCCTTGGGGCTGCACCCGGGGAGCGGTTCCCAGCGCCCCGTGGTCCGGCGCTGCATCGCCCGCCACAACGGAGAAGACGGTTTGTTCCTCTGCTGGCGCGTCCGGCACGGTCTGTTCGAGAACAACCTCATCGAAAACAACGGCCGCTTTGGCATCTCGATTGGCCACAAGGACAGCGACAACCTGCTCCGGGAAAACGAGGTGCGGGCCAACCGCCAGGACGGCGTCTTCTTCCGCGAGGAAACCCTCGGCATGGCCGCCCACCGGAATCGACTCGAACGAAACGTGATCGAGAACAACGGCCAGGCCAACGACGTCGCGGGCATCCGCGTGCGCGGCCAGACACGGGACCTCGTCTTCCGCCACAACACGATCCGCGACACGCGTTCCCCTGAAGCGCGCAAACAGACCGTGGGGATTCGAATCGAGGCGGGCGCCGGCCCTGTGATGCTGGAAGACAACCAGATCGAGGCGGATGTGACGATCGAAGATCGCCGCTAACCTACCCGCCTTCTTCAGACACGCCCCAGAGCCAACCCAGCAGCCAGAAGGCGGTGCCGCCGAGGGCGGGGATGTAGAGGCCGAACTCGACTCCGCTCTGCAACACCCAGCCGAATACTCCAAGCCATACCGCAAATCGCATCCGGTTGGCGCCGCACCGCCGGTAGAGCAGGACGGCCAACCCGATCACAAACGTGCCGTAGGTCGCCAGCCCGACAAAGCCCGAGTCGGACGCCTGTTCGAGATAATCGTTGTGGGTCAGTCGGGCCATCTCCGCTTCCGGCGGTTTGATCTGGCGATAGGCCACTGCAAAAGTCCCCGGCCCCGAGCCGAAGACGGGGCGATCGGCAAAGGTCTTCCAGGCTGCCCGCCAATACTCCGCGCGGGCGCTGACGCTGGTGGCGCCTCTCTGGAAATAGCCCGAGAACCGGACGAAGAAAGCCAGGAGCCCAAGGCTCACCAGGCCGATGATGATGGCTGCCCGCCATCGCTTCTCGAGCGGCGCGCGCAGCAGCACCACCACCAGCATGACCAGGGCGATCAACCAGCCCGCCTTCGATCCCGACCAGTAAAGACAAGCCAATCCGCACACCGCGAGAAGTCCGGCGATCACGCCCCGGGCCGCCGGGCTCAGCCAGGTGGCGCGCTGCCATGTCACCACCAGCAAAGGCGGCAGCAGCAGGATCAGGACCCCGGCCAGCGTGTTCGGGTATAACAGGGTGGCGAAGATGCGGTCGCTTCCCAATCGTTTCAGGTGCTCCGCGGGCAGGTTCTCCCAGCCGGGTTGCGAATAGACGAATTGCCGCGTGGCCTCGAGACCGCCGAGCCGCTGATCGAATCCGGTCCACACCATCAGCGCAAAACCCAACGCCACGCCCCCCCAGAACAAACCGATGCGCCGGACGGGAGCGAGGGCAAACAGGCCCAGATAGAAACCGGCGAGAACGGCGTGGAAGTGAATCAGCGTGACGCGCGTCAGCCGGGCGTCGATCGTGTGCGCGGCGGCGACCCACTGCCATGCCAACCAGCACAGGGGGAGGAAAACCAGCCACCGCGGACGGGGCAGGGTCCATCGTGCGGCAAGGAGCCCGACCATTGCCAGGCCCGCCAGCATCACGTAGGACCAGCGCAGCGGCCACGACTGGAACACGACTTCGAGGGCGCTGCCCGGCACAGGGATGAGATGGTCGAGAATGGCCGGGTTCCCAAACTTGAGCAGGCTGAACCCAATGTAGAGCCCGGCGAGGATCGCGAAGACGCTGCCTCCCATCCCGGTTGCCGCGGACGGAGCCCGTTGCGGCTCGATCGTGTGCCCCTCGCTCACAGCTTCAACTTCAGCAGCCCGACTTCGAGGGCGAGTGCCTCCTGGACATTCGAGCCGAGCAACCACTGCGTCCGCTCGATGACCCCAAGGTTCTCCATCGCGTCCCGAGGCGAGACGCGCCCAGCCACCGCGCCGGACTCGGTTTCGAGTTCGGGGTAGGCGAGCGAGCGACCGGCGATCTGCTCCCCCTGGATCCAGACGTCCCGCAGCCACCATTGCAGACAGGCGAGAAGCTCTCCGCGCTGCCGGCGATACTCGGCTTCGGTGGCCGCCGCCAGCTCGGTCTCCCATCGGTCGCGCAGCTCCGGATCGACATCCTCGTACCGCTGCAGGGGGGACCGGGCCGTCAACTGCTCGGATATCCGGGCTTTCAAACGGGCCAGCTCCGCCAGCAACGATCCCAACAACCGGTATCGCCCCAGCAAACTCTGCTGTCGCGCCGCAGCCGCGCCAGCGAAGGCCCGCAGCCAATCGAGCTGCTCGGGCTGGCGCGGCCCGCCCGTGTCGCCCGCGAAGCTCAGCCGCAGGCAGCGCGAAAGCACCGTTTCGAGCACCCGCTGCGGCTCGGTCGTCAGGAGCATCAGCACCGACTTCGCGGGCGGCTCTTCGAGTGTCTTCAGAAACGCGTTGGCCGCGCCGGGAGTCATGCGGTCCGCGGCCACGACCACGGCGACTTTGTAGAGGCCTTCGGCCGGCTTGAGATGCATCGTATGGACCAGATCGCGGACCTGCTCGATGCTGACCAGGCGCGTCTTGGATTCGGGACGCAGCCATTGGACGTCGGCGTGAATGTCCTCGCTGATCTTGCGGCAGGCCGTGCAGGCGTCGCAGCAATCCAACGGAAGCCCGTTGGCCGCCTGGCGGGGCGGAGCCTGGCAGTTGAGAGTCTTGGCCAGCGTCTTCGCCACCGTCTCCAGCTCCGCAAGGCGGCTGCCCGAAAAAAGATAGGCGTGCCCCAACCGCCCGCGCTCGAGGCTCCGCTCAAGCAGCGCCACCACATGCCCCTGCTCCGTATGCTGACGGAAACTCATGACGTCACCCCCCGACCAGCCCGACGAACCGCCGATACGCGTCGTCCCAAACGGAGGCATCGCATGGCTGGACCGTCGCCGTCTCGAACGAATCCCCCACCACTTGCCGCGCCGCCTCGATCGATGGCAAGTCGCCCATCGCCAGCGCCTGCACCAGAATGTTGCCAGCCGCCGTCGCCTCGACCGGGCCGGTCACGACCGGGATCTGCAGGGCGTTGGCCGTGAACTGATTCAAAAGGGCATTCTTGCTCCCGCCCCCGACAATGTGGAGTCGCTGCGTCTTGCGCCCGGTCAATTGGTCGACCAGGCCCAGGGTGCGGCGATAGAGCAACGCCAGGCTCTCGAGGATGCAGCGCACAAACGCGCCCGGCGTTTCCGGAACGGGCTGCCGGTGCTCGCGACAAAAGGCCGCGATCTTCGCCGGCATGTCGCCCGGGCTCAGGAACCGGTCGTCCGCGGGCTTGATGAGCGTGACAAAAGCCGGCGCCTCGGCGGCCAGGCGCGTCAGGGCGGCATAGTCGTAGTCCGCGCCGGCGTTCGCCCACTCGCGGCGGCATTCCTGCACCAGCCACAGGCCGATGATGTTCTTCAGGAGGCGCACGGAACTCCCGTAGCCGATCTCGTTCGTGAAGTTCAACTCGCGGCAGACGTCGTTGATCACGGGCGTCTCGAGCTCGACTCCCATCAGCGACCACGTGCCGGAACTGAGATACGCCCAGTCCGAGCCCGCGCCCGGCACGGCCGCCACCGCCGCGCCCGTGTCGTGCGAGCACGAAGCCACAACCTCGATCCCCGTCAGTCCCGTCCGGCGCGCCAGATCCGCCCGCAAAGGCCCCAGACGCGACCCCGAGCGGACGATGGGCGGGAAGATGCCCGCCGGCAACCCGAGCCGCGCGATCAGCTTGCGAGACCAATCCTTCGTGCGCGGGTCGTAAAGCTGGGTCGTGCTGGCAAGCGATTCCTCGAATCGGGCCACGCCCGAAAGCCACTGGTTGAACCCGTCGCCAATGCCCAGAATCATCCGCGCCCGCTCGAGGCGCTCAGGCGATTCCGCCGCAAGCTGAAAAATCGTGTTGAATTGCAGAAACTGCAGACCGGTCTCGGCGAAGATCTCCGGCCAGCTCACCTTGGCGTAGACGTTCCTCACCCCGACCGGACACCGCGCATCCCGGTAATGAAACGTCGGCTCGATGATCGCGCCCGACGCGTCGTAGAGAAGATAGTCCACACCCCACGAGTCGGCGCTGATGCTGGCAATGGGCGCGCCGCGGCGCGCGGCGATCCCAAGCCCGGTCTCGAGTTCCCCGAACAGACGTGGGATGTCCCAATGGAGGGAACTGCCGGCCGTGACCGGGCCGTTCTTGAACCGATGCAGTTCTTCGAGCGTCAGTGTCCCGTTGTCCAGTGTGCCCAGCATCAGGCGCCCGCTCTCGGCGCCCAGGTCGCAGGCAAGGTAGTGTTTTCTCATGCGGCTCAAGACCTGCATTTGATCCTCCGCTCCCCTTCCCTTCAAGCCGGAACTCCGCGAGAAGGCGCGTTTCTCAATCCGATTCCGCTGAAAGCCGATCCTGGTTTCGCGTGGCGGTCCGGAGCCCGCGGAGGCCGGCCGATGACCCGCAGCGCACGCGCCGCGCCGCCAGGCCGAGGATGCAATTGTCAACTATTTAGATGCGACCCCATTGTCCGATCGGACGACAAAGACCTGGTTGGCCGGCTCGGCGGGCGACGGGACGCGGCGGACATACGCGATGCTCGAGCCGTCGGGCGAAAACACGCACGCCTCCGGCCGCGGGGCCTGATCGGGGGCCGCGGCCTCGGTCAATCGCTCGGTCCGGCCGCTCCGCACCTCGGTCACGCAGACGCTGCGATCCATCGCATGCGCGATCCATCGTCCGTCCGGGCTCCACGTGAAACTCGAAGCGACGGGCCATGGATTCCGCGTGACCTGGGTCGGCGAACCCCCGTTTGGCGACACGGTCCACAACTGAACCATGCCTTCGTCGTCCTTCATGAGAAACGCAATCCGGCTGCCATCAGGCGACGCCCGCAGCCAGTGACGCGTGCCCTGCACCCCCGGATGCCTGCGCCCCGCGGTGTGGGTCAGCCGCCGCTGCGTCACGCCCTTGGGCGGAAATGGCCGGCGCGCCTCGGTCCCGGCCAGGGGACCGTCCCCCGGCACCGTGAGATCCTCAGGCAAATCCGCCAGAAACACCTCGCTGATCGTCTGGCCGTCCGCCGTCACCACGTGTCCCTGGAAAGCCAGGGCCCGGCGCTGGACCGAGCCGTCCGGCCGCGCGTATCCGTTCGTGCCCACCCAGCCTTCCTCGAACGCCTTCCTGATGTCGTCGGAGCCCGGCTTCGGGTTCGCCACCGTCCGGGTGACCAGCACCGTGAAGTATGCGCCATCGTGGTTGCGCGGATGCAGTCTCGAAACGCGCACCGGCCGCCCGGGCACGCAGACGCCGACATTGCGCAGGTTCACCTCCTGGTCCGCCGTTTCGACGGCGTGCCGGTTCAGGATCTGGTCTTCGTAGGTGAAGCTCACCCACTCGCCCGCCGCGTCCCACACGTGCACGTGCGACCCGCCCCGCAAGGCGCCGGGCGTGAAGGGCGGCGAGAGGTCGCGCGCATCCAGGTTCATCGCCACGCCGGGACGGTTCACATCCACGATCGCCCCTTGCCGTCGCGACATTCCGTAGCTCCAATCGGGTGCGGGATTCTCAGGCCCCAGAATGAACACGACCTTCGGCTCGATCGGGTGGAAGGTGGCCACGCCGCAATGCGCGCCGTGCCGGGCCTGGTAAAGCACCTTCACTTCGCCCGTGCCGACGCTGACCATCTCAATCCGCTCGCCTTCGAACACCTCGCCCGACGGGTCCGGGCGCGTGTCGTAGACGATCCACATGCCGTCGGGCGACCAGACGCCCGTGTTCGTCAGAATGCGACCGCCGGGACCGCGCGTGATCTGTTTCTCGATTGCGTTCATGGCGATTGTCGACGAAGGCATCGGTCCGGGCTCCTCAGATGCCGTTGACGAAGCATGGCCGCCCCCTCCGCTCGCGGCCATGATAGACAAAGACACGGACGCCGCGGCGGCTGAGATCAACCAACACCACGCTCCTGAAGGCGCGACGGTGGACGGTTCGATGCGCATGGGGACCATGAACCGGTGTGTCCCGCTCTTAATCGTAATCGCAATCGTAATCGTAACGATGAACGTCTCAGGCTAGTCGACCCGGAGTTTGGGGTTCACAGCACCGCAAGACCTCGGAAGCCAGGTTGCCTCGCGCAGTCTCTGTTCTGCCAAGGCCAGATACGTGGGTTCGATCTCGACGCCGATGCGATTCCGGCCACTCGCCACGGCTGCGATGGCGGTTGTGCCGGTCCCTGCGAACGGATCGAGAACCGTGTCTCCGGCAAACGAGAACATGCGTATCAGGTTCTGACCTTGTCTTGCTCACCACCCACAGTCTACACCGCCAGGGATTTCGGGGGAAGAACGCATTGCGCCCTGAGCCAGAAACATTCAACATTCAACGCTCACCTCTCAACCAACCGGTCCCGACCACCGCTCGATTTCCTCGAGCGTGCGCCCCTTGGTCTCGGGCACCCACCTCCAAACCACCAGGACCAACACGACACAGAACGCCGCGTACACGTAAAACGGAAAGCCGTGGTTGAACCGCGCCACCAGCCAGGGGTTTTCGTCCAGCATCGGGAAGGTCTGCGACACCACGAAGTTGGCCGTCCAGAGCCAGAACGTGGCGATCGACAAGGCCCGCCCGCGCAGCCGGGTGGGGAAGAGCTCGGACAACAACACCCAGGTCACCGGTCCGACAGAAAGCGCGAAGCAGGCGATGTACCCGAGCACAAAAACCAGCATCGAGACCGAGACCAGGCTGTGTTGCGCGCCCAGGCCCAGCGCAAGCAGCGAGACGCCCATCCCCGCCGCCCCGGCCATCATCAGCGGTCTGCGTCCCCAATGATCCACCCTGCCGATGGCCACCACTGTGAAGAGGAGATTCACCGCGCCGACGACAATTGTCTGCAACAAGGCGGCATCCACGCCGGCCCCCAGTTGCTTGAATATCTCCGGCGCGTAATAGAGGAAGACGTTGATCCCGGTCACCTGCTGCAGCACGGCCAGGGCGATGCCGATCCCGAGCATCCGCCGCAGCCCCGGTTCGAGCAAATCCGACAACGCCGCCGACTTCTCCCCCGCCGCCGCCTCGATCGAGCCGAGTTCGGCATCGACGGCCCCCGGGCCGACAACCCGCGCCAGGACCCGCCGCGCCTGGTCGGTCCGCCCGTTTTCCGCAAGCCACCGCGGGCTTTCCGGAACGAACAACAGCAGCGCGAGAAAGAGCGTCGCCGGCACGATTTCGGACGCGAACATCCAACGCCAGCCGCGGGCGGCATTCCACGAGGGCTCCGCCCCCTGCGCAATGAAGTAGTTCACGAAGTAGACGATCAGCATCCCGCTGATAATGGCGAACTGGTTCACCGACACCATCCGTCCGCGGATGCGCGCGGGCGAGATCTCGGCGATGTACATCGGCGACGCCATCGAAGCGATGCCCACGCCCACGCCGCCCAGCACGCGATACAGGACGAACGTTGTGAATGTCCTGGGCACCGCCGTCCCCACGGCCGACACGAGAAACAGAACCCCCGCCAGCACCAGCGTCTTCTTCCGCCCCAGCCGGTCGCTGAAGACGCCGGCAAACGCGACCCCGCCCACGCAGCCGAGAAGCGCGCAGGCGGCGGCCCAGCCCTTTTGCGTGGCGTCGAGCTGGAAATGCTCCTGCAGAAACCCGATTGCGCCCGCGATGACCGCGGTGTCGTAGCCGAACAGCAACCCGCCCAACGCCGCAACCAGGCAGACCCAGACCACGTACGGTCCGCTGCCTGTGCGCTCGGCGGACGGCGCGGCGCTCATGCGGCGCCCGCGTCGCGCAGGGCGTTGAACAGGGCCATCACGTTGTCGACCGGCGTGTTGGCCTGGATGTTATGGACGGCATTGAACACAAAACCGCCTTCCCTGTTGAACAGATCAACCCGCTCGCGCACCTCGCGGTAGACGTCCCGCGGGGTGCCGAACGCCAGTGTCTTCTGCGTGTCCACACCCCCGCCCCAGAAGACAAGGTCGCGTCCAAACTCCCGCTTGAGCCTCTCCGCCCCCATCTCCGCCGCGGAGCATTGGACCGGATTGAGGACGTCGAAGCCCGCGTCGATGAACTCCGGGATCAACTGGTAGACCGAGCCGCAGGAGTGGATGAACGTCTTCCAGGCCGAGCGGCGATGGATGAAGTCGTTGACCTGCCGGTGAAACGGTTGGAACAGGTCCCGGTACGCCTCGACCGAGATGAACAGACCGCGCTGTGTGCCGAAATCCGTTCCGGTGATGAACGCGACCTGGATCCGGTCGCCCAGGAGATCCATCAGCGTGGCCAGGTTCGCCAAAGCCACTTCGCATTGCCGCTCGAACACCCGCGCCACGTAGGCCCGGCGGGTCTTGGTCGAGATGTACCACTCCGCGACGTCCCGAATGCCGCGCGGGTGCTTGAGGAAGGGCGCCGGCACGAGCGCAATGTCGCCGAATGCCGTGCCGGGAACACTCAGGATCGTTGCCAGGCCGCCCCGCTCGCCGCACCACCGTGACTTGTCCCCGTAGTACGCGAGATCGTCCGCGCCCAGCGGGGCGAACTCCTCGCAGTTGTCGGCCGGGTCGAGCCGGTCTTCATCGATGGGGTCCTGCCGCACGATGGTGTCGAAGAAATGCCCGCCTTCGGGCATGTGGCCGCAGGGGGGCGCGCTGGTGTCGCCTTCCGGATAGATGTGCCAGCCGCCGTCCGGGGCGGGCTTGACATTGAAATCGCCCGAGACCTCGCACGGCGTGCCGTCGAACAGGGTGAACGGTTTCCAGTCCTTGGCCTGGGTGCCGAGAATCGACTTGCGCCCCGGCACGCCCACGACGTCGATCCCCAGGGCCTCGCGGAGCGCATCGTCGATCTCCCCGAGCATCTGATACGGTTCGATCACCTTGACGCGGTAGTCGGGCTCGCCCAGAAGACGCTGGCGCAACCGGTGCACAATCGAGACGTGCATCCCGGTCACGGCCGTCGAGCCGAAATCGACCGGCACCCGGTCGGGCTGGCGATGCTCGATCGCAGCCTGCAAACGCTCCCTGCTTGTCATGGCGATGAATGTCTAGTCTTCCGCGAACAGATACTCGAGGTCAGTTTGGGTCAGACTGCGGGCGAATCCCTCTTCGCCCAGGACATCGGCGATCGTCTGGGCCTTGCGCTGCTGCAACTCCCAGATCTTCTCCTCGACCGTGCCGGGGGCGATCAGGCGATAGGCATTGACGGTCTGCGTTTGGCCGATGCGATGCGACCGATCGATTGCCTGGGCCTCGACGGCCGGGTTCCACCACGGATCGTACAGGATGACATAACTGGCCGTCGTCAGGTTCAGACCCGTCCCGGCCGCGCGCAGACTCAGGAGGAAGATCGACGGCTTGGCGTCGGCCTGGAACGCCCCAACGATGTCCATGCGGTTCTTTGTCTCGCCGGTCAGGACGTAGGTGGGCATCTGGCGCTGTTTGCACTCGGCCTCGATCAGTTGGAGCATCTGCACGAACTGACTGAACACCAGGACCTTCTGGCCTTCCTCGAGCAACGGCTCCATCAGCTCGAACAAGGTCTCGGTCTTGCCGGAGGGCGAATCGCTGCCGACCAGGGCGGGATGGCAGCAGATCTGCCGCAGGCGGGTCAACGCGGCCAACACATGCATCTTGCTGCGCGCCAGCCCCTTCTCCTGAATCGTCTGCATCACCTGCTCCCGGCTCCGGCGCAACTCGGCCAGATACAGCTTGCGCTGCGAGTCGCCCAACTCGCAGTCGCGGCGCTCCTCGATGCGGTCCGGAAGATCCTTGGCCACTTGCTTCTTGAGCCGGCGCAGGAGCAGCGGACGCAGCTTCGACGACAGTTTGCGCCGCGCCAGCCGCTGCGTGAATTCGGCGTCCGGACCCGTCGGCTCGTACATTTCGTGGAACTGGGACTGTGTGCCCAGGTAGTTGGGCTGGACGAAATCGACGATGCTCCAGAGGTCGAGCAGCCGGTTCTCGAGTGGCGTCCCGGTGAGGGCAAGCCGGTGTTCGGCGCGCAGTTGCTTGACCGAAAGCGTGATCTGAGCGCCGGGATTCTTTATGAACTGCGCTTCGTCGAGCACAACCACCCGGAACTCGAACTTCATCAGCGCCTCGAGGTCGCGCCTCAGCAGCGCGTAGTTGGTCACAATCAGATCGTGCTGCGGGATCTGCTTGCGCAGGTTGTGCCGGCCCGGACCGCTTTCAAGAACCAACACCTTCAGGCTCGGCGTGAACTTCTCCGCCTCGCGCCGCCAGTTGTGCAGGACCGAAGCCGGGCAGATCACCAGCGCGGGTTTCGGCTTGCGGCTCTGGTCCCGAAGCCAGGCCAGCCACGCCAGGGTCTGGAGCGTCTTGCCTAGCCCCATGTCGTCCGCCAGAATCCCGCCCAGCTTGATCCGCCCGAGGTGACAGAGAAAATCGAAGCCGTCCTTCTGATATGGACGCATCTCCGCGACCACCGAGCCGGGAAGCGGGACTTTGGGAATCCCTTTGAAGTTGGCCAGTTTCCCCCGAAGCGCCTTGGCTTCCGGCTGGTCGCCGAAACGCTGCAGGCCCTCCTCGTCCATGTGCGTCACCTGCACCAGGTCGACCTTCTGCGGGAGCGCGGACAATCCGTCGATGCCGATATCCGCCATCGTTTCATGGGCCTTCTGCACCGCCGAAAGGTCGAGTTCGACCCAGCCGCTGTCGGGCAGTTTGACGAACCGGCTCGCGGCCGTGGCAAGCCGCTCGAGATCCGCGGCCGAAAGCCGCAGGCCCTCCTGTTCCCACGCCGCCGAGACGGCAAACCAGTCAATGCCGCTCCCCTGCACGACGATCCTCGGACGCAATTGCCGGGGCGCCAGGAACAGGCGTTGAAAAGAGCCATTGCCCAGATAGTCGGCCTCCGCGGGGCGGTCGGGCCAGGCCTGCGCGAGCGTCGCGAAGAAATTGTCGTTCGCGTCTCCGATCCACAACCCGGGCTCCGGAGTGAACCAATCCTGCCGGCGGAGCCACGCGGTGGCCGCTTCGAGCCGCGGATCATCGAGCATCTCGGGCTTCCCGGTCAGGTTGGCCGGCGGATCCGTCCGCTGCCATTCGTGGCCGTTCCATTGCCATCGGCTCTTGTCCCGCTCGCTCACGGCCACCAGCCGCAGCCGGATCGTGTCTTCCGAGAGATCAAACAAGAACTGCGGCCTGGCCCGGTGGGCCACGCAGAGGGTCTCCCAGGCCGCGCCTGAACCGGCCGCGGTCTTCCGCAGGTGGGTGATCAGGCGGTGACTCAGTTTCCTGACCGACACCCCGGGGCGAGCGAGCAGGGCGCAAAGCACGGGGGGCGGCGGGGGGTTGCGAAGCAGAAAAATGGTCTGGTGAAAAGCCACCAGTCCGGGCCGGCCCGCAAAAAAGCACGCCTTGTCCAGAGGCAGAACTTCCCCCGTCGGGAGCCGCAAGCGCTGGTGGAGGGCGGAGTCGGACTCCCCGTTGGCCAGGTGCGGGGTCAGCTCCGCCAGTTGCCCATTGAAACTGACATTCTCCGGCTTTCCAGCCCACTCGATCCACGGGGGGTTGCCCCAGTGCGCCAGCCACTGCAGCAGCTCGACGCCGTTCAGCCGCACCGGCTCCCCATCCCGCCCGCCCTGCCGGTATGTCTCAGCCAGCCACGCGATGAAATCCCAGTCGTGCGGAGCGAACAGCTCCTGTTCATGCACGGCGCGCCCGGCCAACTCGATCAGCTCGGTGAGCGTCCGCGGCTTCTCGCCGCTGCGGGGACGGAACAAGAGGAAACCGCACTCGAGGTCGTGCAAGCCCGCGTGGCCCGGATGCGGGACGGGTTTGGCAAGCACACGCAGCCGCGCCCGCGGAGCGTCGAGGTGAAGGGGCACCGACGGCAGCATCCAGTTCTCGAGGGCCTCGATTTCCCGGCGTTCCCTCTCTTCCTGCTCGATCTCGGCCAGGCGCCCGAAATTGGCATGGCTCGCCAGTTCCGTCGGGAGCGGACGTCCCGCCCGGAGGAAGAGAAGGGCGGTCTGTTCGAGCCGGGCCTTGCCGCGGGCGCCCAGCAGGCGGGGCCACCAGTCGTTGCCGGCAAAATCGCGCCGGGCCAGCGAGAGTTTCTCGAAGTAATCCTCGAGCAGAAGCCACGCCCGTTGCGAATCGGCGCAGTTGGCGAACAGATCGAGCAAGTCGGTGCGCTCCGCCACGGCGGCTTTCGAGTCCGCCAACTCCCGCCTCAGATCCGCAAATGCTCCGTAGGCGTCTTTCAGGACCGAACATTGGGCGTCGTATCTGCTTGTCTGCGCCGGGCGCGACGATGTTGGATGCTTGGCTTTGCGCATCAGAGTCTCAATCTATCCATTCTCCTATAAGATCAGGTCCGGTTTGACAACACTTGTTTGCACGGAGGCCCGTTCCGCGATCCCATTGGCCGGGGCCGGGGACGTCCCCACTCACTACACCCGCGCGTGCGCGAGTAGAGCCGTGGAGGGGCGATGTCCTCGTCGCCCGCGACCGCCCCTTTGACCCCGCAGAATCACCTCCTCACACATGCGCGCGCCCGCGCCCGCGCAGGCAACGGCCCGCTTCGCCGAGGCTCAAACCGATCCGCGGTCTGGACATTCCGCAAGGCTGCCTGTGATCTGACGTCCGGGCTTTGGCAAAACCGCATCGCAGTCCTCTATACACAGCGTCAGAAGTCCCGCCGCGTGAGGGCACGCGGCCTACAGGTTTGTAGGCCGGGTCCCCTGACCCGGCGCTGCATCATTTATGTCGCTCTGTATACACGGATCTGTCACCACTTGAAGGAGTCATCTGACCGGCCACCGTCACATTTCACCTGAAATGCGGGCTCATCAAAGCAAAGCGCGTCGCTTCTCGTCCGCGGCCAGGCGGGCAACCAGTTCCCGGACCTTCTGGGCCTGGCTCTTGTGCGCCAGCAGCGTGGCGTCGTCCGTCAGCACGAGAATCGAGTCCCGCAGCCCCACCACGGCGATCACAGTCCGGTTCTTCGTGCGGGCGTCGAACACGACGTTGCGCGCGGCATCCACATGCACGAAATCCCCGATCGCGCAGTTCCCCGCCGCGTCGGCTTTCAGATGATGGCTCAGAGCGGTCCACGAACCGAGATCGTCCCAGGCGAACGTGCCGTCCGCCACCACGACATTGTGGGCATGCTCCATCAGGGCGTAATCGATCGAGATCTTCCGCAGCGCGGGGTACTCGGCTGCCAGGGTCGCGGCGAGCTTGGGCGTTCCCGCCACCTTGAACCACCGGTGACAGGCCTCGGCCATGTCCGGCGCGTGCTTGCTCAGCCCCTCGACGAGAGTGACGAACGACCAGATGAACATCCCGGCGTTCCACCGGTACGCCCCGCTGTTGACGTATTCCACGGCGCGGTCGTAGTGCGGCTTCTCGACGAATTGTTCCGCCCTGTGAAAAGTCGTGCGGTAGGTCTTGGCGCCGTGCGGCGGAGGCAGCGGCGCCCCGACGCGAATGTACCCGAAACCGGTGGCAGGCTCGGTCGGCTTGATCGCGATCGTCACAATCACCTGCCCCCGCGCGGCCAGATCGAATCCGTCCCGCAGCACCTGCTCGAAGGACTTCGCGCCCGACACCACGTGGTCCGCCGGCAGCACCGCCATCACCCCCGTCGTCGAACGGGCCCCCACCAGCGCCGCCCCCAGCGTCACCGCCGCGCATGTGTCGCGGCCGCACGGCTCGGCGATGATGTTGTCCCGCGGCAGGTCCGGAAGCTGGCGGCGCACGGCGGACGCCTGCACGCGGTTGGTGATCACCAGGATGTTCTCGATCGGGACCAGCGGACGCGCGCGATCGACGGCGTCCTGCAAGAGCGAGCGGCTGCCCAGCAGGGCCAGCAGTTGCTTGGGCCGATCCTCGCGGCTGACCGGCCAGAACCGTTCGCCCCGTCCCCCGGCCATGATGATCACATATCGGTCATTCGCCTGGCTCTGTTTCTTTTTCATTCGCGAATCCCTTGCGCCAGAGTGCGCACGAACGACGCCACCGACTCCACCAGGTCGCCCCGCCCCGCCCCGCGCGCAATCCGGTCCACCACCGCGCTTCCCACCACAACCGCATCGGCGTGCCGGGCCACCGCCTTGGCCTGCTCGGGATTCGAGATGCCAAAGCCGACAGCGATCGGCAGGTGTGTGTGCCGGCGAATCCGGGCCGTCATGTCGCCAATGGTCTCGGCGACCGTGGTCTGCATGCCGGTGACCCCTTCGCGCGAGACGTAGTAGATGAACCCGCTCGCCTCCTTCGCAATCCCCGCCACGCGCTCCTCAGGCGTCGTGGGGGCGATCAGGTAGATCGCGCACAGGCCCGCCGCCCGCATCTGTTGCCCGTACCCGCCAGCCTCTTCCGGCGGCAAATCCAGCACAAGCAAACCATCCACGCCGGCCTCCGCTGCGTCCCGGATGAACCGCTCCTGTCCGTAGCGGTGAATCAGGTTGTAGTAGATGTAGAGAACCACCGGCACGTGCGACCCCTGGCGCAAGGCCTTCACCGCGGCCAGCACCCCGCCAGGCGTCGTCCCGGACTCGAGCCCCCGCTGCGCGGCGAGCTGGTTCACCAGTCCGTCCGCCAGCGGATCGCTGAACGGCACGCCCAACTCGATCACATCCACCCCCGCGGCATCGAACGCCAGCGCCAGACGCCGCGTCGTGTCCAGATCCGGATCCCCGGCGCCAATGTAGACAACCAGACCCTTCCGACCCTCCTCCCGGAGGCGACGGAACCGTTGCACGAGGCGATTCACCTTGCCCAGACTGCCAACAAGCCGGCCAAACCTCAAGCGGTGAAAGCGAAAGGCCTCCCGCCCTCAGCGCCAATTCATAAGGACGAAAAGGCTGGAGGGGGGACGGCTCGTACCCCGCCATCGCGAGTGAACACGGTGTTTCTCGGAGACGGGGCCCTGCCGGCAGGCAGGCAGGCGTCGCCGCTCCACTTCATGAATTGGCCCTGTCTCGCCCTTCGGCCCGGCGTCTTCCTGGGTCCGCGGGTGCAGGATTTTGATTTTCAAACCGCCGCGGATGCGTTACGCAAAGGCCGTGGCCGAACCCTCCAGAACGGGTGAAAAGCGATTCCTCGGTATCCCTGTTGCCCGCGGGGTTGGCCGGGGCAGGCTGTTTGTCTTCCACCCCACAGCGACCGCAACGGTGCCCCAGTACGGCATCCGGGACGAGGACGTGCCGGAGCAGACACAGAAGCTCGAACACGCGCTCCTGCGAAGTCGCGAACAGATCCATGACATCCAGAAGCGCGTGCGCGAGAACATGGGGGCCAATGACGCCGCCATCTTCGACGCGCAGTTGCTCCTCCTGGACGATCCGGTCCTGCTCGAGGAAGTGGTCCGTTTCCTGCGGCGCGAGCACGTGAACGTCGAACACGCGTTTTCAGTCGTGTCGCATCGCTACCTGGCCGCGTTCGGCGCCATCGACGATGATTACCTCCGCGAACGAATGGTCGATATGCGGGATGTCGTCGATCGCATCCTCCATAACCTGCTCCAACGGGAAGGCCCGGTCGGACTCGCCGATCTTCGCGAGCCGAGCATCCTGGTGACGGACGACCTCACCCCCTCCCAAACCGCGCTGCTCGATCGGGATCTCATCATGGGCTTCGCCACCGACCAAGGCAGCCGCACCTCGCACACCGCCATCCTCGCCCAGTCCCTCCAACTCCCGGCCGTCGTCGGCCTCTGCAACGCCAGCCGCCAGGTCCGGTCGGGTCAGTATGCCCTGCTCGATGGCTTCAACGGCGCTTTGATCGTCGATCCCACCGACCAGACATTGTTCGAGTACGGCCAGTTGGCGCGAAAACACGTGGCGCGTGAAGACCGGCTGCGCGAACTGCGCGATCAGGCGGCCATCACCCTCGACAACGTCGGCGTCGCGCTCTCCGCCAATATCGAGCAGACGACCGAGACCGCCGCCGTGAAGGACAAGGGCGCCGACGGCGTGGGCCTGTTCCGCACCGAATACCTGTTCCTCAACCGCGACACGACACCCTCCGAGGAGGAGCAATACCAGACCTATCACCGCGTCGCAACCGACCTCCACCCCAGCCCCGTCATCATCCGCACCCTCGATCTGGGCGGTGACAAGGTGCAGTCCAAACGCACTCTCCCGGTCGAGATGAATCCCTTCATGGGCCTGCGCGCGATCCGCGTCTGCCTCCAGCAACACGACCTCTTTCGCACCCAGTTGCGCGCCATCCTCCGGGCCAGCGCCGTCGGCAACGTCAAGATGATGTACCCGATGATCTCCGGACTCGACGAGTTGAACCAGGCCAACCGACTTGTCGAACAGTGCAAGACCGATTTGCACCAGGAAAAGGTGCCGTTCGATCCCGACCTCGAAATCGGCGTCATGATCGAAGTGCCCGCCGCCGCTTTGATCGCCGAGACATTGGCGCGGCGGGTCAAGTTCTTCAGCATCGGCACCAACGACCTCATCCAGTACACCCTCGCCGTCGATCGCCTCAACCCTCAGATCGCACACCTCTACCAACCCACGCACCCGGCCGTCCTCCGCCTCATCAAGCACACCATCGACGCCGCCCACCAACACGGCATCTGGACCGGCATTTGCGGCGCCATGGCCGGCGATCCCGTTCTGGTGCCGCTCCTGCTCGGCCTCGGAGCGGATGAACTCAGTGTCGCACCCTCTCTCGTGCCGGCAGTCAAACTCATCATCCGCCGCCTCAAGTCCACCGAGGCGCGCGCCCTGGCGGACTTCGCCCTCGGCTGCGAGGACCTGAACCTCATCCTCGAACGTTGCCAGAGCCTGGCCGAAGACATCGCACCCGGCCTCTTTGCCAACGATCATCCCGGCACGAGATTTCCGTGCTAGGTGCGCCCCCGTCATGGGACGTCGCAAGCAGCAGAAGACGCCGCATTCCGCCACCGCCGCGGGGCAGACCCCAACCCCGCCCGCGGCCAAGGCCTTGGCGTCGGAAGCGTCTCACCCCACCCCGTCGGTCCCGCCGCACAAGACGCCCTGGCTCCCCGCCGCGTTGTTGTTCCTTGCCGCCTGGCTCTACATCGGACTCTGGATCGACCCGCCCCTGCGCTACTGTCATGCGGGGCCAGTCTTCTTCCTCGACGCCGAGTTCTTTGCAGATCACCTCGACCGCCCAGGCGGTCTGGTCGAGTACGCGGCCGCCTGGCTCGCCCAGATGGATTGCCGCGCCATGCTCGGCGCGTTCGTGAGCGCCAGCCTCACCGCTCTGGTCTCGGGCGCAACGGCCTTGCTCCTCAAACGGGCGGGAAGATGCCATTCCTGCCTGCCTCTTGTGCCCGCATTGCTCCTGCTGATGCTCGCCGGTCAATACGATGCCCCGCTGCATGCGATCGCCTTGGGCCTCCTGCTCGCTCTCCGCGGAGCCGTGGCATGGCAGGTCTGGCGTCCGGTCCCATCCGCCCTCCGCTGGGCCTCGTTCTGGCTCGCCGTCGCCGCGCTGTTCTACGTGGCCGGCCCGATCCCCAGTGTTCTGTTTGTGCTGCTGGGCACTCTGTGGGAAACAGCTTTGGCCCTGAAGCCAAGCCTCAAATCCAACAGCCCTTGCTCCCAAGCCGCCCAACACTTGCCTCGAACCCGAGACGAAATCCGCGCCGTGCGCGAAAAGGACCGGCACGCGCCGGAACCCGAGCGCCCGCCCACACCCCCACCTGCTGCCCAGCCCCGGTCGGGCCGCTTCACCAGCCCGCTGGTGTGCGGCCTCGCAGCCGCAGTCATCGCCGGCGGAATCCTGGTCTTTCCCGGGGTGTCGCTCGCCACCATTTTCGCGCCCTGGGGCACAGGCCTGTCGCTGGTCGTGTGTGCGCTGCTGCATGTGTGTCTGCCAATCGCCCTCGGCCTGACGGTCGCAGGGATCGTCACGCCCGCGACCCGCGGGACCGCAGCCTCCTCGCGCGAGCGGCGACGGCGTTTGCCCCAAGCGACCCGGTGGGCCTGGCGCCTCGCGGGCCTGGCCGCGTCGGTGGCCTTGCTGGCCGCCACCTTCGATTGGGACCGGAAGCCGCTGATCCGCATCGCGTGGGAAGCCCAGCAGGGCCGTTGGGAGCGCGTGCTCGACGCCGCCCGCAGTCTGCGTCGAATGCCAGATCCCTCCGCGCAGTTGCCCATCAACCAGGCGCTCTACCACACCGGCAGGCTGAACCAAGATCTATTTGCATTCCCCCAAAGAAAGGGGGCCCCCTTGCTGCCTTCCATGCGCCAAGGCATGGCCGTCTGTACCCCCCTCAGCAATACGCTGCTCGAACTGGGACAGGTCGGCTTGGCCGAGCATTACGCCCACGAGGCTCTCGAGAACATCGGCCAACGCCCGCACCTCCTCTGGCAGTTGGCCCGCATCAACGTCCTCCAAGACCGGCCGCGCGCAGCCCGCGTGTTCCTCAACCGCCTCCGCCAGGTCCCATTCCAGCGGGAGAAAGCAGCCCGCCGCCTCCGGGCGCTCGCAGCCGACCCAAGCCTCAGCGACGAAGACGACATCGCCCGCGTGCGCCCCTTCCTCGTGACCTCGGACTACGCGGACAGCGGGGTTCCGACGGAATTCCTGTTGAGGCAGCTTCTGCAGAGCAACCGGCGCAACCGCATGGCCCTCGAGTATCTGATGGCGCATTACCTCCTGAACGGCCAATCCGAGCCGCTCCTCCAAACCCTTGGCGCCCTGGACCAACACGGCATCTGGGAAACGCCGCGCCATATCGAGGAGGCGATGATCGCACACCTCGCCCCCAAGGGATCCGACCAAACCGAAATCGCGGGACGCCGTGTCAGCCCCGACACCGTCCGCCGCCACGGCGAGTTTCTGGCCCAACTCGACAGAGACAGCAGGCGTGTCGCCGACCTTCCTGTGCGGCTCGCAGCCGGGTTCGGCGATACGTTTTGGTTCTATCAGCGGTTCGGCGTGACATTTGGCGCGATCCGGCCCACTCGCACCACAGGCCACAAATGAACCTTCGCCTGCACCCCATCACTCGCCGGATCGCGCTCGGTTGCCTCCTTGCGGCACTCGCCGTCGCGGCCGCCGCATCGGACATCGCGGCGCCCCCCCCGCAGCGAATGCCACGGCTCGCGCCCGATTACACCGACATCGTGCTGCCCCCGAACATCGCTCCCATGAACTTCATCATCGAGGAGGATGGGGCTCGCTTTCGCACGCGCTTGTCCGGTCCCGCGGGTTCGCCGATCGAGCTCGCGGGACGATCGCCGCGGGTGGCCATCCCCATCAGGCCCTGGAACGCCCTGCTGCGCGCGAACGTCGGAGGCCACATCCTCATCGAAATCGCCGTGCTGAGCCGCGAGGGACAGTGGCTCGAGTTCCAGGCTGTGACCAACCGCATCGCGCCCGATGAGCTCGATGGGCACCTGGTCTACCGGCGTCTGCTGCCCCTCTACAATATCTACCGGACCATGGGCATCTATCAGCGCGATCTCGAGACGTTCAAGGAAACGCCCGTGCTCGAAAACACGCGCTTCGGACGCGGCTGCCTGAACTGCCACACCTTCCTGCAACACAGCCCCGAGCGCATGGCGCTCCACATCCGCAGCCAGGACAGCGGCAATCCCATGCTCCTCATCGCATCCAATCAGGTCGCCACGGTGGCCAAGACCTCCGGCTACATGTCCTGGCACCCCAGCGGACGTCTGCTCGCCGCCTCCGCAAACAAGCTCTCACTCTTCTTCCATACCAAGGGCGAGACGCGCGACGTCTTCGACGCCGACTCCGACCTCGGAATCTACCGCGTCGACTCCAATACAGTCGTCTCACCGCACGCCATCGCCCGGCCGGATCGGCTCGAAACCTGGCCCTGCTGGGCGCCGGACGGACGCGCCCTCTACTTCTCGAGCGCTCCCAAGCTCGGCAACATGGACCGCCGACGCTTCCGCCAGGTGCGATACGACCTGATGCGCGTCGCCTACGACCTCGAACTCGATCGCTGGGGAGAACCCGAGACAATCGTCTCCGCCGAGGCAACCGGCCGAAGCGCCGTTCAACCGCGGGTCTCCCCTGACGGCCGGTTCCTGGTCTACGGCTTGTGCGCCTACGGCCACTTCCCAATCTACCAGCCCTCGAGCGATCTCCACCTGCTCGATCTCGCCACCCAGGAGCATCGGCGTCTCGACATCAACAGCAATGCCGCCGACACCTGGCACTGCTGGTCGAGCAACAGCCGCTGGCTCGTCTTCAGCAGCAAACGCCTCGATGGCCTCTTCGCCCGCCCCTTCTTCACCCATGTCGATCCAGCGGGCCGCTTCTCGAAGCCTTTCCTCCTCCCCCAACGCGATCCCGCCTACTTCGATTCCTGCCTCGAGACTTTCAACGTGCCCGAGTTGATCCAAAGCCCAATCACCGTCTCCCCAGCCGACCTCGCCCGCGCCGCGACCCGCCCCAACCGCCTGTTGAAGCCCGCCATTCAGCCCCCCGCCCAGGGCGGCGCGGCCGCGCCCGTGCGCGAATACGAAGACGCTCACACCGAACAAAGAGAGCCGCCCGCCCCGAGCACAACAGACTGAGGCGCCGGACGCATCGAGGCTCGATCCACCCCCAGTCCGAACCTCTCCTCACGGCCCCACGGACCCCGAGCCGCGCATCATCCGGCCGATGGCGTTGAGATGCTCCCGCGCCCTTTGATTCTCTGGATCCAGCCGCAGCGCCTCCTCGAAATGCCCCCGGGCCTCCGCAATCAACCCCTCTTTGACGAGCGCCACCCCCAGATTGATGTGCGCCAGCACATGGTTCGGACGCCACCGCAGCACCTCTTCAAACTCCTTGCGCGCTTCCGGAATCCGATTGCTCATCGCCAGCTCGACACCCAGGAGGTAATGCGCCTCCCAGTACGACGGCTGCACCCGGATCGCCTTGGCCAGCGCCTCCATCGCCGCACCCCGCTTCTCCTGCGCCGCCAGAGCGTTGGCAAGATGCAGATAAATCGAGGCGTTCCCCGGCTGCCAACGCAGAGCCGACTCGTACTCGACAAGCGCCTCGTCCACCTTGCCCTGAGCGGCCAGTACGCGCCCCAACTCGAGATGCCCTTCCCCCGACCTCGGCTCGAGTTCGAGCCCCCTCCGCAAACTCGTCTCCGCGGCGCTCCACTGCTCCTGTCGTCCCAACAGACGCCCGGCGTGGACATAGGCCGCAAAATGATGCGGCAACAAACCGCGGATCGCCCGCCATTGCGCACCCGCCTCCTCGGGCCGGCCCGTCGCTTCGAGAAATTCCGCGTAGCCCTCGTAGAGCCGATGGTCCCGCGGCGCACGCAACAATGCGTCGCGATACACCGCCTGAGCCTCCGCCGCGCGCTCTGGCGTGAGCCGGCTCTTGAGCGACTGCCACTCTTTCTGCCAGAGATCGCGCTGGGCCTGGTGATTCGCCTGACGCGTGAACGGCGCAGCCTGCAGTCGGCGCAGCACATCCTCGATCACCCCCGCCCGGTTCCATTCCGTCAGCCCCAACCGCCGATCGCACGCCTCCTGCGATGCCCACTCCGCAACCCGCCCCCGGCCAATCGAGGAAGGAAGACTCTGCTCGACCGCCTCGGCCAACAGCCGCCCCAGACGGTAATTGCCCGCGAAGTTCAGGTGAACATGCTCGAAGAAGAACTCTGCCCCAGGCACGCCCGCCGCACCCTGCTCGCCCAATGCCTCCTCGGCTGTAACCAACCGCACGTCCCCGCCCCGATGCCGCCCGGCGGCCTCGCGAATCAGTCCGTTGATCGCCGATTCGGCCCGGAAAGGAAGCGCGTCGAAGTCGCGCGCGCGCCCGAAAGCTTCCCCGGCCTCGACCGCATTCGTGCGACGCAAGAGGCAGTGCCCAAGGCGGAAATCAACCTCGGCATATGTCGCATCCAGTTCCTTCGCGCGACGGTAGCTTGCCAAGGCCGCGTCGAGATCCCCGCCAGCCTCATGGGTCGCCGCCGCCTGACACAGGGCCTCGAACTGAGCCTTGGCTGCGGGCGTCATCGACGCCGCATGGACGGATGCGAACGGCGCGCAATCGCGCAGGTTGCTGGCCACGCTGCTCAAAACCACCGGGCACCCCGCTCTCTCTGCCAGGCGCAGGATGCCCTCGAGGTTTCGTGCAAAGTGCCTGTGCGCAATCTGCCGTCGCGGATCGTCCGGCGCCACGTGTTGCTCGGCAAACATGCCCATCCCGCTCCAGGGACCGGCGGACTTCTTCCCCCACTTCCGAATCAGCGATTCCATCGCCTGCCCGAGCCGGGTGCTCTTGATTGCCAGCGTCAGGCGAATGGACAGCCACCCCGGAACCTGCCGGCCAAACACCGTCGCCGCGCCGAAAGGTCCCACCATCTCGTTGTTCCCCATGTAGATGACCCAGAGATCGCCCTGGTGACGGACGCATTCGCGCGCAATCGGCAGGATCGCGTGCGAGTTGATCGCCGTCATCGCCACGCAGACCACCTCGAACTCGGTCCCGGGAAACCGCTCCGACAGCAGCGCCTCGAGGTAACGGCCCATCCCGTAGGCCGGCCGGGGATCTCCCAGGGCGGCCGATTCGCCAAACAGAAAGATCCGGCACGTCCCGGCGCCCTTCTCGGCCCTCATCACAACAGGCGCCGGACTCCGGGCCAGCTCGGGAGCAAAAAACCGAAGGCCGAACTTGTCGTTCTCGACAAAGACCTCGCGCTCCTGAATGCGGGTTCTCTTGAAAAAACTTGTCGAATGGCCAAATCCGATCAGCCGCAAGCCCCCCTCGACCAGCACCAGCGCCAACAGCGGCAACAACGTCAATGCCGCCAACCGGAACAGCCAGTCTCGTCCCCTGCCCGCCCGTTTGTCACCCCTCGATATGGCCGTCTTCGATCCGCGTCCCTCACTCGCGGCGCCGCCGTGCGCTGCCCGTTGCCTGGAACTCGTCCGATGTTTCAATGGGCGCACATTACCAGCGGCGCGCATGCGGGAGAATCAAAATGAGGCCCGCTCGATGGCAGCGGGTCTGGCGCCACATGGGATGGACAGGCCACCTTGCCATCCGCGGACGTTCCACAGTGATAATGGTGTGACAGGTTCTTTATCGCGAGCGCGTGACGCGCGGGCACAACGCTCGATGAGCGGATTGAGTGGGCGTGTCGAACGCACGTGCCCTGGGAGTGATGAAGTAACACTCTAGACAACAGACTTGGGGCTGGTTTTGGGGCTGGTTTTGCTTGAACGGCATCTGCTGTCCTGGCATTCCTGCGGCGACACCGAGAGGGAAGGCTTTGTGGGCGGCTTTGACATTGAAGAACTGAATGCGTGTGGGGACATTGAAATGTGAGGTGGGTTCGAGGGCCGTGTTGCGCGTCTGTGTGGCGGTGGCATGGCTTTTGTGCAGCCTCGTGGCTTGGGCGGCTGAGGATGATCCGATCGCGTCGCTCGAGGGATATGGCGCCGGGCAGGACCGCGCGCATCTGACGGCGGTCGAGGATTTGGCACATGCCGCGACCTCGGATCCGAAGCGTGCGGCCGATGTCGAACTGCGATTGCTGAGCGTTCTGCAGTCCGGGGCCTCGATCGAGGCGAAGCAATTCGTGTGTCGCCAGCTCCGGCTTGTCGGGTCGGATTCTTCGGTGCTTTTCCTGGGGCGGATGCTCAACGATCCGAAGCTGGGGCACATGGCCAGGCAGGCGCTCGAGGCGATGCCGTCGGCGGCGGCGAGCGCCGCTCTGCGGCAGGCTCTGCACACGACACGCGGCGATTTGCTGGTAGGGGTGATCAATTCGCTGGGGGAACGGCGCGAGTCGACGAGCGTGTCCGCGCTGACGGCTCAACTCGACTCCCGGGACGTTGCGGTGGTGCAAGCCGCCATCAGCGCGCTGGGCAAGATCGGGGGAGAGTCTGCGTTCGACGCGCTGCGCGCGGTTGCGGGGCGCTTTGATGCCGCGCTGGGCGAGGGGGCATCGGTTTCGGTCAACCTATCCGAAGGCGCGCAACGGCGTCTCGATGTGCGGTATTTGTTCGATGCCCTGCTGGCGTGCGCGGAGCGCCTGATCGAGAAGGGCCGGGCAGACCGGGCATCCGACACCTTTGCGCGGATGTACCGATCAACGCCGGTGCCGCGTCCGCAGCGCATCGCCGCGCTTGCCGGGTTGACGCGTGTCGCTCCTGACCGCGCGGTGCCGCTGATCCTGCAACTCCTGCGCAGTCCGGATCCAGCCTCGCAGGCGGCGGCTGCGAACCTGGTGGGGCAGTTGCCGCCGGCCTCGGCCGCGCCGATTGTCACGCTGCTCGACGCCCTGCCGACCGTCCAGCAAGCGCTGGTCATCGAGGCGGTGAGCGGGTGTTCCGACCGCACGTTGCTCTTCGCTCTATTGAAGGCGAGCATGAGTTCCGACCCCGCGGTCCGGTCCGCCGCGCTGCGCGCGTTGGGGCACCAGCAGGGCAACCGCCAGATCGTTCAACTCCTGGTTGGGGCGGCGAGCGGCGGGGGCGCGGAGAGCGCGGTGGCTCGGGAGAGCCTGAGCCAGCTCGAGGGGCCCGAGGTGGACGTGGATCTCATGGCTCAGCTTGATCAGACCAGCGTGGCGATGCGGGCCGAGGCCGCTCGGGGTCTTGGCGTCCGGGGCGTCACGAACGCCATTCCGCGGCTTATGAAAGCCCTGGGCGACGCCAACGGTCCCATTCGCTTTGCGGCCATCGAGAGCCTGGGGCAACTCGGTGGGGAGCAGCAGCTTCAGGACCTGCTCGATCATCTCGGTCGGTCGGTCGCGGCGGCTGAGCAGGAGGTGGCGGCCCGAGCCGCGCTGGCTATCGCGCGCCGCATCGCCATCTCGTCACCCGGCCAGGCGCGGGCAGCGGCGGAGAAGGTTGCCGCGTCGACGACGGACGGCCCCATTCAATCCGAGGCCAAGGCGATCCTGGACGCGATCAAGTGATGAGAGATATGGGACCTGGGCGCGGCTTCATGCGCGCCTGGCGGGAGGCGAAAATCGCTGCGGCGAAGCGCCAGCCAATTGTGAGACATCGCACCAGCCCGCGGCAGTCCGCGTCTTGGAGTTACCCGCTTCGCGGTGGTCACGACTCCATGAAACACGCGGGCTTCACTTCATCCGTGTGAAGGCGACGTCGAACGTTTCGTTCAGGGCGGCCTGGAAGTAGACGCCCGTGAGCTGGTCCTTGTCGGAGTCGTAGGTCAGTTTGTACGTGCAGCCCGGGTAATTGACGTCGCGCAATTCGACGAACACACGGAGTGTCTTCCCATCCTCTTCGGTTTCGGCGCGGGAGACATGGATGGGGTTGGGGTTCAGGTAGGCCACGTCGAGCGAGCGATCGCCTTTGACGCTTTGGATGTCCAGGATGTATCCGCCGTCCGGGCGGAGCCATCGTCCGATCAACCGCTGGGGATTGGCCTTGGCCTCCGGGGCCGGGGCGGTGGCGGCCCGCGCGTCGGTCGATCGGGGCGGTGCGGATTGGGGGAGGCCGCTGAACCTGGGGGCGACGATGAAGATTGCGGCGGCGAGGACCGTGCCGAGCAGCAGCCCCACGAGTCCCATCGGGAAGCGGCGCTTGCCTTTGGCCCCAGGATGCGCGTGACCGTTCGCATGGTCGTGTCGGTGTTTGCTCATAAACGTGTGTTCGGAAAGGAGAGAACCACCAACAGCACGGATTGGCACGCAGAAAAGACGCGGCCAACGCGGTCGAATGCGATTGTCGTCTATACGGACTGCCCCCTTTGCGGCGTCTTGACGGTGCTGTGAAACATGTTAGCTTCGACTCGTGAACACGATTACCGTCCGGGATCTCCGGCAGCGTTGGCCGGCCGCCGAGCGGCGGCTCGAGACCGAGCGGGAGCTGATCATTACTCGGGATGGCCAGCCGATTGCCCGCCTGGTTCGGCTGGCAAGAACCACGACGAAGCGCCGGCGATTCGATCCGCGGGAGCACGGCGACTGGCAACGGCGGGTGTTCGGCCGGCGGAGTGCGATTTGTTGGGTGCAGGCGACCCTTGAATCGGGGCGCCGTGATCGTGGGCGTTGAGCGAGGGCTTCATGCTCTATCTGGATACCAGTTCTCTGCTCAAGTTGCTGTTGCCGGAGCCGGAGAGTGACCGTGTGCAGGAGGCCATTGCGGGGGAAAGGGAGGTGCTGGTGTCGGCCCTCGTTGAACTGGAGGCGGAGGTGCAACTGCGGGGCGGTTGGCTGGGCGGCACGTTCACCGGAATCCAGTATCGCAGGCTGGTGCAACGCCTGCATGAACTCCCAAACCAGGAGCCGTTCGAGTTCCGTTCGCTGCCGGGAACTCTGTTTCGGACAGCGCTCCAACAGATGGGCACCAGGGAGCGCCAGCATCTCCGGACTCTGGACCGTTTGCACTTGGCGGCCATGCAGGAACTGGACGTACGCCGGCTCATGACCCACGACTTGGCCCTCGGCCAGGCGGCCGGGGCTCTGGGGTACGAAGTGCTGACTCCCGGTTTATGATTCTGGCAGCAACATCAATCCGCCAGGGCAAACAAATGCGGCGCGGCAAGGGGTGAGTCGTTGGCGTCCGCAACCAAACAGCCCCCCACCGATGTCAGCGGCTATCGAGAGGCGTAGGCGCGGAGAGCCAGCAAGGGCGCGGGGCGCCGGGTCAACCCACGACCACGGCCTGGACGCAGCGTCCGCAGAGGGTCGGGTGGGCGCTGTGCTGGCCGACATCCGTTTCCCAATGCCAGCAGCGTTCGCACTTCTGACCCTCGGCGCGGGCGACGGCAAAGGCGGGTGTTGTCGCGCCGTCGTCGGATACCAGATCGATTTGTGACACGTTCAGCAACTCGCGGAGTGCGTGGCAGTAGGGCTTGACCTCGATCAGTGCGGCTGCCGGGGCGCGGATTGTGAGGCGTCCTTCGAGTGCTTTGCCGATCAGTTTGGCCTGGCGGGCCTTCTCGAGTTCGGGCAAGGCGGCCTCGCGGAGCTCGAAGAGTCGCTTCCAGAGGTTCTGTTCCGCGTCGGTGCGGTCGATGCGTGTCGGGGACCAGGCTGCGAGGTGGACGGAGGGGGTGGGGTGGCCGGGCACGTGTTCCCAGGCTTCATCGGCGGTGAAGACGAGGATGGGCGAGAGCATCAGGCAGAGGCCAGTCACCAGGCGCCAGAGAGTGGTCTGGGTGGCTCGCCGCCGGGTGGAATTGGCCGGATCGGTGTAGAGCCGGTCTTTGACCACGTCATGGTAGACCGCGGACAGATCGACCGCGGCGAACTGGCTAACCCGCTGATAGACGACGTGGAACTGGTAGCTGTCGTAGGCCTTAAGGACGTCCGTCTCGAGCTGGGCGAACGCGTCGAGAATCCAGCGGTCGAGGCCGGTCAGTTGGTCGTCGGGGACGCGGTGTTGGGCGGGGTCGAAGTCGTAGAGATTCGAGAGTTGGTAGCGCAGCGTGTTGCGCAGCATGCGGTAGGTCTCGGCGACCTTGGCGAGCCGATCCTCGCTGACCACGACATCGCTGCTGAAGTCCTGGGAGGTGACCCAGAGCCGGAGGATATCGGCGCCCCATTTCTGGACATAGGCCTCGGCGTTTTGCGGTTTTTCATAGCCTCCCTGGCTCTGTTTGCTCTTCGAGATCTTCTCTCGATCCGCGTCCACCATGAATCCGTGCGTGAGGACCGTGCGGAAGGGCGCGGCGCCGTTTGCGGCGAGCGCGAGGAGGAGCGACGACTGGAACCAGCCGCGGTGTTGATCCGACCCTTCGAGGTAGAGGTCGGCCTGCCAGGGGTGGGGGAACCGGGCGGAATCGGGCTGCTGGAGCTCGGGACGCTGCATGAGGACCGAGCGGGAGGACGAGCCGGAGTCGATCCAGACATCGAGCGTGTCGGCCATTTTGGCGACGGGATCCGGGCCGGTCCAATTGGCGGGTTTGACCTGGGGCCAGAGTTCGGCGGCGGTTTGCTCGAACCAGATCTGCGAGCCGTGGCGGGCGACGAGATCGGCGACGCGGCGGACGATGCGGGCATCGAGGATGGGATTGCCTTGCGGGTCGGAGAAGGCGGGGATAGGGACGCCCCAGGCGCGCTGGCGGGAGATGCACCAATCGGGCCGGCCTTTGACGGCGGCTTCGATCCGGGTGCGGCCCCAGGCGGGCACCCAATGGACGTGGCCGATCGCATCGAGGGCTTGTTGTCGGAAGGGGGCGGGCGCGTCGGGTGGCGCGTGGTCGATCCGGACGAACCACTGGTCCATGGCGCGGAAGATGATGGGTGTTTTACTGCGCCAGCAGTGGGGATAGCTGTGGTGGTAGTTCTCCTGGTGAAGCAGCGCCTTGCGCACCCGCAGCGCGTGGAGCACCGTTTCGTTCGCGTCGCTTTTCCCGTGTTTTTCGAGGATTGACTTGCCGAGCATATCGGTCGGCATCTGTTGATCGGCCGGCAAATCGGGGGTGTGGGTGAGGCAGCCGTCATCATCGACGGGCGAGTAGATGGGCAAGCCGACGCGCATTCCCAGGTGGTAGTCTTCGAGACCGTGGCCGGGGGCGACATGAACGAAGCCGGTGCCGGTGGCATTGTCGACGAATTCGTCGCCGGCGAAGAACCTGCCGGTGCGCTGGCAGAACGGGTGCTGGTATTCGAGTTGGGCGAGGTGTTCGCCGGTGAGGCTCTGGATGATCTGGTAGCCGTCCCAGCCGCACTGCTCGGCGACGGCGGACAGGCGGAGTGTGGAGACGATGTAACTCTCGCCGCCGGCCAGGACGAGCGAGTAACTGAACGTCGAGTTATAGGCGACGGCCAGATTGGCCGGGAGCGTCCAGGGCGTGGTTGTCCAGATCACCGCGTTGAGTCCCGGGTGTCCGACGATGGGGAGCTTCACATAGATGCTCTGGCTGACGTGGTCCTGGTACTCGACCTCGGCCTCGGCCAGGGCGGTCCGGCAGGGGATGCTCCAATAGACCGGCTTCTTGCCTCGATAGATGAAACCCCGCCCGATCAGATCGGCGAACAATCGCAACTCGGCGGCCTCGTACTCCTTGTCCAACGTGAGGTACGGTTTTTCCCAGTCGCCCAGGACGCCGAGGCGCTTGAACTGGGCTCTCTGGATGTCGATAAACTTGCGCGCGTAGGCGTCGCAGGCCTTGCGGATGACGGCGGGGTCGGCGGCGGCCACCCCCGACTTGCGCATCTCCTGGCCGACTTTGAATTCGATCGGCAGACCGTGGCAATCCCAGCCCGGCACATACGGCGCCTGGAATCCGCGGAGTGTCTTGTATTTGACCGTGATGTCCTTGAGGATTTTGTTCCAGGCGGTTCCGACATGGACCTCGCCGTTCGCGAAGGGCGGGCCGTCATGCAGAACGAACTTGGGGGCCGCGGCGCGGGCGCTTTGGATCTGGTGATAGAGACGGGCCGCCTCCCAAGCGGCCAATCGGTTGGGTTCGCGTGCCGCCAGATCCGCCTTCATGGGGAAGTCGGTGCGGGGCAGATTGAGTGTGTCTTTGTAATCCATCGAAGCGCGGGAACGTACCAAGCCCTGCCATGCGTTGACAAGCGCCACCTGGCGAGCGTCACCTGGCGAGGCGGAGTCTAACCCGCATAGCAGTTCTCTCGCGAAGTCTGACCGCCATGTGCACCGACGGGGTGTGAAACATGCGGGTTAGACCAATCCCAATTCGGGCTTGAACCCGGGCTGCTCGGCCGTCTCTGTTGGCTGGATGAGCCAGTTCTGGGCGCCGGCGGCCTGACGGGCGGCGCTCATGGCGGCTTGGTATCCAGGCTTGTTGGATCGGGCGATCCAGAGCCGGTTCGTGGCGAATGTGAGCATCGGCAAGTCTCCGGGACTGTCGCCCGCGGCGAGGAAGGGAGGCTGTCCGATCGCATCCCATAGAGCCGCGACCTTGCCCGAATAGACCGGCGCGGGAAACTGAATCTGGTCCGAAAGGCGGAACCGGGCGAGCGTTCGCATGTTCATGTCCGCGTAGGCGGGATCGGTTCGGACCAGGACAGGATCTTTGTGGAACCGTTCTTGCCGGTCCAGGAGCAGAGTCGAGACACCGATCACGTGATCGGGGCGGATGGGCATGCGCGCGCCACGGGAGCGCAGCAGGGGATTGAGTGCTTCGACGACCATCCAGCGGACGCTCCAGACATTGCTTGCCGAGACGATCCAGACGTCGAACCCGCTTTCGAGCAACACGGCGAGGAGGTCGACCATCTCCGGGTAGAAGAAGGGGACCGGATAGCCGGTCCGCCCGGGAGCAGTCGCGATGAAGGTGTTGCGTCCGGGGCGGGAGAGCCTCCAGACCTCTCGGGTGGCGCGCGCCACGTCCTGGACGCTCAATCCCTGCATCACCGTCGCGGCCCACACGTAACCGTTGGCCAGCGGAGTCGGATCGAGACCCCCGTGGGCGGTCGGATCGAGAAACGCCTCGTAGTAGTCCGTCAGATCGGCGCCGGAGCGGGGCGAGATCCGCTGGCCGCCGCTGGATCGGAACTCGGGAGCGATGTGGGGGGCGAGATGTTCGGCTCGAATCAGCCCGTCGCGCGCGAGCAGAGCCAAAGTCGCCTCGCCGATATCGCCGCAGACCAGGGTATTGTCGAAGTCGAACGCGGCCGACCGATGGCGGCCTGGGCCGGTCCGGATCAACCTTTCGAGTCGCCGGCGGGTGGCGGGTTGCCAACCGCGGGGTTCGAGGCGGAGGGCGTCGTTCATTTCACTTGGCTCCTTTCGGACGCGCATTCCAGATGGCGATCATGAGGAGCGCGGAGACGACGGCGAGGCCGGCGATGAAGTAGAAGACCAGCGCCCAGTCGCCGTGCGCGCGATCCTTGAGCCAGCCGATGCCGGCTCCGGAGAAGATGGCGCCGGTGGCACCCAGGCACATGGTGAGGCCGGTCGCGATGGACGCGGCCTTCGGATGGCTGACGTCGACGGTGGCGGCGCCGCTCATGAGCATATCGGGACCGTAGATGAAGAAACCGGCCAAGCCCATTGCGACGGTGGCCCAGACCCATTGTCCCTGGGGGATCCAGGCGAAGCCGACGCAGACGGCGGCCAGGGCGACGAGCATGATGGCGCAGACCGGCGCGCGGCGTTTGCCGAAGAGGGTGTCCGAGGCCCAGCCGGCGGCGATGGCGCCCAAGGATCCGATCAGAGGGATGGCGACGGCGGTGAGGGCGCTGCCCTTGATGCCGCGCCCCTGAAAGTCGGCCATGTACTGCACGCTCCAGTTCATGAAGGTGTAGCGGACCGAGTTCATGCAGAAGAAGCCGACAGCCAGCACCCAGAGAACACGGTTCGACAAGGTGAGGGCCAGAATCTGGCGTGTGGACAGGGCGGCGGCAGGCGCTGCGGCGGACGCGGGCTTCGAAGCGTCCACCGGGGTTTCGTGGCCGACGTCGTCCCGGACCGGCGGGAAGCCGGCGTCTTCGGGCGCGTTGCGAAGGAAGGCGAAGAAGACGGCGGCCATGGGGAGGAGGATGAGGCTGGGGACCCAGAAGGCGGCGCGCCAGCCGACGGTGTCGCAGAGCATGCCCGCGAGCAACCAGGAGACGACATTGCCGACCTGGTAGCAGGTTGAGATGAGGCCGATGACGGTGCCGCGGCGTTGGGATGTGTTCCAATTGGCGATCGTCTGCACCAGGAGCGACCAGCCGGCGGACTGGGCGTATCCGTTGACGCCCCAGAGGGCGAGCATGACGGGGAAGGAGGATGTCCGCGAGAAGAGGAGGTTGGTGACGGACGCCACCAGGAGGGCCATGGTCATCAGGTGACGGGCGCCGTAGCGTTGGCCGAGCGTGCCATTGACGAGTTGGCCGGCTGCGTAACAGGCGGCGTAGACGGAAGGGATGGTGCCGATCTGGGCCGCGGTCCAGTCGGTGAACTCCTTCAACATCATTGGCTGGGCGACGGCGAAATTGACGCGGCACAGGTAATAGGACGCGTAGGCGCCCCAGAGCAGCCAGAAGATGCGGAGCTGCCAGGCCCGGAGGTTTGCGGCGGGAGAAAGGGTGGGCGGCATAGGGCGTGAGATCGAGTGCGCGCTCAAAACATGTTAGCCCACCCGTTATGACCGTTTCCGCGGCGCGCGTCAAATCGAGTTGGGTTGCGAGTTGGGTTGCGGGTTGCACGTTAATTGAAATCCGTTGTTGAAATGTCAAACGAGTCTCTTCATACTCCGCCCGAGCAGCCGAACGGTGACGAAGCGCATATGATCATTTCTCGCGCCCCGATGGTGGTTCAACCCTCAACCTGGGAGAGGAGGTGAGACGACGTGGCCGCAGCCAAGAAACCTGCCAAGAAAACAGCCAAGAAGCCAGCCAAGAAGGCTAAGAAGAGGTAACCTCATCCACGTTGGTCCAACTCCAGGCCGCCCGAGTGCGGTCCCGATCAAGTGACCGCCGCGGCTTGGAGTTGGCCTTCTTTTTTTATGGCGACTCTGGTCTTCGATATCGAGACAGCGGCTTGTCCGCGCGAGGAGTTTGACGATGCGCAATGGGAGTTCCTGCACCGCGATGCGGAGCGCCTCACCGATCCCGCCGCACGCGAGGCGCGTCGCGCCGAAATCGAGCACCAATTCAGTCTGTGGCCTCTCACGGCGCGGGTGGTCTGCATCGCCATGCTCAACGCCGACACCGCGCGCGGCCAGGTCCTGTTCACGGCGACCGATTACGACCCGGGCGAAGGCGAGGGAGGCACCGAGCCGGTGGAGTTTGTCGCCTGCATTGACGAGTCCGAGACGCTGACTGCCTTCTGGGATGTGGCCAGGCATTACGATCAGATCGTGACATTCAACGGGCGCGGCTTTGACGTCCCGTTTCTCTACCTGCGCTCGGCGCTGTTGAATGTGCCGATCACCCGCAAGGAATGGCTGGGATACCGATTCACCACCGAACCGCACTGCGACCTGGCCGAGCAGCTCACCTTTTACGGGGTGAGCGGACGCGACGGGGCGGCGCGCCGATTCAACCTCGATTTCTACTGCAAGGCGTTCGGAATCGGTTCGCCGAAGAGCCACGGCGTCACCGGGATGGATGTGGGACGCCTCATGGCGGAGGGACGCCACCGCGAGATCGCCGAGTACTGCCTGCGCGACGTCCAGGCCACCGTCCATCTCTACAAGATCTGGCGCCAACGCCTGGCGGGGATCAAGTGACCGCGCCGGGCGGCCACGGTCAGACGTTGACAACCGGGCGCCCGCTCGTCTCCTCGACGCCATGATTCGGCCGGTCCTGCTGTGCATCGCGATCGAGGCGCTCGCGCAAGCCAGTCTTGAGGCCGCTGACACGCACGCAACGGGGTCCGGCGACATCGCGGTCCGTAGCGTGGAGGTCCGTCCCGAGCCAGGCAAGAGCCCCGGCTTCAGCCTCACCGATTCGCGCCGCACGGGCGTGACTTTCACGAACCTTCTCGAAGGAGACGCCTATCTGACGAACGCCGTCGCCCACAACGGGGCGGGTGTGGCCATTGGCGATGTGGATGGCGACGGGTGGGTGGATTTTTACTTCTGCGCGTTGCAGGGGCCGAACCGGCTCTACCGCAACCTGGGCAACTGGCGGTTCCGGGAAGCGGATCCCGGCGATGCGGCGTGCCCGGACCAGGACTCGACCGGCGCGGCATTTGCCGATGTGGACGGCGACGGCAGTCTGGATCTGCTGGTCAATTCGATCGGCGCAGGGACGCGTCTCTTTCTTAATGACGGCAAGGGGCGGCTGACGGAGCGTCTCGATTCGGGTCTCTCGCGCACTGCGTCGGCCACGTCGCTGGCCTTGGCGGACATCGACGGGGACGGGGATCTGGACTTGTACTGCACGCACTATATCGACGTGATGCACCTGGCCGATGCGACAACCCGGTTCTCGCTGGCCAGGCGGGGAGGCCAATGGGTGGTGACGAAAGTCAACGATCAGCCGACGACGCTGCCGTATTGGAAAGACCGGTTCCAGGCGTTGCCTGACGGGAGCGTGCGCGAGCTGCCGGAGTATCACGGGCTTTACCGGAACGACGGGCAGGGCCGGTTCGTGTCGATTCTATTCGATCCGGGCGTGTTTCTGGACGAAGGAGGCAAGCCCATCCCGCCCACGCGCGACTGGGGGCTTTCGGTCATGTTCCGGGATCTCAATCAGGACGGCGCGCCCGATTTCTACGTGTGCAACGACAACGCCTCACCGGACCGCGTGTGGATGAACACGGGCCGGGGAACCTTCCGCGCGCTGCCCCGCGTGCAATTCCGCCACACCAGCCGGTCCTCGATGGGGCTGGACTTCGCGGATGTGAACCGCGACGGGTGGGACGACATCTTCGTGCTGGACATGCTGGCCCGGGACCATGCGAAGCGGATGACGCAGTTGTCGCGGGACCGCCCGAAGCCGCACGAAATCGAGCAGAGCGAGGAGCAGCCGCGTTTCAACCGGAACATGCTCTTCCTCGGTCGCGCGGACGGGTCCTACGGCGAGATCGCCCTGATGGCCGGAGTGGCGACGACCGGCTGGTCCTGGTGTCCCATGTTCGTCGACGTGGATCTGGACGGCTGCGAAGACCTGCTCGTCACGACCGGGTTCGGGATGGACGTGATGGACCAGGACAGCCATGACCAGATGGTGCAGGGCATGCGCCGGATGACGTTCGAGCAGCGGAAGCGGGCCCGCCGGCTGCACCCTGCATGGCCCACGCGCTCCCTCGCTTTCCGCAATCGCGGCGATGGGACCTTCGATCTGTCCAGCGCGTGGGGATTCGACCGCGAGGGCATCTCGAACGGAGCCGCACTGGGCGATCTCGATAATGACGGCGACCTGGACGTGGTGGTGAACAACCTGAACGCGGTGGCGAGCTTGTACCGGAACAACGCGTCCGAAGGGCGGATTGCGGTGCGTTTAAAGGGAGAACCGCCCAATACCCAGGGGATCGGAGCCCGCATTCGGCTGATCGGCCCCTCGCTGACGCAATCCCAGGAGATGATTTGCGGCGGACGCTACATGTCGGGCGATCAGGCGATGCGCGTGTTTGCGGCCGCGCCGGATCCCGTGGAATCGCTCCGGCTCGAAGTGCAGTGGCGCGACGGGTCGCGGAGCGTTGTCAGCAATGTCGTCGCCAATCGCGTCTACGAGATCCATGAGCCGCCAAACGGCGCCCCGACACGACCTGCCGCCCCGGCGTCCGAAGATCCTCTCTTCGCCGATGTGAGCGGGATGCTCAACCACGCCCACGTCGAGGCGCCGTTTGACGACTGGGCCCAACAGCCTTTGCTCCCTCGACGCCTGAGCCGGTTGGGGCCGGGCGTGAGCTGGTATGACGTCAATGGCGACGGGTGGGAGGATCTGCTGGTGTCTTCGGACCGCGGGAGCCGGCTGGCGGTTCTTGTCAACGAGGAGGGGCGCGGCTTTCGCAAGCTCGAGACAACCGCGGAAGCTCCGGCGAATCAAGGGGCTCTGGTCGGCTGGCCCGACGGCGTCGGCAACCGCCATGTGCTCGTGGCCGCATCGCACGACGAAGCCGCGGCTTCGCCGCGGAGCGCCATCTTCGACTCGATGGTTGCGAACCTGGGCGCTGTTCAGTCATGGCCGTCGGTCAATGCCAGCCTCGGACCGATGACCACAGCCGACATCGACGGAGACGGCGATCTGGACCTGTTTGTGGGCGGTCGGTTTGAGCCGGGGCGCTATCCCGAGCCGGTCTCGTCGGCGCTGTGGGTGAACGACGGCGGCACACTCGAGTCTGGCGGGGCGCTCAACCACCCATTCGAGCGGATCGGTCTCGTGAGCGGCGCCGCGTTTGCGGACCTGGATGGAGACGGCGACAGCGACCTGGCGCTTGCTCTCGAATGGGGCCCCATTCGGGTCTTCCGGAATGAGGGCGGACGTTTTGTCGACGCGACGGAGTTGTGGGGGCTTGCCGGGATGACGGGCTGGTGGACGAGTGTGGCGGCGGGGGATTTTGACGGCGACGGCAGACTCGATCTGGCGTGCGGCAACTGGGGGCGCAACACAATCTACGAGCTGCATCAGCCCACGACGTTCCAGGTTCTCTGGGGCGATTGGAACGAAGACGGTCTCATCGAGCTGGTCGAGGCGTGGCGGAGCGGGGACAGGTGGCTGCCGGTGCGCGACCGCGCGTGGCTGGCGCGGGGTTTGCCGGACCTGGTCCACCGTTTCCCGACGCATCAAGCCTTTGCCGAAGCGACAATCGAGGACATCCTCCCTCCGGGCGCGGAGAAGCCGCGCCGTTTCGAGGCGGCGCATCTGGCGTCGACTGTCTTTCTGAATCGCGGCGCTCGCTTCGAACCGGTCGCCCTCCCCCTCGAAGCCCAGGCGGCGCCTGTCTTTGCCGTCAACGTGGGCGACTTCGACGGCGATGGCTTCGAGGATCTGTTCCTGGGCCAAAACTTCTTCGGCTCGGGTTCCGATCTGACCCGCGACGACGGCGGCCGTGGATTGTGGGTGCGAGGGACTGGGCAGGGGCGCTTCGAGGCGGTCGACGGCTCGCTGAGCGGCATCAGGATTCTGGGCGAACAGAGAGGCGCAGCGGTGTGCGATTTCAACCGGGACGCGCGTGCCGATCTGGCCGTGGCACAGAACAACGGCGCCGTTTGCCTGCTGGAGAATCGGCGCGGACGGCCCGGATTGCGCGTCTCGCTGCGCGGGCCGCCCGGGAATCCGGACGGCGTGGGCGCGCGGCTGCGTGTCATCTACGCCGGCGATCGGACGGGGCCTTGCCGCATCATCCAGGCGGGATCAGGCTACTGGTCGCAGGACGCCTCGACGCAGGTGCTGGGTCTGCGGGAGCGGCCGGCGGGCCTCTGGATTCGCTGGGCTGGCGGCAAGGAACAGACCGTCTCGTTGAAGCCTTCGGACCGGCACGTACGAGTCGATTTTGAACCATGAAAACGCATTCACCTCGCTTCTGGGCGGCAGCCGCAGGCTCGTTTGCGCTGGCCGCGGTCTGGTTGAGCTCGACCGGCTGCGAGAAGCCCGGCGTGACCTCGAGCGGTTTGGCCAACGACACACCGGCGCAATCATCGACCGCCGGGTTGGTTCCGCTGACCAACATGGTGCCGATCAAGGCCGGCTCGTTTGTCCGAATCCGGCAACCGGTCACCATCACGCGGGATTACTGGCTCGGGAGGCACGAGGTGACCCAGGCCGAGTACTCCGCCCTGATGGGCGGCAATCCGAGCCATTTCCAGGGCGACTCGAATTGTCCGGTCGAGAAACTGAACTGGTTCGAGGCGGAGGCGTATTGCGCGGCGCTGAGCGAACGGGAGCGGCAGGCGGGTCGGCTGCCGGCGGGCTATGTGTATCGCCTTCCATCCGAGGCGGAGTGGGAATATGCGTGCCGGGCGGGCAGCACGAACCTGTTCAGTTTCGGGGACAACGACCAGGCTGCGGACGCCCACGCGTGGACTCTCGAGAACAGCGAATCGAGGAGCCACCCGGTCGGGCTCAAACAGGCTAATGCATGGGGACTGCATGACATGCACGGCAATGTTTGGGAATGGTGTCTTGACTGGTTCGCGCCGTACCCGGAGACGCCGGCAACCGATCCGGTGGGGCCGGCGAGCAGCAAGTTCAAGGTGTTCCGGGGCGGGGGGTGGAACCAGGAGATTCAATACGCCCGCTCAGCCAATCGCTTTATGATGTCGCCCTCGAACGGCATTCACTTCGTCGGGTTCCGTGTCGCCCTCGGCCCGCCCGTGGCGAGGTCGGACCGTTAGCCCGCATTTCTCACCAGCTTTTGATGTCATCTGACCGGTCACCGTCACATTTCAAGGCTGCGCGTGATCCCATGTCCGGGCTGTCTCAAGCGCGGCGGGGGGCGAGGCGATCGAGGAGTTTCTGGTGCAGCCCGCCAAAACCGCCGTTGCTGAAGACGCAGACCACATCGCCTCCCTGAACGTTCCCGGCCAGGTGCTCGATGATCGAGTCGACGTCCGGCAGGTAGGCAGCCGTCTTGCCCGCGCCCTGGAGGTCGGCCATCAGGCGCTCGGGGTCGAGGCGTTCGTGGGGCGCCAGCAGTTCGAGTCGGGCCACCTGCGCGATGACAACGGCGTCGGCGCCCAGGAAGGCGTCGGCCAGCTCGCGCTGGAACACGTTGCGGCGGGTGGTGTTGGTGCGCGGCTCGAACACGGCCCAGAGCTTTTCGGTGGGGTACTTGAGGCGCAGGGCCTTGAGGGTCTCGCGAATCGCCGTGGGGTGATGGCCGAAATCGTCGATCACCACGATGCCACCCGCGACGCCGCGGACTTCGAGGCGCCGCTTGACCCCTTTGAAGGTGTTGAAGGCGGCCTGGATCTGCGCGTTGGTCAGGCCGCAGTGCCGGGCGCAGGCGATGACCCCGAGGGCGTTGCGCACATTGAGTTCGCCGATGAGGTTGAGGTGGTACTTGTGGTTGGGGGTTTCGAACTCGGTGGCGGTCGCTCCCAGCCGCAGTTTGAAGGCCCGCAGATGATTCTCCTCGCCAAAACCGAACCGTTTGATCGGGCAGTGTTTGAATTCGAGGAGCGGCGCGAGATTCGGGTCATCGCCGTTGGCCAGGACCAGTCCGTTGCGCGGCACCAGTCGGATCAGATGCGAGAAACTGGTCTGGATCGATTCGAGATCGCGGAAGATGTCGGCGTGATCGAACTCGAGGTTGTTGATGATCGCGACCTCGGGCAGGTAATGCACGAACTTGCTGCGCTTGTCGAAGAAGGCCGTGTCGTATTCGTCGCCTTCGATGATGAACCAGTCGCTGTCGGTGAACCGGGCGCCCTGGCTGAAGTTGGTCGGGATGCCGCCGATGAGGTAACTGGGATTGAGTCCGTTGTGCTCGAACACCCAGGCCAGCAGCGCGGTCGTCGTGGTCTTGCCGTGAGTGCCCGCCACCACAAGCGAGCGTTTTCCCCGGATGAAGTACTCGCGCAGCAGCTCCGGCAGGGAGCAGTACCGCGTTCTGTGGTCGAGCACCGCCTCGGCCTCCGGGTTGCCTCGCGAGATCGCGTTGCCGATCACCACCAGGTCGGGCTTGTGCGCCAAATTCCGCTCGGCGTAGCCGTTCATCACCTCGACCCCACGCTCGGCCAGGAACGTCGACATCGGTGGATAGACGTTCTCGTCCGAACCGGTCACCACGTATCCCTGGTCCTGCATCGCGGCCGCCGCCGAGGCCATGGCCGTGCCGCACACGCCGACAAAATGAAACGAACGAATCTCGGGCCGAAACATGCCGTCCATGATGCGTCCGCGCCCGACAGTGAAAAGCAGAAAACAGAGAATCTCTTTGACTGCCGCCGCCGCACACGCCGACATAGCCGCGTGACAACTGTCTCCTCGATTGCGGTGGCGTGGATGATGCTGGCGGCTCCCCGGGGTCTTGCGGACGATTCCTCGCCGGTCCCGCCCCGCATGTCCGCCTATGCCCCCGCGGCGAACCGATTGATCGAGGCCGCCACCAACAGCGCGGTGGCGTTTGAGCGTCTCGCGTACCTGTGTGACAGCTTCGGTCCGCGCTTGAGCGGCAGCACCAACCTCGAAGCCGCCCTCGATTGGATCGTGTCCGAGCTCAAGCACGACCGTCTTGACCGGGTCTGGACCGAGGAGGTCCCCGTGCCATGCTGGGTGCGGGGCCCGGCGTCGCTCGAGATGCTCTCGCCGCGCGCACAGCCGCTGCACCTCGCCGCGCTGGGCGGAAGCGTTGCCACGCCGCCGGAGGGAATCACGGCGGACTTGCTCATCGTGCGCGATTTCACCGAACTCACCAACCGCGCCGCCGAGGCGCGCGGCCGGCTGGTCTTGTTCAATTACCCGTTCACCGGCTATGGCTCCGGCTTGCCCTACCGCTCACGCGGCGCCATCCAGGCCGCCAGGGCCGGCGCCGTCGGAAGCCTGATCCGCTCCCTGACCCCGTTCTCGATGCAGACGCCGCACACGGGGATGATGCGGTACGAGGACGGTGTACCGCCGATTCCCCATGCCGCCCTGAGCGTCGAGGACGCGCTGCTGTTGCAGAGGTGGCAGGACCGCCGAGAACCGATTCGGCTGCGCCTGAGGCTGGCGGCGGAGACGCGGCCCGATGTCCTGTCGCGCAACGTCCTGGCCGAACTCACGGGCCGGGAGCGGCCGGATCAGTATGTGATCGTTGGCGGGCACACCGATTCCTGGGATCTGAGCCCGGGCGCCATGGACGATGCCGGCGGTTGCCTGGCCGCCTGGGAGGCGGTCCGGCTCCTGGCCAGGCTCGATCTCCGCCCGCGCCGCACGGTGCGGCTCGTGCTCTGGGTCAACGAGGAGAACGGGCTCCGTGGCGCGCGGGCCTACCGGACCAATCACCTGGCCGAACTGCCGCGCCACGTGCTCGCCATCGAGTCGGATTTCGGCGTCTTTCGTCCGGAAGGCTTCTCGTTCAGCGGTGCCGGGCGCCTGCGCGACGTGGTGACGGGCGTCACAAGCCTCCTGGGCGCCACCGGCGCGACGCGGATTCTGCCGGGTGGCGGCGGGGCGGACACGTCGCCCCTGGACGCGGAAGGGGTCCCCACGACGGAATTGCAGACGGAACGCGAGCGGTACTTCTGGTACCACCACACCAGCGCCGACACGGTGGACAAGCTCGATCGCGACGATTTCAACCGGTGCGTCGCCTCGCTGGCGGCGATGATCTACATCGTCGCCGATTGGCCCGAGAACCTGCTGCGATAGAAGGAATCACTGGATTGGCATTCGGGTCGGGGAGCACATATCTGCTGCGGAATACTGAAGCATTTGTCGGTGCCATCGTTTCCTCCGCACCGCTGCAAATCTCTCTTGCCACGCCACTTGGCAAGCGTAACGTCACGACGTGATGCAAAACATTGCGTCATTTCGGATGTCCATTACTTGTTAGGCGATGATCACGCTCATCAATGCATCGGCGTTCCGTTCCGATGAGGGCGGATCTACGCCGCTGACACCTGAGGGATGTCGGGAGTATTTGACGCGGTATGCTTCGAGCAAGGTTCGGCTGTGGGCATACCATTGCAGTCTGTCGCGGCTTGTTTTGCGGATAGACCGCCCAGCACATGAGAGTCTCCGACCGATTGATTTGGTATTCGTCAGCGTATCGGATATTCGTTGTCCCGTGCATTGGTTGCTCGGTGCGATTGAGATTCGTGACAACCCGGAGTCACCGGTTTTGTTTGGAGTGCCTTCGGCAGACGTTTCGATTTCCGCGTCGGACCTCACGATTGTTGTTCAGGATGAGTATCCACACAAATTATGGGAGCTTGAGTCGGGACGCATCGCCTAACCAGAGCGCTGCAGCGAACCGCCGCCCCGCTGGGCAGGCGGACGGTTCAGGTAATTTGGCCGCGACTGTTGCAGCCAACCGGGCGTTTCCGGCGGCGGTCGCTGAGCTTGGTCGTTCGGCCTGACTCAACCATCTCCCGCTGTGTTCGCCGCTCTTAAGAAGATATTCGGTAGTCCGGTTTCCCCACCAATGGAGCTGGTAGTCGATCCAGTGCTGGGTCAGTTGCGCCTTTCACAGGATGCGGATTGGTGGGAAGCCAGTATGCTGATTAACAGCAAGTTGATTGGGTTTAAGATTGCAGGAGATGGCGTGCCGCACCCCATGCGAATTGCGCACGCTCATGAGATTGTCCGCTCATTCGCTGAATTTGAAACGACGATCAGGAAGTTCTTGGAGGACCAAGCGCGGGACGTGAAGCACCTGCGACGCTTTTCGGATGAAATCCGCCAGCTCGAACTTGAGGACATCTGCCTGCTGCGGCCAGGGAAGCCCGATGATGGCATGATTTACTTCAAAGGGCCGGATGCTTATCGGGTATGGAGATGCGACTATGTCGACCGAAAGCCACAATCACTTGGTTTTGATGACTAACAGGCCGAACCAGTCGCCCCACCGAACCGCCGCCCTGCGTTCCGGTTTCGGATGCGCCGGGGTGCTCGGACGCCGGATTCGCTGCCGGGCCCGTGGTCGGCGGCGCTCGGTGAGCTGAATCGTTGGCCTGCATCGGGTCGGGCCCATGTCCAGCCCGTCTTGACCCCTTGGCGCCTGGCTCGTAGGGTCTTGGCATGAGACAGGTTCTGATCCATCCGGGTGAAGACGGCTACTGGGTGGCCGAGTGTCCGAGTCTGCCGGGGTGCGTATCGCAAGGGACGACTCGGGAGGAAGCGATCCGCAACGTTAAAGAGGCGATTGAGGGATACATCATTTCGCTGCAGGAGGATGGGATCCCCGTTCCGGAGGACAAGTTGGATGCGCTGCTGCTGGCAGTATGAACAAGCTGCCGAGGGTGTCTGGAGAGCAGGCCGCTGCTGCCCTTCAGCGGATCGGTTTTCGGGTGCGGCGTCAGCACGGGAGCCACATTATTCTGAGGCGAGAGGAGCCGTTTGCGCAGACGGTGGTTCCAGCTCATCGGGAACTGGATCGAGGAACATTGAGAGCGATCCTTCGACAGAGCAATGTGAGCGTGGAGGAATTCCTCCGGCTACTCTGAGGCAGGCCAACAAGACGCTGGAGGCAACGGCCACCAGCCACTCCGTTTGCGCATGTTCCGCTGAAGTGTGGTGGCGCGGTTCGCGCCGTAGGTTCTCAGTCGGTGGCCGTGCCTCAGCTTTGCGTTAGGCCACAGCGCGCGTATGGATCAGATGACACGTTACCGATTGGCTCGCGTCTCGTATTGGTTGTTGTTCATCATCGCGCCGGCTGTTGTGTTGTTTTTCATTGTCGGAGTTTCGAGTTCGAGCGCAGGAGTTTGTTTCGGCGTCGGCGTAGTTTTGGCCATCATCGGGGAGCACGGCTTCCGACCTTGGAAGCGGTTGTGGAAGGTCGAGACCTGAGGTGTGAAATGGACCCCGGAATTTGGACCAGAGGTTAAGTTAGATTTTGCCGTGGATCGCTGGGTGTGAGAAACCAGCGAGACCATGAGTAAAACTAAATCAAACAAACGGAGACGACACAGCGGGGCCT
>JAKLFY010000130.1 GCA_022710935.1 Verrucomicrobiota bacterium
TCGAGCACGACGTCGCTGACGAAGGAAGACATGAAAGGACCACCCAACCAGACGCGCCAGCCAACGCCGGGAGAGCGACTCAGTTTCAATCGAGCGCCAGAGGCCCGGCGTGGCTGCGCTCTGCGTTCGACCTGATGCGCTGGCAGGCGTCCTGACCATGATCACGCTCGGTTACCTCTTGTTCTCTCTGGGGGGCCTGATCGCCTTGGCTGGCGACATTGGGTTCCTCGTCATTGCCCGCAGGAGTGGACCCGCGTCCTTTTGGGGTTGCCTGCTCCTGCCGCCGGTATCACTCATCTTCTTTGTCCTGAACCTGAAGGCGACCTGGAAGCCTGTGGGTATTTCACTGGTCGGGCTCGTGATGGCCGGTCTTGGTTGTCGGATCGCCGGAATGGACTTTTTCGACTGGGCTGATTGACATGGAGATGAGGTCGAACCAGACGCGCCAGCCAACGCCGGGAGAGCGTCTCGGTTTCAATCGAGCGTCAGTGGCCCGGCGTGGCTGCGCTCTGCGTTCGGCGGCAGTCACGCTCCCCGCCACATCGGGCAGCAAATGAACAAGCCTCTCGCATTTGTGTGCGCCTGCATTTTGGGGCTTGGCCTGCTGGTGCTCTCGCGCTCGATTTACTGCACCGTGGTTTATGGCCAGGGCGATTTCGAGGCGGGGAACTTCCACCGATGCGTGTATTCGACCGAGCGCGACCCAACGACCGGAACGATTCGCAGAGACTGGGATACACGGTGGGACTTGGTTTCGAGTACAGAGGGTTCGCCGCTGGCGCAGGTTCTCGATATGTGGATTCTTGGTTTTGGGTTGGTCGTCTTGGGAGCAGGCATCTATGCCGCCGAGTGGTCGAGTCGCGGTCGGCAGCACGGCTTCTGAGCACGAGACAAGCGATGAAGAGATCGCCGAACAAACCGGCTGCACCGAACGCCGGGGTCGCGTCTCGGTCGACAATCGGACATCATTGGCCCGGCGTGCCTGAGCCGGAGCGTTAGCCTGATCGGGCATACGACCGTCGTTGGAACATCATGAGAATCTTCGCGGTACGTGATCAGACGCTGAAGTGTTATCCTGACGACGTGGAGATTCCGATCGATGCCTTCGCCTCATCCACATCGATCCCTCTCGTCGATTGTCCGTCGTGCGGGCGCGGGTGGGGCTCTTCGGTGCGATATCCTTTCTTCCGTCCAGACAAAGACGGCTCTCCACAGTTGAAGAGACTTTGGAGGCAAAGACGTGAGTACGATGCGATCCCTCGCAATCCTGCCCGGTTCTGGAAGTGGCTGGAAGAGTTCCGGCAGGCGATGGCAGTCGAGTGTCCTCGCGTGACGCTTATCGCACCAGCGACCGACTTCGGCCCGCTTAGGCTGGCTGTGTCCAGAGACGTAGACGTGGCGAATGTGGGCTGTGGAAGCCAATTGGTAGCCCGGGCTTCGATCGTGGATCGATTCCAGGGACAGGGCATTCAGCTACAGACTTGTTTGACCCTGCTCCGCCCACCGCGGGATCGGTCCTCGGATGAGTATCTCGAGGTATATTCCAACGATCACCGTACAAAACCCCCATCAGAACCGTACCGAGAGCTGTTTGCCCCTCCGATCGCTCGAAAAGCGGTTTCCTCGCACGGCGAGCTCTGCTCACAATGCCTTCGCTGCGACCGGGACTCTGACTGGACAAATCCGATGCCAGTGTTGGCAAGGAGCATTCCAAGAGAAGTTGACCTGTTTCGAGTGTTCGAGCGCCCGGGAGCCATTCTGGCCACGGAACGCTTCGTCGAGGCGATAGCAGCATTGGAGACTTGGGAGATGGAGTGGCAAGCGGTTGAAATTGATGGATAGGGGCTTACTGTTCAGTGGATGCCCACATCAGCAACGATACAGAGTATGGCGCTAAAGAGGCAAAGGCTAACAAACCGGCTCCACGGAACGCCGGGATCGCGCCTTGGTTGACAATCGGACATCATTGGCCCGGCGTCGGTGATCCGGAACGTTAGGCGGCGACCATCACCCATCTATGAACAAAACGATAGAGCGCTTAATCGGCAAAGACGTGACGGTCACACTGTGTTCGACCATTGTGGTGCCGGTCAAAGGCAAGCTGATCGAGTGCGACGATACATTCCTCGTGGTGGAGCAGAACCAGAGCGAGGTCCTGATTCCTCTTACTTCGGTTCTGCACGTCGTCGGCCCGCCCGTCGGAGCCGGGAAACGATGACATGCAACTCTCCTCGGCATTGGATTGGCACACCGCCGCCTAAAATGTGCTGCAGGCAAGGGCGGGGGTCCGTCTCTGCTCAATGCTGGACGCGCTCGGCCCGCCCTGCCTGAGCCGGAACGTTAGCTCATGAAGCGCAAATCCAGAGCACGGAGCGGCGGTAGGCGGATCAAAGCCGATCTCAGCAAGCAAACTCCGAATAATTCCTACTCTCCGCCGCTTTACTACGAGGACAAGCATTTCACTTGCCGCGATTGTGGTGCAGAGTGTGTCTGGACGGCAGAGCAGCAGCAGCTTTGGTATGAGCGATGGGGCGGCCCGGTTCAGTCCACAGCTATTCGTTGCAGAGCTTGTAGGCAGCGGCTCCGGCGTCAGAAGCTTGAGCAGAAGGAGCATATGCGCGTGATGGCACTGCAGAAAGGATCACGAGGTGGAAGCTAACTCTTGCTTGAGCGGACGCGCCGATTGCGTGTCTGTTTCAAGTCGTGCGCGGTTGGCGGCGCGCCGCTCAGCGTCACGTTAGCCCCGCACGTCGCGGGCGAAACGAACACGCACAGCAAACTGAACCGCACGCCATGAAAACAGAAACCAGAACAACGAAAGGCATTGCAGTCGCAATCACGGCGCCGGCTCTCGCCAGCGCGAGCTTCGCTCAACAAGCAGACAAACCACCCGTGCCCGGCACGTATTACTCGGCCAAGGATTTCGAGTGGAGTCCGCCTTGGCCGTTCAACCCGTTTCCAGAACTTGACGTCGTTGAGATCACGCCGGGCATTTTCGTCTTTGACGACACGGCCATTCCCGACACGCCGCAGCAAGCTGCATCCCGAAAGCGGCACGAGGAGGCTGCCGCACTCGCCAGGGCGATTGCTTCCGACCCGGTGCTGGCGGCAGCAGCGCGGCAGGAGGCGGAGGAGGCCGCACGCAAGCGCGAGGCCGATTGGCAAGCGCGGCTGGAAGCCGCGCAGCCGTTCCTGCGTTCGTGGGGCTTTCCCGGCGACGCGGAGACACAGCAAGCACGCGAGGAGGCACGAGCCGAGTTGCGGGAGTTGGCCCGCAAGGCGGCAGAAGCACACGCCGACGCGCCCCGCATCGAAGCCGAGTTGGACGCCATTTCCCGCCGCTTGGACGCACCGCGCGAGCGGATACGAGAGGATGGGTTGAAGGAGGTTTTGGGCGGCGCGATTGGCGACCAGCCGGTTTACTATTCGAGTCAAAACCTGATTGCGGCGGCGAGCATCAGCGCCGACGAGTTGTGGCCGACGAACACCACGCCTTGGGCACACGCCTCCACCGGGCGGAACTTGACCGGCACAAACGTAACGCTGGGTTTGTGGGAGGTGGACGGCGCGGTGTTGACGAACCACGTGGAGTTTGGCACACGCGCCTGGCAGTTGGATCACTCGGCGACGAACCAGATTCCCTCCCACTGGCACGCGACCGGTGTGGCCGGAACGATGGCGGCAGGGGGCGTTCTTCAGTTCACGCTCAATAACCAGCCCGCAAGACTCCTGCGGGGAGCAGCGTATGAGGCGCGGCTGAATTCGTATCGGCTTGGTCAGAACTTCGAAGCACAACGTCTCGAAGCTGCGTCTGGAACCGTCACGGGGGAGCCGCTGCGCTTGTCCAACCATTCCTAACGGTGCTGACGGTCCGGCGAACGGGAGCCAGCCGATTCGCTCAGAGACAAACCGACCGTTATCGGCGGCTGGCTCCCGTCGCTGACCTGCGTTGGACGACATGGCACGCGCCACTTCCATAGGCATCTCGGTTCTTGCTGCGGGCGTGCTCATGGCGATCGCACTGATCGTCATTCCGAAGCGGCAAGGCGGGCCGCCGGATGAGGCGGGGCTACGGCGCGCCGAGGTGTGGTTGCGTGATGTTCGAGACATCGCGGCAAGGGACAATCGATGGGATTTTATCCGGTGGTATTCGTATTCGAAGATCGGCTCCGCCTACGTGGTGTTCGAAGGTGGAGTTCTGCAGGAGAGCGCACTTGCCGACTTCCGCCGACTCGTGGAGGAGAGCCAACCGCCGGTGCCACTGTCTTGGCATGTCCGCGTGCTTACAAATGGATGGAGTCTGTCGCCCTGAAATCGTTCAACCAGACCATTCCTTTGCTTGCAGTCGCAGCCTTTCTCACCGGTTGCAGTTCTGGTTCGGAATTGGCTCGTGTTCGTTCTCCCGATGGCGACGCAAATCGAGGACATTGAGGCGATCGAGCGACTCGCGGAGGCTTGGCGATCTGGATGGCTTGCCGGGGACGCGGATTTGCTCCTTATGGACAACAGCGATGGGGCCGCGACTGGTGAGGGCAAGCCATAACTCATTCGATCGAGAGATGGCGGACACAAGGCCGAAAGAGTGTCAGAGAGTTTTTCCACAGATGAGCAGAGCGAGTTCAGGGCCGGCTGCCGCTGAAACAGGGACGGCGCTTTCCCGTTTCGTTGCGCCCGGGCCGCGTCAGACAGTATGGTGCGCCCCGTGAGCGGTGGACGGGACCATATCCGCGCCAAGCTGGGCACGGTGCCGCACAAGCCGGGCGTGTACCTGATGAAGGACCGGTTCGGCACGGTGATCTATGTCGGCAAGGCGCGCGATCTGCGGCGCCGGGTCAGCCAGTACTTTCAGCCTTCGCGCCGCATGGCCTGGGACCTGAAGTTCAACGCCCTGGTCGCGGCCATCCATGACTTCGACACGCATGTGGTCAAGAGCGAGCCGGAGGCGCTGCTGCTCGAAGGCAAGCTCATCAAGGAGTTCCGGCCCCGCTACAACATCAGCTTCCGCGACGACAAGCGCTTCCTGCTTGTCAAAGTCAACCTCGCCGATCCGATCCCGCGCTTCACACCGACGCGGATCCAGCACGACGACGGGGCGCGCTACTACGGCCCGTTCAGCAGCTCCGGTCCGGTCCGTCGCACGCTGGCGCTGGTGCGGCACAAGTTCAACCTGCGCGGGTGCCGGCCTCTGACGCCCAACGAGACCGACTACAAGCACTGTCTCTACGCGCACCTCAAGGTCTGCACCGCGCCGTGCATCGGCAACGTCACGCGCGAGCAGTACCGGCTCCAGGTCCAGGCCGCCTGCGATTTCCTCGATGGCCATTGCGCCGAGATGGCGTCCGAGATCGAGGCCGAGATGAAGCAAGCCGCCGCCGCGCTCGAATTCGAGAAGGCGGCCCAGTTGCGCGATCTGCTGACCGACCTGCGTCGGACCACGGAGCGGACCCGCAAGTTCGTGCGCATTCCCTACTCGCTGCCGGTCGCCATCGATCCCGCCAAAGATCTCGAAGAGCTCGCGGCCCTGCTCGGACTCCCCGCCCCGCCCGAGCGGATCGAGGGATTCGACATCTCGAACATCAGCGGCACGTTCGCCGTCGCGTCGATGGTCAGCTTCCGCCACGGGCGGCCCGATCGCGCCCAATACCGGCGCTTTCGCATGAAGACGGTGACCGGCCAGGACGACTTCGCCTGCATGGCCGAGACGATCCGGCGCCGCTACGCGCGATTGCTCCGTGAGAGTGCCGGACCCGCGGAGCAGACCAGTCTCCGGTTGCCGGATCTCATTTTGATCGACGGCGGCAAAGGGCAGCTCAGCGCGGCGTGCGCCGAGCTGGCGAAACTGGGCCTGGACGCCCTGCCCGTGATCGGACTGGCAAAGGAGTTCGAGGAAATCTACCGGCCCGGCGCGCGCGAGCCGTTGCGCTGGAGCCCGGAGTGCGGCGCCCTCAAGCTGCTGCAGCGGGTGCGCGACGAGTCGCATCGCTTCGCCAACACCTACAACGCCCAGCTCCGCCTCAAGAAGATCTCCGAGAGCCTGCTCGACGAGTTCCCCGGCATCGGCGAACAGCGCAAGGCGGCCCTCCTCAAACGGTTCGGATCGGTCCAGCGCCTGCGGCGGGCTACGGTCGAGGCGCTGGCCAGCGTGCCCGGATTCGGCGGCAAGGCGGCCGCCGAGCTCAAGGCCTTCCTCGATGCCCGGTCCGCACCGTCACAGCCGCCATCCCCGCCTTGAACATCTGGCTCACGGACAGGTTGAGCGGCACGGTCCAGTCCTCCGGATGCCGGTCATACTGCGCTTCGGTGTTTCGACGACAGGAACAGGCTCAGGGACACGGCGTCGTACCGATCCCTGTCTCCCCGCCAGGTGAGGCCTGCCTGCCGCACCACCCCTGTCGTTCAAGGATGCAACTGGCCCGAGACCCTGGACCGATCCGGGCGCGACGGTTCGCGCTCGGCGTGTTCGTTCCTTTTGGCGCCAGCATCGACAGCTCCGGCCAGCTCTGTCTCGGAGACCTGGACGGGCCCGCGGACCAGTTCAGGCACGTTGAAGTTGTCGAGGCAGGTGTCGTAATACGTCGGGTCCTCCTGGGGGAGAAGCAAAGGCTTCGAGAAACGGGCCATCGGATCGACGTGCGTGATGAGCAGGCGCGCAAACACGCCGTCCAATCCCCGACTGCTGAAGACCAGCCATCGGCCGTTGCTCGACCAGGAGTGCCAGGTGTCCGCGTGGTCGCTGTTGATCGGCAGTCGCTCCCACCGGCCGCTGTCCAGGCGCAGAATGTACAGGTCGCTGTCCGAGCGGAAGAGCGGGAAACTGCCCGACTCGCTGACGGTGAACACGATGTGCCGTCCGTCGGGGGACGGGCGGGGCTGCTGGGCGCTGAAGCGGTGTTCCGCACCGGAGACGATGGTTTCGGGTGTGCCCCAGCGATTCCGGTCCGGGTCATAGGGGATGCGGAGAATGTCGTAACGAATGTTGCGCACCTCGGCCAAGGGGAGGTCTGGACCGCTGCAATAGTAGAGGGAGCGGCCATCGGGCGCCCAGCAGGGCCAATTCTCGTCGCGGTCCGGCGCGGCGATGGCGGCGGGCTTCTCGATCGTGCGGTCGTGCACATGGAGGATGCCGAGGTCCGAGCCCAGATGGTAGGCATCGCGGTTGACCGGTCCGGCAACATGGAAAGACTGCCGAACCTCGTTGGCGGCAAAGGCCAGGAGTTTGCCGTTCGGATGCCAGGAAAGGTATCCCATCTTGCTGTTGACGCGCGAGATGCGGTTGCTTTCGACCAGCAGGGTGGGGGTTCCGAACCGGCCGCGGAAACTCAGGGCGAACCGCTCGGGGGCACCGCTCTGGAAGGTGTGGCAGTTCACGCATCCACGCCCGATCGCAGCGTTGCGCAGAACCGGCTTCTCCTCGAAGGTCTCGATATTCCGCTGCCAGATCTCGAGGCGTTTGTAGGTCGAGTAAAGGGGCTGAAGTCGACGATAGACGACATACGGGTCGATTTCTTCCCCGGCGACGGTGTTTTCGAAAGGGGCGTGCGTGATCCAGGCGCCCGCCGGATCGCGGACGTCGATGTTCCAACGCAGCGTGCCTCCGCGGTTGACTTCAAGGAGTTCCTTCCATGCGGCAGGCGGGAAGCGGAAGTGCGGATGCGGTTGGCGAAGGTCGAGCGGTTGGCCGCGCGAACCGCTCACGCGCACCCGGTACTCGATGCCCGGTTCCCGGACAGCCAGGTTCAACGGCGCGAGATTGGGCGGAATCACCACATCGCGGTAATCCGGGGCAACGCGCGGCGATCGGGGAGCATCCGGGAGCTGCGTCTTTTCGCCGGAGCCGGGGGGCAATGCGGTCTCAGAAGACCGGTTTGCGTCGAGCGCCGGACTCGAGGCGCGACCGGTCGCGGCCAGCAGCAGGCCCGCGCACGCCAGCCTGGAAATTGCATGCCGGGGCGAGGAGACAGTTCTCCGGGCTGAGGCCGGCAGCACACTCCGCGCGGCGCGGGCGGCCGGTTGGCGGCGCCGAGTTCCCGCGGCGGACTCACTTGGCCTGCGGCTATTCATGCGGGTTCGTGTTCTCCGGAACCGTGGGCCCGCTGGCCGGCCCGGGTGGGTTGAACAGATAGTAGTGCCAGTACGTGTTGCCGAATTCGCGCCGGGCCTCGGACCGCAGTTGTTCGGGCGAGGCCGCGCCGCGCTTCAACATCGCCTGGAAGCGCTGGAAGTCCGACGTCACCTTCGCCGGCACGCGCTGGACCAGGGCATCGAGGGCAATCCCCGGGTACAGGTGCCGGTGCAGCAGCACGGCTTCAGCATAATGGCGGGGCAAAGTGTCCTCGGGGGTATGGGGAGAGGTGGCCAACGCGCGCAGGGCGTGCAGCAGCCGTCGCTCGAAGAGCTGATGCGCAACCAGGAATTGAAAGGCCATCCGGTTGGTCGGATTCGACTCGAGGGCCAGCCGCAGCAACCGTTCCGTGGTGAGCCCAGCGGCGATCTGATCCCCCTTCAACAGGTTTGCGCGAATGCGCAGGATGGCGGGATCGGTCGTGGCCAGCGAGCCGGTGCTCAGCGCGGCGCGAAACCGCAGAGCCCAGGCTTCATGCTCCGGACAGGCCTGGAGCCGATTCAGAAAGACGAGGGCGGCGTTGGTCAATCCCCTGACCACATGCAGACGGACCAGCGTGCGCAGGGCCGAGGGATTCTCCCCTTCCATCTCGATCGAGTCGAAGGCCAGACGCTCCGCCGCGTTGAGGCATCCCAGTTGAAGGAGGGTGTCCGCAAGCTGCGCCGCCCCCGCGTAAGCCTCGAGATTGCTCGTCGAAAGCAGCTCGGGGCCGGGGCGGTCGAACCAGGTGAATTGCTCCTCGGGGAGGCGTCCGGTCTCGAAGAGTGCACGGACCGCCACCAGCCTGACAACGGCATTGGTCAGCAGGCCGGGAGTGAGGTGATGCAGCAATGCGGTCCAGTCCTCCCTCTCGAGTGGCTCTTGTATCTGCCGGGGAACTGGAGGCTGCGGGTCCGCGGCCCGGCCCGGCCAGGACGCAGCGGCCAACGAGAGCGCGCCCATCGCGAGAATCCAAGCCGGGCGCCAACGAACGCAACGCAGGCTCTTCGGCGGCCAGGGAACGTTCGACCGGTGGTGGCACTTCGTTGCCGCGAGCCCTGCGGTCCGTGACATCCCGTGCCTCCTGCCCGGCATTCCGGCGAACTGTGACGCGGTTTCGTCGCTGCTTGCCATGCGGTGCGGAGCAGCGTGATCCCGAGAGGGCAGCGGATCAAGCCTGATCGAGGCGATCCGCGGTTCGCCTCACAACTGCTGCATCGCCTGATCCAGAGCGGCGTGGAGGGCCTGCATGCTCGATTCGGTTTCGTCGCCCATGTTCGAGATGCGGAAGGTGGCTCCCTTGATCTTGCCGTAGCCGCCATCGATCAGGAAACCCTGATCTTTGACCAGCTTTTGCAGCTTGGGCACGTCGACGATCCTCGATCCGGGCTTGGCGCCATTGTTGACGCACGTGAGCGTCATTGACTCGAAGCCCTTGTCCGGAAACAAGTTGAATCCATGCCGCGCCGCCCAATCACGGGTCATTCGGGCCAGTTTGGCGTGCCGGGCAAAGCGGGCATCGAGTCCCTCGGCGAAAATGTCTTCGAGCTTCGAGGCGAGGGCGTAGACGTGGCCGATGCTCGGGGTGCTGGGCGTCATGCTCAGAGCGGCGTTCTTTTGGAACTCGACCAGGTCGAAGTAGTAACCGCGATCCTTTGCGGTCGCGGCTTTCGCGAGGGCGGCGGGCGAGCAGGTGAACACGGTCAGTCCCGGTGGCAGGGCAAATGCCTTCTGCGATCCGGCGAGCAGGACGTCGATGCCCAAGGCGTCGAACTCGATCTTCACCGCGCTCATCGAACTGACGGAGTCGATGATGAACATCACGTCGGGGTACTTGGCCTTGAGCGCCGCCAGTTCGGCCAGGGGACTCATCACGCCGGTCGATGTCTCGTTGTGAATGAACGTGAGCGCATCGAATTGTCCGGTCGCCAGCCTGCGGTCGACTTCGTCGGCGCGAATGGGCGAGCCCCAGGGAACCTGCAGGGCCTCGGCCTCCTTGCCGCAGCGTTTCGAGACGTCGTTCCACTTGTCGGAAAAGGCGCCGCACATGCAGTTGAGCACCTTTTTGTGCACCAGGTTGCGAACAGCCCCTTCCATCACCCCCCACGCCGACGATGTGCTCAGGTAGACAGACTGCCGCGTGTAGAGCAACTCCTGGAGCCGCGGCTGGATGCTCGCGTACAGGTCTTTGAAGCCCTGGCCGCGATGTCCGATCATGGGCGAACAGAACGCGCGGAAGGTCTTCTCGCTCACTTCCACCGGTCCCGGTATGTGCAATTTGACGTGCGCCATAAATAGAATGGCCGCGAAGTTTTCACAGCCGCTGGCCGATGGCAAGCCGAGTCTTCCGGCAGCCGGCGACCGCACTTCCAGGAAGCGTAGTCGCGGACGTGAGTCCGCGCCTGGAGTTCGGACATGATTCGCATTGGACTTCATCGCCCACTTCATCGATCCGTGGCGAGCGGCACAAAGAGGCAAGGATGTTCTCCCTGGACAAACTGGAGTGTGCGATGAAGGCCCTGCAACCACATCGACAAGCATCAGGACATCAGCGCCGTCTCACGACGGCGGCTACGAGGGCTACGAGGGGTAGCCGCGGACGTGAGTCCGCGCTGACTCGCTTCGGCGAAGACAGACATCAGCGCCGTCTCACGACGACGGCTACGGGGGCTACGAGGGGTAGCCGCGGACGTGAGTCCGCGCTGACTCGCTTCGGCGAAGACAGACATCAGCGCCGTCTCACGACGACGGCTACGGGGGCTACGAGGGGTAGCCGCGGACGTGAGTCCGCGCTGACTCGCTTCGGCAGGAATGTCCAAACTCGACGGCGGGCTTGTCGTGGACCAGCCCGCCAGCTTATCGTGCGTGCGATTCACGCACACACATTCTGGGCTCTCGTGACCCCCGCGGCAGGGCCGGCGCCTTGGCCTCGATCCAGCGGGAGCCGCGCAGCCCTTCTTGAGGAACCGATTATGAACACAAAGCCGACTCAACACAGTCCGGGGCCCCGCTGGCTGGCGGCTGCCGCCGCCGCCATGCTGGTCGCCGCCGCACCGTCCAGCCTCGCATCGATCCGGGCGCCTTACACGCCCGATGCAAACACCAAACTGCTCCTGCACCTCGATGATGCCGCCGAAAGCGGCCTCGCCGCCAACGCGGTGGCCGGGGCGCCGTCGTTCATTGCAACGGCCAACCCGTCGGCGATGACGCCGAGGCAGCCGACGCCGGGCATTCTGGGAGCGCCTGGGGCGTCGGGGGTGGGCTATGATTTCGGAACATGCGCCAACCTGAGCCATTCGAACAGCATGGCGCTCTTCATGGATGCGAATGGGAACGGCGTGGCGGATCTGGACACGAGCGGAAGCGCGCTGGGTGAGGACCGGGTTTCCGGGTCGACGTTCACAGGACTCTACGGCGAATTCACACTCGAGGCGCTGGTCAACTTCCCAAGCCTCACGGGCGCCAACCGCGAGATCATCGCGATGGACAACAGCGCGGGCGCGACCAGCCGCCCGTTCCAATTCAGGCTCAACGCGACCGGCCAGCTCGAGTTCAACAACATCGCCGTCTCGGGGGTGAACCCGAAGACAACACTGCCCACGACGGGCCCGGATGCCTTTGTGCCGAACCAGTGGTTTCATGTGGCGATGACCTATGACGGCGCGGGCGTGATCACGTTCTACTGGACGAAGCTGGACAGCGCGCGCACCCAGGCGAATGTCCTCGAGGTCCATTATGTCTCCACCGTGGACCTCTCGGGCGAAGCCGTCTTCACGATCGGCAACGAAAACCGCAACACCAGCGGCGAGGGCCTGCTGGGCCTGGTGGACGAGGTCCGCATCAGCGACGTCGCCCGCACGGCCGCGGACATGGTCTTCGACCCTGCGATCCAGGAAATCCCGCCGTCGATCGATCCCCAGCCCGAGAGCCAGTTCCTGGGCGTTGGGGAGACGCTGACGATCGTCGCGCATGCCAGCGGTTCCACGCCTCTCTCCTACCGATGGCAGAAAGGCAGCGGCGGAACATTCACCGACATTCCCGGCGAGACCTCCGACACACTCTCGCTGCCCGTGACGTTTGCCACGGAAGGGGACTACCGGTACATCGTCACCAATCCGTACGGCCAGGCCACGAGCAGCGCGGCACAGATCAGAGTGGGCGCCATCTTCAGCGGCCTGTTCCCGACCGGTCTGAACGATGCGCACGGGCTCCTGATGGAAAACGAGATTGATCCGCATTACACGATCTGGTCGAGCGCGGATCCGGCCTACCTGGGCCCTGACATGATCGTTCCGGCGGACACCGCGGATTACAGCGCCAACGACGAGAAGTCCAAGTGGATTTCGCCCGCCCCAACCCTGGGCGGAGTGCGCGGCGTGTACACGTACCGCACCACGTTCGTCCTCGACTCGGCCGAGCCCGCGGGATCGTCCCTCTCCGCTTCCCTGCTGACGGGCGGATCGCTCAGCGTCGTCCTCAACGGCCAGCCCACCGGTGTCGCGAACCTGGCTCCGGGCTTCCCCGGTCCGCACCGCAACCTGTTCGCGTTCGAGCTGACGGACGGTTTTGTGCCCGGATTGAACACGTTGGATTTCGTGGTGGACAACGCCACGACCGTGCCCAATGCGCCCGGAGGCAACGCGCTCCGGGTCGTCTCGATCCGTGGCGTGGGGCCCGCCCTGGCTTCAGGGCTTTCGATCGTCAGCCAGCCCTCGAGCCAGACCGTGCGCGAAGGCGGACGCGTCACATTCGCCTGCGTGGCCCAAGGTCGCCCGCCCCTGAGCTACCAGTGGTTCGGCGACAACGCCGCAATCCCCGGCGCCACGTCCCGCACCCTCAGCTACCGTCCGGTCGCTAGCGGTGCCCAGCCGACCGATTTCAAGGTCACGGCGAGCAACGACGCCGCCTCACTGACGAGCCAGACGGCGCGGTTGACGGTGGTGCCCGACAACCAGCCGATTGTCGCGGCCAGCCACGACCTCAATGGATTTGCTGGCGCGCCCTTGCTCCTGTCGCTTTCGACCCTGGTCCAGAAGGCCAGCGATCCCGATGGCGATCCGATCTCGCTCGCGGGCTTCGATTGGACCGGCGAGAACACCTCGAGCCCGGCGGAGATCACGCAGGTCGACGCCGCGCTCGTCTACTCGAACGCGCCGGGATTCGCCGGCGCCGACCGGTTCAACCTGACCCTGACAGACGGCCTGGGCGGCGATGCGGTCGTGGCGGTGAACGTGCAGGTGACGGCTGAATTGCGGCTCGCCGTCGCCGTCGAGCCGTCGGGCGCCGCGCGCCTCTCATGGCCGGCAGGGGCGACAACCCAGGGATTCAGACTGTATTGGGCCGGTCGTGTCGACGCGCCAATCACGAACACCGTCGCCAACCCCGTGTGGACGGACGCAGGCGAGAGCGTGGTCCGGGTCACGCCCGACGCAGACCGCAGGTTCTACCGCTTGGCCTATCCGTAGCGGAACTGCGCGGCAGACCTGCGAGGTCTGTTCCCGGCCCGTCAGCGCTTGCCATTCAGGCATGCGCTGGCGGGCCGCGACACGATTCTGTTCGCAAGAGACTCACGCGGCCGTCTACCATCGAGCCCGAAGACGTGCGAAGGCTGAAACTCGCAAGACGTATGAATCACCGCCTGGCTGCTCTCTCCTCGCTGGTTCTCGTTGGAACGCTCGACGCCGCCGAGATCTGGCCGGTCATCATCGATTTGAAACACGGACCGCCCCAGGAGATCCGGGTGGCGGGGCCTGCCGGGGAAGTCCAGCGCCGTATCCGGCTGCTGCGGGTGCAGGAGTTCTCTTGGCCGAACCGGGCCCTCGCCGACGCCCCTGACCGCCAGGTCTTCCAGTCGGCTGAGGTCGAGGTCGAGGTGGGGGGCACGCAGGCGATTCTCCGGGCGCGTCCCTTCGAATCGCCCCGGCTCGTCAACGGTCTCCGGCTGTACGTCGAGGCGACGCGCAACTGGGCCACGACGCCCCAACTGGATCGGCTGACGCAAGTGGCTGGGGACGTCCGGCTCTCCTGCGTGGCGGAGGGAATGACCTGGGGCCCGTCGGAGCTGCGGTTCCCCATCAGCCAGTACCGCTGGCAGGCGAATACCTACCGGAACACCTGGTGCGCCCTGGTTCCGTACAACCTCCTCTACTACCACCGAGGCGAGGACTTCGGCGCCATCCCGGACGAACTCGAGGTGCTCTCGAGCCTCGGCGGAACGGTCGTCGGATCGCCCCTGCCGGCCGGCGACGGTGATTCGAACAAACTCGAGATCCGGCATGCCTCAGGGGTCGACTTCATGTATTGCCACATGAACATCGAGACGATCCTCCCCGCGCTGACCAACGGCGCGGTGGTCGCGCCTGGACAGGTTCTGGGCCGGACCGGCATGACCTGGGCCGGACGCCGATCACAATCCAACGATCCGCATCTGCACTGGGGCGTGTCGAGGCAGGGCCAGTCCTTGGGGTCCTTTCCATTCCTGATCGAGGCCTACCTCCGCGATCACCCCGACTCGGTCCTCGCCATGGCCGGCGGCTACCACTATGCCATGCCGGGCGAGGTCGTGCAGCTCGACGCCTCCCGCACGGTCGCCCGGCCGGGACGACGCATCGTCCGGCATCGCTGGCTCCTGCACGACGGTCGCGAATGCGACGATGCCCGGCCGACGGTCCGCGCCGAGAAGCCCGGATTGTACAGCGAGGAGCTTCGCGTTTGGGCCGACGACGGCAGCGAGGATCGGGACTACGCGCAGCTTCGAGTCTGGGACGCCGACCGTGGCGAACGCATCGGGGCGGGATGGTTCTACCACGCGCCGGTCCGCGGTGCCCGCGCCGGCCAGCCTGTCCGTTTCTGGAATCGACTCTGGAACACCACGGCGCCCGTGACCATCGACTTCGGAGACGGCTCGCCGGCGGCCAAAATCGACCGGGAATCATCTCATGTCTACGCGGTGCCCGGCCTGTTCACCGCCAGGCTCCTGAGCCGCGGCCCGGGAGACGAGCCCCTGGAAGTCAGAATGCGGGTGGCCATCGAGTGACTCCCACGCATCGGGGTCGGTCCCGAATGGCAGTTCGTTAAGCCCTCGATGATTTGCCCGTCGCGGCAGCCTTTGGTGGTCTCTGGTGTCCTCAAAGTGTAGGCAGCGAGTCTCCGGGGCCATCATCGACCTTCGGGAGGGAGGGGATTGCCCCTTGGTCCCTGGGAACTGCCCCCACGCCGCACCGACGCGATCGCCCAGTCCGAATTCCTGCTTTCCGGGACTGACCCCTTTCTGGGCCGATGCTGGAAGAATTCGATGCCCACCAGGGACGGTTCTCCGACTCAAGACGAGGAGCTGGTGCCGCAAGGCGGCATTCTCGAGCAGCAAATTGCGCCGAGATTTCAAGGCGCTCACGGTGAGGCCAACCACGGAATGTAGCCATCGAATCATACGGCGGAAGCTTCAGGAAAATCCTGCGGCGGCCCAGCATTTTATTGCCGGATGGAGTTATTGCCAACCACAGGACGTTCTGGTAGAACAATTCTGCCAACACGAACGAAAGACCTTTGGAAGACAGCATGAACCGGACCGGCAGAACCATCGGCTGCACACTCGCCGCTATTTACGCGGCCTCAGCGGTTTGCGCGGCGGCACCGCGCATGGACCGTTCGAAACTGCTCATCGGCGCCTACTGCCTGCAGGCGAACGCGCGTAGCGAAGCGCACGTGAAGGCGATCAGGGACTGCAGCGTGGACTTTATCGTCGGCGTGGGCGCCGACGACCGCGCCACGCTCGACCTCTTCGCGAAGCACGGTGTGGGCGCAATTGTCAACGGAGTTGTGCCCGGCTGGTGGGGCGGCGACGGAGAGAACGCCGGCAAGCTGCGCGAGAAGAATCCGCCCGACGTCT
>JAKLFY010000131.1 GCA_022710935.1 Verrucomicrobiota bacterium
AAGAGGGTGGCCTTGCCCTCGAGCTCGTATTGGGCGCGCAAGCGTTCGAGCACGACCTCGAGCAGGGTCAGCGCCCACTGTTTCTCGAAAGCCTGCTCGGGTGTGGAGGCATCGGCGGGCTCTTGCCGATAGCGTGTTTCAGCGGTGTCGAGAGCGAGCGCGACCAGTTGCACCTGGCCTCCGCGCTTTTGCGTGCAGACCTTGTCTCACGCGTTGGCAAGAAAGCGGCTCATGGCCATGAGCAGGAAGGAGCGGAACCGGCCGGCCAGGGCGATGAAGCCGTGGTGTTCATCCGTGACTGGTTTAACACCAATGGGCGGCGATGCGCGAAACGTTCCCCCGGCGTCGATGTTGAACCCTATCGAGTGATCGGCTGCCGCGATGGAGAAGGCGCAACACACGGCTGCGCAGTGTCGGGTGCCCACCCTGCTGTCGCCTCCCCGCGCTCCTTGCGCTCCCATTTCCGGATGGTGTCCTGATGTGTCCCGCCCAACTCGAGAAGCTTGTCCCGGGCGTAAACCATCTCCTGCCGGTTGGTCCCCACCAGCGCGTAGTCGCGCTTGAGGAAGATCGCCTCCTCGGGACAGACCTCCTCGCACAGGCCGCAGAAGATGCAGCGTAGCATGTTGATCTTGAACTCGCGCGGCATCTTCTCGGCATTGCGGCGATCGGCAGGGGGGCCGTCCGGGCCGGGCGGTGTGATCGAGATGGCTTTGGGAGGGCAGACGAACTCGCAGAGCTGGCACGAGACGCATTTGGTGTTGCCGTTCTGGTCGCGAACCAGGTAAGGCGCGCCGCGGTAGGCCTCAGGCACCACCCAGCGCTCTTCCGGATACTGCATGGTCACTTTCCGGCGAAAGAAATGACGGAGCGTGACCTTGAAACCGTTCCAGACCGCGGGCAGGTAGAGCCGCTCGGCCCAACTCAGTGGATTCCGTTTGACAATCATCACGCCGCCTTCAGCCAGAGCCACAAGGCCGTGACCACAATGTTCGCCAGCGCCAGCGGCACGAGCCGTGTCCAGCCCAGCGCCATCAGTTGATCGTACCGAAACCGCGGCCACATCCAGCGCACCCACACGAACAGGAGCATCAGCACCAGAAGTTTCGCGAGAAAAACGCCGATGTGCAGCAGCCCGCCCCCAAAGGTCGACGCCGGCTGATCCAACCCGAGAAACGGGAGCGTCCACCCCCCGAAAAACAACGTCACCAGCATCGCCGAGGCGGCGATCATGTGCGCGTACTCGGCCATGAAGAAGAGGGCGAACTTGATCGAGCTGTACTCGATGTTGTAGCCGCCGGCCAATTCCTGTTCCGCCTCAGGCATGTCGAACGGCAGCCGGTTGGTTTCGGCGAAAGCCGCCGCCAGGAAGATGGCGAACGCGAGGGGCTGCTTGAAGATCAGCCAGCCGAACAGGCCGCGCGCCTGGTAGTCGATCACCGCGCCCAGGTTCAAATCGCCCACAAGCAGAAACAGCGGGATCACCGAAAGCGCCATCGCAATCTCGTACGAGATCATCTGGGCGCCCGAGCGAATGCCCCCCACCAACGGGTATTTCGAGTTCGCCGCGTAGCCGGCCAGCACGATCCCGTACACGCCCAGCGACGCAATCCCGAACGTGTAGAGGATGCCGATGTTCAGGTCGGCGATCACCATCCGGTTGTCCGGATTGCCCAGGGTCGACCCGAATGGGATCACCGCCACGACCAGAAGGCTCGGGATCATCACAAGGGCCGGCGCCAGCCAGAAGTAGAGCGGATGCGCCTGCGCCGGTCTGAAATCCTCCTTCAGGAAGGCCTTGACGGCGTCGGCCAGCGGCTGCAACAGGCCGAATGGCCCGGCGCGGTTGGGGCCGATGCGGTCCTGGATCGCGGCGCAGACCTTACGTTCGATCAGGACGACATAGGCCACCAGGAACATCACAACCGCGAAGACGCCGATGACCTTCAGGGCTCCGAACGTGACGAACTGTTCGGTGGGAGTGAGACGATCGAGGAAGTCCATCGGTCAGCGGGGTTCGTTGTCCGGAGTCGCCGATTGCATTGGCACCGTCAGGCCCGCGTCCCCCAGAGCCGCCCATTCGAGCCCATGCAACGCCGGCACATCGCCGGCCATCTGATTGAACAACCCTTCGATGGTGTCCGGCAAGCCGCGGCCCGTGACCGCCATCACCAGATCGCGCAGGAATTCCCATTCGGGTCGCGCGTCCCCCGGCGGGTCGATCGCCGCGAAGAAGCGCTGCACGCGCCCGTGCACGTTCGTGAAGGTTCCCCGCTTCTCGACCGCGGAGCATCCCGGCAACAGGTGATGAGCCAGGGCGGTGGTCGGATTTGGCAGGACATCGGACACGATCAAAGTCTCGAGCCTGGCCAACAAATCGGCGCCCAGACCGCACCGGGTGGCGTCCTCGCCGAACACCAGCAGCGTCCTCAGACAGCCCGTCCGGATCCCCTGGGCGAACCGGGCCACATTGGACCCCATCGGATCGGCAGCCAGACCGAACAAGCGCGCCCCGGTGCTGTTGGGATTGCGATCGGCAGAGACGAGCCAGCGATCCGCCTCACCCGCGCGCGGCACGGAGTCCGAGGCCGCGCCGAGCCTTTGCGCCAGCTTGCGGAGAAGGTAGAGTTCTTCGTTTGTCTGGCGGGCGGAGGCGACGATCGCCACAGAGCTGGCGGGGGCGTTGCGCAGGGCCGATGCGACCGCAGCCAGCGCAGCGGGCCAGGTGGGGGCGGGAAGCCGGCTGCCGCCCAGCTTCACGATGCGGTCGGGCCGATGGATCCACGTGTAATTGAGCCGCCCGGTGTCGCACATCCACGACCCGTTCACGGCGCCGTTGTCGCGCGGCGTGTAGCGCAGAACCCGGTTCTCGCGTGAGCCGATGAGGATGTTGCAGCCGGTGCCGCAACTGGTGCAAACGCCCTTGGTTTCCTTCAGGAACCAAACCCGCATCTGAAAGCGGAAGTCCTTCGAGGTGAGGGCGCCGACGGGGCAGAGATCGACCGTGTTGAGGCTGTAGTTGTTGTCGAACGGCCGGCCGGGGTAGTGGGTGAGGGTGCTGTAACTGCCCCGGTTGACAATCCCCAGGGCGTCGTCGCCCACCAGGTCGCGGGTGAACCGAATGCAGCGCGTGCAGAGAATGCAGCGCTCGTCGTCGAGCACGATCCGCGGCCCCAGGTCGACCTGCTTGGGCTTGTGGACCTTGGTCTCGACGAACCGGCTGGCCGACTGGCCATAATCGACCGCGTACTCCTGGAGCCTGCATTCCCCAGCCTCGTCGCAAATGGGACAATCGAGTGGGTGATTCGCAAGGAGAAACTCGAGCACCCCCTCGCGCATCCGCTTCACCCCGGGCGTGTCGGTGTAGATCGCCATGCCCGACGTGATCGGCGTCGCGCACGCGATGGCCGGACGGGGCGACTTGTTGATCACGAGCTCGCCGTCCGGCCCCCGCACGGCGTGGCGGTCCGGACCAAGCACCGGCGTGCCGTACTCGACCAGGCACATCCGGCAATTGCCCGCCACAGGGAGCCTCGGGTGATAGCAGTAGTGCGGCACATCGACCTTCGCCGCCGCGCACGCCTGGAGCATGGTCGTCGGCGCCAACTTGCCCGTCCAATCGGGCATCAGCTTCGGCACGACAACCTTCTGGCCGTTCACCGTGACAACAACCACGTCCGCCGGCGGCGTTGGTTGGGAGTTGGGGGCGGTCGAGCCTGGCCCGGAAACCTCGTGCCGGGACGAGGACGCAGATTCCCGGGTTGTGCCTGACGGGGGATGAGCCGGGGTCATGCCGCCTCCTTGGACTGCCGCGCCTGGTCGGCTTTCCCCTTGGCCACAAACTCGTCCTTGAACTTCGCAACCATGCTCTGGACCGGCCACGAGCAAGCCTCCCCAAACGCGCAAATCGTCCGCCCGCCCGGGATGTTGTCGGCAATATGCGCGAGATAGGCGGCATCCTCGGCCCGCCCTTCTCCGCGCGTCAGCCGCCGCAGCGCCTTCGCCATCCAGAGCGATCCCTCGCGACAGGGCGTGCATTGTCCGCAGCTCTCGTGCGCGAAGAACTCGCTGATGTTCGCCAGCACCGCCACCATGTCCGCCGAATCGTCCAACACGATGATCGCCCCCGAGCCGGACATGCTGCCTGCGGCAATCAAGGTCGTGAAATCGTACGGCAGATCGAGCATGTCAATCTCCTGCTCGCCCTCGCGCCCGTCCGGTTGCTTGTGCCGGATCCGGACCTTCTCCCCGGCCTTGAACACCTTGGACGACACCCCGCCGGGAATCACCGCCTTGAGTCTCCGCCCCGGACGCAGCCCGCCGCCGAAGGTCGGATCGAAGATCAGGTCGCGGAGCGTGGCCTCGCCCACCTCGATCTCGTAGTAGCCGGGCCGGACCACGTGTCCGCTCAGGCACACGATGCGGGTGCCGGTGTTGTTGGGGGTGCCCAGGCTCGCATAGGCCGTCCCCCCCATCTCGACCACATGCTTGACCGCGCAGAGGGTCTCGACGTTGTTGACGATGGTCGGGCACATGTACAACCCCAGCACAGCCGGAAAATAGGGCGGCTTGATCCGCGGATACGCCCGCTTGCCCTCGATCGACTCGATCAGCCCCGTCTCCTCTCCGCAGATGTACGCCCCCGCACCCCGATGCACGTGGATCTCGAGATCGTAACCGCTGCCCAGAATGTTCGTTCCCAGACAGCCGTTCGACTTCGCCTCCGCAATGGCGCGATCGAGGACTCGCGCCCCCTCGACAAACTCGCCCCGGATGTAGATGTACGCCAGGTGCACGTCGTTGGCGTACCCGGAGATGACCATGCCCTCGAGCAGTTGGTGCGGGTCTTTGTAGAGGATCTGGCGATCCTTGAACGTGCCCGGCTCCGATTCGTCCGCGTTGCAGATCAAGTAGATCGGTTTCCCGCTCTTACGATCCACCAGCGCCCACTTCGTGCCGCATGAAAAACCGGCTCCCCCCCGCCCGCGCAGTCCGGACAGAACCACCTCTTCCCGGATCTGTTCCTGCGGGCTGATCGACTTGCCGTCCGGCCCGTTTCGCGGGGCGAGCCCCAAAACCCGCTTCAAAACCTCGTAGCCGCCGTGCCGCACATAACAGTCGAAATCCGGCGTGTAACCGGGCTGGTCGATGTGTTTGAGGATGAGGCGATGTTCGCTCGGCATACCGGCGGCTTGACTCTCAGGATGGAATCTTTAGGGTTCGCCACGTGCTCGATTGCCGAGTGGTGTAACGGTAGCACAGCAGACTCTGGATCTGTTTGTCATGGTTCAAATCCATGCTCGGCAGCCATCGCGGCTCCCAACCCTCCGTCCCGCCGCCCTGAAATCGTTCGAGTGTTCCATGAATCGCTTGCCCCGGCGAGACCGGGACTGTCGACGGACCTTTCAAGTTGGTTCTTGCGGTGTGAAGCGCGTCACGAGCGACGAAGCCATAGAGCAATTCACCCCCTGCCGCAAGGCGAAAACCGCCTCCGCTTTGTGAGGGGGAGACGTTTGGGCTTCTCGCAACCTCCCAGCACCTTCGCCACTCGAACGGCTACCGATGCTCATAGGACGGTGCCTCCGAGGAATCGGAGGAACTGAGGTTTCCGCCCGTTGGGAGTTGCCGGAGACGATCCGCTGTAGAGCGAGGCCGAGAAGAGACCCCCTGTGGGGTTAGTTCACCGGCGCGGCCGCCCCGGCCGCCGCCGCGCCCGACACCACCGCCGCCAGCGCCTCCACCCCCACCACCCCCTCCAGTTCCTGCAGCGCCAACCGCACGCTCTCCCGCACACAGTCCAACCGGCTCATCCGCGCCATCCGCGCGAACATCTGGGTCGAGTCCAACCGCTGCCGGCTCTGCCGTGACACCAACCCCGCCGCGATGAGCGCCTCGAGAATCGTCGCAAAGCCCAGCGCACTCTCTTGATACTCCAGCAGCCGGCGACGAAAGTTCACCACGCTGGTGGCGTGGAACACCGCGTCCCCCAACTGCCGGTTCAAGGCGAAGTTCCAGCCGGCGTGATAGCGGCGCATCTCCACCGCCTGCCGATCCGGCACCCCGTCCAGGTCCTGGAGAATGCTCACCCCGAGCATCAGCACTGGTTCCAAGGCCACCCGACCGTTGTCGGCGCAGTAGCACTTCTCCAGCTTGGCCCGGGCGCGCACCAGAGGGGGGTAGACCAGTTTGGCGAAGAGCCGGTAGCGATCGGTTTGCGCAAACAGGCTGGCCGAAAGACCCGCCGTCGAGAAGAGTTCTCCCGGGGTTGAAAAGTGGGGCAAGTTCATGGCGCCGTGCGCCAAAAGTAACTGTTACCCGGGAGGGGGATTCGTTGTGCCAAAAGGGGTGTTACCCGATGGCTGCTTTGTTTTTGGGTTTCAGTGTCTTTGGCTGGTGACGCGAAAAGCGCGTTGACATGTGGCTAGCCTATTGATTAGCATACATTTATCATAGGTCCAGTGGCAGTTACTGGGCCGCTCCGACTTGCGCCTCCATCGCTTGGCTCCACGACGCCACTTGGGCAGGGGTTCATAGACCTCCGTGCGGGTGGGGCCGTAGCGCTCGAGGCCGGCTAACTGAAGCCAAACTGCACCTGGCGCCGATCAGCCGCCGGTCCGCCTATCTGGCGAGGGGCAGCGGTTGCTTGTCTCAAGCACCCCCCAACGTCATCTGCACCTCTGGCGCGCGCCTTCCTGGGAGGAAATCGACGCCGCCGAGGCCAGGGGGACGGCCGGCGGCCATCAGCCATGAGTGTTTCTGACCGGATTGCCCTGAGTCACCCCGACGCGCGATCGGCGCGTGGCGGCTTCACCTTGATCGAGTTGCTGGCCGTCATCGCCATCATCGCCATCCTGGCCAGCCTGCTACTGCCGGCCTTCTCGCGAACCAAGGCCAAGGCGCAGGGGATCGGTTGCCTGAACAACACGAGACAATTGACCTTGGCTTGGCGGATGTACGCGGAAGACCACCAAGAGAGATTGGTGTACAATTTCGATATCTTCGGACTTTCGCAAACGCTCCAGAACAACCGCTGTGAGAACTGGGTCAATAACATCATGAGCTGGGGTGTCGAGCCCGGAAACACGAACACGACGCTCCTCAACGTGGGACCGCTTGCCCCTTACGTCTCGGGTGCCAGGAACATCTACAAGTGCCCAGCGGACCGGTATCTGAGCCCGCAGCAGCGGAGCCGAGGCTGGTCCGGGCGCACACGGAGCCTTTCGATGAATGCCTTTCTCGGACCCGACTCTCCCGCTCCAGACGGATTCTGGGACCGCGGAGTGAACTACAACTGCCAGACGCACCGGCAGTTCATCAAACTCACCGATTTGGCCAACCCAGCTCAGCGATACGTGGTCCTGGACGAACACCCCGACAGCATCAATGACCCTTACTTCCTGGTTAACCCGACCGGCTCGACCTGGCGGGACTTGCCGGCATCGTACCACAATGGCGCTGGCGGCCTCTCGTTTGCCGACGGGCATTCCGAGCTCCGTCGCTGGCACTTTCCGAGCACGAAACAAGTCGTCCGGTATCAGGCGGGTGATTTTGACACGCGCTTCCCCATCCCCCTTGCTGAACGCGGGGATCGAGACTGGATGATCGAGCGGGCGACGGAACCGCGACGACCATGAAAGCGGACACCGAGGGACCGGCAATCCCGTGGAGAATCTTCAGGACCGAGGAGAAACGCCCATGAAAACCCAAGCTATCCTGCTCACCACTCTGTCGCGGGCTGGCGCGATCGGACTGCTGCGGGCCCAGCCTGTGCCGTCGGACCCGCCGTACAGCGCACTCTACGTCTTCGGCGACAGTTGGTCCTGGACGGCCGGCGGCCCCTACTGGAGGTCGCACTGGTCCAATGGACCCATGTGGCCGGAGTTGCTCAGCACCAACTGGGGCCTGACCTTCGTCCCGGCGCACAATTACGCGGGTGCCGCGACCACCGCCGACGTGATCGGCAGCCAGGTGCCGCGATTCCGCGGTTCGTCCAACGCGCCCACCGCCCTGTTCGTCGTATGGGCCGGTGGCAATGATCTCTGGTACCATCTCTTCCCGAACAACACGCTCAACCCGGCCGTGCTCACCAATGCCAACGGCTGGTCCAATCTGTTTGTGCGGATGACCCGCAATCTCTCGAACAGCGTCGTGCGACTGCATCAGAACGGCGCGCGCACCGTGCTGGTCTCCGACCTGGATCCGGTGCAGCGTGCGCCGGGGTTCGCCAGTCGCCTGAGTAGCGCACAGCGGGACCAAGTGGGCCAGCAGGTGCAGGTGTTCAACCGCGTCCTGGCCGACGCGTTGGCCGCGCTCGACGCCGCGATTCCGAACCTCCGGGTCTTGCGATTCAACCTTCACGACCGCTGGAATGTATTCCTGGACGAGGCCGTGAACTTGGGCTTCGTGAGGACCGACCTCGGCGCGCTGCTCGACCCAGCCCTCAAGGACAAGAGTTTCACCGGGCTAGGCAAGGACTACGTGTTCTGGGATGAGAACCATACCACCTCCCGGACGCACGGAGTCTGGACCGGGTGGCTCGGTGAGGTCGCCACGCAGACCCGGACCGAATCGCTGCGCCTGCGGACGGAGGGCGACGCCTTCACCCTGGAACTGAGCAAACTCAAGCCCGGTCGCGCCTATGCCTTGGAGGTCGGCTCCAACCTCGTGGAGTGGGCCGTGCACGAGTCGTTTGCGGCCAACGAAGGGACCAACACCGTGCGCTTGGCGGCGGCGCCATCGCCGTCCGATTCGGGCCTGCGGGCCTTCCGACTGTCGTGGAGGGAGTAAGCTGCACGCGGGGCCACGTGCATCATTCGAGCGAGGGCGCCCTCACTCAGCTACATCGTCTCAATCGTCGCGCTTTCGCATCGACCTCTGACATTCGTATTCTTGGGGCCGCGTCGTCTTGCCTTGCCTCGTCCCCGTCTTCAACCGGACCGCCATCCATCTCGCCGGCGGGAGCCTTCGCCTTCATTCGGGCGAAATCGCGCTGAAAGCCCCGTGACGCTCCATCCATGCCCGTCATACTATCAGACACCGCTTGAATCGTGAAGGAGAGGAGCGCGACGCCGGCTCCGACCGCGAGCCCAACCGCCCGCTGCCAAGATCCTTAACGGTCGCGCCATGCCTCGGGGCTCCTCAAAGCGGATCTGATATGTCAATAATACGGATCTGACCCCATTGCCTTTCACGGATCTGACCCCATTGCCTTTCACCCCATTGCCTTTCACCTCTGCGTGCCGGACCTGGTCGAAGCGAAGAAGACCCAACGCAGCAAGGACTGGCCCGTGATCGAGTTGCTCGTCACAATCCACCATCGCGAGAAGTCAGAGGCGCCGGGGTGAGTGGTTCAATCAAGCCATTCCCAAGCGGGCAGCACAGTGATGTTCTGTCCTTCTTCCTTCAGGGTGTCGCGCTGGTTCAGGGTGAGCACCAGCCGCTCGCGTTTGCGTCCGCTGGCGCCGGGCAGAACGGCGGCGGCCAGCAAGCCTCGCAATTCGCGGGCGCGGTTCTGCGGCGTGAGCTCGGCGCAGATCTGGATGGCCACCTCCGGCGTGACGAAGTCACATTCCCACTGGTGGATTTCACTCGCGTAAGCGGGAGCCATTCCGCGGCGGCGCAAGGCGAGCAGGACGGCGTTCTCCAACCGGCGGCCCCAGTCCGGTGTCGGATTGGGTGTGTTGGCGGTGCGCAGGCCGGGGTCGATCGCGTAGTATTTCGGCGGGCTGACGACGCGTTGCTTGAAGGAGGCACTGAACTTGGGCACGGCGAGCAGCAGCCAGGCATCCTGCAGGTGCTCGATGCAGCGCGCCGCCTGTGCCGCCGACGGAATCGCAAGCCCCTTGGCCAGTGATTGCAGCGAGAGCGGTTGGCCGGTGTGCGCCAGCAGGTGCAGGATCAGGTTCATCAAGTGCCGCGTCTCGCGCAAGTTGTGGCGCGAAACGATGTCGCGTTGCACAATGTCCCGAAGCAACTCGCGCAGCAAAGCGGGGCCGGCAACCGCTTCGCGCAACGCGCCCGGAAAACCGCCTTCATCGAGATACTGCTTCAGCGTCGTCGCGCCGCGTTCGCCCCCTCGAAAGACCAGGTATTCGTGGTAGGAAAACGGGTTCACCTCAACCGAGACGTGCCGCCCCGTGAGCTTGGCGCCCAGTTCGCGCCCAAGCAATGAGGCGTTCGACCCGGTCACGCAGACCTGGCGCCCGGCGTCGAGGAGCGCGCGCACCAGCCGCTGCCAGTCGGGTGTCTCCTGCACCTCGTCCAGATACACCGTCGCCCCGGTGTGCCGCTCCTCGATGACGGAGAGCAACGTGGGGAAATCATCGGGTCCCAACCCGTAGAGCCGCGTGTCCTCGAGGTTGCAGAATACCGCCGGGCGGCGATCTCGCCGGCAAAGCTGCTGCTGCACGGTGCTCTTGCCGCAGCGCCGCACGCCCGTAAGCACGAGCGCGTGGCCGGCCGCGCGCGGCTGCGAATCCACAAGCCGTCGCGGGACTTCCACCGGCGGCGGCGGGAAGACCGCGGGTGCGGCCAAGATGGTGACAAGTGTTTCACGTAATAACATACAGGTCTGTTATCACAAGATACAACAGTGTCCAATCCTATAGTTCAACCGTCGAGCAAAGCTCTCCGCTCGCCCGACCGCTTCTCACCATTCGCAAGGTTGATCTTGAAGAGGGCGCCAGGACGTCGCGGTTGCCGTCAGCGCTCCGGGACCTGTTCTATTGGATGTTGGAATCGAGCGTCCAGGCCCGATCACTGCCGATCGATCACGGCGTCCTTGATGTCGCGGCGCGGGGTGGGAAGCGGCTGTTCGGCGGCGTAGCCCAGCGGGAGCATGGCCACCGGGCGCTCGCCGGTCGCAAGATGCAATGCGCGACAGACCGCGGTTTCGTCGAAAGCCCCGACCCAGCAGGTGGCCAGCCCCAACCCTGTTGCGGCCAACTGGGCGTAGGATGCGGCGATCGAGGCATCCTGGACGCAATAGAGGCTTGCGCCCCGTTCGCCGTACTTCACCGACCGCGCCGGCACGGCGCAGAAGACGAGCACGACCGGGGCCGACGCCAGGAATTCCTGACCGAGGGCGGCGACTGCCAAGGCCCTCTTGAGCACTTCGTCTTTGACCACGTAAATGTGGTAGGCCTGCAGGTTGCCCGCGGAGGGCGCCTGGCAGGCCGTTTCGAGCACGATCCGCAGTTTGCCCGGCTCGAGGGCACGCTGCTCGTACGCGCGCACTGACCGACGCGATTGAATGGCTTTGAAAAGGTCCATAAGTCTTGATCCGGAAAGCGTCCGGTCCAATGACAATAGCGGGGCGGCGAGGATGCGCAAACAAAGTCGCGCCCAGTGTTTCTCAGAGTGCAGGCCGTGACGCCGGGTGAGGGCACCCGGCCTACAGCACCGGAGAATGCCGCGGTTGTAGGCCGGGTCTCCGGACCCGGCGCTTCGAGCGTTGTCAAAAGCAGACTGAGTCGCGCCAAATCTCTCTCCATTCATTTGCGCAACCGGGGCGTTTCACGTAACAGTTCGCCGTGCATCGCATTTCGAAGCGAGAGTTGCCGCGGTTGGCTGTCGTCCTCGCGGTGGGGTTGGCGTTTGGCACAACAGGCTGCGATCGGGACGCCATCAGGGTTTATCAGGCGCCCAAAGACCCGGTGGCGGAGCCCGCGGCGGCCCGTGAAACGGCCGCGCCGGCCAAGCCGGCATGGACAGCGCCTGCCCATTGGCAGGAGCAGGCTCCTGGCGTGATGCAGGTGGCCCGGTTTCTGGCCGCCCCGGACGCCGGCAGGGCCGAGATCACGGTGTCCGTGCTTCCGGGCGACGGTGGCGGCCTGGCGGCCAACGTGAACCGCTGGCGGGGGCAGATGGGCCTGCCCGCCGTCGAGGAATCGGATCTGGCCAAACTGCGGATTCCGATCGAGGTCGCGGACGCCGAGGCCTACGCGGTTGAGCTTGTGGCGGAGACCACGCACCGTCGGATGGTTGCGGCAGGCGTTGCCCGGAACGGGCAGACGTGGTTTTACAAGCTGGTGGGCGATGACGCGGCTGTTGCGAGCGAGAAGGACGCGTTCGTCGAGTTTGCGCGAACGGTTCGGTACACCCCTTAATCCCATGATGAGGTTTTTCGCGTCGATCCGGCTCACGCTGGTGTGTTTGGCCTGCGCGATGGCGCTGGTGTTCGCCGGCACGCTGGCGCAAGTCGAATTGGGCCTCTACGCGGCCCAGGCCAAATACTTCCGCAGCGTGCTCGTCTTCTGGACCATCCCCGGCACATCGCTAGGAGTGCCGGTCCTCCCGGGCGGTTACCTGGTCGGCGGCGTGCTTTTGATCAACCTGATCTGCGCTCACGCGCGGCGCTTCGGCCTGAGCCGGGACAAACTGGGTCTGTTGATGATCCACGCGGGCCTCATCCTGCTTCTGCTCGGCCAGCTTGCAACGGACCTGCTCTCGACCGAGAGCACGATGCGGTTGAGCGAAGGCGAGCCCAGGAGCTACTCGGAGGACGCCCGCCTCTGCGAACTCGCCATCCTCGAAACCAGCGCTCCCGATCACGACCTCGTGGTCGCCATACCCGAGACGCGCCTCGCCCGAAACAAGCAGATCCGGCATCCCGGCCTCCCGTTCGAGGTCCGGGTGATCGACTATTGGCCCAACTCGACCCACAGGCCGATCGAGCGAGGGCAGGGGACGGCCCAGGCCAACCAGGGCGCAGGCCGGCGTGTCCAGTTCGCCTCCGCCGCTCCCGAGACGCGGATGGATCGGCGCAACATCCCCGCCGCCTACGTCGAACTGGTTGCGCCCGGCGGATCGCTGGGCGTCTGGGCCGTGTCGCTTTGGATCGGCGCAAATCAGGGCTTTCAGCACGAGGGCAAGAACTACGAAATCGCGCTGCGCCCCGCGCGTCACTACCGTCCCTTCACCCTCGAATTGCGTCAGTTTTCCCATGACAAGTACATGGGCACGGACATCCCGAGGAACTTCTCGAGCGATGTGCATCTGACCAATGCACGCACGGGCGAAAGCCGCGATGTGCGCATCTACATGAACAACCCGTTGCGGTACGGAGGCGAGACGTTCTACCAATCAGGCTACGACCAGCAGGACCCGCGCGTGACGATCCTGCAGGTGGTCCGTAACCCGGGCTGGCTGACGCCTTATTTCTCGTGCGCGCTGGTGGGCGCGGGGCTCGTTGTCCAGTTTCTCAGTCACCTCGTGAGCTTCGTGAAACGAAAAGACGCATGAAAAAATGGCTGCCGTGGATTGTCGCCGCTGTCTTCGGCCTCTGGGCCCTGAGCGGGCTGCGCCCGCCCCGCGCCACCACCGATTTCGACAGCATCGGATTTGGGCGTCTGCCGGCTGTGCTGAACGGGCGTTTGCAGCCGCTCGATTCGGTCGCGCGGAACAGCCTGCTGGTTCTTTGCGGCAAGCAGTCGGTGGGATTGGGCCGCGGCGCCCGGATGCCGGCCATCGATTGGCTCCTCGAAGTCGCCATGAAACCCGAGGTCGCCGACGGCCGAAAGGTCTTCAAGATCGATCACCCGGAGTTGCGCGGCCTCGTGGGTCTGGCCCCAGACGGTTCGCTCTACGTCGCTTTTGACGAAATTCGGAGCCGGGTCGAGGAGATCGAAACGCAGGCGCGTCGCGCGATCGCGGTGCCGGTTGAAAACCACAGCAGTTTCGAGAAGGCGGTCGTGAGGCTCTCCAGCGGGGTCTCGCTCTATCACCGGCTCAAGAACAGCTTCCGGCCCGAAGACACAGAGGACTTCGCCGCCGCCGTCGCCGCCTTCGAGAGATCTCTGGATCCGGGCCTGGCGGCGTGGCGGCTTCGCCAGGAGAACAAGCCATTCAGCCAGGAGGATCTTGACCGGCTCGCCAAGGCGCTGCAGGGCTTCGACGCTCTGGGGAGCCTGGCTTACCCCTTGCTGATCCCGCCGCGCGACCTCGAGACCGGACGCGAGCCGTGGTCGAACCTGGGGACCAGCCTGCTCGAGGCGATCCGCGCGGGTGAGGTCCACCCCGCGGTTCGCCACTACGCGGCCATGGCCTCGGCGTATCGACTTGGCAAACCGGATGAGTTCAATCGGGCTCTGGTCGACTATCAAGGCTGGCTCGCGGCCCCTTTCGCGTCAGAAGTGCGAAAGGCCTCCCGAGAGTTTCTCTACAACGCGTGGCGTCCGTTTGTGGTCAGTCTGGCGCTCTATCTCCTGGCGTTTCTCGCCGGGTGCGCGTCCTGGTTTGGATGGTTCCAGGTGTTCAACCGCACGGCCATCAAGCTGTTGGCGGTCGGATTCCTCGTGCACACCGCGGGGATTGTCTTTCGCATGGTGCTCGAAGGGCGCCCGCCGGTCACGAATCTGTACTCGTCCGCCGTCTTTGTCGGGTGGGGCGCAGTGCTCCTCGGCTTGATCATCGAGCGGCTCAACCGCGACAGCATCGGCGTGGTCATGGCGGCCGCGTTGGGTCTCCTGACACAAATTGTGGCGCACAATCTGTCGCTGGGCGGCGACACGATGGAAATGCTCCGCGCGGTCCTCGACAGCAATTTCTGGCTGACGACGCACGTCATCACCATCACCCTCGGGTATTCGGCGATGTTCGTGGCGGGGTTTCTTGGTGTGCTTTACGCGGTGCGGCGGGCGTTCACCGGCACGTTCACCGAGGCGATCGGCAGGCGGTTGGCCCGGATGGTCTATGGCGCGATCTGTTTCGCCACACTCTTCAGCTTCGTCGGCACTGTTGTGGGCGGCATTTGGGCCGATCAATCCTGGGGCCGGTTTTGGGGGTGGGATCCCAAGGAGAACGGCGCGCTGCTTGTCGTGCTCTGGTGTGCCATCCTCCTCCATGCCCGAGGGGGCGGTCTGGTCAGGGAGCGCGGGCTGATCAACCTGGCGATCTTCGGGAACGTGGTGACGAGCTTCTCCTGGTTCGGCGTCAACATGCTCGGCGTGGGCCTGCACTCGTACGGGTTCATGGACCAGGCGTTCGTCTGGCTGATGGTCTTCGTCGCCAGCCAGTTGCTCTTCATCGGCTTGACGCTTTGGAGTGGGCCTTCAAGTTTAAGGCCTCGACCATGACCGAGAAGGCCATGGCGAAGTAGACGTAGCCCTTGTTGATGTGATGTCCCAAGCCGTCAGCCACCAGGACGGCGCCGATCAGGAGCAGGAAACTCAAGGCGAGCATCTTGAGAGTCGGATGGCGTTCGATGAAGTGGCTGATGTAGCCGGCGAACAGCAGCATGAAACCGACGGCGATGACGACCGCGGCGATCATGACGCCGAGCCGCCGGGCGAGGCCGATGGCTGTGATCACCGAATCGAGCGAAAAGACGATGTCGAGCAGGAGGATCTGGACGATCACGCCGGCGAAGGTCGGGGGCAGCCGTTTGGTCACATGCCCCTCTTCGCCTTCGAGTTTCTCGTGGATCTCGCGGGTTGCCTTGGCCAGCAGGAACAGGCCGCCGACGATCAGGATCAGATCGCGCCCGGTGACGCCATGGCCGAGCACCGTGAGCAGGACCGTCTTGAGCCCCATCACCCAGGTCAGTCCGCACAGGAGCAGGATGCGCGAGATCAGGGCGAGGCTCAGGCCGACCTGGCGGGCTTTGGCCTGCTGGTGGTGCGGCAGCTTTCCCGCCAGGATCGAGATGAACACGATGTTGTCGATGCCCAGCACGATCTCGAGCCCCGTCAGTGTCAGCAAGCTGATGTAGGTTTCAGGTTGCGTCAGCCAGTCCATGAAATCGAGAGCATGCCGATTTGGGCGAATGCTTCAATGAGAATGGCGCCCGACCGCTGTTGCCTCACGGCCAATTCATGAGGGCGAAAAGGGTGGGGGGGACGGCTCGTCAATACGGGTCAAGCTAAGCGGGAACGAGGTGGGAGCGCAGGCCCTGGGGTCAGCGAATGAATCGGATGGGGGCTAGGGGATCACGACTTCGAGCCACTGCTCGCAGAGGTT
>JAKLFY010000132.1 GCA_022710935.1 Verrucomicrobiota bacterium
TTTGGCGCCAATACCAGACTCTGGACGGTGTGTTCGCCTGGCTCGCCGAGGCCTTCGAACGGAGCGCTGCACGCGTCGAGGTCACATACGATGCCGGCTTGGGCTATCCGCGCTCTGGTTTTGTCGATTACCAGGAGGCGATTGCAGACGAAGAGAGGGGGTTTGAAGTGTGTTTCTTGGACCCGCCCGCAGCCATGGTCCTGCCCGAGCCCCCGGATTCCTGGTCGGGAGATCCTTATGTCATCGAAGCCGTGCGCCGCGAGGGCGACTGGCTGCAGGTCGAGGTCGCCTATTCTGGCGGTTGTGTCGATCCTCACGGATGGGAATTGATCGCCGTCCCCGCCCCAGCGGTGCCTGAGACGCCGCGCAAGGTTTCACTTTACCTGACGCATGATGCGCGCGGCGACACCTGTGAAGCGTACTTGCGCAAGCGGTTGACGTTCGGACTGAGCCCGCTCCGCGCCTGGTGGGCCGCAGACAATCCAATCCCCGGCCCCGGGACGGTGCGTCTGGTCTTGGCCATGCAAGATCCCGGGGCCACTCACCCAAGTCCTCCGAAAGCATGGGCGGTTTTGGACTACGCCTGGGATCAGGGGGTCTTCGTGGCCTGGCGCGACGTGCTCACCGCCACGTCGCAGCGATGGTATGGGGGTGTCTTTGGCTCGGGCAGCGGCACCGATTATCAGATCACCCTCCGCTTCCCACCCGGTTGGGGCGACGCGGTCCGAGTCAGGACCCTGTGGATTGACGACCGCGCATTCACGCCTGACGTCGAGTGGTCGGCCCTGCCGTTGGGCGGCGGACGGCTCGCCACCCTGCGCGCGGCGTTCCGCGCGGTGCCACGGCTCGATCCGGACAATCCCGGCCAGGTTCTTGGCATCGACGAGTCGCCGCCGCGTGACCCGCAGGCGCCGGAGTTTGTCGGCGCTGCACTCGTCGTCACCGAAGCGCTCGGACAGACCCAGGATTGGGCCATTCCTGTGCTCCACGAACTGTCGCCGCTCTTTTATCCTTGAACAGACGCCGTGAATGGCAGGCCGGCCTCAGTTCTGAGCCGCATAGCAGTCATCCTGCGGGGCCTGACCGCCCTGTGCGCGGACGGGGTGTGAAAAACGCGGGTGATGGGCGCGGGCGCAATCGAAGAGTGCGCCCGCGCCGATCCGACGGCGATCCGACGGCGATTACCTCGAGCCTCGATAGAACCTGGGACCGCCGGCCGCAAGCGGGTCGATGGTAATGCTGTTCTCGGGCAGGCGGGTGAACGGGCCGGTGACAACCTCCGCCACTTCGAGCGTGCCGTCGGTGGTGATGATCAACTGCCCGTTGGGCGCCCTGGTCAGGCTGATCGTCGGAGGCGTCGCCACGCTGAGCACTTCGAGCGTGAACCCATCGATGATGGCGTTCGGGTCCGTGAGGTCCGGACGCGGTGCGGCGGCGGCATCGAGGGCGACCCAGAGGCTGTCGCGCGGGGTGGTGAATTCGAAAGACACCATCGCCCCGGCGGTGGTGTTGTTCACGCCGCCCTGGATTTCGTTGGGAACGAAGTTCTCGGCGATCAGGAGCCCGTCCGCGTAGACATTGAAACCGCGGGGGGCGCAGCACTGCTCGTAGAAGAACATCTGCATCTTGTAGGTGCTTCCCGGCACCAGGCCGGTCAATCGGATCGTGACGACCGGCGCGTAGCGGATCGACTGGGTGACTTTCTCGAGCACATTATCGGCGGGGCTGCTCCCGTAGTTGGGGGTGTCCCAAGTGGGCAGCTCGTACGCGGCCGTGATCGTGACGCCCGGCGCCGTCTCGGCGGTGAAGTCGGCGTCATACGCCTTGCCCGCCGGGCCGGCGGTGCTGGCGTTGACCGCGTAGAGGAAGTTCCCCTCGAGATCCACGCCGTCTGTCGGGTTTCCCATCGCATCCAGCCCTTCGCCCGGATCGCCGCCGGTGAACCGCTCGATTTTGATGTTGCTGAATGCCGCCGGCGGGTCGAGCGGGTTGGTCCCCGCCGCGACCTCGTCCGCGTCGCTGACGCCGTCATTGTCCGTGTCCCGCTGGAGCGGGTTGGTTTTGTGGATCTTGATTTCGTCGCCGTCCTTGAGCCCATCGCCATCGGTGTCCGCCCGGCCGGGATCCGTGCCGTGGGTCTTGACCTCCTCGGCGTCCGTGAGGCCGTCCTTGTCGGGATCGGCCTGTGTCGGGTTGGTGTAGCTGATGAACTCCTCGGTGTTCGTGAGGGTGTCTGCGTCGGGGTCACCCGTGCCACCCTGGCTCAGGTTGCCGAAGGCGTCGATCTCCCAGGCGTCCGGCAGGCCATCGCCGTCGGTGTCGGATGCGGCGGCGATCACTTCGAGCGTGGCGGCCTGGAGGAGGGCGTTATGGTCGGTGATTTCGGGCGCAGTGACGCCGCGTCCATCGAGCACGGCGGTGACGAGATTGCTGCGGGCGATGAAGGTGTGGGCGACCACGACGCCGGAGGTCTTGGTGTAGCCGCCTTGGTAGAGGGGCAGATTGAAGTCGTCGAGGACTTGACGGCTGTCGACGAAGACGTCCCAGCCGCGGGCCCAGCCTTCCTCGGCGCTGATGAGTTGGAGCTTGTACACACCGCCCACTTCGAGCAGGCCGAATTCCACGACGACGTTCGGCTGGGTGGCGCTGGCGGCGTCGCTCCAGCGGATTGTATTCATGAACAACTCGATCAGATCGTCGTTCATGCTGTCGCCAAAGTTCGGGCTCGGATGCCAGTTCAAGGCGCGGTTTCCAGCCCTGATGTTGACGCCTTCGACATACGGAGGCAGGGGGACTTCAGCGCTGTAGTAATCCAGGTCCGGCATGAAGTTCGCGTCGCGAATCGGGCCGACGGTGTCGGCCGTGCCGACGTGAATCGCATAGAGGAAGGTGCCATCGAGATCGAGGCCTTCGCCGGCGTCGCCGCCGGTGAACATGCGGATCTGGGTGGCGGTGTTGGCGCTGTCTTTATCGAGCGGATCGGTGAGCAGAGTGAGTTCATCGCAATCGTTGACGCCGTCGCCGTCGGTGTCGGCCTTGAGGGGGTCGGTCTTGACCACGTTGATTTCCTTGCCATCCCCGAGCCGATCACCATCGGTGTCGGCCGAGGCCGGGTTCGTTCCGTGGGTCTTGACCTCTGCGGCGTCGCCCAGTCCATCGCCATCGGTGTCCGGATTGGCGGGATTGCTGCCGGCCATCACTTCCTCCTTGTCGTTGAGACCGTCGTTGTCGGTGTCGGGTTTGGTGGGATCGCTCTTGGCGTTGAACTCGCCCAGGTTGTCCAAGCCGTCCCCATCCGGGTCGGTTGTCCCCGACTCGGCGGCGATGCCGCCGAAGTACTCGACCTCCCACGGATCGGACAGGCCGTCGCCGTCGCTGTCGACGGCCTCGGCGACCTCTTCGAGTGTGACGGCGCTGAGGATGGCGTTGTGGTCGGTATAGGCGGGCGTGGTGGTCCCGGCGCCACTCACGGTGAGAACGAGCGTGTCGGTGGAGGCGATGAAGCTGTAGGCGATGACCGCGCCGCTTCGCTGGTTGTTGATGCCGCCGTGGACCACGTAGGGCGCGAACTCATCGGCGATCTGGACACCATTGACGAACACGTCGAAGCCGCGCGCGCAGCACTGTTCGAGGAAGAGCATCTGCACCTTGTAGGCCGCGCCCGGTTTGAGGTTCTCGAGTGTCACGTGACCCGGGCCGGGATTCCCCACATGGCGGATGCTCCGCATCGCGAGTTCGAGATTGTCGTCGTCGGCGGTGTTGCCGTAGTTCGGGTTGTTCCAGGCGGGGATTGAGTTGGCCAGGGAGATGGTGACGCCCGGGATGGTCTCGCCGGTGAAGTCGGCATCGCGCACGCGGCCCGCGGACAACTCCGTGCCGACGGAAAAGGCGTAAAGGAACGTGCCGTCCAGGTCGAGGCCCTCCCCAACGTCGCCGCCGGTGAACCACCGCACCAGGAGCTTGATGGGCCGGCTGAGCGCGTCTTTGGGATCGCTCCCGCTGAGCAACTCGACGAGGTCCTCAAAGCTGTCGTCATCCGTGTCCGCCTTTGCCGGGTCGGTCTGGTGGATGTTCACTTCGTCCGCATCCGTGAGCCGATCGGCGTCGGTGTCGCGCCGGGCCGGATCGCTCTTGTGGATGCTGACCTCGGCGCCGTCGCTCAGCGTGTCGCCGTCGGTGTCGGCAACGACCGGCGAGGTGCCCGCGGCCAGTTCTCCGGCGTTGTCAAGCGTGTCGTTGTCCGGGTCGCCCGCCGCGGCCTGATCGAGGCTGCCGAAATGGCGCAGCTCCCAATCATCGGGGAGGCTGTCGCCGTCGCTGTCGACAGTGGCGGTCAGACGTTCGAGCGTGAGTCCGTTCAGGATCGGGTTGGGATCGGGATAGCCGGCCGTGGCGCCGTCGAGAACGAGCTCGAGTTCGCTGTCCGCCGCGGTGAATTCGTACGTGATCACCGCGCCTTTGGCGCCGGGCGGATCCTCCTGGTATGCGCCAGGGCAGAAACCGTATTCCTCGATATTGCCCTCGACATAGACGTCATAGCCGCGGTTGGCCGAGTTGTCGGCAAACAACAGTTGAAGCTTGTACTGGACACCGGTCTCGACGGCGAGGCGCACGGTGACCAGGTCGGGCGGTGCGCTCCAGCGAATCGAGCGCATGACGAATTCGAGGTTCTTGTCATTCGCCGTCTTCCCATAGGCCGCCGTGTGCCAGGCGTCAATCTCGTTGACGGCGCTGATGCTGACTCCGGTTGTGTTGTCCCCCGTGAAGACCGCGTCGCCAACCCGCCCGCCGAAGCCGCTCGGGCCGACATTGACGGCGTACGTGAAGTAGCCCTGCAAATCAAGGCCCTCTCCGGGATCGCCTCCGGTGAAGGCGCCGACAGTTGCCGCGTGGGATGTGGGCATGGCGACCAGGAACAGACCCAGGCCGCATACCGCCAAGGCCCATCGGCGCAAGAGTGACAACGAGATGGTAAGTGATTGGTTCCTCATAGACCGGCTCGACTTTTTGCTGGGAGGTTCATTCCCCAAAACAAACACGCTCCGGAAATCCGATACCCTCGGCCCGGCGTGTGCCATATGTGGGAAGTACGCAGACAGTCTACCCGCGTCAGCCGGCCCGGCAAAGCAAAAGTTTTCGCGTGAGAAACCGTCGCAGTCGATCTGGAGGATGTCGGTGGGAATCGAGTTTGCGCCGCGTGGGGGCACGCGGCCTACAGAATGGGCATCATCGGCTTGTAGGCCGGGTCCCCTGACCCGGCGCCTGCACCGATGTCTGTCCTCTCGCCGCGTGGGGGCACGCGGCCTACAGAATGGGCATCATCGGCTTGTAGGCCGGGTCCCCTGACCCGGCGCCTGCACCGATGTCTGTCCTCTCGCCGCGTGGGGGCACGCGGCCTGCAGCGAGAGAGTCTCCATCCGGTGCAGGCCCGGTTCCCTCACGGGCGACAGAACACCGACAAACATCAAGCACTGCTCAGTCGGCACTGAATCCTAAGGCCATCAGCTCGTCAGCGGACTTATGGATCGAAGGACTCAGCCGATGATCGGGGGGCTTGAACTGGGGTCGGTCCTCGCCCATTGTAAAGCCACGATGACACCGCGCGCGAGCGTGCCGCTCCTCCCGCCGCCACGTCGGGTCGCGCTCCACCGGGATCGCCTCCCCCCGCGCGGCAACTGCGCCTCGCTGGCCAGCGCCCTGGCCTGGCTTCTCCTGCCCTTGTGTTTCGAGACCGGAACCGCTCAGCCGTCCGGCTATTCCAACTCGACCACAGCCGCCGATTGCGTCGTCACGTTCAACGAGGTCATGTACCACCCGTCCGACGACGGCTCGCGCGTCGAGTGGATCGAACTGCACAACCAGATGTCCGTCGACGTCGACCTCTCTGCCTGGACGATCGGGGGCGGCGTGGCGTATCGCTTTCCTCCGGGCGCCGTGATCCGCGGCGGGGCGGTGGTGGTGATCGCTGCGGATCCTGCGGCACTGCACGCGGCCACGGGTTTGGACTCGGTTCTGGGGCCGTTCACCGGATCGCTCGCCAACGAAGGGGAACGACTGGTCCTGAGCAACCTCAACGGCCGCGTCATGGACGATCTGGCCTACGGCGACCGCCCGCCGTGGCCCGTCGGCGCCGATGGCTCGGGCGCGTCCCTGGCGAAACGCCGTCCCGGTTCGCCCAGCAGTCCGCCCGAGAACTGGCGGGCAAGCCGTCAAGTCGGAGGCACGCCCGGAGGCGTCAACTTCCCCGACCTCGGCCCCGAGGACGAGCCGGTGGTCGATGCGCTGATCGGTCCGACCGCGCGGGGCCGGTGGATGGTGCCGGGCGTGCCCGGCGCGGGCGTGAGCTGGACCGCGCCCGAGCACGATGACGCCGCATGGTCAGCGGGCACGAACGGCTTCGGCTTCGATCGGTCGAACACGCCACCGATGACGCGTCCCGCCCGGTTCTACCCACTCGAGAAGGACTTTCGCGATGTCGCCGGCGACGCCCTCGATGGCCAGGCGCAAAGCAGCCCCGCTTTCGTCGCTGACCGTCCGCCGCTGGCCGCCGACTCGAATGCGTCCATGCGCTTGGACGGTCTTAACGACTCGGTCACGATGCCCGAACCGGTCGTCCCGAGCGCCTACACGCTTTGTCTCGGGGTCAAGCTCGCCGCGGTCAGGTCGTGCAGTCTCCTCGTGCTGACATCCGAGGCGGGCCCGACGACCCACTGGTCCCATCAGCTCCGACTGAACAGCTCCGGACAGTTCGAACACTACACCTACGATGGCGGATGGAACCTGGTCACCGGACGCACAGTCGCCGAACCGGGACGTTGGTACCATGTCGCAGCCACGGCCGAGAACGGCGGGTTCATGCGCCTTTTCGTCGATGGGATCGAGGAAGGGACTCCCGATCGGATCGGGTCGCTGTGGGAGGCGGGAGACCGTTGGATGCTCGGCTGCAATTCGGGGCACACACCCCACTTCATGGACGGCTGGCTGGATGAGATCGCCATCTGGCACACCGCCATCCCCGCTGCCCAGATCGCCACCGTCGCCGCTGGCGGTTCCCCGATGAACGCAGGCGGGCTCGAGGGCTTGTTTGCCACCGACCTCACGGACTCGATGTGGGGTCGGAACAGCAGCGTCTGGCTGCGGTTGCCCTTCACCAAGTCCGCTGGCGTTTTCTACGATCAACTCGTGCTCCGCCTGCGCTACAACGACGGTGTCGTCGCCTGGCTCAATGGCGTCGAAGTCGCGCGCCGCAACGCCCCGGACACGATCGAATGGGATTCCGCCGCAACCGCCGGGCGCACGCCGGGCGAATCCGCCGTGCCTGAGGCGATTGACCTCTCCGCCCAGATCGGCCTCCTGCGCCCCGGCCTCAACGTGCTGGCCCTCCAGGGCCTGAATCGTGCGGTCGAGGACGACACGTTTCTTGCTCAGACCGAGATGGTGGCACGGCGGGGCGCGATTCCGTCCGACGCGCCCGGCCTGGTCTTCAGCGAGTTCCCCGCCGCGGATGCATCGCCGTTCTGGTGCGAACTGCGGAACGCCGGCTCCGCCCCGATTGCCCTGTCGGGCTACCGTCTGATCGCCTCGCGGAGCGGGATCGTCCCGCTCGCCAACCGCGTTCTCGATCCGGGCGAGTTCGAGATCGCCTCCCTGCCGCCAGACGCTCCGACCGTGCGCGAGGGCGACCGCCTCTTCCTGTCGAGCGCGGACGGATCGCTGTTGGCCGACGCCGCGCGCGTCGCGTTCGAACCGCAAGCCCGCGCCAGTCCCGGCGCGGATGAACCGTTTCTCATCCCCTCCGCGCTCACGCCGGGGAGCGCCAACGTCTTTAGCCTCCACGACGAGATCGTGATCAACGAGATCTTCTATCACGCCCCACCGACCTACCGTCAGCCCGGCATCCCCTACGCGGAAAACGACGAGCAATGGATCGAGCTTCTCAACCGCTCGGATCGCGCGCTCGACCTGGCGGGCTGGCGCTTGAGCGACGCGGTCGACTATGCTTTTCCGCACGATTGCGTGCTTGGGCCCGGCGAACTGCTAGTCGTGGCCAGCAATGCCGCAGCCTTCCGGGCACGGCATCCGGGCCTGCACGTGGTCGGCGATTTCAGCCGACGCCTGTCTCGCCGTTCGGATTGCGTCGCGGTGCGGGACGACGCGGGCAATCCCGTGGACGCCGTCCGTTACGGAGACGATCGTCCGTGGCCGGCAGAAGCCGACGGGGGCGGATCGAGCCTTGAACTGGCGGACGCCCGGGCGGACAACGCGTCGGCAGCCGCGTGGGCGGCCAGCGACACCGCATCGCGGGCCTCGTGGCAGCGCTACACTGTGATCGCCCGGGCCGTCGAGCCCGTGTTTGGCCCGCCGTTGCACGGTTTCTCCGAGCTGAGGCTGGGCTTGCTCGATGACGGCGAATGCCTGTTGGACAACATCGCGGTGATCGAGGATCCCCACGGCGCCGCCCGCCTCCTGCTCGAGAATGGCACTTTCGCCGACGGCGTCGCGACGTGGCGTCTTTTGGGCAACCATTCCCATTCGCGAGTCGAGGCGGACGTCGAGCGCCCTGGCAATCTGCTGCTCGACCTGGTCGCCACCGACGCTCGCGGTTACCTCCACAACCAGATCGAATCGACGCTCATGTCCGGCGGCGCCGTCGTGCCGGTCGTTGCCGGACGCGAGTATGCGATCGCCTTCGATGCCAAGTGGCTTCGAGGTTCGCCGCAACTCCATGTCGAGCTCTACTACAACCGCGTCGCCCGCACGATCATCCTGGCGCAACCGGATGTCTGGGGCACGCCGGGACAACCAAACTCGGTGGCGTCCGCCAACCTGGGCCCCACCTACGCGGGCCTGACCCACGACCCGCCCGTTCCCCGCACCGGCCAGGCCATCGGCATCCGCGTCACTGCCCAGGACCCCGATCGAGTCGATTCCCTGACCCTGCATTACGCCATCAATGAGGGCCCCTGGTTCGAGGCGCCGATGGGCCGCGAATCGGGTGAACTTGCGGATGTGCCTGATACGCCCGCCGTTTTCACATCCTCGCTGCCGGCGCAAGCGGTGTCGGGCGCCGTGATCCAGTTCTATGTCGAGGGACGCGACGGGCGCGGCGCGGTCTCGTACTGCCCCTCGGCGGGCCCTGATTCGCGGGCCCTGATCCGGGTGGACAATCGAAGTCCGGGCTCCAAACGGCGGTCGTTCCACCTGATCCTTGCGGCGCGCGATGGCCGCCTGCTCGACGATTTCCGGAACATGATGAGCGACGATCGGCTCGGAGCGACCGTCGTGTGGGACGGGCGTGAGATCTTCTACGACTGCGGTGTGCATCTGCACGGCAGCATGTACAGCCGCAACAACCCCGATGCCGCCGCCTACAATGTCCGGTTCCCCGCCGATCGCCTGTTCCGGGGCGTTCATCGCACGGTTCAGCTCAAACGGCGCGTCATCCAGGAGATCATCGCCAAGCACGTCCAGAACCAGTCCGGCGTCCCCGGCATGTACGACGACATCGTCCACCTCTTCTCGCATCGCCCCGGCAACGCCGGCCCGGCCCGGATGTCGCTGGCGCACTACAATGACATCTACCTCGACTCGCAATACGAGGACGGCGCCGCGGGCACCCTGTTCAATATGGAAGGCATCCGCGTCGCCGTCGCCACCGAGGACGGCTCGCCCCAAGGCGTCAAGCTCCCATTCCCCATCGACTGGGTCGCCAACTACGACATCGTGGATCTAGGCGAGGACCCCGAGCAATACCGTTGGTCCACCATGATCCGCAATAACCGGGCCCGTGACGACTATGCCCCCTACATCGCCCTGGCCAGAGCCTTCAGCCTGAGTGGCACCGCCCTCGAACGTGCCGTGCCGGACGTCCTGGATGTGGACGAGTGGATGCGCGTATTCGCGCTGCTCTCGCTGTTCGGCATCGGCGACACCTACACGCAAGGCAATCCGCACAACCTCAATTTCTACGTCCGCCCCGCCGATCAGCGGGTGCTCGCCCTGCCATACGACTGGGATTTCCTCTTTGCACTCGAAGCCACGGCGCCGCTCTGGGGCGACGGCAACCTCTCCCGCATTATCAGCCGGCCCGTCTACATGCGTCGCTTCTATGGACACCTCCTCGACCTGATGGAAACCGCCTTCCAGGCCGATGCGATGGCTCCGTGGGTCGCCCACTACGGCGCCGTGGCGGGCGAAGACTACGGCTCGGCGCTCGATCGTGTGCGCACCCGCAGTCAGTACGTGCGCAGCCGGCTGCCCGCGGCCATTCCCTTCGCCATCACCAGCAACGGCGGCGCCGACTTCACAGTCACCAACCTCTCGGTTCAACTCGAAGGCCGCGCCTGGATCGACGTGCGCGAGATCCGACTCGCCGGCCAATCGGCGCCGCTGCCCCTCTCCTGGCGGGACGCCGCCCGCTGGCAGGTTGCCGTTCCGTTGGCGACCGGACTCAACCGCATCGCCCTCGAAGCCTTCAACCGCCGCGGCGAAATCGTGGGCCAGGACGCCATCAACGTCAGCACCACGGCGAACGACAACCCCCAGCGCGTCGCGCTCCGCATCACGGAGATCATGTATCACCCCGCCCCCCCGACGCCGGTCGAGATCCAGGCCGGCTTTGGCGACGCCGATCTGTTCGAGTTCATCGAAATCGCGAACCTTGGTCCGGACGAGGTCTCTCTCGAAGGGGTGCGTTTGGATGACGGTGTCCGGTTCGATTTCACCGATTCGGCCATCCGGACCCTGCCCGCCGGAGGGCGTGTGGTGGTCACACGCGACGCCGACGCCGCGCGGTACCGTTACGGCGCGAGTCTGCCTGTCGCCGGCAACTACACCGGCGCGCTCGACAACGCCGGCGAGACCCTGCGCCTCATCGACCGGTACGGATTCGTGATCCAGGGGTTTGCCTACGACGACGAGGGCGCCTGGCCATTCGAGGCGGATGGCTCGGGCCGGTCGCTCGAGAACATCGGTCCATGGGGAGACCCGGCGGAGCCGGGCAATTGGCGGGCCAGCCCGGGCATGGGCGGTTCGCCTGGCCAACCCGAATTCGTCCAACCGCTGATCGCCTCGGCGAGCATTCGGGCGGGCCAACTGGTCGTGCGCTTCGAGGCTCGTGCCGCCCAGCCCTATCGGCTGATGGCGTCCGCCGACACCCTGAGCGGTCCATGGCAAGTCGCTGTAGCGGTGCCCCCTGAACCGGAGGCGCGGACGATCGAGATCATCGACCCCGTCCATCCCGGAGCGAGCGTGCGGTTCTATCGACTCGTGTCGCCGTGATTGGCGGCAGGTCGGTGCATCCGCGTCAGCGCCGCTTTCCGTGTTCGGATTCATGGGGAAGCGATGACATTCATCGGTTGAATGCAAAAGGGGATCATGAACCAAAGTTCCCCGCTCGTAATCGTAATCGTAATCCTCTCTCGCCGATTACCCCCACGGCTCACGGGAAGCGATGACATTCGACGGATTAATGCGCGCGGGGACCATGAACCGGTCTGTAGCCGCCGACGTGAGTGGTGCGCATGGTCAGGTTCGGGTTGAGGGCAGTTGGTCAAAGGGACTGGGCTGGGGTGAAGTTCACTTTGCAGTTGGTGCCCCTGCCGACCTGGATGCGGCGGTCCACGACGAACCAGATGCGTCGGGCGGCGCAGCGCTGGCCGCGGGGCCGGTCGGCCTGGGCCGCGAGCGCCCAGATGGCGATGTCCAGGCAGGCGGTCTTGCCGGCCGCGGCAGGAAGGTGAATGGTGGCGGGCGGCCGCGCCACAGAGCTTAAGGGCCTTCAGCGCGTATTGCTGGGCCTGGGGGTGCGGATCGCGCAGTGCCACGGGAGCCAGGGCCTGGACGGCAGCGACCGCGCGGGCCCGGGCGATGTTGTCTCTCACCCACGCCTCGATTGCGCGCGGTGGCGGCATCCTCGCCGACGGGTGGCTGAGGCGGATCCTGTTCGGGTGTCTCTATGGGTCCTGCTTGCTTTCGGCGGCGCCGTCGCCATCGCTTGCCGCGGCGTTCCCTGCGGCAGAATCGGCCGAAGCCGCCTTCGCCCGGCGTGCCAGTTCCTCCCGGAACAGCCGGTGGTGTCGGCGCACGCGCAACCGATATGTCTCGTCCAGCACGAATTGCTGAAACGCCTTCAGCAGAAGCTCGGCAAACTCGGACTGCTCGTTGATGGGGTCCAACTCGCCCTTGACCAAGGCGGGTGCAGCCTCCGGATCATAGGGCATGCGCTTCCGATAGAACGACTCTTTCTCCCAGCCGTAGTTGATCGAGGCGAGTACTCGACCGGACTCGTTGGGTGAGATCACCTGAAGGAACATCCGCCGGCAATCGCAATCGAGATCTTCACAATAGAATTCCAGGTAGATGTACTCGCCCGCTGGCAGACTCTGCCCCGGTCCGAAGTGCAGGCAACGCACCTCGCGCATGGCGAGTTCGGGAAACAACGAATGGAAGGAAGTCATGCGGAAGGGGGAGTTGAGAGTGCAGTGTTGAGTGCGGTCGCATCACCGGGAAACGGCCTTCTGCTCGACCCGTTTGGCGAAGCCGGCCACGCGGATCACCTGGAGCCGGTGCACGCCCCGGGCGATAAGCTCCGTCTGGTCATGGGCCTCGACCTGGAAGGTGATGCGCGCCCCGTCCACATGGATCACGCGAGCCGCACAGGTGACGGTGTGGCCCAAGGGGGTCGGCGCGACATGACGCACCTCGATCTCCAGACCGACGGTGCTCTCGCCGGCCTCGAGGCAGGGGAGGACGGCCTCGCGCGCGGCGTGTTCCAGGAACCAAATCAGCCACGGCGTGCACAGCACTGGCGGCATTCCGCCGTCGGCGAAATCGATGGCATGCTTGGCTTCCACGACGAACTTCTGTTCGCCCACGGCTCCCACTTTCGGACGGCTCTTCATGATCGGTTGCGGCGAGGATGGCGCGAATCCCCTTGGAAGTCGAGGCCGGTCGGCGGCGTGTCATCCTCGGCCAGTCCCACATCGATGCTCTGCCCGCCCCAGGTTTGGCTGGCGCGAACGGCCATGAGGTTCTTGCCGGGCTTGTCTTCTGCACCTTGAGATACCAGGCGATCTCGGCGTCGCCGATGGACTGCGGGAAGAGGTTCAGCCCGAGCACGTGGTCCCAGATCAGGTTGTGTTTCATCGCCCAGGTGTCGGGCTGGCCGTAGGCAAGCAGGGTGCGGCCATCGCCCCTGGCGAGGTCCTGCCACCTGGCGGCGTAGTCCTGCGCGATTGCGCGATACTTCTTTGCGTCGTCGTAGGCCAGCATGAGGTAGCGTGTGCGGTGCTGGGAGGTCTTGCCGAGATCGAAGGCAAACGCGGCCACAGGTGTGTCGTCGCTGGCGGCGCGGGGCATCCGCCGGTCCATCGCTTCGGGCAGCGAGCCGCCGGAAACGAAGGTCTCTCGGCAAGTCTGGAACGAGGCAACAACGAGTTCCGCACTGGTCCTCTCGGCCGCGACATAGAGACAGCCCCAGTCGATTCGAAGATCGTCTCCCTTTTTCTGAAGAATCGGTTGATCCTTGGATCTCACCTTGACTGCGACCAGATGCTGAAGTACGGATCGTGGGTCACCAGCGGCACGGCGGGCGGACGCAAGTGATCGGAGGCGAATGCTGAAACGGCAAGAGACATCAACAGCGCGCTGGCCAAACGGTGAAGCGGCAGGATCATAGAGGTCTGGGCATGGTTTTGACATTTCATGGTTCTGCCATCACTCCCGCGCCCGCGGCAGCCTTCACCGCATAGATTTCGGGCTCGGTTTCCGTGGCGGCGAAATAGTGCTTGCGCACGAAGACCGCGAAAGCATCCGCGCTGCCTTTCTCGACAAACGCCACCATGCAGCCGCCGAAGCCCGCTCCGGCCTGTCGTGCGCCAATGACTCCGGGAGCGGCGAGCATCGCTTGCATCATGACGTGCATGGCGGGCGCGCCGATTTCGTACAACTCGCACGCGCCCCGGAACGAAGCGGCCGTGAGTTCGCGGATGGCCGCGCGGTCGAACGCCGGCAACGCGGCCGCCAGTCCGAGCACACGCTGATTCTCCTCGACGATGAAGCGGCAGCGCTTGGCGACCTCGGCCGGCAACTCCTGTTCGCGCCGGTGCAACTCCTCCACTGAAATCTCCCGCAGCGCGCGCAGGCCGAGTCGACGCGCTCCTTCCTCGCACTGGGCGCGGCGCAGGCCATACTCGGAACCCGCCAGTTGGCGTTTCGACTTCGTGTCGCAAATCACGATCTGAATGCGCTCGGCCAGCCTGACGGGCCGGCTCGACAAGTCCCGGCAATCGAGCAACAGGGCGCAGCCTTCCCGGCCCACACAGGAGGTGTACTGATCGAGGATGCCGCAGTTGACGCCCACGAAATGGTTCTCCGCCTGCTGGCAGAGCAAGGCCTTCGTCACGGGATCGAGCTTCCACCCGCCCAGGGCCTCGAAGGTCGTGGCGGTGGCGCATTCGAGCGCCGCCGAAGAACTCAGCCCGCTGCTCATCGGCACCGTGCTGTGGATGACGCCGTCGAAGCCCGTGAGCGCAAGGCCCTCTCCCCGCAACACCTTGGCCACGCCCCGCACATAGTTGCTCCAGCGTCGGCCGGCTTGGGCCGCAATGGCGTCGAGGCGGAACGTGCTCTCAGCTCTGAGATTCTCCGACCAAAGCCGCACCACGCGGTCAGTCCGGGGGCGCGCGGCGATCCAGGTGTCGCGGTCGATGGACAGAGTGAGCACGTAGCCGAGGTTGTAATCGGTGTGGCTGCCCATCAGGTCCACGCGCCCGGGCGCGCGGCACCAGTGGGTGGGAGCGCCGGCAAAACGTTGTCGGAAGCAGCGGGTGATCTCGCCGCTGCGATCAGGAGCGATGGTCATGGTCGTTGTTCGGCGCCCAATGCAGGGCAGCCAAGCAGTCCACGCGTCCGGTGGACAAGGGTGATCGTCGCGGCGTGGCTCGTGCGAGCCAACGCATGGAACGCGATGCTGATGGAGCGGATGACGAATCTCATCGGTCCTTCATCCAGACAACATCTTCTCATGAGCCGTGGTTCCGTAGCCGTCCCGCATCGCGGGATGAGTCCGCGCCATCTCGCTCCGTCAAAGGCAGGAATCAGCGCCGACTCACGTCGGCGGCTACAGACCGGTTCATGGTCCCCGCGCGCATTAAACTGTTGAATGTTAAGGCCTTTCATGAGCGGTCCGAGCTTGCTGGAAACGCTTCGAGCATCGCCACGACGTTTTCCATGGGGATGTCCGACTGCATCCGGTGTGACGGACCGAGGATCAGGCCCGTCCCGTCCGGGGCGAGGTCCCGGACGCACGCGCGCGTGGCGGCGCGAACCTCGGCGGGCGTCACTTTGGGCAGGACTTCCTGAGTCGAGATGCCGCCGTAGAAACTCAGATGCTGGCCGAATTCGCGATGAAGCCGCGTGTGCTCGAGCACCTCGGGCTGAACGGGATTCAGGCAGGTCAGACCGATGTCCACGAGGTCGGGCAGGATCGGCCAGATGTCGCCGTCGGAATGAAGCATGACCGGCAAGCCTGCCGCGCGAAACACGGCGAACATGCGGGCCAGCCGCGGCTTGATCATCGCCCGCCAGAGCCTGGGCGAGAACAACAGTCCGCGTTGCGCCCCGTAGTCATCGCCAAAATAGCCGCCGTCCACGCCGCCTCTGGAATCCTTGACCGGCGAAATGTGTTGTAGACAAGTCGAGGTTCCGAGCTGCGTTGAAGGGGTCAAGGATTCTAAGGAGAGTCTGTCCCCGAGGGCGCAGCCGTGCATGGCGCTTGATGGGGATAGGTGCGGAAGGAAAGGGATAGGCGGTCGATTTGCGCCGGGAGCCAGAAATCGTGCTGTTATGATGAGGTCCGGCACCTA
>JAKLFY010000133.1 GCA_022710935.1 Verrucomicrobiota bacterium
TTTTGGCAGGTGAGCGGGGCGGGCAGTACGCTGGTGCTGCCGGGATTGACGAACGTGGTGGCTGGGGGACCCAATAGCTGGCAGTACTTCCACGTGGAGGCATTGGAGGGTGGGCAGGTGGTGTTGAACGGGTTAGCGAACCTGGGGGGGCGGGTGGCGGTGAAGGCCAACGGGACCAACAGCGTGGTGTATCTCGCTGCCCTGCGCGAGATCTCTTCGGGAGCCTCAGTTGATCTTGACGCCTTGGATGGAGGCCGCCTTTCCCTCAACAGCGTTACGCAGATAAGCAACCCGGGAGTGAGCATCCTGTCGGACGGCCTAGGGAGCTTTGTAGACCTCCCTGCGTTGGTGAGGTTTGAGAAAGGAACGATGGAAGTGCGCAATCAGGGTGAGAACCTGGCGCCTCGGCTCTTCTTCCTGGAGGGTGTTGCGCTGGTCGTTCGCAACGGGGGCCGGATCACAACCAGCCAGATCCGCCGTATGTTGAATGGAAAGCTCACGATTGACGCCACAACGGTCGTCTTCCGTGACCTCTACAACTGGATAGGCACTACGTTCGACTATGTCAATGGCGGCCGCGTCGAGTTTCCGCCCAAGCTCGACCTCACATTGGCAAAGCTTAAGCCGGACACCGACCGTGCGTGGGCGGGCGAGCCTTTCACCGTGTCGTGGACAGACAGCAACGCTTCCACCAACGACATTCTCGGCGGGTGGACTGATCGCATCTACCTCTCTGCTGACGAGCGATGGGATGTCGAAGATATCCTCCTCGGGAGCACCACGCACACCAACGGTCTCGCCGCCGGCCAAAGCTGCACCAACTCAATCGCCGTCGTCGCCCCCGGGGTGCTGCCGGGCGATTATTACGTGATCGTGCGAGGCGATTTCTTCGATCAGGTCAACGAAATGTCAGTCGAGACAAACAACCTGGCGACGTATGGGCCGATGCTCGTCGACGTACACCTTCTGCCTGCTGACGGCACCCCCGTTTCAGGGACATGTTTCGATACGCAACTCGCTCGCTACTATGCGGTGACAGTCCTGCCCGGCATGGGCCTGCACCTGAATCTGAAAGGCACGGTGCCTGGACAGGCCGCGGGGTTGTACGCCTCGTTTGACAGGATTCCCACATCGCAAACTCGCGACGCAGCTTCGCTCAATGAAGGCACTGATCAGCGGATCACCTTGACCGACACGCGTGGCGGTGGGCTTTACTACGTTCTTGTCCTGGGAAAGAGCACCGAGGGGACCAATCAATGGGAACTCCACGCAGAAACAAAGAGCCTGATTGTCACCGGCGTCACCCCTGGCCGCTTGGGGAACGCGGTTGACGCAGTCGTCGGCCTCACTGGCGCCGCATTCGATGAGACGACCTCAGTTGAGTTTGTCGATGCCGGCGGGCGCGTACGCTTGCCGATCGCGATTGTCTTCACGAACCCGGACGAGCCTCTAAGCCTGAGTCTGGATGTGACGGGATGGCTGGCGGGATCCTACGGCCTCCGTGTCACGAAAGGCACCAATGTCGTCGAACTCCCCAACGCGTTGTACATCGTCCAGGGCGGCATGCCCAAGCTCCAGACACGCTTGATCTTGCCCTCATCCCTGGGCATTCGCGTGGCCGTGCGACAGACCATTTGGCTCGAGTACACCAACGCCGGGAATGTCGCCATGCCCGCACCGCTGTTGACGCTGCGGGCGGACTATCCCGTCCGTCTGACCGCAGACCCCGCTCTGGCGATTCCGCGTCCCACATTGGGCGACCTTCCAGGCGTTTCGGACACCGTCAAAGTCCTCGGCGTCGGCTCCTCTGTCACCCCTTGGTTGTTGCAGCCCGGCGAATCCGGTCGGATCCCGGTCTACTATATCGGCTTCGCCGAATTAGTTGGAGAACCGGTCGTTACCTTTACCCTGACGCCAACCACGTTTGACGATACGAGTCCAATTCCCTGGTCGGGCATGGAATCCTCCATCCGTCCAGGCGGGCTGACAGACGAGCAATGGCTTGCGCTGCGGGGCAACCTTGAGTCGCTCATCGGAAACCGATGGGGTGACTACGCCAGGCTTCTCTCAGAAAGCATGGCTTACCTGCACCAAGTAGGCCAATCCGTCACCGACCTTCGCAAGCTCTGGCGCTTCCTCCTGTTGCGGGCCTCAGGCGCGCTCGTGCCCATCACCACACTCGATTCCTCGGTGGACGCGGCGACGCCTGTGCCCGGCAGCCAGCTTGTATTCCAGCGTGTCTACCACCAAGGAATGCTCTCGCGCTATCGGAAAGGGCCGCTTGGCCGCGGTTGGAGCCACAACTGGGAGATGTCGGTCGAAATCCACACCAACTTCCAAGCCGTGGTTCGGGCGCCAGCCGGCGCTGACCGTTGGTTCACGCAGAACGCTGATGGCGTCTATGTCCCGTCCCCCGGCGATTACGGCTCGCTTGTTTTCACTAATGGGGCCTTCCGTCTAACTGAACCCGAACAGACATTTTGGCAATTTCGCAGCAACGGTCTGCTGGACTTCGTCGAGGATAGCAACGGCAACCGCACCACGCTGGCCTATGCCGGCCGCCTCGTCACGTCGGTCAGCCACTCCTGCGGCAAACAGTTCCAGCTCAGCTACGACGGCCAAGGTCGTCTCCTCCAGCTCACCGACCCCGTTGGGTCAGGTACGGAGGACGATCGCGTTACCACGTACGAGTACGACACGCTGGGCGAGCATCTGGTCACTGTTTCTCATCCGGGTGAACGGACAACGCTCTATCGGTACCGTTCCCTGAATGGCCGCAGCCAGGAACATGCGCTCGGCTCGGTCACGTACCCGGACAACCGTGCGCTCTGCTTCGAATACGACGGGGTGGGCCGCCTTGCGAGGGTGAGCTACAACTGCGGCCAGGAAAACGCCACACGCCTGGCTCTCTCCTACGAGGGTCTGGGGCAAGTGACGGTCTCGGATCCCACAGGACGTTCCCAGGTTCTGAGCTTCGGTGTCGATGGTCGGATCGTCCAGACCCGCGACGGTGAAGGCCGAGTGACGCGTCTCGGCTATGATGAGAACGGGGATTTGACAGCTCTGAGCCTGCCGGGCGACCGCCGCTACACTTACGAACGTGGGGTATTGGGAACCATCAGCGCCGTGACCGACCCGCTGCACTACGTGACCCGCTTCAGCTACGGAACGCCATTCAATCGTTTGAGGGACATCACCGACGCGCGCACCAACAGCCTGCGCTATGTGTACGATGACCGCGGCAACCGCGCCGCCACCGTGTACGCTGACGGTTCCCGCGAGTCCTTCAGCTACGACGCTGCTGGCAGTCTGATCTCCTACACGAACCGGCGAGGTCAGGTAATCCAGTATAGCCGCAACGGCTTTGGCCAAGTCACCAGCGTCGACTACCTCACCACCCCAGGCGTGGATTATCGGTACGATTACGACGCGAATGGATACCTCGTCTGCGCGATTGACTCCAATGGCACGAACACCATGACCTACGATTCCGCCACCGGGTGGCTCACGCGAATCGAATACCCCGGCCGCATCTGGTTCACATTTGACTATGATGCGCTGGGCCGCCGCATTCGTCGCACCGGCCATGACGGCTATGTCCTCGGCTACATTTATGACCGCCAAGGCCGGCTGGACCAAATGACGAACGCTGCTGGAATGTCGATTGTCGACTATGACTACGACGCGGGAGGCCGTCTGATTCGAAAAACACTGGGAAGCGGTGTATTCACAACTTACAAGCATAATGCGGCTGGCCAGATCGTTTGCTTAGTCAACTGCCGGCCAGATAAATCCGTTTTGTCCTGCTACCAGTATGCCTACGACTCTGAAGGTCACACCGTGAACGTACACGCGCAGCGTGGGTATGATGGGCTCCCCGTCGACGAAGTCCTGAGTGTCGCCTACGATCCCCTGGGCCAGTTGGTGTGCGTCCAATACTCAAACGGGCGCGTCGTAAGTTATGAATACGATGCTGTCGGTAACCGAACCGTTGTCAGGGACAAGAGCGTTTCGGAAATCTACACCGCAAACGCCCTGAACCAATATGTCTCTGTTGGCGATACCCAATTCCTGCACGATGCGGATGGAAATATAACCAACGAGTCCAGGAACGGCACAAATCGAATTCTGGCTTACGATCCGCAAAATCGCTTGACGCGCGTTATAGATGGGACCAGTTCGGTGACATTTACGTACGATGCGTTTGGCAACAGGGCGTCCATCGAAAATGGTAACGGAACAAGTAAACGATACATCACGGATCCTTTTAACATGGGCAACATAGTCGCCGAATACAATGGTGGCGATAACTTGGAAGCACGTTACGACTACGGCGTCGGACTCGTTCGCATGGTCGACGGCCTTGGCGCTTCGGCTGACTATACCTTCACGCCAATCGGCAGTACGAGCGAGGTTGTGAACAACGGCGCGGTGGTAAATGCCTATGGCTATGATGCATGGGGTGTCTTAAGTGGTCGTGTGGAGTCAGTTCCCAATCCGTTTACGTTTATCGGAGAGTTGGGCGTGTTCCAGGATCAATGTAGCGTGTATTTTATGCGGACTCGACATTACGACTCCGCGTTGGGGCGCTTTACGCAGGTCGATCCAGTGCGGCTTCGAGGAGGCATAAACCTATACGCATATGTGCGTAATAGCCCGGTGAATGCGGTTGATCCAGTTGGACTGTTCAATGTCTCAAATGCTGCGTTCGGCGCCGGTTTGTCCATGATGTCCGGCACGTCATTGTGGCCGTGGGGAGTGATCGGTGGCGCAGCGGCCGGGCTGGAACCAAGTGACGTAACTTGGTTGAACGACGGCGCGCAACAGGTCTTTGACAGCGCCGCCGTTGTCGTCGATGGATTCAACAGTGCTGCACAAGACGTGTTTAACGCGGCCGCGAACCAGGCCAGCCACGATATTGATAGGGTAAACAACGTTGCTCAGGGTATCTTTGACCAAATCAACGGCATTATTGATTCTGTGCAGGATCTTTCCCCCGGAGGTTCGAACCCGGGCCCTGTCGGCGGGGATGGGGCTGGGCCGGACGGTGGGAGTGCTGCCGCTGGGGGTGCGGGTGGCAGCGTCAACGGTGTGGGCACGTTTGACCCGAACGACAAGGTCGGCCCGGCTGGTTACGGGAGCTCACATTTCGTGCAGTTTCGCGGTTCACTGTTCTACCAGGTCCGGTTTGAGAACATGAGCCGCGCGACGGCGCCGGCGCGCGAGATTGTCGTGACGGATGTCCTGGATCCGAACCTCGACTTGGACACCTTCCAGCTCGTGGAAATCGGTTTCGCAGAGCACTTGCTCACGTTGCCAGCGGGTTTGGATTCGTACGAAGACCTCATCGAGTCGGACGCGCTTGGGAGTCCGATCATGGTTGAAGTGCATGCTTCCTTGGACCCTCAGAGTCGCAGGTTTGAACTCCTCTTGCGCGCGCTGGATCCTGTGACCGGTTGGTACCCCGAGGACCCTCTGATAGGTTTGCTCTACCCTGAAGACGGAACGGGCCGTGGCCAGGGATACGTGTCCTACCTTGTCTCCCCACCCGCAGGGACGCCAACCGGTGCCGTCATCGCAAACCAGGCCCGCATCGTGTTCGATTACAACGATCCGATCGAAACGCCGCGCGTATTCAATACCCTCGACGCGGAAGCGCCGAGAAGTCGTGTACTCTCCGCCACGCTGGGCGAGGGTAATACGGTAAATCTCGCGTGGGTGGCACAAGATGATCCCGCAGGCAGTGGGGTCGCTAGCGTCGATATGTACGTGGCCACGAGTGCGAGCGGTGAAGTGCCGGTTCTGCCTTACAGCTTCAGCCTACTGGCAACGTCCATTGATCCAGGGCAAAGTAACGGCACATTCACTGGCGCTCCAGGATACACCTACCACTTTATTTCTGTCGCTCGCGATGCAGTGGGTAACGAAGAAGCGTGGCCAGCGGAGGCGGATGCCGAACTATATGTCCCCGCGCTTCTGACGTTCTCCGCTGTCGCATTTCAGCACGACGGTCGCGTCGAGTTGACCGCGCGCGGAACTCCGGGCATGCGGCTCACGATCGAGGCGTCGGTCGACTTGGTGGCGTGGGAGGATTTGGGCGAAGCCGTGGCTGATGCGACTGGACTGGCGGTGTTTGTCGACATGGAAGCTGCGAGCTTAAGGCAGCGGTTCTATCGGCTGCGAGCACCGTGAGCCGTGGATCCGCACACACAGGCCACGGTCGCTGCAAAGAGCAGCGACCGTTCCTTGCAGCTGAACGAATGGTCGTCGACACGCACCAACCAAGGTCGCGCCACTGCGCCGGTTGGCTCTCAACCGACGCATCGGAGCGAGGACGCACTGCGCAACCCGCGTAATGCGTGATGGTTACGTTCCAGGAGGCAGAACGGAGCCCGATCATCTCGCGCTCAGCACCCTCCCTTTGTCGCGGATTTCCGCAGGAGAAAGCGTTAGCCATTCCGTTAGCCACCGGACTTCCTGGCCGGCGACAGGCCGGCCACTCCTGTTTGCCGTCCGCTGATCCCGACGGTCTTCACTGACGGCCAGAACCTCTGGCGGGAAGCGACGCGACCAAGGGCGACGCGCACCCGCCCCCCACATCGTTCTGCCACTGGTTCGGACCAATCGGCGTGACCAGACCGCGACTGTCTCCTGGGCAGACTCCCTCGCGACCACTCTTGCCTGCCGACTTTTGGGCCGTGAGATCAGGCGCGGGCCGCAGCCGCCCGGTGTCTTCAGCCCAGTTCGGTGGGCGGCTGCCCCACCGGCCCGCGCGAGTTTTGGCCGCCACCTCCTTGGACGTCTCCGGCGACGTTTCTTCCCAGGTTCCCCAGGGTTGGTAGCGCCCAGCTTTGACCAGCAGGGGCAGCATGCTGTGCGGAAGGCAAGTCTCCCGTTGAGCAAACACCGGCAAGGCGGTCAGGCCTTGCCGGCGTCCTTGTTCTTCATCTCAGGAAGAGTCCCCAGTCGGAGACCTTCGCCTGGTTGCGGATCATCACGCTCACCGGCACTTCCTTCGGAACGCGCGGTGGGGCCAGGAGTTTCAACCCGGCCTCGTGCGGCAGGCGATTGCCCTTCCGAGCGTTGATCTCGCGGCTCGCCCACACGCAGTTCTCCCAGGAGTTCGGCCCGCCACGCGACCGCGGTACGATGTGGTCGATCGAGCCTTCCTCCGGACGGAGCAGCCGACCCGTGTACTGGCAGCGATTGCCGTCCCGCTCTCGGATGCTCCGGGTGCAGAACTTCGGCCGCTTCCGCGGCACGCGGGCGTAGTTGACCGCCACAATCACCGTAGGCACTCGGATCGCGCCACGTACGGTGTTCACGGCCTGGTCCTGTGGGCGGATCGGCAGCGTGATCCACTCCTCCCAGGTCACTGGGCGGATGTGGTCCTCGCCCGCGATCTCCAGCCCGGTGGCGACGTTCGTGGCCATCTGGCAGAACGCCTCCTGCGGCGTGCGCACATTGATCGCCTGCCAGTTGCGGTTGAGCACCAGCACAGTCGCTTTGTTCAAGATGTCGCTCATAACGCTGTCGCAGGTGTTTGATCTTCGTTGAATGGCGCACATTGGCTGCCTCGCCGGGAATCGCACCCGGACCTTCGGTGTCAGAGACCGACGCACTGCTGGTTATGCAACGAGGCCATTGGTCGCCCGAGAAGGAGTTGCACCCTCGACTTCCGGGTGTAGGCCGGACGTGATTCTGTTTCACCATCGGGCGGGAAAGCTGGCTGCCGGGGATCGGTTCGCACGATCATCCGCGCCTTTAAAGGGCGCTGTCCTACTGATTAGACGACCCGGCAAGGCGATGGTGGCCCGCCCGGGTAACGCTCCCGGTTCCACGGATTAAAAGTCCGTTGCATCACTTTAATGCTTGCAGGCCGAAATGGTGCTCGCGGTCGGATTCGCACCGACACTGCCGACGTCCTCGACGTCGTGCCTCTACTGGTTGGGCTACACGAGCGGAACGAACATCCCCGGCCGGTCTCTTCCACCGGCTCATGCCTCCGTCATCGCGGTTCATGGCAGGCCTCGCGAGTGACCGGTCCGGTCTTATGGGAGGTCGCTTGAGCTGTTTCGCGCTCGGGGATGTTCGAAGCATGGCGAAATGCCGTGGACTTGCACCACACTCCCCGTGACGGGGAGCGCACTGATTAGCAGACAGGCCCGGCTCGCTGGTCCGGTTGACATTCCAGGAAACTGGTCCGCGTGGCAGGAGTCGCACCTGCAACCTCCCCGTCTTGAGCGGGGCGCCTCGTGCTGGTTGGGCTACACGCGGATGGTGCCCACGGTCGGACTTGCACCGACACTGGACGCGTTTTAAGTGCGGCGTCTCTGCGTTGGACTACGTGGGCTGTTGGCGCAGCGCCAACATTGGTGCCGTGTGGAGGATTCGCACCCTGAACGCCGTCCGCCAGGACCCTTCCCGTTCTGAGCGGGACGCCTCCTCTGGTTGGGCTAACGCGGCGCAAGTGGCACTCCCGGCAGGACTCTCACCTGCATCTCCGACGTTCGAAGCGTCGCGCTCTGGTGATTGAGCTACGGGAGCAGAAAGGTAAGAGGGCAGAACCAGAAGGCAGAGGCGCACGCGCCGCGCACAGGCGGCAGGCCCTCTCCACTATTCTTCAATCTGACTTCTCCCCCTCAAGAGTGGAGCCGACGGGGAGATTTGCACTCCCGTGGGGCCATGTGCCCGGCAGTTTACGAAACTGCTGCTGTCGCTGCTGAGCCACGCCGGCAGGAAATGGTGGGCTGCCGCGGATTGGCACCGCGTTCTCACCGGGTAAGAGCCGGGACTTCACTCTCAAAGGTTGCAGCCCGAACACCCCGCGGGACAGCGGAGATTCCGTCCCAAGAGGCATCTCGAAATGGTCGCAGCCGACGGTAACGCTCCGTCCGGGCCTCGCTTATGATGCGTGACGGCTCACTTGAGCGGCTGCGCGCTGGAGCCTCCAGGGGGACTTGCACCCCTCTCTCGTCGCTACCGACGGCATGAGTCGCTGGCTACGCTTTGGAGGCCCAAAATGGTCAGAGCGGCGGGTAACGCTCCGGCGTTGTGGCCGTGCGCAGCACCTCCCGAAGCAGGCGCCTCACTTTTAGGCTACGCTCTGGGGGTGATGGACGGGCATCAGGGTATTGCGCCCTGTACTCCGGTTTGGAGGACCGGCATGTATCTCTCAACACCTATGCCCGGATCATGGAGTCCCGTACTGGAATAGCACCAGTCTGTGCGGCTTTGCAGGCCGCCGCCTGAGCTGCTCGGCCAACGGGACAGAATCGAAGGCGCGAGCGGGTGCGCGTGGCACCCGCCCGCGTGTGTTCACCATGCTGTGTGTCCTTGAACCGTCCGGGAGACGCGGTGATTACGCCGCCCGGATGAAGTCCGAGATCACCGCCGGGACCGTGGCGTCAAAGCCCACCACGTCCAGCATCCCGCGATCGTTCGGGTCGGCCAGCGTGAAGCCGTTGGCGGTCATGCCCACCACAACAGCCTTCGCCTCCGACACGAACTCGTCCCGGTACAGGCGCAGGGCCTGCGCCGGGTGAATGTTGCCTGCCCACGTCTCGCTGTCCGTGTAGGTGATGAACCCCGACACGTTCAGCTTCTGGCGACGCGCCCAGATCATCGGCAGGGCGCAGTCCGTGCCCCCCATCGGGATGGCACTGATGCGCTGGATCACGTCGTCCAACCGCATCCGCGGCGACAGGGCGACGCGGGTGATGCCCGATTCGCCGCCGCCGTGCATGCCGCCGTAGCCGCCCCCGGCCGGGGCCGAGAAGGCGATGATCTCGCATTCAGGCTCCGTCGCGGCGGTGACCAGCGCCATGGCGGCGCTGGCTTCGCGGGCCGTGAGGCACGAACCGGCAATCCGCGACCCGTCCATCGAACCGCTGACGTCCAGCGCCAGGAGCACCGGCTTGCCGCACGGTTCGACGTTGCTGAACGTGGCATAGAACGCTGCGTCCAGGGCATCCACGATCTTCCCGACCGGTTGCCACTTGAGGTCGCCCTTCTCACCGTGACCCTGTGCATACACCTTCTCGGCGATAAGCACGGCCAACGGGTGGATACGGGCGCGCTTGAGCACCTTCTCGTCGCCCAGCTTGTTGACCACGAGCTTCGCGGCCTCGCTGAACGGCTGGATCAGGCCCAGGGAAGTCATCTTGCCCAGGTTGCGGATCATGGTCGTCATCGGCATGCGCTGAAGCAGAGCGTCCCAAATGTCCGGCTCGTTGAGCCACTGAGTTGGGATGGCTTCACGCGGCAGATCATGCTCGGTGATCAGCTTCACAATCTCAGCCTTGCTCGATGCCTTCTTGGCCTGTTCGAAGGCGAGGATGAGCGCCGGCAATTCGCCGGCGGCGGCGTAGTTGGCCACGCGAGGCTCACCCTTCACGCGCCGGGTGACCGTGCGTTCGCCGAGGCCATCGGCGCCGGAGAGAATCCAACGAAAGACGGCTTCGTGATCACGGCTCGGGGCCTTCGGGTGCGCCAGGCGGAGCAGGTCGCCGTGCGACCAGCCATCGCGCTGCTGATACTTGACGACCTGGAGGGCCAGATCGTCGGCCTCGCGGCTCACGTACCAACGGCCCACGGCGCTGCGCAGACCCCGGCCCCAACCGCGCAGAGCATTGACGTACTCGGCGAAGTGGAACAGGTGCGTGCCGATGCGGCAGACCTTGCCCAGGTTCTGGAACGTCAGGGCCTTGGCGGCCGAGTCGCCGCGCGCAGCCACCAACGCCAAGGCGAAGATGGCCGGGTCGTTCTTGGGCGCGCGACCGCTGTCGCTGATCTCGACGATCCGGTTCACGGCGCGGACGCCGTCGGCCTGAATGCAGCGGACCAGCGCGTCATGGTTCTCCTTCACCAGGTCACGCTCGGTGATGTAGTAGCTGCCGCCCTCGGCGCCGAGGATCAGGAACCGGTCGAGCCGGGTCCAGTCATCGACCTGCCAGGCGTAGCCGCCGGCCGAGTTCGCTACCTGGGCCGAGCCGGGGATCGGCTCCGACTGCAGGGTGACATGACGGTGGAACAGACGGGTGTAGTTGATGGCCATGGTGGCCTCCTTTCGTTTCGAGTGTGCCGCCAACCCTCGACACGGATGTTCGGGTGGAACTGCGGACAAGTTGGTGAACGTGGGCTTTCATCGGTTGAAGCGATAACCCATGCTCTTCGGCCCGCAGAAAGCGTTGCTGGTTAGATGAACGGGAAACCCCCCGGCTTTGCCGGGGAGACTCCCAGAGTTTGACAGCTCCGGGAGTCAATTGAGCATCCGCGTTGTGAACCGCTCAAGGTCAACAACAGGAAGCTCAAGTCATGAATGATTACGAAAGTCTGAATCACACGAAATGGGAATGCAAATACCATGTGGTGTTCATACCGAAATACCGGCGCAAGGCGCTCTACGGGTCGCTGCGCAAGCACCTGGGCAGCGTGTTCCGGGAGTTGGCGCGGCAAAAGGAGAGCGAGATCGGGGAGGGGCACTTGATGGTCGATCATGTGCACATGCTGCTCTCGATCCCACCGAAGTACTCGGTGTCGCAGGTGTTGGGGTACCTGAAGGGCAAGAGTGCCATCCACATCGCGCGGACTTACGCCGGGAAGCGGCGGAACTTCGTGGGTCAACACTTCTGGGCGCGCGGGTACTGGGTCTCGACGGTCGGGCATAACGAGGCAGCCGTCCGAAAGTACATCCAGGAGCAGGAGAAGGAAGACCAGTGCCTCGATCAGTTGGGACTGTTCGCAGGGCAAAGCCGCTTTGAGCGGCTCCAAGGCTAATCCGCTTTGAGCGGTTCACACTCTCAAGCCTCCGGCTTTGCCGGAGGCCGCTGACTCCCGGAAAAAAGTAGTTCCTTCGGGCGCCATCGAATCGTCCCGAGCGGAGGCAGCAGGCCCTAAAAGCTGCGTCCCGAGCCGCATGGACAGAGATCGTTCCGGCCCAGCTTCTCGCTGAGCTCCTTGTTCCCATGAACGACGCGCACGCCGCGCTTGACCTGCGTTTCGGACGGGAATCCCTTGCGGCGTTTGCTGGTAATCTCGAGACTGGAGTCTTCCGAATCGTGCATGCTCGGTGCCATACGGCCTCCGGGTTGAGGGTTGCGGTTGAATGGTCACGGCACTCGCTGCGACCAGGAAGAAGATGGGCAAGGGACTGCCGTGGAATTACTCCTTGCGGAGGCTGCTCTACCATTGAGCTACGCCGGGTGCTGGCGCGCGGCCAGTCAACAACCGGCGATTGGACTTGAACCAACAACATGCGATAACCCACGAACTTCGGCCCATCCAAAGGGAGCCGACGGATAAGAATCGAACTGGGAATGAACGTGCTCTACCGCTGAGCTACCCCGGCGTCTGGCCTGCCGGCCTGTAGCCGGTCGGCAGCAGACAGGTGGCCCACCTTCGCCAAGACTACGGTGGGCGGCCTTCACCCGCCGCCGCGCGGCAGGCGAAGGCCGGAGCCGGAGGCGGGACTCGAACCCGCGACCACGCGCGTTTGGAGCGATAACCCAATCCTGCGACCCGTCGGAAAGTGGCGACGGACAAGAGGCGAGTTGGGCACCCAGCCATCTGGCGGCTGGGGCAGGATTTGAACCTGCTCGCGGTTGCCCGCTTCACCGATAACCCAAACTCAACGGCCCGTCGGAAACACTCGATGGACAAGGGACGTGATCGATCGGAGGCACTCCGTGCCGGGAATCAAAGCGCTTGCACGCGGCCAACAACCGCTCACGCTCACACGCGAGACGGTACGCCCTCCTGTGGTGGAGGAGAACCGATCAACTGCGGCCCACCGAAACTGGGGTGACCAACCGGATTCGCACCGGCACCGACGCCCTCACAAGGCATAATGCTGCTGTTACACCATGGCCACCATGAAAACTGGCGCTCCCACGTGGATTTGCACCGCGAACCTCCGGTTTCGTAAACCGGCGTGCAGTCTGATTGCACCTTGGGAGCATGGTGTCCGCGGCCGGACTCGCACCGGCTAGGACCGGCTTGAAGGGCCGGGTGCTCGAGCTGCTTTGCATTCACGGACAAAAATGAATGCCGCCCGAACGGGAACCGCCGGGCGGTTGTGATTAATGGAGAGCATCGTCCCCATCAGCTCGGCGGCGGAGGCCGCGAGTCTTGTACGTCAACAACGGGCGGAAGGTGGCGATCACGCGGATCAACCCGGTGTCCACCAACGCCTCGATGACCGACTCGACCGGTTTGTAAGCCATGGGCGCTTCTTCGTAGAGCAGGTCGCGGTCTTCGCAGATCACGCGGCTGCCCAGCGACGTCTGCACCAGTTCCGACACCCGGAACCGTTCACGGACACGGAGGCGGGTTTCGCTCCGCGCCCACTTGCGTCCAGCGCCGTGGGCCAGGGACCACGCATGCACGGCACCATCGCCAACCGGTTTCACGAGGTAGCTGAGCGTGCCACGCGACCCCGGAATGACGACCGGACAGGCATCCGCCGGCACCGCACCCTTACGGTGAAGCCAAACGGTCGCGTCACCGGCGGCCAACCGCTGGATGCTGTTGTGGCAACCGTCCCACAAGGATTGACCGTCAGCGCCGAATGCATCGAGGAACCGCCGGGCGACGAGTTCGCGGTTGGCGTGGGCCCAGCGCAACGCGAGATGGTGCTGTGCCAGGTAGGTCGCTCCAGCGGGGGACGCAGGGTCAACCCCGTCGACGCCGTGTTCCGCAGAGTAATACCGGATGATGGACTCGCCATACCCACGAGAGCCGCTGTGAACCAGCACGATCAAGTTGGCCTTGTCCAGGCCGAAGCCGGCGAAGGCAGCCTCGTCCTGCACTTTCTCGACGGCCTGCAACTCGGCGAAGTGATTGCCGCTGCCGAGGGTGCCCATCGCGGCATCGAAGGTGGTCGAAGGCAGTCGATTATCCTGCAGCCACCCGCCGAGGTTGCCGTCCCACGGCGTCTCCAGGTTGAACGGCAACTTCGTCCACCGATCGACCTTCGCCTTCCGACGCGGCAGGTCCGTCTGCCACAGCGTCATGCCGCAGCCGATGTCCCCGCCGATCAGGTGCGGGTAGATGATCCCCTCCGTGACGAAAGCGGCACCGACCGGTACGCCCTTGCCGGGGTGAAGGTCGGGGAAGCCGACCGCTTGTCGCATCCCGTCAAGACGGGCACAGGCGTAGAGTTGGCGCACGGCTTCGCCTTCGATCCACGCGCCCGACGAAGCGATGAGGCGAACGGGAGTTTCAAGGGTCGTGTTCATGGTTGGGGGGAGCGGATACGGGGCGCCCGTGGGGACGCCCAGAGGAGCGGCCACTGGAGTCGGAATCGCACCGACACCTCCTGGGCTTCAGCCAGGCGTGCAGACTGCCTACACCATCCAGTGGAAACAGAGGTGCGCGGCAGCTCGGGATGGCCGCCGGGACGCGCTGTCTATGAGGCTTGAGCCTTGCGGGCTGCGGCTTGCGCTTTGCACGGGCTGACCGATGCGGTTTGACACCTCGACATCAACCTCAGCTTCGTGGTTGCCTGGATTTGTAGTCCACGCAGGGACGTTTCAAGCGTCCTGGTTTCGACAACGTGCCTCACGGCGAACCTTCCTTCGCCACCGCGCACCGGAATCAGCACCGCCCGCGGAATCAGAGATTCACGCTGCGGGTGAAGTTGAACTCATCCAGCGCATCTTGCAGGGACTGGATCTCGGCGTTCAACTCGGCCACGGCCTGGTCCACGTCCACTTTGCCAAGCTGGGCGACATACTCGACTTCGTAGGCCGCCTCACCGAAGCCGCGGCCTTCGTGGAACACACCGCTCTTGGTTTCGAGAGCGGTCAAGGTGGACACCAGACCCTTCAACTCGGCCAGGCGGAAGATCTTGTCGTAGATTTCCCCGTTGGCAGCCGCGACGGCGGCCTTCACTTTGACCAACTCGTCGAGCTTGGCGCGCAGGCGGGCCAGAACCTCGCGGTTGTCGTAATCGAACTTCTGCTTGGTGGAACGGACGTTTTGCTTCTGGAGCAGGTCCTTCAACTGAGCGACTTCGCCGGCCAGTTGGTTCTTGAGTTTGAGTGCTTTGGCGATCTTCATGGGACTTCTTTCGGGTTTCGGTTAACGGAATGGTCGTTCCGCGTGGTAACGCTCCACGGTCTTCCGGTTATCGGCCGGGCGCTGGTGGCCGTGCGCTAGCACCTTTTGAGCTACGGGACGGGAAAGTGGATCGGGAGGCGCTCGCGAGGAACGCCTCCCGATGATTGCTTTAGTCGAGGAACGCCACGTTGGCCATCGTGCGG
>JAKLFY010000134.1 GCA_022710935.1 Verrucomicrobiota bacterium
CAATTCCTGGCCGGAGTAAATCGTCAGCCAGATCAAATGCCGCCGGCCGCACGAAATCCCGCATGTCCTGCCGCACCCACTCGATGCGCACGCCGGCGCGCTTCGCGTCCGCCCGCGCCCGGTCGAGGAACCGCTTCGTGCGGTCCACGCCGGTCACGCGGAATCCGTCTCGCGCAAACGGGATTGCCCAGCGCCCCGGCCCGCAGCAAAGGTCCAGCACGTCTTTGCCGGTGGGCTGAACCAGCTTCAGGGCCTTGCGCAGTGCCTCCGCCGCGTCGCCGCACCGCTCCTTAGAAAACATCAGCGGCATCACCGCCCGCCATAGCGCGTCGTCATCGAACCATTCTCTTTTTCGGTCTGTGGTCATGGGGATCCTCTCAGTGACAACCTTGCTCACGCTGGGCATCGGTTGCGGGTTGCTTGTGGGGGCGACCTTCGGTCTAGCCAAAGCCTACGCCGTTTTGGGCTTACTGTGGCTGAGCACCATTGGCCTGCCGACCTCGATCGGAGTGGCGGGGGTGGCCGCGCTTTGGGGCCGCTTTCCGCCGGTAGCCGGAATGGCCGGTTTCTGCGTGGTCGCGGCGTTCGCGGGGCTCGCCCTGCAGGTTTTGTCCTTCGTTGCAGCCTGGCACGGCCTGCGGACATGGAAGCGCCCGATCGCCGTGGCGACTTGGTGGCGGATTGCAGGGGCTGGTGCGATTCTCTTGTCGCTCACAACGGCCGGGCTTTGGATGACGCAACCTCGGCCCGCGTACCCGGCTGACGTGATAGACGGTCACGCACACTTGTTTGGCGATTCGGGCTGGCCGCCCACCCACAATATGGGGTGCGGCTTATCCCCTTCCCAGAGGGCGAATGCGAGTTACGGAGTGCTGAGCCGACTGCTCGGCTTACCGAAATCGGGCAATCTGGACGAGGCCTACATCCAGGCCTTGGTCACTCAAGTGCGGGGGGCGCGGAGAGTGATCCCGGGGTTCCGGGTTGTTCTTCTGGCGCAGGATTCCCGCTACACCGCACAGGGCGATCCCGACTGGGCCAACTCGACCGTCTACGTCCCCAACGAACACCTCTTCCGGGTTGTCGAACACTATCCCGACTCCTTCATTCCCTGTCCGTCGATCAACCCGCAGCGAAGGGATTCGGAAGCCGAGCTGGCGAAGTGCGTGGCCCACGGGGCGCGCGTGATCAAGGTCCATCCGCCCACCCAGGCGGTCGATCCGAGCGATCCGCGCTTCCGGGCCTTTTACCAGAGGTGCGCGCAAAACGGCATCCGGGTCATGGTCCACACCGGCACGGAGCATTCGGCCCCGATTGCCAGCCAGCGGTTCGGCGATCCGCGACTGCTCGAGTTGGCGTTGAGCGAAGGGTGCACGGTGGTGGCAGCCCATTCGGCCACGCGCGCGTTCTTTGACCCACCGTCCGAAGACCATTTCCGCTCTCTGGTGGATATGATGCGGAGCCAGCCACGCCTCTATGGCGACACAGCGGTGCTGGGATGCCTCGCCCGGTGGCGGTGCCTCCCCGACATTCTCCGCAGCCCCGCCGCCAGCGCCAGGGTGCTGCACGGCAGCGACTGGCCTTTCCCGGCCAACGCGCTGGTGTTCTGGAATCGGCTACATCCCTTGACACTCCTGGACCTGATGGCGGAAAAGAACCTGTTCCTGCGCGATTTCCGTTTGAAGCAGGCGCTCGGGCTCCCGCCCGCATCGTTCACCCTCGCTGCGGACGTGCTGGACGTGGGTCGCGGCGCTACGCGCGTGTATGGGCCATGAGAGAGAAACGACCGTCGACTCTCGCCCTCCAGCCCATCGGCTACTGGACGCCCCAGGACGGGCAGCACTTCCAGGACTACGATTGACCTATGACGACGTTCTCAACCATCCGTCGCGATCGCCATGGCATCCCGCACATTGAGGCTGCCGATGAGCCAGCGCTGTTCTTCGGGCAGGGCAGGGCACATGCAACCGACCGCGCGATGCAGATGCTGCTGCTCCGGTTGGTCGGGCAAGGCCGAGTGTCCGAGGTGCTCGACGCCAGCGATGATTCGTTGCGGGTGGACCGGTTCTTTCGGCGGCTGAACTGGTCGGGGAACACGCGATCGCTGGTAGAGAATCTCAGCTCATCCGAGCGGGCGATGCTGGATGCGTATTGCCAGGGCGTGAACCACGCGCTCTCGCGCTGCATTCCGTGGGAGTTCAGACTCCTCCGTCATCGGCCCGAGCCGTGGCGACCGGAGGATACCGTATTGCTTCTACGGATGCTGGGATACCTGACGCTAGCCGCGTCCCAGGGCGAGATCGAGCGGCTGTTCCTGGAGATGGTGCAGACGGGTGTGACCGAGGAGAAACTCCACGAGCTGTTCCCGGGCATCCTGGGCGGCCTGGACCTGGAGTTGATCAAACAGGTGAAACTCGGCGAGCGGTTGGTGCCTTCGGAACTCTGGGGACAACCCCTCGCGTCAGGCGGATCTGTTCATGAAGATCTTGCGACCATTGTTGCCGCAATCGCAAACAGCGAACGTCTTGCTCGATTGGGACCTCAAGTATAGCGCCGATTCCGAGGGCGCCTGGCGATTCGAGCAGTTCTACGCCCAACTCTACCGCGAAGTCTTCGGCAAGGGTGGGCTGGGAGAGCAGGTCGTGGACGTACTGCGAACAGAAACCGGCGCGTTCATTGACTTCTACCACAACTTCGACCGCGTCCTGCTCTCTGAAGCATCTGCGTGGTTTGGGACACGAACCAGGGAGGAAATCTTCCGAACAGCCGGCGCGGCCGCGTTGAAGTCTCCACCGAAGACTTGGGGTGAAACTCACCAGTTCATGATGACGAACATCTTTTTCAACGGCAGGCTTCCACGGTTCCTGGGCTTTGATCGCGGCCCTTACGTCGCGATCGGGAGCCGCGCAACGATTCACCAGGCCCAGCTCTACCGCAGTCATGGCCGGGAGACGTCGTTCCTGCCTTCGTACCGGTTCATCGCCGATCTGGGAGAAGATCACATCCACACCACATTGGCAGGCAGTCCCAGCGACCGTCGATTTTCACGCTGGTACGCCAGCAACCTCACGGACTGGCTGCAAGGCCGCTACAAGACACTGGCAACCGTTTGATGCCTCTTCGAACTGTCCCTTTCCGGTCAACCGTGCCATGGGCGTGCTGCCCGAGGGCGATGCGGCCTTCGCCTCAGGCCTCTGTCATCCGGGCAGGCGTCACGTTTGCGGCCGAGGGGGGGCGGCATGATGGCAGACCCAGCCTTGCCTTCAGCCCCGGCAGCCACCGCTCGGCGGTGCGACAGAACAATGGACAGACAATGGCCAGCCTCACTTGCCGTCTGCAGGACGTTCCTGTTGGCACCAGCTCGATACGAGCAGAATGAGTGTGACGAGTTGTTCCGCACAAACAATCCTCACCCATCACGCAAAACGGCCAAAACGCCAGAGGAGCCAATGTTTGCAGGGGTTTATCGCATGTTGGCCCTCTTCCACTAGTGGCAGGTGGCGGCGGCATTACGCCGTGTCTAGTGTTGGCATTTGTAGGCAAACGGTCTGAGGTCCATCCTCGGGATTGCTGTGGTGATCCTGCTCGCTCCGTCATTCGGATCACGCGCGAGACCACTGGGCCGTTGCTCCCGGATGGAATGCGAGGCGTCAGATCATGGCCGAGGCTGTGTGCGCTTCTCAACGCGATGACGTACAGGATCAGGGCACCCACCGTGCCTCAGGCGGTTTCGCCTTGAACTGAACCAGGTTTCCTCCACGTTCTCACAGGGATGAGTAAGCGCGTCTGCCCACTCCTCCTTTTATGCCATGTCTTTGCCGTTCCTTCGCTCGGACAACCCCGTCCCCCCCGCAGCCCCGGCTGCCTTGCCGGATTCATCGTCGTCGGAAGGCGTCTCGGACGCCGATCTCCCGCAGGACGCCCGGTTTCGCACGACCCATTGGAGCGCGGTGCTCGCGGCGCGCGATAAGAGTTCGTCCCAAGCCCAGCAAGCTCTAGCCGAGCTGTGCCGGTCTTACTGGTATCCCCTGTACGCCTACATCCGGCGCCGGGGAAACAACCCGATCGACGCCGAGGACCTGACCCAGGGCTTTTTCGAGCGCCTTATCGAGAAGGATTTCCTCGGCGATCTCACCCCGGGCATGGGACGCTTCCGGTCGTTCCTGCTCACGGCGCTGAAGCACTTCCTCGCCAATGAATGGGACCGTGCGCAAACCCGCAAACGCGGCGGCGGGCTGGTCATCTTCTCGATCGAGTCTCAGGAGGCAGAGGAACGCTACGCGTTCGAACCCGTCGAGCACGTCACCCCGGAAACGCTCTTCGAGCAGCGCTGGGCCCTGACGGTCCTCGAACGCGTCCTGGCCCGGCTGCGCGCCGAGTTCGTGGCGGGCGAGAAGGCCAGCCTGTTCGATCAACTCAAAGGGTTCCTCTCGTCGGATCAGTCGGGTAGTTCCTACGCCGAGATCGCCGCCCGCACGGGGCTGAAGGAGGGCACGGTCAAAGTCGCGGTGCATCGGCTCCGGCGCCGTTACGGCGAGCTGTTGCGCGCGGAGATTGCCGAGACCGTGCACGATCCGGGCGAGGTCGAGGCCGAAATCCGGCATCTGATCGCGGTGATCTCGAGTTAGGCGCTGTTGACGTGTAACCTTCGGCTGTCGTTCCTTCGGTAAAAGCCAAAGACGGAACCATCGGTCCATTGCCTATGCCTGCGAATACGACTGCGTGCGCCGGTTGCGGGACGGTGTTGCCCGCCCGCACGCCCGAAGGCTTGTGCCCGAAGTGCCTGCTGCGCCGCGGACTCGAGCTGTTGGCCGCCCCGCCGCTCGGGCCGGACGCCGAGGCGCACGCGGACGTTTCCGTGCCGACCACTCCCTTCACCGGTACGCGGTTGCGCTACTTCGGCGATTACGAACTGCTGGAGGAGATCGCCCGTGGCGGCATGGGCGTGGTCTTCAAGGCCCGGCAGGTGAGCTTGAACCGGGTCGTCGCGCTCAAGCTGATCAGCGCCGGCACACTGGCGACGCCGGAGTTGGTCAAGCGCTTCAAGGCCGAAGCCGAAGCCGCGGCCAGCCTCACGCACCCGAACATTGTCCCCATCCACGAGATCGGCGAGCACCAGGGCCAGCACTACTTCAGCATGGACCTGATCGAAGGGCCCAACCTGCGCGACGCACTCGCGGCGCGGCGGAAGGAAGGTAATCAGTTATCGGTTATCAGTAATCAGTCGAAGGCTAGGTCGCGCTCACTGCTCACCGATCACTGGTCACTGAGCACTCGGGTCCAACTGATCGCGACCGTCGCCCGCGCCGTCCATTACGCCCATCAGCGCGGCGTGCTCCATCGCGATGTCAAGCCGGGCAACATTCTGCTCGATGCCGCCGGCCAGCCGCACCTGACCGACTTCGGCCTGGCCAAGCTGGTTGAGAAAGAAAGCACCCTCACGCACACCTATGCGGTCCTGGGCACGCCCGCGTACATGGCGCCGGAACAGGCGCGGGGGGATGCGAAGGCCGTCACCACGGCGGCGGACGTGTATGGGCTGGGCGCCGTGCTCTACGAAGTCTTGACCGGATCGCCACCCTTCGCCGGCGGGACCTCGATGGAAACGATCCGGCAGGTGCTGGATGAAGAGCCGCGCCGTCCGTCGTTCTGGAACCCGGCTGTGGATGGCGACCTGGAGACGATCTGTCTGAAGTGCCTCGAGAAAGACCCGGACCGGCGCTACCGCTCGGCCGGGGGGCTCGCGGACGATCTGGACCGCTGGCTGCGCCAGGAACCGATCCTCGCCCGGCCAGCCACCCGGATCGAGCGCGCACGCAAGTGGGTCCGCCGCCGGCCGGCGATTGCGGCGCTGGCCGCCACGTCCGTTCTACTGCTGGTGGCGATGGCCATCGGCGGGATCACCTGGGCGCTGCTTGCGCGGGAAAACGCCTTGCAGGCTCGGGAGCAACTGGCGCGCACCTACCTTCGGCAAGGGCAGCGGTTGTGCGAGGCTGGAGATACTCCAGCAGGTTTGCTGTGGCTAGCACGCAGCCTGCGCGAGTGCCCGGCACGGGAGCAAGATCTTGACAAAATCATTCGGTCGAACATCTCGAACTGGAGCGAGCACAGCCTCGGTCTGCAATGGGTCTTGGACCATGAAATCGCGGCGGCGAAGCGTGCCCCCATCGGTGTGGCTCCCCTCGGCCTGGATCCGGCTTTTTTCATGCACCCGGATGGCAAACGACTCGTTTCGTGCGCCCGCCTTAAGCACACCGCGCAAGTGTGGTCCCTCGAGACCGGCGCACCCGTCGGGCGGCCGATGCCGCACTCGGATGCAGTTCTGGACGTCTTCTACGCGGCTGATGGCGAGCGCATCGTCACGGTCGCGGCGGATGGCCAGATCGGGTTGTGGACTTCCACCGGTGAGCGCGTGGGCGAGCCGACCTCATTGGGTTCTCCGCGGGACGCTGTCAAGAAGGAAGGCGGGCAAGCTCCTGGCGCTTCTTCCGATGTGTTTCTTGAGAATGTCCGGGGACATCCGATTCTGGCCGCCACGTCGCTGCCGGCTCACGGGTGGATCGCGGTCTGGCTCAAAGAGGATGTTTGCCGGCTGGTGCGCATCACCGATCGGGTGACCGTCCTGCCTCCATGGACCAGTCGAGTTCCTGCGGTCCGCCGCGTTGAGGAGGGCGATCGCACCTACGTTGTGGCGCAATTCTCGCCCGACGGGAAACGTTTGGCCGTCGCCTACCCTGATGGCTCTGGCCAGATTCTGTCCCTAGGCACGGATCCGCCCGCCGAGGTCTCGGTTTCTCACGGCACGAACATGCTGGCGCTGGCCTTCAGCCCGGATGGCCGGGTCCTGGTGACCGGCGCCGGGAATTCGATCCGGCTCTGGTCGTCGGAAACGGGGGAGCCGATTGGGCAGCCCAGACTGCAGAGCGGTGGATTAAGCGACAGCCCGTGGATTCGTCCCCACCTGCTTTTCGGGCCGGATAGCCAAACATTCGCGGTTTGGTCGCGGGGAGGCGTTCAACTCTGGAGTCTGACAAACGATACTCCCGTCACGAGCCCGCTGCGCGATCCGTCCACCACGGTCCGGTGCATGAGTTTCAGCCCTGACGGCAGATACCTGATCACGGGCTCCGAGGACTTCGGCCTCCGGGTCTGGTCGGTGGCCACCGGCGAAGCCGTGATTCGCGGCATTTCGTACGCCGGCGCAGCGGCTCGGCTCGAATTCACACCCGATGGTGAGCGTCTGCTTGCCTCGTGCCATGCGGGCATCACCGGAGCCTCAGGCCAAGGGGGAGCCATTGAAGTGCGGCGCTTCAGAACCCCGGAGGGCCGCTCAAAGCAGGTTCGGTCGAAGCGCGGCCAGGTCTGGGTGGTTGACTTCCATCCGGACGGCAGCCAGTTCCTGGTCGCCGGTGCTGTGGGTCCGGCCGAGATCTGGTCCACCGCATCCCTCAAGCTCGAACTGGAATTTGGCGAAACGACCGACTTGGTGTGGGATGCGGCTTACAGCCCCAAGGGAGATCGGATTGTGACGGCGCAGGAGGTCCTTTGGGGGTTGACCGGTGGGCCGAATGAACTATCCGTTCTCTGGTCCAGGGACGGCAAACTGCTCCGCGTTCTCGAACACGGGAGGGGGATCAACGGCGCGTGTGCGTTTCACCCGCAGGGAGACGTGGTGGCGATCGGAAGCTGGCTCAGGTATGCCGAGGTCCGCTCGGTCGGCACCGGCGAGGTCCTCGCCAAGTTCGATCACCCGAACTCCGTGTGGGACCTCGATTTCCATCCGAACGGCCGGTGGCTGCTGACCGCTTGCGTGGACGGCACCGCGCGGCTCTGGTCGCTGGAGACCACCAATCTGGTGTATCCGCCCGTCAACCACGGGCCAAACGGCCTCTATTGCGCTCAGTTCAGTCCGGACGGCAGCCGGTTCGCCACGGGCGGCGGGGACGGGACCATCCGGCTGTGGGAGACCAGGACCGGCAAGCCCACCGGCCCGACTTTCCTGCACAAGGGTCGTGTGAACGACCTGGCGTTCAAACCGGACGGTGAATGGCTCATCAGCGGTGGCGCCGATGGGACGGCCCGCGTCTGGTCGCTGGCTGCGGGAGAGGAGCTCGGTCCACCCCCGAGACATCCCCGCAGCGTGTCCTGCGTGGCGATTGATCCCGCCGGCGAATGGATCCTGATCGGCGGCGAGCAGCCTCAGGTCACGCTCTGGCCCATGGCGGCGTTGACCGCGAAATCCTCGCGGGACCTCTTGGAGCAAGTCGAGATCCTCACTGGTTCCCGGCTTTCGGAGCAGGGCACGCCGGTGCGCATGGAATACCCCGAGTGGGAGAAGCTACGGCAGCGCCACGTCAGACGCTGACCTTTCCCGCTGAGTCCGGCGTCAGGCCGGCGGGAGTTCGCAGGGACCCGGCTGGTGCCCGTGACGCCGGTAGGTCGAGAAACCACGCCGGTCCACGGTGCAGATGCGGCACCGAGGCGTCAGGTCAAACACTCCTCTGCGGTTTTCTGTGTAACCTTCCCGGTTCTTTCCTTCGGTAACCGGATGGCGACTGATCGCCAACAAACAACAATAACTCAACGTCACTACCAAAGGACATACGATGCAACTCACATTGACACCCACCGTCCGCGCCTTGCTCAAGCCCTGCTTTGCAGCGCTGGTCGGCCTCGGCGTACTCGCGGCCACTGCCGCCCCCAATCCGCCCGGTCTCCACCATGCCCAGGGACCCAGAACGCGGATCACCATGAACGCCGGGACTGTCTTCAACCTCAGCCCCGTCTTCGACGGCCAAGGGCAGCCCGTCTTTCCTTGGCAGCATGAAGTCCGCGGCATCGTCCGGGTCTCGAACCTGGGGAACTGCAAGGTGTTCTTCGCCGTCAACATCAATGCGGGCACGGCGGGACATTCCTTCGACCTTGCAGGCCAGATGACCATCACCACCGCGGCGGGCGACAAACTCGAGTCGAGAGTCACCGGTTGGGCCACTGCCGACCCGGACGCTCCGGGAATGTACAACCTATACTACGCCGTCGAGATCAAGGATGGCACCGGCCAGCTCAAAGGGGCGTGGGGTTGGGGTGACGTCGAGGGCGCGTTCATGTTCTCGGGGACCCCCGGCGGCGACGATGACCCGACGGATGACCTCTTCTGCGACGGCTAAGCGGGGGTGGCCAACTGGACGTTCGAAGGGTGGCTCTTGCTTCCGCGCCACAAGAAGTAAAACGTCCCTCAAACGATCCTGCCTGGCGGCCGAGTTCTTCCTCCGAACTCGGCCGCTGCCACGTCCTGATCGCTGTGTAGGGAAAGCCAGTAGCGCTTGCGCAGCCGCACCTTCAACAACGGCACCCGCTTTCCCTGATCGTGAGGGTCACGCAGGCGCTCTCCCGCACGTCACGGCCGTCTTGTATATTCCCAGAAAGCGAGGTGTTCCTGCGCCGCCGCTGGGCTCAACGCACCATCCCCATCACCCGCCTCCGACTGAGTCACCTGGACTCGTTCCGACCCGCCACCGTGGATCTCGTCTCGACGAAGATGATGCGGGGAAACGACGAGCATGCAAATCTCCTCCGTGCCGCCCCTCGCTTGGGAGTGATAATCAGCAGCCCAGGTACTCCGAACACGTGAATAGCAGTTCCAGTATGCGCCGATGCTGAGGAGATGGACTCTCCGATTCCTATGGTGATTAAGTCTTCGATGGTCCAGAGTCGCAGAGGTCCAGATAAGGTGTGCCCCGTTATGCCAGCACAAACGAGCAGCCGCCGGAGCCAGAAAGCACAGCGGGCTCTTGTCCTGCGGCAGGGTCGGGTGTGGCATCTGGCCCTGCTCGGACTGATGACCGTCGCCCACGCACAGCAGCCGAGCTTTCTCTGGGCCAAACGGGCGGGTGGCCCGGCCACGACCGACGTCTCGATCAGCGATCTCCCGGGTGGCATTTGTGTGGGCCCCAAGGGCGAGATTACCGTCGTTGGCCAGTTTTATCAGACCGCCGTCTTCGGAAACCGAACTCTCACGGCCAAGGGCGTCAATCCGGGTGAGCTGGGTTTCGAGGACGCGTTCTTTGTCCGGTACGATGCGGCAGGGACGGTGCTCTGGGCGCAACGGGCCGGGGGCGGTTCACGCGATGCGGCGTTTGGTGTCTGCGCTGATGGCGACGGCAACGTTTACGCGACCGGCGAATTCGGGATGATGGCCAAGTTCGGTTCGCAAGTGTTGTCTCCTCCACCTTCAGCGCCCTACGGGAATTACGACGCGTTTCTTACCAAACTCGATCCGAGCGGCACGTTCTTGTGGACCAGGCAGATCGGCACCGAGCGCCACGATGACGGCTACGCCGTGGCGATGGACCCGGAAGGCAACTGTGTGGTGGCGGGATCTTACGACCGCGATGATCAGTTCAACGGCGCTGTCTTCGTTGCTAAATTCACCAGCGCAGGTCAGCGCCTCTGGCTTCAGCGCTTTGGCGGGAGTCAGGATAGCCGCGCCTTCGCCTTGTCGGTCAATCCGGAGGGAAACATTTTCGTGGCGGGTTTCCTCACCGGCCCAGCCTCGGCCGGAGCTCAGGACGGCTTTGTCGCGAAACTCGACTCGGCGGGGAGCCCGATTTGGGTGACAACGATCGGCGCCTCCGCGACCGACTGGGCAAGTGGCGTGGGCACCAGCGCGGATGGGTCGGTGTACGTGACCGGCCGTCTGAACGCGGGCAGCGAACAGTTCGTCAACAAGTACAGTGCTTCAGGCACGCTGCTTTGGACCCAGCAGGATGGCGGGGGCGCGATTGCCGTGGACGCCAGCGGCTATGCGTACGTTTCGGCGTACACTGGCCAAACACATGCGGTGTTTCAGCCACATTATGCCGCCCCCAACCTTATCAGTATCTTCTCACCCGCAGGCAATCTGACCGGGACCGTGGCGGCGACGGGCACTCAAACGAACCACGTCTATGCCGTGGTGCTGGACGGTTTGGGGAATCTGAACGTCCTGGGCTTTTTCAACGGCACCGCCATGTTCGGCGGGACCACGCTGCGGAGCCAGGGTGACGATTTGTGGATCGCGCGCCTCGACAGCGGCAAGCCAACGCTCGGCTACGCGCTGTTGCAGGGGAAGCTCATCCTGAGCTGGCCCACCAACGTGGTAGGATTTAGGCTTCAGGCCGCCGCCCCGATCGACTCGGCGACCCAATGGGGAGCCTTTGAGGGAACCACTGAAACGACCGGAACCAACTACCAAGCCATCGTGCCGGCTGAGGGACCGCAACGGTTCTTTCGGCTGAGTGCGCCTTGAAGTGGTCGGCTATCCAGCCCCAGAGTTGGGCCCGGACCCACTTGACGGTCTCATCGTTCGTCCGCTCCTCGATTTCCGACAGCTTCTCATCGAACGCGAAGGCGGTGAGTTCCTCCCGGAGGTACTGGTTGGTGACCTCAATCAAGGCGTCGCGGTCGGCACGATTGACCTGGGTGCTCATGGGGATCGAGAGCGAGGCGGCGGGAGAGACAACCGGAACACGGCGGCGGCGGACTGGTTCTCCCGGGTGCTGGTCATTCCGTAAAGGCCGCTATCGGCCGTCAGGACGAGAGCGCCGTGAGGATGTCCACCGTCCTGCGGTGAGCTGGGGAAACTGTGCAAGACGCGGAAGCCACTGCCATCCGGCCGCAGCGAGAATAACGTGCCACTTCCCTTGGCTCCACGCCCATGGGTTGTCCCGTAAAGCACGCCGTCCGGTCCCTGCACCAAACCCTGCGGGCCCTGCCCGTCCGGACCTTCGTGGGTGAAGTGATGGAGCACGGCGTATCCCGAGCCATCCTTGGCCAGTTTGTACACCGTGCCGCAGTCCCGATTGCCGCCCACGGGCGTCGTGCCATAGAGCAAGCCGTCGCGCCCCTCCACCAAGGCCGACCTTGGCCCGCGTCCATCGGTGCGGTCGGAACCGAAGCTGTGGAGCACCGAGTAACGGCCGTCGCCGGGATTGAGCCGGAACACGGTCCCCTGCTGCGCCTGACCGCCGCCGTCCGTCGTCCCGTAGAGGGCGCCATTGCTGTCCAGGATGAGCTTGGCCCAAACTTGGTGCCCTTGGGTGGCGTTCGTCCCGAACGTGTAAAGCACCCGGTAGTCGCTGCCGTCCTTGTTCAAGGTGAACACCGTGCCGTGCCCCGAGCCGACCACCCCGCCGTGCTCGGCGCTGTCTTCCAGCGTGGTCCCGTACAGCGTGCCGTTACGGCCCTCCACCAGGCCGGCCTGCGGCCAGAACCCATCCCCATCGCGGCCGGTGAAGGCATGCAGGACCTGGTAGCCCGTGCCGTCCCGGCCGATCTTGAAGACCGTGCCGTTGCCGGCCGCGTCGAGACCGTGCTCCGCCAGAACGCCTCCCTCGACGCCACCGGACCGGGTCGTTCCGTACAGCGTGCCATCGCTGCCCTCGATCAGACCGTACGGTTGGCTTCCGTCGGCGCCGCCCGACAGACATCCGCTGAAGTGGTGCAGCACTTCAAAGCCGGTGCCGTCCGGCTTCAGTTTGAAGACGAGGCCCTCCCCTTTGCCGCCTCCCGCTTCCAACGTCCCGTACAGGTTGCCGTCCTTGCCCGCGGTCAAAGACGTCGGCCCCAAGCCATCCAGGGTGCGGATGACCCGGTAGTCCGGTTCACTGGAACAGCCGGTCACGAGAGCGATCATCAGCGCCGATCCGAGCGCGCTGCGATGTGAATGGAGGATTTTCATGGTCGTGGTTCGGACAGTGATTGCTGCTCTTCCTTAGATGATTCCTCTACCGCGTGCGACTCAATCTGCCGCAGCGTCTCCGCGATCTCGCTGCGCCAAGACTCGGTGCCCGGCTGGTTCAGCAGTTGACGCAGCGCAGGAACGGCTGATTGGGCGTTGGGTCGGGTACTCAGCGGCCCTATGTTCGGCGACGAACTTGATCAAGGCATTGAAGGACCCGAACCGCGCCGGCCAAGGGAGACCGCGTTTGAGCTGATGCTCGATGGCCAGTTCTTCAAAGAAGATGTCCGCCGCGGAGTCGGGCCCGGGGAAGAGATAGAGCCATTTCTCGAAGTCGTCCGCAGGCATCATACCGGCCAGATCACAATCCAGTCCATCGGCCAGGAGGCGACAGAGTCGCGCAGCCAGTGCGGCCCTGCTCGGTTCGAAGAACTGGTTGCCGAATTCCTCGTCCGTGATAGGTAAACAATCGCGCAGGTCTTCGGCGACGACGCGTCGGAGGGCGCGTGTTTCGTGCCGACCCTGAAGCACCGTGATCAGAACGAAGAGACCGACCGCTCCACATGTGCCATAGGCCAGCCAACGCATGATATTGTCCGGCGTGGGATCCCGAGGGCCGAAGTGTCGCGCGAGCAGCCACGCCCCGGTCCCGACGACGGCAACAGCCGTGAACGTGACGAGCACCGTCCGCATCAAGTCTATCGATTCGCGCGGTCCCGCCTCAGGGGATCGGCGGGTGTCGGTGTGGCTTGGACGTTCCGCGTGCATGCGGATTGCCAACCGAAGAATGCTCCTGCGACCCCGCCCCCCCAATGTCGAATGTCCCTGTGGCGGATCGCCCAGTGGCACCTGGTTGAACAAAGCCATGGTTACGGCTTTGACAAAACTGGACGGTTGGCCTTTGCAAACCGAAATCCTACTTGCCCGCTCTGGCCCCCCTTCAAACAAACCTCGAGGTCGGGTGGATTAGGCCGGTTGGCGTTGAGCGAACTCGGCTTGTCTGCGTTGAGGAATCTCGCCAATGACAAGCTCGCCTTCGGGCTTTCCTTCATCGAGACCCGGTAGCCGTAGGTCTCCGAGAAGTGATAGACGGTCAGCGCCCAGCTTCCCCGAACGGTGAGAATTCCGGACATGTCAGCCGCAGGCAGGTTCGAGATGACAAAGGTGTGATCGGCTGCGATTTGCATCCGACAATCGTTCCGCTGCAACAAGGCCGCTCCGGCAAGGGTCAGAATGCCTTTCTTGGCAGCCTGTTCCGGCGTGTCTCCGATTATGCCTCCAAACACAGAATCGCGCAGCACG
>JAKLFY010000135.1 GCA_022710935.1 Verrucomicrobiota bacterium
ATGGCAGCATGCAAGCAAGATACTTTGGCGCGGTCACACCACAATCTGTAGGAATCACGACTGACATTCTCCAAAATCACCCGGGGCGGTGCAGAAGCTGACCTAAACACGCTTGTTTTAGGGCTAGTGCCGGAAGGCACGGTCGCTGAGACCAGGAGCGATCCGTGCGAGTCCCAGATGCCGACCTCTTGGGAAGCCGTCAAACCATCGGCGTCTGCGTCAAACACCCCCAGCGACGTTGCCACGATTGGCGCGGAGACCTTGAATCGCCAGCCGACTGTTTGCGGGTACTGAGAGCCTCCGAGCGGTTCTGTTCCGGTCAAGACCACGGCTGGCCGGTCTTCTGTCCCCAAAGCAATGGTGACCGTTTGGCTATCCTCCGTGCCGGCCACGTTGCTAACCCGCACCCAACATGAGGTCGTGCCGAACAAAGGTCCCGTTGTGTAAGCGGCGGTCGTTGCGTTCAGGACCGGCGCGCTCGTGTCTCCAGTCTCCCCCAGATACCACTGGTAATGCAGCGGTTCGGTGCCGGTCGCTGTCACGGTGACGGTGGCACTCTCTCCGGGCTTCAGGGGGTGGGTGGGAGGTTGGACGGTGATCTGGATGATCTGGGGCGGGGTTGGAATCGCGCCAGGAAGCCACTCGGTCCAGCCGTTCCCGTCCCAGAGCCAAGTGTCGTTGAATTGGTGGTAGTCGTCCGATCCCCCGAACAGCACGACCCGCTGAATAATCGGGTCAAAAGTCATGGACGCGCCGTGCCGCGCGGGAGGGCTGTGCTGCGGAGAGGCCCTCGTCCAGTCGTTCCCGTCCCAAAGCCACGTGTCTTCGTAATAGCCCCCATCGCTCGTCTGGCCTCCGAACAGGACGGTCTGCTCCCTTGTCGCATCATACGCCAGGGCCGGAATGTACCGTGCCGGCGGGCTCTGCGAGGGCCGTTCCAGCATCCAGGTGGTTCCGTCCCAACTCCAGGTGCTCGTCCGGAGTTCCGCAGGGACGCTGGAATGGCCGAGTCCAAAGAGGACCCCCTTCCCCAAGTGGGCCTGGAAGGTCATGCCATGATAAATCGACGCCGGCGGGCTCGTGGCTGGCATGGCCTGATTCCAATTCTGCCCGTCCCAGAGCCATGTGTCGCAAAGCAGGCCGCCGTCGCCTCCTCCGCCAAAGAGCACAACCGTTTGGCGAACCGAGTCGAACATCATCCCCTGCCCGCGCCTGCCGGGTGGCCTCGACGCAGGAATGAGCTCGACCCAATTCGCACCCGTCCAGGCCCAGGTGTCGTCCCAGTGCGGACCCGCGGCCCACTTGTGGCCGCCGAATAGAATCACCTGCTCACGCGTGCCGTCGAAGACCATCCCGGGGGCCAGTCGGACCGGGGGGCTGTTTGCTAAGGTGAGTCGCGAATACTGATCACGTTGCCACACCCAGGTTTGATTCGTGAACGCGGTCTCGGTTCTGCCTCCAAACAGGACGACCTGTTGGCGCTCTTCGTCGTAGGCGACCGTCATGCCCGGCAGCACGATTGGCCCCGTCGCCACGGTGATCGTCGCGGTTTGGCTATCCGTGGAACCGGCCACGTTGGTGACCTGGACCCAGTAGGAGGCGCTGGCGGTGAGGGGGGGAGTGGTATAATTGGCAGCCTTCGCGTTACCGAGGGGCACTTTTGTATCCCCGCTCTCCCCTGCATACCACTGATAATGGAGCGGTTCAGTACCGGTCGCTTTCACTGTCAGCGTGGCGATTTCCCCCGGACTGATCGTGCGGTTCTCGGGTTGCTGCGTAATCTGAGGAGCCACGGCCGACTCGACCGTCACTGCAGCCGTCTGACTGTCGGCCCAGCAGGTCCCGTTCCTGACTCGCACCCAGTAGGCTGCGGTGGCCGTCAACGGCGGGGTCGTGTAACTCGCAGCCGTTGCCTCGGCCATCGGGGCACTCGTGTCCCCGCTCTGTCCAAGGTACCATTGGTAACTGCAGTGCGTCGGTTCGGGCACAACCGCTGTGAACGTGGCTGCCTGACCCGGGGCGATCACTGGCTTATCGGGCTGGATTTGGACCGTCGGACGTGCCAACACCGCCAGTGTCGCGACCCGGCTCAAGTCGCTGCCTCCCGGATTGGTCACTCTCACTCGATAGTCGCCGGCATCGGCCAACTGAACCTGATTGATCGTATAAGTGGCAGTGCGGGCACCACCCAGAATCGCCCCCCCCTTGTACCATTGATACTCCAGGCTCTCCCCAGCCGCGGTCACAGTGAAGGTCACGCTGTCGTCGACACACACAGCTTGACCTGCCGGGTGAACAGTGATGTCCGGGGCCTTCGGAAAGTACGTGGCAGTCAGGGTGTACGAAACGACCTTCTCCGTGTTCTTGTAGGAAAAGGCTGCTACGAACCAGCGCCCCTCAGCGGGATCTGCGATGTCCAGTTGAGTCCCTCTCAGAGACGAAAGCACACCTGGATCGGGTTCTAGATACCCGATGAGAGGGCGAGGGGCAGAGTACTCCCCGCTGGCCGGCGCCCCCTCGCGCCCGAGGATGGCGTAGTCGCCGGATGTCGCTTTCAACCAGTAGGTGTCGATGTACTCGGCGTCACGGACAGTCACAGTCAAGAGCCCCCGACCGGCCGGGACATCAATGTAGCCGCCGACGTTCGACTCCGACAGCTTGATGCTCCTCGAAACGCCATTCTTCTGTTCCACCCAGTTCTCGGTCCACTCGGACGCTCTGATTGAGAACAGCAGCAGTGGCAAAGCGATCGCGAGCGGAACGACACGGAATCGCGGGAATCGGCCGCATCGGGGTGGCGGGCCACCGGTGGCAGTTGGCGGTTGAACTCTCTGGTCCGGCTGGCCAGCGGTCCTGCATTCCGCCGCGGCGGGGGATTGCGACTTCGTACTCGGTTGGGTATTGACTTTCGGTTTCATGGCAAGCTTACGGCACGGTAGTACCGGTGTGTTGAACTCGTGGACGTGTAATCAGTTAGGACGAACGGGGAGTTCGGGAGGAAGAGATTGGTCAGAACCAGCCAATTGTCTGGGGCCAAATGCTCGGCGTACTCGATGCGGTACGGGCGGCCGACGTCTCCCGTGATCGAAAGCACCGCCGCCATCCGCACGTCGAGCGCTGCGGGCTGCTGAGGCGGCGGAACGTAACTGGAGTCGAAGTCGTCGAAGGCGACGTTTGCGTTCGACGACGCGCCCGTTTCCTTGAAACGAATCTGTCGGATGTCCGCGGTGGGACGCTCGAAGCTCCAGGGCGTCGAACGGCCATTGCCGGTCTCCACATCGCCAGCGGCAAGCACAATCTCTCCGACCTCGGTCACCCCATCATCGCTGTAGGCAGTGATCCTCATCCGCTCCGAGTTGTCGATGTCGAGCAGGTAGCCGCTGGCTTTGGCCACGGGCGCCGCGAAGTCCACGATGATCTGCTTGGTTCCGCCAACCACCCCATCATCCGTCAGAAAGAAGTCGCCAAACTGGTTCGCGCGCGGGTCGTCGGGATGCAGCGTGTCGTAGAGATCCAACTCCGGCGTGACGACCACGAACGAAGCGCGCGGCACGCCTGTGCGGCCGATGACGGGATAGCCGCCATCCGCCCGGCGAAAGCTTATGCCGAACTGGGCTTGGAACTGATTTGAGATGGACATCCCCTCCATGGGGACCAAGCCATTGACGGTCTCGAAGTCGAGCACCGACGCACGCCCGACCGCGACAAGCACCGCCGCCGACAGTCCGCCCACGAGAAGTTTCACGTGCTTGGGATTCATGATTTCCTGGCGCGCGGGCCATCGCGTCCGGATGGGGTTCCGCTCTGCGCTCTGTAGGGATAAACGAGATCGCTGTCGAACGGTTACGCACGACTCCACCTCCATTTCGTGAACCGCCGGTTCCTCTTGAAGTGTTTCATAGCCGTGAACCGTTGTCGGAGGGGAAAGCTCCCGCCTCCGCCTGCGTCGCTTCGATGTGCAGCTTGTGACCGAGACGAGAGGTGGTGCGTCGGAACGGCGCGGGTGATTCATCGGTAGCAACGACCTAATGCGCGCAGACCCATGATGCTCTTGGCAGGACACCGCACGCGTTAAGCCGGCTGCAAGCCGGCGCTCCAGAGCGCCTCACGACCTCGCCGCCCGCGATCGAGAGCGCGAAGCGTTTGGAGTGCGTGCGCTTCAGCGCCGCTTTTCAGTTCCAGGTTCGTGCGTTGAGTGTTCGCGGGTAGCATTGACATTCAGCGATTGAATGCAGACGAGGACCACGAACCGATTTCGAGGGAAGGCTGTCGGAAGGACAAACTCCGCAAGTCCCTGTCTCGTGACGATCACCGTCACCGGCCAGGACCTCTCCCGCCACGGCGGAGTCGTCCGTAGGAAAGCGAAGGGCTGTGCAGAGGTTGTCCGTCTCGGCCAAGCACCGTAAAGACACGCAGGAATCGGTGATTTCGATCGGTATCCAGAGAATCACGATTGACGGCCACCTGCGTTTTTGATGCTGATGCTGTTATGAAAGGCTTCGCCTGGGTTGTCATCGCTCTCCTCATCTCGACCACCGCCGCCGCCGCCGAGGGTGGCCTCGCAACAGAACTGGTGGCACAGTTCGAATGCGGTGACGTCGAAGCGCTTGCGGTCTCGCCTGACGGAAGCACTCTCGTCACCTGTGGCAATTCGGGCGTCTTCCTCTGGGAGCTTCCAAGCGGAGCCTACGTTCGGAGTTTTGAAGGGCACACCGATTGGGTCTTTGCGGTGGCTGTCTCGCTTGACGGCAAGCGTCTCGTGACCGGTAGCGGGGATGAGACAGCCCGGCTTTGGGAGTTGGCGACGGGAAGACTGCTTCGCAGCTTTGCTCATGATGACTGGGTTGAGGCTGTGGCGATCTCCCCGGACGGGAGTCGAATCGTCACCGGAGTTGGTGACACGGCGCGACTGTGGAACGCGTCGACGGGGAATCTCATCCGCACTTTCACAGGTCACTTGGGCTCTGTTGAGTCGGTTGCGTTCTCACCTGATGGGCAGCATGTCCTGACGGGAAGCTGGGACAAGACGGCAAAGTTGTGGAAGACCACGTCGAGCTCCGCCATCCGCACTTTCGTAGGTGACACATCGTGGATTGTCTCCGTGGCTTTCTCGCCAGACGGAAGCAACGTACTAACCGGTAGCATGGACGGACCAGCAAGGTTGTGGGACACCTCGACAGGCAAGTTGGTGCGAAAGTACGAGGAAGCCGAGCCTTGGCCCGGGAGGCGAGGCGGAGGGCGGGCTTTGTTTTCGCCAAAGGGCGACAGGGTGCTGTGCGTAGGCTATACCGACTATGATGGCGCAAGCCTATGGGCAACATCGGGCGAGTTTCTATGTTGGTTTTGCGAGGATGAACAATGTTGGGCCAGTAGCTCTGGCTCTGGTTCATTCTTGCCAAACGGACGGCAGATTCTGACAGCAAGATCTTCCTCAGTAGCACTCTGGAATCTGAGTGATCTGAATCCCCGGCTGAGCATCGGACTGACCAATGGTCTGCCCGCGATTCGCTGGAGTGATGCTACAGCGACGCTCCAGAAGGCTGATTCGTTGAACGGAGCCTGGACCGACTTGCCGAGCATCGGCAGTCCTTACCGAATCACATCACCAGCTCGCATGCAGTTGTTTCGGCTGAAACTGGAGTAGGGCGTCGGGATTGGTCAGAGACGGACCAATACACCCCCAGCCCCTTCACTCGAGCCTGCGGACCACTTCGGCGCTGCGGAGGCTGGCGAGAAGATCCCGAACCGCCCGCTTCTGACCGGGCAGCACCAGGTCGGGCGCCACCTCGGCCAACGGCTCGAGAACGAACCGACGCTGGCATGCGCGCGGATGAGGCAGGACCAACCGGGGTGTCGCCCGCGTCTCATCGCCAAAGGCAATCAAGTCCAAATCGAGCGGTCGCGGCTCGTTGAGGACCGCCTTGGGCTGGCGTCCGAACTCGAGTTCGATTGCCTGGAGTGCGTCGAGAAGAGTCTCCGGCGTCTCCTCGAGCCGGGGAACGAGCGTCGCCACGGCGTTGATGAACGAGGGCGATCCGGGCGGACAATCCACGGGCGACGACCGCCACAGCGACGAGCATCGCGGGGGATCGACGGAGAGGGCGGCGAGACGCCGCATAGCGGCCATCAGAATTCGGGGTGAATCGCCTTGATTCGATCCAAGGGCAACAAAAGCGGCAATCCGGCAGACGGGACCAGGCATTCTCGCCCGCATAATTCAGACTCCGTGTGTGCACGCACAGATGAGACTTCGCAAGATGAAAGGTATGCGGGCTACAAAACGAATCTCGAAACCCGCTCGGATCACGTCACGACCTGCCGCCGCCTGAAGCGTTTTCAGTGCAAACCCAGGACGTCCTGCATCGTGTAGATGCCAGGGGGCTGCTGCAAAACCCACCCGGCAGCACGAAGCGCCCCGTTGGCGAAGGTCTCCCGGCTCGAGGCCTTGTGCGTCAACTCGACCCTTTCACCGTTGGCCGCAAAAATCACCGTGTGTTCTCCAACGACGTCGCCCCCGCGGACGGCGTGGATGCCGATTTCGGCGGTCGTCCGCTCGCCGGTGAGCCCCTGGCGTCCGTGTCGCAGGGCCTGAGGCTGTTCCAGGCCCCGGACATCGGCCAGAATGCCCGCCAGGGTGGCGGCTGTGCCGCTGGGGGCATCGCGTTTGAGGCGATGGTGCATTTCCACGATCTCGAGGTCGAAGTCCGGACCGAGGATTTCGGCCGCCTTGCGTGTCAGCCAGAACAAGGTGTTGACGCCCGTCGAGAAATTCGAGGCCCAGACCATCGGAATCCGCTGCTTCGCCCCCTCGATCGACGCCCGTTCGTCCAGACTGTGTCCGGTCGTGCCAATGACCAGGGCCTTGCCACATTCGACGCACGCCGCAACCACGCCTGGCGTCGCGCTGGCCAGACTGAAATCGATCACAACGTCCGCATCCCCGAGTGCGGCCCGCAGGTCGTCCCCCTGATCGACCTGGCCGACGACCTGGACTGCTGGGTTTCGGGCAGCACAGGCAAGCAGCATCTGCCCCATGCGGCCCTTGGATCCGACAATGACGATGCGAGTCATAACCGATCAACTCTTCTTGAGCACACCGCACGCAACAAGAGTCGCCTTGAGCTTCGCCCGGCTGGCCGGGGCAAGGGTGACCAACGGCAGGCGCACATCCTCCTCGATCCATCCCAGCATCGCCATCGCCGCCTTCACGGGAGCCGGATTGGTCTCGATGAACAGATCCTTGAACAGCGCATAGTACTTCGCATGCAGCTTGAGCGCCTGCCCCGGCTTTCCGGTCCTGAAGGCCCGGACGAGATTCGACACCGGGCGCGGGATGATGTTCGAGGCCACGCTGACGACGCCGTCGGCTCCCGCGGCCAGAAACGGCAGCGTGAGGGCATCGTCGCCGCTCAGGACCGTGAACGACGGCTTCAATGCCGCGCGCAACTGGCTCACGCGGTCGACGTTGCCCCCGGCTTCCTTGATGCCGACGACGTTGGGGCAGCGATCGGCCAATCGACGCACCGTGTCGACCGCGATCTCGACGCCGCATCGGCCCGGGATGCTGTAGAGGACGATGGGGAGTTTCGTCGCGCGTGCAATCGCGCGGAAGTGCTCGAAAAGGCCCTCCTGGGTCGGGCGATTGTAGTAGGGGGCCACCTGCAGGGAACCGTCGGCACCAGCCTCCTCGGCCGCGCGCGTCAGGTAAATGGCTTCCTTGGTCGAGTTGCCCCCCGTGCCGGCGAGCACCTTGAGCTTCCCGCGCGAGAGGGCCACGGACATCTTCACGATTTGGATGTGCTCGTCGAAATCGACCGTGGGCGATTCGCCCGTCGTTCCGACAGGCACGATTCCGTCCACCCCTCCGCGCACCTGGGCGCGAATGAGCGATTCAAGAGCAGCCGCGTCCACCTTCCCGTCTCTGAACGGGGTCACCAGGGCGGTGTACGTTCCGGCAAAAGGCAAACGATAAGTCATAACGCGCGTTCAAGGTGTAAGATTGCCAGCATCTTGACCAGCCTGAAGATGCAGTACTCGTCAGCTCTTCTCGATGCAGGCGTAGGCATTGTGGCTGTGGATGCTCTCGAAGTTCTCCGCCTCGACCTTGTACCAGGTCACGTTCGAGTGCGCGTTCAACCGAAGCGCGACGTTGCGCACCAGGTCCTCGACAAAAACCGGATTTTCGTACGCCCGCTCGGTGACCGATTTTTCGTCCTGGCGCTTGAGCAGGGAGAACAATTCGCTGCTGGCCGAACTCTCGACCACGGCGATCACATCCTCGATCCACACGATGCCGTCGGAACGGAGTTGCACCGTCACGCGGCCCCGCTGGTTGTGGGCGCCGTGGCGGCTGATCGCCTTCGAGCAGGGACAGAGCGTCGTGACCCCGGTGATCACGGTGAGGACGAAGTCGATCGTCTCGCCGATCGCCGCCGCGTCGAAACGCGCCGTGTAATCCATCAGGCCCATCATCCTCGAGGCAGGGGCACGCTTTTCGAGAAAGTAGGGAAACTCCAACTCGATATGAGCGGTCGCGGCGTGTAACTTGCGCTGCATGGCGCGCAGGATCTCGGGGATGTTCTCGACATGCACCATGCTGCCATGCGCGTTGAGGACCTCGATGAACCGGCTCATGTGGGTCCCCTTGAACTCCTTGGGCAAGTCCACGTACATCCCGATCGTGGCGACGGTGTTCTGCACGGTGTGCGCCTTGTCGCGCACCTGGATCGGAAAACGCAAACCCCGCACACCCACCTTGTCGATCCGCAGCTCGCGGTGGTCCCGCTCGCTCTGCTTGTCGTGCAGTCGAGTGGACGCAGAATCGCTGCCCCTCGCTGTCTCGATGGTGGTCCGCGCACGCCTTTTCATCAATGCGCCGCAAGATAGCAGAACACGCGCCTCCTGCCAAAAGCATTCTAGCCCGGATCCGGTTCCGCGCGCAGCCTGTGATCGCTCCGGGCTGGCCCGCATGTTTCATCGACTCGTGACCACGGCGAAGCCGAAGACTCCAACACGCGGACCGCCGCGGGCTATTCCGCTTTTGACGCCGGGACGCAATCCGGAGAGGATGGGGCCGCATGAACTGGCTGCTGCGTTGCTTTCGTGGCGTCGCCCTGGCCTGCCTCGCGGGCGGGCTCGTCGCCGCCGAAACGGCGTCCACCTTCACGGTCGCCACCTACAACCTCGAAAACTACGTGGACGTGGACGGCGGCGGGCGCGTGGCCAAGCCGGCCGAGGCCAGGGCGAAGATCCGCGAGAGCATCCGCGCCATCAGACCCGACGTGCTGGCGGTGCAGGAAATCGGCACGACCAACACCCTGCTGGAATTGCGGGCTTCACTCAAAGCCGAGGGCCTCGACTTCCCTCATTGGGAGCATGTCCGGGGATCGGATACCAACATCGCCGTCGGGCTGCTCAGCCGATACCCGATCGCAGCCCGCCGTCCGCACCCGCGCGAGAGTTTCCTGCTCCTGGGCCGACGCCATCGGGTCAGCCGGGGGTTTCTCGAAGTCGATATCCAGATCACCCCGCGCTACAGTTTCACGCTCCTCAACGCCCACCTGAAATCGCGTCGCACGATCCCGAACGCGGACCAGGCGGAATTGCGCGCGCAGGAGGCAATCCTGTTGCGCAAGCACGTGGATACCGTGCTCGAGGCGCGCCCGAAGGCGAACCTGGTGGTGCTCGGAGACTTCAACGACACGAAAGACTCCGTGGCGCTCCAAACGCTCCTGGGCAAACGGCCGCGCGCGCTGGTGGACACGCGCCCTGCCGAACGCAACGGCGACGATGCCCCCAGCCCCAACCCGCGCTGGGATCCGCGACACGTCACCTGGACCCATTTCTACGGAACGGCCGACAGCTACGACCGCGTCGATTACATCCTGATCAGCTCCGCGATGGCGCGCGAGTGGGATCGGGCAGGCTCCTACGTGCTCGCGCTCCCCAATTGGGGCGTCGCCTCCGACCACCGACCCGTCATCGCGCGATTCCACGCTGAAGATCGCTAGAGACCGGCCACCCCCTGCTCCGACATGCCTTCGCAATCCGCCCAGACGAGCGACCGGCTCGCAGCCCGCATTCTGTGGGGCATGGTCGCCGGGCTGGCGCTGGGCATCATCCTGCGCATGATCGTGATCCGGCACCCGGCCCTCGACACGGCGGCCAACTGGCTGGCGCGGGAGGCATTCGATCCGCTCGGCCAGGTGTTCCTCGGCCTGCTCTTCTTCGTCGTGGTCCCGCTCGTCTTCGCCTCGCTCACGCTGGGCATCATCCAGTTGGGACGTCTCAGCCGGCTCGGACCGCTGGCTGGACGCACATTCCTGCTCTTTGTGGCCAATATGGCCGTCGGAATTGCGATCGGTCTGATCATCATGAACGTCGTGCGGCCCGGCGATCGCCTTGCCCCCTCGACCAAGACGCAACTCATCGAAAACACGCGTTCCGAGGCCGAGGACGTACAAACGCGCGCGGCCACGCAGCCCCGCCTCGGGCCGGCCCAGTTGGTCGAGACCTTCATGCCCCGCAACCTGCTCAAGGCGATCGTCGAGTTCCAGATTCTCCCCCTCATTCTCTTCGCGCTGCTCACCGGCGCGGCGGGGACCCAACTCCCCGAAGCCCACCGCTGCCGAGTGCAAGGCGGCCTCGAGATCGTGGCGGCCCTGATGACCCGGCTCGTCGATTATGCCATGCGGCTTGCCCCCTATGCCGTGGCCGCTCTGATGGCCAGCCTCGTCCTCCGGCTCGGTCTCGAGTTGTTGCGCCCGCTGCTCATCTTTGTCCTCTGCGTGGTCGGCGGCATCGCACTCCATCTGTTCGGCACCATGTCCCTGCTCTTGAAGATCTTCACCCGCCGATCGCCAATCGAGTTCTTCGCCGCGATCCGAACCATCCTGGTCACGGCGTTCTCCACCAGTTCGAGCAATGCCACGCTGCCCACCAGCATCAAAGTCGCCCGAGAACGGCTCGGCGTCTCCGCCAGCACAGCCGGGTTCGTCCTGCCCCTGGGCGCCACACTCAACATGAGCGGCACAGCCCTCTACGAAGGGTGTGTGGTGCTCTTCATCGCCCAGGTCTATGACGTCCCCCTTACACTCAGCGGACAAATCATGCTGCTGATCCTCGCCGTCCTGAGCGCCGTCGCCGTCGCCGGAATCCCCGGCGCGTCCCTGCCCCTCATCATTGCCCTGCTCGCCAACTTCCAGATCCCTCCCGAGGGGATCGGACTGATCCTCGGCATCGACCGCCTGCTCGACATGGCGCGCACTGTCCTCAATGTCGCGGCCGATGTCGTCACGGCCTGCATCGTCGACCAACAGGTCCGCCCCGCCATCGAGCGGCCGGGCAGCGCATGAACGACGATTATACCCCGCTTGCCCCGGACCAATGACTTGCCTCCTTGTCCCAACACGCTCCTGAGAAACTGACCCCTCCATTCTATGTCAACGCATCGCATCGGCATCATCGGCGGCAGCGGCCTCTATCAAATCGAAGGATTCACCGACCAGAAATGGATGCGCGTCCGCACCCCCTTCGGCAGCCCGTCGGACGAACTGCTCACAGGGCGGCTCGCTGGACGCGAGGTCGTGTTCCTGCCGCGGCACGGACGCGGCCATCGCATTATGCCCAGCGAGCTGAACCATCGCGCCAACATCTGGGCCCTCAAGAAGCTGGGCGTCGCGTGGATCATCAGCGTCAGCGCCGTGGGATCGCTCCAAAACCGGTATCACCCCTGCGACATTGTCCTGGTGAACCAGTTCCTGGACCGCACCAAGCGCTCGTATGAACACACCTTCTTCGGGCGCGGCATTGTGGCTCACATCGCCTTCGCCCATCCGATCTGCGAAGAACTGCGTCAGACCCTTCTCGAAACCGCCCGCCGTCTGAAGGCAAAAGCGCATGATGGCGGCACTTATGTTTGCATGGAAGGGCCGGCGTTCAGCACCCGCGCCGAGTCGCTCGCCAACCGCGCCGCAGGCCACGCCGTCATCGGCATGACCAACCTCGGCGAGGCCAAGTGCGCCCGCGAAGCCCAAATCGCCTACGCCACCCTCGCCATGGTCACCGATTACGACTGCTGGAAGGAAGACGGCAACCACGTGACCGTCGATATGATCATCGAGTGCCTCCACCGCAATGCCGCCCTGGCCAAACAAATCGTCGCCCAGGCCATCCCCAGGATCCCGATCCAGCCCGGCTGCGCGTGCCACTCCGCGCTCCAGAACGCGATCCTCACCGACCGATCCTCCTGGCCCGCCGCCGCCAGACGCCAACTCGCCCTCCTGTTGCCTGACCCGAAAAGCCCATGACCGGACTTTCTTGCAGGGCCAATCTCCCTCGGGGTCCGATCTCCGCGAGGCCCCTGTCCGGTGACAATGACCGTATCGGGTCACGTGGACTGCCAATTGTCGAATGTGAAGATGCGACCCCGAGCACTCGAAAGGTCAGCGGTCCGGCGCTGAAGTGTGCTCGCTGAGCCAGACCATGTCCCGATTGTTGGGGGATTCGACGCCGAGGGTGAGCCAGTTGTTGTATTTGACTGGAGCCTTTGTGCGGGCGTCCAACCACTTCCTGATCTCAGCATGGCCGTCGGCAAAGGAGAAGCCGCAGGCGCCATTGTGGGAGCTGGCAGGGTAATCGAAGATGTAGGCCCGGGACGGGTTGGCGGGATCCGCCATCCAGACGCCGAAGGCGCCGTTGTTGATGCTGTCAGGATGCTCGTCCACAAAAACGTGGATCATCGTCGGCGAGCCCACCTGGAAGTCGGCGGCCTTGAAATAGACCTTGAACTTCGGGTTGGCGACCCGGTAGTTGAGCCAGTTGCCACCCGCGGGGTCGGCGACCGCCACGCTCATGGCGACGCTGCGGACCCGCGGATACACGCGGCCCGCGCGCCGGATGGTGCTCTTGTCGGCGGGGCATTTGTAGATGCCGGCGGCGCTGGCGCTGTACGGGGCCAGCAACGCATGCGTCGGATCCGTCAAGAAAAGCGTGTTGGTGTTGTCCGGGCCCGACGTGAAGTCGAGCCAGCCTTTCACCCAACTGCCGACGGCGTCGCCGGGTTCGAGGTTCGGAACCAGCACGCCGTTGTAGTCGTCGGCATAGAGACCGTGGGCGAGCTGGAGCTGCTTCAGGTTGCTCATGCACTGAATGCCCTGCGCCTTGGTCTTCGCCTTGCCGAGCGCCGGCAGCAGCATCCCGGCCAGGATGGCGATGATGGCGATGACCACCAACAATTCGATCAGCGTGAAGGCAGCCCGGGCGAAGTGCCCCCGCGCCGGAAACCGAATGGGCAACGCCCCAACGGACAGGCAACAAGGAGCCCTGCAAGAGGCGAGGCTGGCCCCCGCGGATCGAGTTCGTCCCGTGTCTCCCCCACTTCCCGGCCTCGTCAGAAGCAAGTTCATAAGTCCAGCACACAACGGACCCAGCGCCCTGTTGGGATCAACATGCACGGCGTAAGGGAAACTGCCCTCCAGGTCAAGATGTTCCTCGGAATCTACCGCGCAGTCCAACACCCGGACCGGCGGATCGGATTGTTGGCGGTGTTCTGTCGCCCGGTGAGGGCACCGGGCCTACAACACCGATGTCTGTCCCCCCCCATAGCAGGCCGGGTCCCCTGACCCGGCGTCCGCACCGATGTCTGTCCTCGCGCCGCGTGAGGGCACGCGGCCTACAACACCGATGTCTGTGCCGCGAGGCCGCTCCCAGTCGGGCATCGCGGCATCGCGGGTGTAGGACGAAAGAGTAACCGAATTTGAGAAAGCCTGTCTCTGCAGTGTTTTTTTGATTGCCATATTGTATCTGTATAGATACATTATTGGCATGGACGCAAACCTGACCCGCCC
>JAKLFY010000136.1 GCA_022710935.1 Verrucomicrobiota bacterium
CACCGTCACATTTCGCCTGAAATGCGGGCTCATCAGAAACCCGCGCCCCAAACCGATGGACCCAATCTCGACCACACTGTGTCCGCGTGCCCGCGTCACCCAAGCGGCTGGGGCGCGTCCCGGCGTTGCTGAACCGATGAGTCGATTCTCCTTGCTGGGCGCGGGTTTCACAGACCCGGAAATCTCACCCACCGACCGTCAGGAATGCCGCGACCACCCCACTGGTGAGATTTCCGGGATAGGACGCTCACCGCGCCCGGGGCCGGCGATGTGCGCGTTGTCCTGACAGATCGTTCGGCATGATCGACGCCCAGCCGAAATGCCGCCCCTCCCGCTGGCCCCACCTGCTGACTTGACTCACAGCCTGATGATAGGCGACACATGCTGGCAGCACGACTGCCTCGACATATGCCCTCAGCACGCAATCGTCGCGACTTCGTTCGCATCACGGCCGGCTCGGCCGGCGCCATCGCACTTGCCTCTTGCGCGGAGGAGACCGCCCCGCCGCCCCAGCGCAGGCGTCCAACGCCTCCTTGACCAATCCACGTCCCCCAGCGGATGTCTTGCCTCGGGTTGGCTTTCTGGACTTTCTGGACGTGACTGCTGACACGACGATGCGCCGCTGCCATCACTGCGCCCAAGCGACGTTTGTGTCGCTGCAGGAAGGGTTCGGGCTGGAGGGCGGCACCATCGTGAAAGCCCTCACTCCGTTGCCCGGAATTGCCGAGCGCGGCGAGACGTGCGGCGCGGTCATCGGCGCCCTGATGGCGTTGGGCTTGGTTTTTGGGCGGGATCGGATCGATGATTGGGGCGCCTGGCGCGCTTCGCTCGGGCCCGCTCGGGCCTTCTGCGCCCGGTTCGAACAGGCCATGGGCAGCACCCAGTGCGGTGCGTTGCTCGGACGGTTATTCGGGAAACGCTACGATCTCGCCGACCCGGCGCAACTGGCTGAGTTCCAGGCTGCCCGCCCAGGGCCCGTCGAGGTCTGCGCCCGCGTCGTCAAGACAGCGGTCCGCCTTGCCGCGGAGGTGATTCTGGACGAGCGGTCTCGCTAGCTCGGATTTCTCACCACCGGGAACGAGGCGCAGAAATCCGAGCTCTGGCAAAACCGCGCCCGGATGGGGGAGAGTGAGGTTCGGCGCGTTTCCCAAACCTTGCGGGTGCGGTCACACTCTGTTGCCCGATTCCCGCTGTCCACTCGGGCGCGGTTATGCTTTTCGAGCGCGCATGGCTGCCTCTCCAGATGACATCTGCTTCGCATTGCACGAAACCTGGTGACAAATTGCGCGCTAGCGCGGGCTCGCATCCGCTTCCAGGTCGCCCAGCGCATACTGGATGCCGTCCAGACAAAAGCGGAGAACGCCGGCATCCTGAAACACGTTGGCAGCGTGTCCGAGACTGCAATAGAAGACCCGCCCCTGGCCGTGCTTCTTGACCCAGGCGACGGCGAAATCGCCATCCGTTCGTTTGACGCCGTCTTTCACCGCGGCTGTGGCTGGATCCGAGAGATCCAGACTCACCAGCACGCGTCGATCGGCGCGCGTGTAGGGCGCCTTGAATTGGTAGATCTCGTCCTGCAGTTTGAATCCTTTGCCGCCCCAGGCTCGATTCAACGTGTGCGTCGGCTCCTCAATCTTGAACGCCCAGGTGCCGCCGGCTCCCCAGGGGTGTCCGTCAAAGAGACCGCCGAGCATCGCCGCGGCCTCCGGCCAATCGTAGAAGCAATCCGTCGCGGCATGGATGCCGACAATCCCCTTGCCCTTTTGGACGAAATCGAGCAGGGCCTGCTTCTTGACCGCATCCGGCATCTTGAGTTGCGTCGTGTTGTTCAGGACAATCGCGTCGTACTTCGCCAATTGATCCGGATCGAACACGCTGTAGTCGTCGCTGAAATCGGCCGTGTACGCGCCCGTGCGGCGCCCCATGTGGGCCAGAGCGTGATTGCCGCCGGCAATGCCATCGCCGTGGAAAAAACCTTCGCATCGCCAGAACACCAGGATTCGCCGCGCTGCCCGGGGCTTGGCCACAGCCTCCGCGGGAGCGGCTGCTTCAATCCGCTCGATCGTTGCCGGCGCCAGTTTCGGTGGCGTCTTGGCGTTGCCTTGCGCGTGCACGGTACCGACGATTTCCTGAGCCCCCAGGGCCATGAGGATGGCACATCCAGTCCCGATCATGAGTGATGTTTTCATTGGATTTGAGTCTTGGTGATGAATTGAATGAGTGGACTAGCAAGGAAAGTGCTTCTCAACGTGTTTCGGTCCAGCCCGGATATTTCATAAGGCTTCGCGATGTCTCGTCGCCATGTGCACGGGTGAGTGTGAAACATGCGGGCTAGCAGGCAAGTGAATCCGTCGACCATTCGGCAGCCGTCGGCCGAGCCGTTAACGCCGGTTCATCCGGCTCGGCCGGCAGCTTCGGCAATCTCACCAGGAACCACGCCGCCGCCGCGGCTCCGATGAGCAGCCCAAGCCAGGTGCCCAATGTCGGGTTCAAACGGAACCCGACGTCCTCGACCAGGATGTAGGTCGCCGTCACCACGGTCATGAACACGGCGGGCACGAAGGCCAGCCACCATCGAGTCCTGCGCCTTGCCAGGAAGATGGTTCCGCCCCACAAGGCAACGGCCGCCAGGGCCTGATTGGCCCAGCCAAAGTAACGCCAGATCACGCTGAAATCGACGAAGTTCAAGGCGAAGGAAATCACAAACAGAGGCGTGATCAACAGATAGCGGTTGAGAATGCGCACCTGGAGCACGTGAAAGTAATCGGCCAGGATCAAGCGGCTGACCCGGAAGGCCGTGTCGCCGGACGTGATGGGCAACACGACCACGCCCAGTATCGCCAGCACGCCGCCGAAAACCCCCATGGTCGCAATGCAGGCGTCATGCACAACCGCGCCCGGTCCGCCCCCGCCGGGCTTGAGAAGAACCGCGGCCAGGTCCTGGTGGCTGCCGTAGAAGCCCTGCGCGACCGACGCCCAGACCAGCGCGATCAACCCCTCGGCGATCATCGCGCCGTAAAACACCAGACGCAGATGCCTCTCGCTCTTAAGACACCGGGCCATCAGGGGGCTCTGCGTGGCGTGAAAACCGCTGACCGCGCCGCAACTGACGGTGATGAAGATCAAAGGCCAGGCCGGCAATTGCTCGGGATGCAGATTCTTGAGAGTAAACGGCGGGATCACAATCTGTCCCCGCAACACCGCAATAGCCAGCCCGACCACCATCACGAGCAACGCCAGCGCGAAGAACGGGTAGAGCCGTCCGATGATCTTGTCGATCGGGAGGAGGGTCGCCGCCAGGTAATACACGTAGATCGACACCATCACGATCCACAACCACATCCCATGTCCCCGGTAAGTCTGCGAGAGCCACTCCTTGGCGCCCTCCCCGAACCACCCGCCCACGGTCTCGGCCGGAAACACGCTGACCAGCAGAAGCGCCGGCCCCTTCACAAACACGGTCCCCACAAGCACCATCAGCAGCAGAATGAAGAAGGTCGAAAACTGCCTCGCCGCGTTCCCCATGTAGTGGCCGATCAGGTCGGGCAGCCCGGCGCCGCGGTTCCGTATCGACATCGTCCCCGTCAACAGATCGTGCACCGCGCCTCCAAAAATACACCCAAGCACGACCCAGAGAAACACTTGAGGCCCCCACAAGGCCCCCAGGATCGGCCCAAAAACCGGGCCCAAGCCGGCAATGTTCAGCAGTTGGATCAGGTAGACCCGCCAAGTGGGCATCGGCACGTAGTCCACCCCGTCGGCAAGCGCGATCGCAGGCGTCAACCGATTGGGATCGGGACGAACTGTGGCAGTCACGACCCGTCCGTAAAAGAAATACCCCCCCACCAGCAGGACCAGTCCAGTCACAAACGCGATCATGCCAGTCGAGGGTTAATTGCCGACACATCCGACACAGGCGCGCCGGGCTCCGGCCATGGATCGCCGCCGCGTCTTCGATGAACTGCGCTTCGCACCGTGCCGATGGATTGGCACGAGCCTGGAAATCGCATGCGGGCCAGATCGCCCTTCAGCTCCGCCTATCATAAGGCGACGCTGCCAGATGCCGGGCGGGCTGTCACGCGGAGAATGCACCGGTCGGAAACGCAGGGCGCGGATGTGCCACTCGGCCCGGACGTTTCATAAAGCTCCGCGGAGTCTCACATCCGGGCTCAGGCGATGTTGGGAGGGATCGCCTGCCCATGCCGCCTGGCGGCGAACATTGCCCCCGGCACGCCGCGCCTCGATCGGCCCCGGCATGAGTCCCGTCGATTCAGGGCAGCGCGACGCGCACCTGGTAGTAACGCTCTTCGTCGAGAAACGGAAACCAGCCGGTGCGCGTCCCGTCGTCAATCCACCGATGACGATCGCCGTCGATTCGATAGACCGGGTGATAGACAGGCAGCCATACAGCGTCCGGACCCAGAGGGCCGGGGCTCCAGAAGACTTCGTAGTTCCGCCCGGGTTGACTTTCCCAATCGAGAGCGACGAGGGGTTCGCCGCTCTGACCGGGCACCGCCAGGGCCCTCACAACGAAAAGCGAGCCGGCAGAAGCTGGATCGGTCCCGGCGAGATACTCCGAGTAGTTCGAGGCGCCGTCAGCGTCCGGGTCATCATCCGCCCCGCTGTTCAGATGACCGAACCGCTCCGTTTCCCATGAATCCGGGAGACCGTCCTGATCCAGATCAGGCAGGGGCGGGAGGACCGTGATGGCGCCAGACGTGGCGATTGGCTGGACTGGAGCAGTGGTCTGGTCGAAGAGCCGCGCCTCCTCCCACACAATCGCGAACGTGCCTTCAGGCGCGTCGCGCCCGATGCGGATCGGGACGGTGAACAGGATCGCCTGTCCCTCCTGCATGCCCGCGGCGCGGGCCATCGAGACATCCAGACGCCGGTTGCCCACCCGGGCAGCGACCACGAAACCTGCGGTATCGGAAGCAAGGCTCGGGGCATCGATGCTGGCAAAGTCAGGCACGATCATGCGGAAGGTCCCGCCGGCGATTCCGGACGCCTGATCGACCCGGATGCGGGCAACGAGTTGCGCGCCCGGAACACCGGAAACGTCCTCGACGCTGATTGTGACGGCCTGGCCCACCCAGGCGGCGAGCATGAGGGCGGCCCCCGCGTGCGCCCAACCGCGACCCTCGCGGGCAGAGAACAACCTTCGGAATCTTCGGAAAATCGGTGCATTCATAACACGCTAATTGGTTACGGCGATTTCGACCGGCTCCGCCACCCCCCGCACGTCCGGATTGTAATACTCGTAAACCACCGATCGCGGTGTCTTGGCGCGGATGGGGTACTGCGCGGCCAGGCGATACACAAGGCTGACCGGCGCGGCGTGATCGAGCTCATCAAGATAGAAGATGATCTGGCGCCCGGCCACCTGGTACTTCTGGATCGCCTCGCCCACCAGTTGATCCAAATCGTCCCGCAGGACCTCGAATCCGGGCGGAATCCCCACATCCACGACAACCATCTTTGCTTTGCCAGGCTGGTTGTTCGCCACCCGGACCGTGCAGGTGAGCAGATCGGCGGCAGTCAGTTGCGTCTTGTCATACTGAACGTCGATGGACAGGAGCTCGTCGCCCGGCGGGTCCACTCCCTCCCACGGGAGATAGTAGCGCCCGATCAACTGATAGAGATTGCTGCCCTTGCCCTCGAATGTGAGGCGCACCGCATTGTCGCCTTCGACGGTTTGCTCGCCCAGGTCGCAGAGAAAAAGCACGTCGCTGTTGGCCTCGGTCAGACGCAGCGTCTTCACCTCGGTGCCGTTGATCGCGATCCCGACGGTCGCGTCCGCGGGTGTCGTGACTCCGCCGGCAGCGAGTGCGAAGGCCTTGAGCGCCTGGACAGTCGCCTGGGTGGATCCGAAGTTGCCGTGTCCGTCCTTCGAAGAGGCCAGGTAGTTCAGCGCCTTGCCGGTCGTATCGGGATAACCGCCGAATCGGAGGTAGGCCTGCGCGAGCAGGGCGGTCAACTCGACGTTCGCCCCCTGCCCTCTCGAGTACGTCATCGTTGAGGCGGTTTCCTCCCACCAGACGCGGTCGCCCTCTTCGTGCTTGCGGCGCTCGAATTCGTCGAACAGCCCCGGCAGCAGAGGGTCGTTGGCGTCGCACAACAGCGCATGGGCGCAGAGTGCCAGTGTATAGGTTTCAGGCTGCCAATCCGGGCGGGCGAGCTGGGCCTTCACATAGGCGGTGCCGGAAGCGACCGCCGCCCCGCTGTAACCGGAACTGGTCAGGGCCCAGACGACATAGGCGCTCGTGCGCAGCACGTCATTCTGAAACCGGTCGATCGCGCCCTCGGCGATCCCCCCGTCGGTCGGTATCCAGGAGCCGTCAGGTTCCTGTCCGGCCACCAGCCAGTCCTGGGTCCTCCGGATCACAGCCGGATCCACGTACCAGACCTTGCTCATGTCGCTGAACTCCAGCAAACCGTAGGTGGTCAACACATTGTGGGCCGGCGCGTCGCCGAACCACGAGAAGCCGCCTCCCTCGACCTCGTAACTGAGCAACCGCTGGTAACCCGTGCTGATGAAGCCCTCGGCCTTCATGAGAATCTCGGGTGTGATCTGGCCCGTGCTCTTCATGTACTCGACCACCAGCACGTTGGGGTAGGTCACCGACGACGTTTGCTCGAAGCACCCGTATGGCATCTGCAGCATCGAGTCCAAACCCTCGACCACCTGGCTGAAAAGACCCGGGTAGATCTTCACGAGAATCTTGCTGGCACCGTCGATCGCCTCCTCCGGAATGGCGACAGTCCGATCGATCGTCCCGCTCATGCGTCCGCTGTGGGTCACCAAGACCTCGGCGCCGTCCGGCATAACCTCGACCTCGCGCGCGATGGCATCGCTCCGCGTGCTGCCATAGGCCGTCACTTCGAGCGTGAACCGGCCGACCCGCACGGTCTTGATGCGGAAATAGGTCACCGTCACTTCGTTCGCTCCAAGCGTGATCGTCCGCTCCGGCGCATCGATCAGCTCGAACCCATCCCCGCCTTCGATCGTCAGCCGAATCGTCTGCCCCTCGGGCAGGTAATTGTAAATCGCAATCGGCACGGACACCTCGTCGCCGCGCGTCAGCGCAGGCGGCAAATCGAGATCCACGAAGAACTCCTGGAAGACCCTTAGCGCGCCGGTGGCGCTCCCGAGCCGTCCGTCGGCGCTCGAGGCCATCCCGGTCATCCGCCAGCTCGTGATCGAATCAGCCATCTTGAGGTTCACCGTGGCGGTGCCGTCGGCCCCGGTGATGACGAGCGGATTGGCATAGAGCGTTTCCGGGAAGTACTGCCGCAGGTAGGGCTGAGTCTCACCGCCGCCGGCGGAGGGACCGACAGAGGGCGGTCCCCAGCCGCCGACGCCATCTTCGAGCCAGCCGAAACCCTGGGCAAACACCACAAGACCGTCGAATCCGCCATTGGCGATCACCCACCACTCGGGGTTCTCCCGCCACCAGGGGTACCGAACCGTCCAATAGCTCGCCACCAGGGTCAGGTCGTCGGATGTGTCCCAGCGTTTGTCGAGGCCGGCGCAGAGGAAACTGTACTCGCCCGTGGCCGCCGCATACCGGATGCGGTACGGCGTTCCCCAGGGATCCGCCACCGCGTCGCCGGACTCGAGATCCCCTTCTTCCGCCACATCCTGAAGCAGGGACTCGAAGTAAGCCGTCGAAAGGTCCCGGTCATGCCAACCCAGTTCATCACCGAGCACCTCGATCAACACGTCCAAATCGGCCCAGACCGCGTCGCGCAGGGTCTCGCGCAGCGCCTCGCCATCCGCCGCATCGCTCACCCGCTCGAAGGTGCCAAGCGGGATCGTCCCGAGCGCCGCGAACATCATTCCCAAGGCCCGCTCGCGCGCCGTGTCCGAATCGGGCCCGAGAGGGTCGTAGACGATCTCCTCGGGTGTGAACCCGTGAATCTCGTAACGCGGCTGGCGCAATTGCTCTTCGAGGTAGAAGTAGACCTTCTCCATGCCTGGCTGCATTTCCTGAAGGGCGAACACGGCTTCATCGACAATGGTAAGTCCGATGGCCGCCGCCACGGGCTGACCGTCGCGGCCGCTGACATGCAGCCGAATCGCCGCCTCCTCTCCGGGAAGGTAGACCTCCTTGTCGGGGGCGTAATCGAGGCGGAGGTCGTTCGCCGGATCCACATAGATGATCCGCCGGTCCCGGATCGTGTCGCCCCCGACCGTGATGCGGTAGGCCGAGAGCGAGAGGGTGCCCGACATGTCCGCCGTCAGAGGCAGCACCAGTGCGGTATGCCCGCCTTCGGGCGACAGGCTCCGGCTGTAAAGAGTCTGCCCCTCCTTCACCACGTCGATGAACACCGATCCGCCCAGGCCGCCGCAATAGACGTCCGCCTTGACCGCGTCGCCCACCGCGTACAGAGCGCGGTCCGTGCGAATCAGCAGGCCTTCCGCGCCGCCTCCAAAAGCCAGATCCACCGAGCGATCGGCGCTGTTCCCTTCCGAGTCCGCCGCATGCAGCTCGAGAGTGACCGCGGACTGGCCGGCTGGTGTGACGGTGACAATCCCGATGCCCGCGGCATCCGTCGTCACGGTGTCGACCACCTCTCCGCCGACCAGCGCCGTGCACGTCGTTTGCGCGGGGGCATTGTTCGGATAGAGCGTCAGAATGTAGATGCGGTTCGGGACGCCGGAGATCAGGTGTCCGCTCTCGGGAACCGCATGGATCACAATCTCGCTCGCCGACACGGGGACGCTGCGCGAAATGGATTCCTGGTGCGCGGCGGTGTCGATGACCGTCACTTCGAGCAGTGCAAACGCCTCGCCCTGCTGCAGCGGTTGGCCGACAAAATACGAGGGAAGATCGAGGCTGAACTCGAACCGGCCCTGGGCATCGGTCCGCCCCGAGACCTCCGCAAACGGCTCGAACCCGACATCGAATTTCGACGCCTCGATCGTCACCGCGGCGCCCTGGACGCTCTTGCCGAAGAAATAGTCCGCGGCCACCGTGCCGCTCAGCTTCGCGCCGGGCGGATAGAAATCCCGGTCGGTGTCGAGGGCGACCTTGAACTTCGGCAGCGCATAGCGCTCGACAGTGACTTTCTTTTCCGTGGTGCTGCCGCGGATCTCCGCCGCGACTGTGTAGAGCCCGAGATTGAGTTCGGTGGCCAGTGTGAAATCGGCCGAGGCAACCCCGAAATCGTTCATGATGCCGGCCTGCTTGAAGACCTTGTTTCCCTTTGCGTCCGCGACGATCAGAACAATCTCCTCGCCCGCCGCGGGCACCATCTGAGGCTTCTTGAGCGACAGTGCGCGGATGTGAATGGTCTGGCCGGGCTGATACAGCGGTTTGTCCGTCGTCAGAAGCGTCGTCGTCCCCTCGACAATCTCGACGCTCTGAACCATCACCCGGCGCCCCAAAGGCGAATCGACGCTCACAACCAATTCCCCGTCCCCACTCAGCCCTCCCGGCACGCGCAGCGCGGCGTCCACCACCCCGTCGGCATCCGTCCTCCCCTCGACCTGCGCGTACACCTCGCCTCCGCCCGGCTTGGTCAGCGCCGCCGTCACCACGCTCCCTTCGAGGGGGCGCCCGCTCGGGCTTTCCTGGACTGCGATTCTGGCGCGGTTGAGTGCGGATGCGTACCACCGTTCGGGGCCGAACATGTGCATCCGCAATCGCGAGACCAGTTGGTAGAGACTGACTCGTTGACGAACGATGTCCTCTCCCTGTTCTGCTTCGAGCTCGAGAACATAGGACGCCAGATCGGCTGACGAGACCACGCCGGCCAGCGGGAAGCTGAACGACCCCAGCCTGCGGTCCGCGCTCCCACCCAGGCTGACCGTTCTCAGTTCTTCAACGCCGCCCGCCAGATCGAGCAGTCGGGCCTCGACACTGTCGCCAATCCGCGCCGACGGCCCCGCGAACACCAACTCGATCGCGACCTGGCCGTCGCCCAACCCCGCCCGAGCTTCGAACCCTTCCCACGAGAACGCGCTCCCCGCCGCGGCAGATTGCAGAGCGAGGATCGCATCCCGCGGATCGACGCTCCCATCGCGGTTGACATCCGCCGCGTCGGCCTCGATACCGCCAAGAACGACCGCTGACGCCGCCTTCTGTAGGATCAAGCGCGCGTCCGCCTCATCGACGCGCCCGTCTCCGTTGGCATCACCCGGCTTGGAGAAAGCGTCCGCCCCGGCGACGTCCTGCGCGCCGAGCAGAACGGCGAACAGCATCCCCAGAACAGCCTTCGCCAGAACCACCGGTCCCGATCGGGCATGAGCACGCGTCCGGGCAACATCCCAGCACCTGGAAGAAGCCCCCTTCCGAAGCAGCCAAAGAGATCTCATGGGAATAACTGGTTATCGACCCGAACATACCCCGCGCGCCCCCGTTTGCAACTGGCAAACGACGACATGGCGAGCGACTGAAGGACAGCTCCGGTCGCCCTCGGGCGCTCGGGACGACGGTTGCACCGCAAGCAAGCCGAGACTCGGGCCCGGCATTGACGGCTTCGAGCATGGATGGCCGTAGTTCGGACGTGACGCAGCGGCTGGCCCGCCTATCATGCCGCCGCCGTCGCGGCGGGGTTCATTCACCGCACGTCGTTGCGGGCCTGCGTGAACACAGCCCAGCGGCTGAGCTGCAAACCGCCCCAAGACAAAGAACAGGAAACCCGATGGCCAGGTATCAACACTTCGAGGAATTGCCCGTCTGGCAGGAAGCCAAGCGGCTGTACAACGTCGTGCTCGACTTGCTGGAAGATCCGGGCGTGCCTCTCACGCCGGCCTTCCGCAACCAACTGGACCGCGCGGCGCTGTCCGTGTCCAACAACATTGCCGAAGGCTTCGAGCGATCCACCACGAATGAGTTGCAGGCGTTCATCGCCATCGCGCGCGCCTCTGCGGGCGAGGTGCGCTCCATGATGGCCGTAGTGCTTGACCGGCCCAAGCTCAGGCGGCACATGGCCGTGCTGCAGAACATTCGTGCGTTGGCTGAGTCGTGTGCGCGGCAGTTGACCGGCTGGGCTGGATCGATTGAGAGGCTGCCATTCGAGGGCCGCCGCCATCTGCCGGAGAAGGACCGGGCCGCGCAGGAGGCGGCGCGAAAGGCGAAGGATTTCCGGTTGAACTTCCTCAGGAGCCTCAAACCGACGCATCCGCTCTACGGTTCGCCCGAGGCGCGGGCGGCGCGAGGAGAGGCGGTCGAGTGAGCGATGGCAGATTGCCGATGGCAGAGGGTCAATTGCCGATGGCAAAGGGAACATTGTGGGCGGCGCGTGCTTTGCCATTTGCCATCCGGCCATCTGCCATTTGCCATCCGGCCGTCTGCCATTTGCCATCCGGCCGTCTGCCATTTGCCATCCGGCCGTCTGCCATCATACGTTTCCACCCCTTTCACCCCGGTGGTTCGCTCCGAGTCCGCCGCTCGATGTGCGTGCACAATCCGAGTTGCCCCCCCGGTTCCGCCCCTGCCCTCAGCCGGATCTCTCGGCGACAGAAGAACCCCTCCCGGATGCGCAATCACCGTGCATGCGGGAACTATTGAAACAGGCAGCCCATAGGAGCAGGATCCGATCGTGAAAGAGCTTGTGACACTGAACCAGAGCACTCCACATCCGCTCCACCCCAAAGCCCGAAAACCTGTGTCCTCGTCCCCGCATCACGTTTCCGGACAGGTGTCGTCTCTGCTCCCCGCTCTGTGGCGGCGGCTCCGGCTGATCGGGCTGCTGATCGGCGCCCTCGCGTTCTCTGAACTCGCGACCGCCGCCCCGCTCTTGCTGGTCGAGGCCGAGGGATTCGCGCAGCGTGGCGGCTGGGTGGTGGATCCGCAGTTCATGGACCAGATGGGTTCGCCTTACCTGCTCGCCCACGGCCTCGGCTGGCCGGTGACGGATGCGACAACGGAAGTGGAGTTTCCCGCCGTTGGCGCCTACCGAGTTTGGGTGCGCACGAAAGACTGGGTGGGCCGGTGGAACGTTCCCGGGGCGCCGGGCAAGTTCCAGGTGCTGCTCAACGGCAAACCGCTCGACACGACCTTCGGCATCGAGGGCGCTCAATGGCACTGGCAGGACGGCGGCCAGGTGGACATCGTCGAACGTCGTGTCCGGCTGGCGTTGCGCGATCTGACCGGCTTCGAGGGCCGGTGCGACGCCGTCCTGTTCGCGCGCAACGCGACCTTCACGCCGCCGAATCGCGATCCCGAGATGGCGGCCTTCCGACGCCAATGCCTCGGCCTGCCGGAACAGCCGGAGCGGGCGGGTGAGTTCGATCTTATCGTCACCGGCGGCGGCATCGCGGGCACGTGCGCGGCCATCGCGGCCGCGCGGCTGGGATTGAAGGTCGCCCTGATCCAGGACCGTCCCGTGCTCGGCGGCAACAACAGCTCCGAGGTGCGCGTTTGGCTCCAAGGCGCCCGCAACAAGGAACCGTGGCCGCGCATCGGCGATGTCGTGGCCGAGCTCGAGCCGGACCGGCGCGCCCACTACGGACCGGCCAACACCCCCGACCTCTACGAGGACGGGAAGAAACTCGCCGTCGTGCGCGCCGAGCCGAACATCCGTCTCTTTCTCGAACACCGCGCCAACGCCGTCGAGACCGATGCGGGCCGGATTCGCGCCGTCATCGCGCAGGAGATCAACTCCGGACGGCGATGGCGGATCGCGGGTCGCTGGTTTGCCGACTGCACCGGCGACGCGGCCGTGGGCGCGATGGCGGACGCGGATTTCGAAATCGAGCCGAAAGGCCGCATGGGACCGTGCAATCTCTGGAACGTCCGCGCGTGCACGGACACCAACGCCATCAAATCCGCCATGGCCGTCGGCGCGCAACCGCAGCCCTTCCCGCGCTGTCCCTGGGCGCTCGACCTGACCGACAAGCCCTTTCCGGGTCGGAGCAAGACCAAACCCGACCCGCTCCGGCTCGGCGGCTGGTATTGGGAAAGCGGCTTCGACCGCCATCCGATTGACGAGATGGAATACATCCGCGACTGGAACTTCCGCGCCATGTACGGCGCCTGGGACGCCATGAAGAACGTGGACAAGGTGCTGCCGAACCACCGCCTCAACTGGTCCGCACACATCCTCGGCAAACGCGAGTCGCGGCGGTTGCTGGGCGACGTGGTGCTCTGTCTCGATGACCTGAAGAACGATCGCCAGTTCCCCGACGGCTGCGCGCCGACCGGTTGGAGCAACGATCTGCACCTGCCCGATCCAAGGTACGAAAAGGGATTCGAGGGCGACGCGTTCATTGCGCGGGCCGACTTCGGCGAGTTCCCGGCCAACCGCGAGAAGCGGCCGTTTTGGATTCCGTACCGCTGCCTCTATTCACGCAACCTCGCGAACCTGTTCATGGCCGGACGCGACATCAGCGTGCAGCACGACGCGCTCGGCGCGGTGCGCGTGATGCGCACCGGCGGCTGCATGGGCGAGGTTGTCGGCATGGCGGCAAGCCTGTGCAAGCGGCACAACACCACGCCCCGCGGCGTCTACGAGCGTCACCTGATGGAGCTGCAGGACCTGATGCGCCGCGGCGTCGGCAGGAACCCGGAAGCGTCGCCCGACTACGAGAACCAGGGCGAAGGCAGAAAGAAACGTGGCTAAGCGCGCCCTCACCAGTCTCAATCGCCGCCCGATCGCCGAGGCCAAGACCCGCTTCCGAGTGCTGTTTGCCGGAAAGGCAATGGGGTCGCATCTAAATAGTTGATTCTGGTGAAGGGCGTAGGGTTTTTCAGCAGGGATTGTGAAGGGAACGCGGGTTTCATCGCCTCTTGGTTACGGTAACGTCTAACGGGGGCGTTGTCAGGA
>JAKLFY010000137.1 GCA_022710935.1 Verrucomicrobiota bacterium
TGCACGCCATGCTCGATGAACAGTGGCGGGACGTGGCTCAGATCGAAGCCACCGGGCGTGGCGAAGCGACCGTGGCATTCGTCGAACGGTTACTCAAGGAGACCGGCGTACTCCGGGCACTCGCGCACGCCAAGTGGATGCCCTAAAACCACCGAGGGCGTCATCGGGTAACACCCGCACGGCCCTCACGGTTAGCGAAAGGAAATCCCTCACCTCACGAAGTCGGTCCCGTCCCGCAGCTCATCCCGCGCGGCCGACTACGATTTGGCGCAGATACGTTAGCAGATTGAATCTATCTCAAAAAAGAACTTGATCTTGCATCGAACCGGATCGACATCTACCGACGGCACGACTGCCCAGCCGTTACGGCTGTTGACACGGCCTTTGGGTCGGGCTCTCCGTGCGCCGCTGAGGATGGAGGTAAACATGAAAACGATGCTGACTTTCCCGGCGCGGGAATCTTGGGTTCTCCGCGAAACGCCCCCCATCTACTACGCCACGGCCCCGCCGCCGAAGACCCGCGTCGCCATCTTCGGCAGCTTCATGGGCGGCTATCACGTGCTCCAAGAACTGCTGTTTGGACCGCTGGCGAACCGCCTGACCATCATCGGCGTCGCCACGGATGACCCCACCCAACCGTTCACGCACCCCAGCGTTCGCCTCTGGCACTACCCCCACCGTCGCGAAGATGAGTTGCTCGTCCCCCGCTTCGCCACGGCGCAGGGATTGCCAGTCTTCACCGGACGCGTGAAGACGCCCGATTTCTTCGAGATGTTCATGGACGACTGGCAGCCGTCCCTGTGCCTGATGGCGACCTTCGGCCAGAAGATTCCGACGCCGCTCATCGACTACCCGTCCTTGGGCTTCTACAACTTCCACCACAGCGGGGAAACTTGGCCTTCATATCCCGGCCCCGACCCGATCGCCGCCATGGTCCGAGATGGTCGGAAGCACCTTGTCCTGACGATCCACCGGGTGACCGACGTCATCGACGGCGGCGAATTCGTCGCGCGTTCACACCCGGTCGCGATCCCTGGGGGCATCAATGCCATCGGGATGCATCGGATCACCTGGCCACAGATGGGACCGTTCATTCGTCACGCGGTAGGTGCGATGCTTCCGACCGCCGAAGCGATGCCGGCCAACGCTCCACTCGTGTTGCAGGATGCGCTGGTGCCCTACCGCATTGTCTCCCACAAGGAATACCCGCATCGGCTAGCGGCGTGATCCAGGGAATACGGTCGGCGTCGGAAGGCGAGGCGGTGCGTCAGCGTGTCCCGCGACGGGGTCCCAGGCGCACGCTCCGGGCCGCGACCGAGGTGCGCTTCGCTCCGGCCCTCCGCGGCGCTACCCCTCGTCGCGGAGCACGCCCATTGGTGCGTTTTGGGATGTGGGTTGTTTGTGCGGCACAACTCGAACCGATGGAGAATGCCAGTTATTCCTTAGCATTCACGTAATGTGGTTGATTCCTGCCTATGTTTTGACGACATTTGGCGGCATGAAGCACCCAAAACGGAGGATCGAAACGGTCCGCGTCGGCAATGCCGCAGTGAAGATCTACCGACGCACCCGTACCGTGGACGGCAACCAGTACCCGACCTTCGAGGTCTGCGATTACACGGGCGGACGCCGCAGACTGCGCAGCTTCGCCGATCATCAAGCCGCCCAGAGGGAGGCGCGGCGGATTGCCGGGTTGCTGGCCAAGGGCGATGCCGTCGCGGCCGCTCTGTCTGGTCAGGAGGCGGCCAGCTTCGCCCGGTGTCTGGAACTCCTGCGAGCCGTGGGCGACCCGCCCGAACTGGCTTGCGCCAGATACGCGGAGGCCGTTGGCATCCTGGGAAACGGCAGCCTGCTGCCTCCCGCTGCGCGGTTTTACGTGGAACGACAGCCGACTACCCTGCCGCAGATTACACGTGCCGAGGCGGCGGCTGAAATGATCGAAATGCGCCGGCAGGCCCGGGCGAGCGGACCCTACCTGACCGACCTGGGCTGCCGAATCGGACCCTTCACAAAGGCCTTTCCCGTCCATCCGGCCAGTGTGACCACGGCGGACTGTCAGCGATACCTCGACGGCTTGAAAGGGGCGAGCAGCACTAAGAACGCCACGCGCCAGGTGCTGTGGCGCCTATTCGCGCATTGTGAGAGCCGAGGTTATATCCCCCGCGGCCCCAAACCCGATTGCTGAGACTCAGCGGTTCAACGGTCCACGCGAGAAGGCGATCCAAGTCTGGACGCCGGCCGAGATGACGAAGCTACTCGCCAACGCGACGCGGGACTTCCGTCCCTGTCTGGCCATTGGTGGTTTCGCGGGACTACGCACCAGCGAAATCCTCGCCTTGGATTGGCAGGATGTGCGATTGTCGGAGCGAACGATCAAAGTCACCCATCGGAAGGCGCGGTGTGCTGGGACGCGCCTGGCCCCAATCACCGATAACTTGGCCAAATGGCTGTTGCCGCTGGCCAAGAAGAGCGGTCCGGTGTGGCCAACCGGTCAGACGTGGCGGGAACGGGCGCGGAGTATCACCGCCGCACAAAACGCCACGGCCGAGGCCGCTGGCCTGCTTCCGTGGCGGCACAACGGCTTGCGTCACTCGTTCTGTACTTTTCGCGCTGCGGCCACCAAGAACGTCCCACAAACGGCCCTGGAGGCCGGCAATTCGGCCAGTAATGTGGAGCTCCACAAGCCGCCAAATGTTGAGTCTTCAAAAATGTTGAGTTGAGGGAGATTCCTGCGGTTCCCCAGCGCTGCGGCGTTGGGGAACTTCACATTTTTGAAGGCGCCGGAGTGGGACTCACAGGGATTCCAGCCAAGACAGCAGGTCGTTGTCCGTGCGCCAGCGGGGCAAGCGCTTCGACTTGGTGACCGGTTCCGCTTTGGCGAGAGCCGCTCGCTTGGCGTCCAGATCGATCGTGGTGTACTTCTGGGTCGTGTTGAGGCTTCGGTGCCCCATCCAATGGGCGATGGTGCTGAAATCGACCCCCGACTTGAGCAAGTACACGGCGGTGGCGTGGCGAATACTGTGGGGATGGATGCGCTTGCTTTTGAGCGCCGGCAGCACGGCGGAAGCCCGGGTCACGTGCCGTTGCAGAATGAGGCGCGCGCCGAATCGTGTGAGCGGGGTACCCCGGTGGTTGCGAAACAGAGCCTGAGGCACCTGCGCATCCAGCCCGCTGTCGGTGAGGTGTTGCTGGAGCAAACGGGCCGTCTCTGGCCAGAGCGGACAGATGCGCTCGCGGCGGCCTTTGCCAAGGAACCGGACGCTGGGGGGAGCCGTGAGGTGCAAATCCGTCGTTTGGAGCATGACGATCTCCTGAACGCGCGCCCCGGTGTTGAACATCAGCGCCAACAAGACGTAGTCGCGCCGTCCCCAGACGGTGCGCCGATCGATCTGCTCCAGGATGGTGCGCACCTCCTCGGCTTCCAAGTAGTCAATAATGCGGTGCGTGGTGCGCTTGAAGGTAATCGCCAGGACCCGCCGGGCTTGGTCCAGATGCTCCGGCCATTCGGCCCCGAGGTAATCGAAGAAGCTGTGGATGGCACTCAAGCGCACATTCCGCGTGGCGGCATCGTTGCCGCGATGAGCCTCGAGGTGGTCGAGGAAGGCGATGATCTTCGTCGGTGTGAGGTCGGCGACCGTCAGATCGGCGACGTGTCGTTTGGGTCCGGCGACAAACAGGAGCAGCAATTTGAGGCTGTCCCGGTAACTGCGGATGGTATGAATGCTGAAGGCTCGTTGGTGGGGCAAGTAGTCGCCCAGAAAGCGTTGGAGGGCCAGGGCCAGCACGTCGATGTTGTTCATGGCGCACCTCCTTCCCGACGGTCGACCGAAGGGAGGATGGCTGCCGCCAAGTGTTGACGAAACCGATCGCTGGCGGCGCAGCGTAACGGTTCGGTGAACTTGAGGTAGTAGTGGGTGAACTGCGCGCCCGCGTGGCCCATGTAGCGCGCCAGGCGTGGAAGCACGGCCTGGGCATTGAGGCCGGCGTCGTAGCCGCGTCGCAAAGCGGCGACGGCAAAGCCGTGACGGTTATTCCGAGCTCGGAATAATCGACATCATTCCGAGTTCCGGATTATTCCGAGTGGCGGCTGAGAACACTGCAAAAGCCTGGAGTTTCGACGGTTTTCGGGCTTTTCGACTCGGAATAATCCGAGCGTCCTTTCCTCCGAAGTCGGCACTCAACTCAAAGGAAAGGACACACATGATCGAGGCCTTCTATCCACCCGGTGTAGACGTCAGCCGTTTCCGTTGCGGTCCACTGAACCCCCACATTGATGATTTCGCCGCCGAGCTTTTCCGTCTGGGTTACTCCCCCCAGGCCGGTCGGTGGAAAATCCGACTGGTGGCCGATTTGAGCCAGTGGCTGGAGCGGGGACAGAGGGGAACGAGCGACTTGAATGAGGAGCACATCGGGACGTTCCTGAGAACTCGGAAGAAACAGCGTCTGTTGCGTCGGGGTGATCGGCAGACCCTAGCACGGTTGCTTCAGCAACTGCGCCAGAGGGGTGTGACGCCCGGCCCGTGTGAGACGAAGAGCCCCCATCCAGTCGATCAGATCACCGCTGACTACACTCGCTTCCTGAGCCATCAACGCGGTCTGAGCCCAGCCACGGTCGCCAACTATCTCCCCACGGCTGAGCGCTTCCTCAAAACACGATTCGGTACGGGTCGAATCGGCCTGGACAAGCTGCGGGCCGTCGATGTCACGGACTTCATCCTGCGTGAAGGGGCGACCAGGACCGGTCGAGGGGCACAATTGGTGGCCACGGCCCTGCGCAGTTTTCTGGGGTTCTTGACGGAGTCGGGCCGAGTCGCGGTCAACTTGGCACCCACGGTGCCGACCGTGGCCGGTTGGCCGGGTGCAGAGCTCCCCTCCTTTCTCGAACCGCAACAGGTCCAGAAGCTCTTGGATGGCTGCGATCAAAGCACTCCCCTCGGCCGGCGTGACTACGCCGTCCTGTTGCTCTTGGCTCGCATGGGTCTGCGCGGCGGGGAAGTGGTCGGTTTGAGTTTGGACGACATCAACTGGGAAGCCGGCGAGGTGTTGGTCCGGGGCAAGAGTGCCCGGGAAGATCGATTGCCGCTTCTGCCCGAAGTGGGGCAAGCGTTGGCCCGGTACCTGAAGAAGGACCGTCCGGCTGGTGCGTGCCGGCGCGTTTTCCTCCGAATCAAGGCGCCGCGCCAAGGCTTTGCGAATTCTGCGGCGATCTGCGACATCCTCCGCCGCGCGTTGGGCCGGGCCAATCTTCATCCGGAGCATCAAGGAGCCCATTTGCTCCGCCGTTCCCTGGCCACCCAGATGCTCCGCGGCGGGGCCTCCTTGAGCCAAATCGGTCAGGTCTTGCGCCATCAGTTGGTTCAGACCACCGAAATCTATGCCAAAGTGGACGTCGCGGCGTTGCGCGCGCTGGCTCAGCCGTGGCCGGGAGGTGCCCAATGAAAGGGCTGAGCACTTATTTGGACGAGTATCTGGAGCTGCGGCACAAGTTGGGCTTCCGCCTGCGTCTGGCCGGCGGATTGCTCCGTCGATTCGTGCGCTTTGCCCGAACGAAGCGGGCTGCCTTCATCTCCAGCAAGCTGGCGGTGCAGTGGGCCACCCAACCCGCTGATTGTCAGCCGGCCCAATGGGCCAATCGTCTGGGGATGGTCCGGCGCTTTGCCCAGTACGTGAGCGGCACGGACCCGCGCACCGAAATTCCGCCGCCAGAGCTCTTACCCCATCGCTATCATCGCAAGCCCCCTTATCTCTACAGCGACCGAGAGGTTCGCCGATTGATCCAGGTCGCCCGACAACTTCCCTCGCCCGGCGATCTTCGCGCTGCCAGCCATGCGACCGTGTTTGGGTTGTTGGCCGTGACCGGCATGCGGGTGGGGGAGGCGATCGCTCTGGACCGCGTGGATGTCGACCTCGCCCAAGGGATCCTCACCGTGCGGCAAGCCAAGTTCGGCAAATCCCGTCTGCTCCCCGTTCACGTCACCACGCAAAAGCAATTGCGTGCCTATGCTCGGCTGCGCGACCGGCTTTGTCCTCACCCCAAGACACCCGCCTTCTTCGTTTCCGAACGCGGGACGCGGTTGACTGACTGCACCGTGCGTCGCTGGTTCGTCATCGTGTCCCATCGCATCGGCTTACGCGCGCCCACCGACCACCGTGGCCCGCGAATTCACGATCTGCGGCACCGCTTTGCCTCTCGGGCGCTGCTTAACTGGTACCGGCAGGGGGTCGATGTCGAGGCGCATCTGCCAACCTTGACTACGTACCTGGGTCACGGGCATGTGGCCGACACCTATTGGTACATCACGGCGAGCCCCGAACTCCTTAAATTGGTGACCCAGCGTTTAGAACGTCCGAAGCGAGGGAGGTTCGCATGAAGAACCCGCCGACCTTTGCCGCACTATTGCAGTCCTTCTTCACGGAACGGCTCATGGGCCAGCGCAATGCCAGCCCGCACACCATTGCCAGCTATCGGGACACCTTCCGGCTCCTGCTGGCCTTTGTCCAGGATCGGCTCCGCAAGCCCCCTACCACCGTGGCGCTGCAGGACTTGGATGCGCCGTTCCTGGGCCGCTTCCTCGACCACCTGGAAACCGACCGCGGCAATATCCCCAGGAGTCGCAACCTGCGCTTGGCCGCGATTCACTCGTTCTTCAAGTACGTCGCGCTCCACGAGCCCAGTCAGGGCGCTTTGGCGCAACGGGTTCTGGCCATCCCCTGCAAACGGCACAAGACCAAACCGATCGATTTCCTCGCCCGTCCCGAAATCGAAGCCCTCTTGGCCGCCCCCGATCAACGAACTTGGATGGGGCGGCGCGACCGCACGCTGCTGCTGGTGGCGGCCCAAACCGGGCTGCGCGCTTCGGAGTTGATCGGCCTCCGCTGTCAAGATGTCGCCTTCGGACCGGGCGCTCATGTGCAGTGCACTGGTAAAGGACGCAAGCAGCGTCGTACTCCCTTGCGCAAGGACGCCGTGGCGGCCCTGCGTGCGTGGCTCCGTGAACGCGATGGTCAACCCGCGGATGTCCTCTTCCCCAATGCGCGCGGACAACGGCTCAGCCATGATGGGCTGGCGTATATCCTGGCCAAACATGTGGCCACCGCCCGCCAACAGTGTGCTTCCCTGGTGAACAAACGAGTTACCCCGCACGTGCTCCGCCACAGCCTTGCAATGGAATTGCTGCAGGCCGGCGTCGACCGATCCGTCATCGCTCTCTGGCTGGGCCACGAAACGCTGGATACAGTCCAGGTCTATCTGCATGCCAATCCCGAGCTCAAAGAACAGGCGTTAGCCAAGACCAAGCCGTTCAACGGACGCCCGGGTCGCTATCGACCGGATGACCAACTCCTCGCCTTCCTGCAGGGGCTCTAATTATTCCGAGTCGAAAAGCCCGAAAACCCTGGAAACCCCAGGCTTTTGCAGTGTTCTCAGCCGCCACTCGGAATAATCCGGAACTCGGAATGATGCCGCAGATCGTGAAGCCGCGGGGGTCGCCCCCGATGGTCAAACACGTGGGCCCAACGACAGACGCGCTGCCAGGCGGCCCAGAAGGGCATGGAGGTCAGGGCCGAAGCCTGGCCGTTGCGGCGAGGCCGTCCGTTCCAAACCAACGGGGCGTCCGGTTCCATCGGTAGGTTCTTGCGGCGGCGCTTCGCGAAATACCGCCGCAGTTCATCGGCCACCGAGGGGGAGAGGGGAACGAGCCGTGACTTGCAGAACTTGGTTTCGTTGATGCGCAATACCATCTGCTCGGTGTCGATGTCGGCCAATCGGAGTTTGAGCACTTCGCCCTTGCGTAACCCGCAGCAAAACGTCAGCAAGAAAGCCAGACGGATCGTTTGCGGATGGAGAGGATTACTGCGCGTGGAGCGAAGCTTGGCGGTGGCGGCCAAAACGTGCGCCACTTCGGGTTCGGAGATCAGATAAGGTGCTTGAGGGGGCAACTCCTTCGGGAACGTCCGCAAGTCTGGCATGAAGATCCCCGCACGAGAGCGGGCGAGGTGGCAGCAAAACTTCCGCACGCACAACATCCGCATCCGGGCGGTGGTGGGACAGAGCGAGTGCAGTCCGGCGGCCCACGCCGCGAACACGGCAGGCGTCAACCGCCTGGCCCGCGGGTAACGACGGACCAGGAAGAAGTCCAGTCCACGCAAGGTCCGCTCCTGGGTCTTGTAGTCGCGGCCCAACGCCCGCTGAACGGACAGATAGTCGATCATGGGCTTCTTTAAGAAGCTGCGCCAATCCCACCAGAGCGGCGCCGTCCGTGCCCCGACTCGCCCACGGGTCGACACCGCAGGTGAGGACATCTTGGTGGGCACTTCCTCCGGCCCCTGGCGGGGGACGGGCAGGGCCACTTGCCGCAGATCCTCGACATCCAACCGAAGATAGGCGGAGGTCGAAGTCGTGTGGCGATGACCGAAGATGTCGCCGATGTCTTTGGTCGAGGCCCCCTTCCGCAGCAACCTCAAGGCGAGGGAGTGCCGTAGACAGCGAAACCCAGTGGCCTTCAAGGTGACCCCTGCGGTATGGCTAGCCCGCCACAACGTGTGGCACATTCCCGTCAGGCTCAGTGGTGCGACGGGGGCAAGGCTGCGCAAGAAGATCTGGCGGCACGACGAGGCCGGGCGTCCCCGTCGTAGGTAGTGGACCAACGCCGCCCCCACCTCATCGGTCAGCGGAAGCGAGAGGGGCTGCCGCGTCTTGCACTGCACGATCTGGATCTTGCGTTCGCGCCAATCCACATCGTCCAGCGTGAGGTTCGCGACGTCCGAGGCACGCATCCCATAGGTGGCCGCGATCAGCAGGACAGCGTAGTCCCGCGATCCCAGCGGGGTAGAACGGTCGATGCGCCGAAGCAGTTGCTGCAGCTCCGACCATTGCACGGGATAGGGGAGGAACTCGTCCTGGCAGGTGCGAACCGAATCGATCTGGGTGTGCAGGGGCCGGGAGAGGACGCCCCGCATGAACTCAAAGCGTAAGAACCCGCGCACCGAGCCGACGACGTGCTGCATGCTCGTGCGCTGATACTGACCCGAGATGCTGCGAAGATAGCGGTGCACGGTCGCCAGCGTGAGGGTTTGGAGCGCCCCCTTACAGCGGTCAAAGCCGAGGAACTTCAGGAAATGCCGCACGCGTCGCCGACACGCAGCGCGGGTACGCTCGGCCGCTCCACGATCCTTCCGCAGGTGGTCGAGGAAGAGGTTGACCTCTTGCTCCGAACGGGTGAGGGGCTTGGGGTGGCTGGCTTTGAGCCATCCGTGCGCTTGGAGAAAGGCACCGAATCCGCGCAAACCCCACGCGTGGCGCGGATCGCGCCTGCGCGTGGAAAAGCAGCGGTGCGCGGCGGCTAGATCGTCCGCTCGGAACGGCGGAACCGGACGGGCGACCTTCTTCCGAAACCAACGCGACAGATGCCGGACCGAATCCAGTTGGAGAGAGACCGTGTGGATCGTGTAACCGCGACTGAAAGCCCACGGAACGAACGCATCGAGAAATCGACCGAAAATGGGAATCCGGCGATAGCGATCATGATCTCGCGGGCGGACTTGACCGAGTGTAGGGAGAATTTTTTCATGCCGCAGGCCAGCATGCCCTGCGGCGTTGGCTTCAAAAATGTGAAGTTCCCCAACGCCGCAGCGCTGGGGAACCGCAGGAATCTCCCTCAACTCAACATTTTTGAAGACTCAACATTTGGCGAGCACGATTTTCGCGCACTACCGCGCACTGGCCACGGAGGCTGAGGGCAAGGCGTGGTTCGCTATTATGCCGCCGCCACCGGTCGGCGACACGGATCACCAAGCGCGAGTGGCCCAGTCCTGAAGGAGCGCATCCACGCATCAAAGCCCACTACTCGACACTGTTGAAGGAGGTCGATCGGCTCTCCGAACCTGTATTTTGAGGTCGGAAAAGACTGGCTTGCACTCGCATCATCGCCACGACTCACTGCGTCTCCCCGTCGCCGGTCAGACCAGCAAGTTCCGTTTCGAAGCAACACCGCAACCAGTGCCGTTTCGCATTGCTCCCTTCAGCCACACTGAAATCGTCCGGTTGCGATCGAATTGACTTGCCAGGAGGGGGGGGGGGACAGTAAACGCGAACAAGCAAAGCACGATTCACCCTGAACCAAGCCCTGGTCGGGCTGTGTCCTTTATGAGACTTGTGGTTCTCTCTGCCTCACTGGCCGGCGCTTTCGCCCTTCTCCCCATGCCGCTTGGACAGCTTGACGACCCAGTGCCACCGGCCGAGGCGACGGCGGATTCACCCACCGTTGGTCCTCATCACCGGACGGTTCAGTGGGTCCACCAGGAAACCACTCCCGAAGGTCAGAACCTCGCGATCACCAACAGCTACGTCGAGCTTGGCCTGGGGCTTAATCGTTGGGATGCAGACCGTGGGGATTGGGTGCCCGCCCAGGCGGAGTTCGAACAGACGGCTGACGGCTACTTCATCGCTCGGCAGACGCAGCATCAGGTCATCCTCAGCCCGGACCTAGCGGTCGAGGGGGCGGTGGATTTCCTGACCCCGGACGGCCAGCGGTTGCGCTCGACGCCACTGGGGATCGCGTTGCTCGACACCCAGTCGGGTATGAGCGTGATGCTGGGCGAAATCACCTCCTGCCAGGCCGAATGGCTGGCGCCGGGCGAAGTGATCTACCGCGGGGCCTTCGAGGGCCTGAACGCGCATGTCCGCTACCGACTCAGTCTGTCCGGCTTCGAACAGGACATTCTGCTCGAGGATGAGATCGGGCCGGAACTGGTGGCGGAGTTGGGGCTGGATCCGGGGTCCACCCGCGCGCTGGTGCTGACCGAGGTGTTCGAGGGACCGGAGCCGGAGCGGGTGGATGTGGGGCCGGGAATCGAGCGGTTGAGCTTCGGGGCGATGCACATCGATCCAGGCCAGGCGTTTCGGATCGAGTCCGACCGGGCGGAGGCGAGCGCGCCGGTGCGGCCGAGTTGGGAACTGATCGAGGGGCGGCGGTTCTTGGTGGAATGGGTGGATTACGTGGCGTTGGGGCCATTGATGGATGCGTTGCCCAAGCCGGACCAGGGACGGATCGACACGCTCAAATCGCGGGTGCGACGGACAGCGTCGGTGACGCCCAAGCGGCTCGCACCCCGGCATGCACACCTCGAGGGAAACGGCGGGAGCCCTGTGGCCAAGCCGGGCGAGGAGGAATGGTGGCTGCGCTCGTCAGAGCGCGGAAGGGCGGAGCGTGGCGGAGACAGCCACGCGCTCAGGAGCGCAGCCACGAGGTCCGATGACGGCGCTTGGCCTGGGCGCCGCCCCGCCCGCCCCCACGGCTGGGGCACTGGTGTTGAGTTGGCCAGCTTGCGACCGTGGGCCTCGCGGTTGGCTGCCACGCAGAGGCCCTCGCGCGGGCTGGTCCTGGACTACGCCCTGCAACTGAGTACGGGGCAGAGCAACCACGTGTTCAAGGGGGATACGACCTACTACGTGAGCGTGACGGCGGCTCTCCCGCTCAAAGGCCTGACGACGTTCGAGGGCGGCACGGTGATCAAGTTTACCAACGGAGCCAAGCTCAAGATCGAAGGCCCTATCGCCTGGCAGGGAACCGCCTACCGGCCGGTGGTCCTGACAGCCCGGGATGATGCGAGCGTGGGTGACGCGGTCCAGTACGCGAACAACCTCAGCGGCTACTACGCGGGGGTGGCGTTGGAGATCGACCGGACGACCAATGCAACTGCGGCCATCTTGCAGCACTTCCGGATCGCGCACGCGCAAACGGCCATCGCGATCAGCGGACAGGCGGGGCACGTGTTCAGTCATGGTCAACTGGTCAACTGCCAGCGTGGGTTCAGCCCGACCAACGCCGAGTCGAGCCTGCGCAACCTACTCTTCCACAACGTGCTGACGAACTTCAGCGGGTCCGGCTCGACCGGTCGGTGCGAGCACCTGACAGTCCACACTGCCACTTGGCTCAATTACAACAACGCTTGCGCGTGGCTCTACCTCACCAACTGCCTGCTGGCCGGGGTGACGAATGCGGGGACCGTGACGGTCAGTGTTGGCGGCGTGAGCCTGGGCAGCGCCAGCGGCGTGTTCCAGACCGTGGGCCAAGGGGCCAACTATCTGGCGGCGGACAGTCCGTACCGCAACTACAGCGGAGCCTCGACGAGCATCAACAGCGAATTGGCCGCGACGCTGAAGTCGCTCACGACCTATCCGCCCCTGGTCCTGAGCAACGACTTCACCTCCTCCGTGACGCTCAGTCCGCAAGCCCAGCGCGACGCCGCAGCGCGGGACCTGGGATACCATTACGCGCCATTAGACTATTGCTGGAGCGGGTTGAACCTGACCAGCGCGACGCTGCTGCTGACCAACGGGGTGGCGGTGGGAATGTATGGCAGCTGCGGAACCACGCTGCGGACGGGCGCGAAGTTCATCAGCGAGGGCAGGCCGTCCATGCTGAACCGCTTGGTGCAGTATCAAGCGGTCCAGGAACAACCGGTGGTTTGGGGCACGTCCGGCTCGGGTGCGGGCGTTCTGAGCTTGAACGCCTCCAGTCCGCCGGAGGTGCGCCTGCGATTCACGGACGTGTCGGTGCTGGCCCATGTGGCGGCCAAGCGGCACCTGATCGCCGGGCTCGGCGGGAGCATCTTGAGCACGCTTGCCCTGAGCGACTCGCAGATCCGGGGTGTGAACATCTCGGTCTGGGCATATGCCCCGGGGATGGCCATTAGCTGGAGGAACAACCTGATGCAGCGTTGCCTGCTCTACTGCTACCAAGTGGACATTCCTGGCTATTACGGCTTTACCCTGGACGCGTACAACAACCTCTTTCTCAATGGCAGTCTAACCTTCAGCAAAGGCGATACGCGCACGGCGTGGACGCTCAAAGACAACGCGTTCGACAACGCCACGGCCAGCGCGAGCGGCTACCTGACGCTGGGGAACAACGGGTACATCAACACGACGTCGCTGGGGGGCAGTTCGAACGTGGTGGTGTCGAGCTTCACGTACGACACCGGGGCCTTGGGCAACTGGTATCACGCCTCGACCAACTTCATCGACAGGGGCAGTCGGTTGGCCGGTGCCGCCGGGCTGTACCACCACACGACGACCACGAACCAAGTCAAGGACGCCTCGACCGCCGTCGATATCGGTTTTCATTACGTCGCCACGGACGCCAACGGCCTGCCGCTCGATTACGACGGCGACGGGTGGGCCGACTACTTCGAGGATCGCAATGGAAACGGCGGCAGCCCCGACTCCGGCGAGACCGATTGGCAGGTCTCCGAAAACGGCACGACGGGGGTACCCGGTCTCGAAGTTTTCACGCCGATGGAATAGGGCAGAGAAGGTAAGGAAGCGCCATGGGAGCCAGGAGTCGAAGTCAGCGGGCTGATGGGGTGTGTGTCGCCCAGTTGCCTTGTGTCGGCGGGGGCTTGGGGAGGGAGGGTGGAGGTCAACGGCAACGTGTACGGATGGGATGGCTCTTGTGGTGGTTGGGGGGCTTGTTGGGCTGTTGCTCGCTGGCCGAGGAGTGCCATCCGCTGAGCGTGGTGGAACCTCGGGTGGTGTTCGAGGTCGTGGAGGCGGGGTGTTTGGACTGGAACTGGATTTCAATGTACGTGGGCAATCCGAATAGCTGTCACCTGAATGAGGACTGGGACATTGACTGCCCGGCGGGTGTCACTTACACGATCAGTCACGATGGGGTTGGGTTCAGGATTGCGCCGGACGCGCAGACGGGAACGGTTGATGTGCGG
>JAKLFY010000138.1 GCA_022710935.1 Verrucomicrobiota bacterium
GGTCAGCTGCTGTCCCAGGCCACGGTGCGCGTGGCGCGGTCGGCGAGGAACCACTTGGCCCAACGGCTCCAGGGATCGGTCGCGCTCGCGGTGGTCAGGCGGGCCTTGAGCCGGAGGAATGCGGTGGCGGGGATGGGAGTCTCGACGCCGTTCGCCTCGAACCGCACACCGGCGACGGCCTCGGCGAGTTCGGGCAGCCATGCGGGGACGGGCAACGGCCACGGCTCCTCGTGCCAGACCGCCACCTCCGGCCTTCCGGTTCCCGCCGCGAACCAATCCCAACCCGGTGCGGCGGCGACCTCGGCCCGCGTCTCTTGAAGGCCGGCAACATAGGGCTCGGACGTCGGCAGGCCGGTGGCGGCGTCCCAGCGCCGAAACGTGCCGTCGTCGCTGCGCGTGAGGACTTCCAAGCCATCGGGCGAGAAGAGACTCCGGTGAACCCAGGCGCGGGGGGGAACGGCACTGGGGTCGCATCTCAATAGTTGATATTCCATTTCTGAGTTTTGCGCCAGAGCGCGTGCGCTCCGCGTCCTTGGCCAGCCTCCGCGCGAAATGGATCATCTCCTGCGCTCCCGCCCGATCCATCATCCCCAAGTGCCCAACTCTACAGATGCGACGCCACTGCCCTCTCTGGGTTGGGCGCGGCAACCCAAAGAGCGCGGATGGCGTTGATGCCCAAAGCCATCCACGGCCTGCCTCGAACGCTGCAACGAATCAAAAACCGCTGCCATCCGGAACGCCGTCACCTGAATTCGGCGCTGGTCCACGCGAGCTTCCACTCCCACTTTGTGGGCAGGGCTGAGTAGACATGCCACTTCCGTCGGAAATGCCATCACCGGAATTGGGTGCTGGCCCTCTGCCAACAGCCAACGCGATCAATGCCGCCACCAATGCCGCAATCGTACCCATTGTTCTGCCTTTCTTCGAATCAGACTTTCCTGTTGTTGTCGTTTTGTCAGCCACGGAGGTGGCTGCGTCACTCCTTAGCAAAGTTTGTACCACGCGCAGCGCCGTTTGATGAGAGGGGTTTCTGTATCCCGCTCCCGCGAACAGGAAAGTATGCAGAAACAGCAGCAAGCGGCGTTCAATCCATCGTGCGCACATCTGGAGCGTCGGAAAGAGCCTGCATTGCGCGATGTGCGATCCGCGCTGGAAGAAAACAGGGATTCGCGGGGACTATTCCCCACGGCTGGGACCTGAGCATGGGGACAATTTCCCAGCGAAGCATCGCGCTCAAGAATCAACGTTCCTTGTGCACTTCCGCGGCGGCAACGGTGCACGGCCATCACGAGAATGCCCTCAATCGCGCCCAATCCTCCTCTCCGGCAAACTGATTCTTAAGGGCTGACCCCGCGTGGGGCGTGAGCGGAGAATTTGGGGGGTGTCGGCTCTTGCGCGGGCTTTGGCGTGGGGGGTAGGTTGGTGGCATGTCGCACGCGGATTTTGTCCATTTGCATCTGCACACCGAGTACTCGCTGCTGGACAGCGCGTGCCGGGTGGATCGGTTGATCGAGCGGGCCCACGAATTGAAGTTCCACTCGATGGCGATCACCGATCATGGGGTGATGTACGGGGTGGTCGATTTCTATCTGGCGGCGCGGGCCAAGGGGATCAAGCCGATCATCGGCTGCGAGGTGTATGTGGCGCCGGGGAGCAGGTTCGAGAAGAAGACCGCCAGCGGCGGGCGTGACGCCTATCATCATCTTGTGCTGTTGGCGAAGGACGAGGGGGGGTACAAGAATCTGATTCGGCTGGCGACGGCGGCCCACATCGAGGGGTATTATTACAAGCCACGCATCGACAAGGAGTTGCTTGCGGCGCACAAGGACGGGTTGATTGCTCTCTCGGGGTGTCTCTCGGGTGAGATCCCCGAGTTGATTGTGCAGGATCAGCTCGACAAGGGGCGCGAGACCGTGGACTGGTTCAAACAGACTCTGGGGGCGGAGAATTTCTATCTCGAGCTGCAGAACCACGGTTTGCCCGACCAGGCGAAGGTGAATCGCCAGCTTCTGGCCTGGGCCGGGGAGTTTGGGCTTCAGGTGGTGGCGACCAACGACGTGCATTACATCCTGAAAGACCATTGGCAGGCGCACGATTGCCTCATTTGCATCGGGATGCAGACGACGCGGGACGACACCAGGCGGGTGCGCTACCAGGCGGGGCAGTTCTACCTGCGATCGGCGGAGGAGATGAAGGTCTTGTTTGCCGAGGTGCCCGAGGCGGTGCGAAACACCGTCGAGGTCGCGGAGAAATGCAACGTCGAGATCCAGTTCGGCAAGCTGCACTACCCGACCTTCGATCCGCCCCAAGGGCAGACGCGGGAGGATTGTCTGCGGGGCCTGCTGGCCGAGGGGTTGCGGATCCGATACGGGATGACGACGCGTATCGAGGACGGGAGGTATCGACTGGAGGCTCTCGAGGATCCCGCGCGGCTGCCGACCTACACGCCGCCAGGGGCATTCGTTTCCATGGGGGCTGGCGGGGGCAAGGCGGAAGCAGCGGAGGGGAGGGGGCCTGGCGATGGGGGGGGCGGCGCGGGCGGTGGTGGGGCGATGGATGGGGCGATGGATGGGACAGTGGTTGAGGCGGCGCAGGGGGTTCTTGACCGACTCGAACTCGAGTTGACGACGATTATCAAGACCGGGTTTGTCAGTTACTTCCTGATCGTGGGGGATTTTGTCCGATATGGCCGCGCGAAAGGGATCACATGCGTGGCGCGCGGTTCGGCGGCCGGGTCCATTGTGACCTACCTGCTCGAGATCTCGAATGTGGATCCGATTCGTTACGGGCTGCTTTTCGAGCGATTCCTGAATCCGGAACGGGTGAATCCGCCGGACATCGACATTGATTTTGCGGACGATCGGCGGCAGGAGGTGATCCAGTATGTGCGGGACAAGTATGGGCGGGAGGCGGTCGCGCAGATCGTCACTTTCGGCACGATGGGTGCGAAGTCGGTGATCCGGGATGTGGGGCGGGTGATGGGGCTGAACTATGGCGAATGCGATCGGCTGGCGAAGATGGTGCCGAACGAGTTGAAGATGACCCTCGAGAAGGCTCTGAAGCAGTCGCCGGAGCTGAAGCAGGCGTTCGAGACCGAGGAGGCGACGCGCGAGTTGCTCGAGACGGCTTTCATCCTTGAAGACCTCACTCGCAACGCGTCGGTCCATGCGGCGGGCGTGGTGATCGGCCCGGGTCCGCTGGTTGACTTGTTGCCGCTCAAGCAGGACGAGGACGGGACGCTTGTGACGCAGTACGCGATGGGGCCGGTCGGCGATCTGGGTCTGCTGAAGATGGACTTTTTGGGTTTAAAGACGCTGACCGTCATTCGCAACACGTGCGAGATGGTCCGGCAGACCCAGGGGGTGACCGTTCCGATCGACCAGCTTCCGCTGGATGACGCGGCCACATATGACCTCCTGAACAAGGCCAACACATTGGGCGTGTTCCAATTGGAATCCGGCGGCATGCGCGACCTGTGCCGGAAGTTCCAGATCAGCTCGGTCGAGCACATCACGGCGTTGATCGCGCTGTATCGCCCGGGGCCGATGGACCTGATCCCTGATTTCATCCGGAGGCGGCACGGGGAGACGGCGATCGAGTACGCGCATCCATTGCTCGAGCCTCTCTGCCGGGAGACCTATGGGGTGATGGTGTATCAGGAGCAGGTCATGCAGGCGGCGCAGGTGCTGGCCGGTTACACGCTGGGAGGTGCGGACCTGCTGCGGCGCGCGATGGGCAAGAAGAAGGCCGAGGAGATGGCCAAGCAGCGTTCGATCTTTGTCCGGGGGTGCAAGGAGAAGAACGGGATTCCCGCGGAGAGGGCCAACCAGATTTTCGATCAGCTCGAGAAGTTTGCCGGCTACGGCTTCAACAAGTCGCACGCGGCGGCCTATGCGGTGGTGGCGTATCAGACCGCGTATCTGAAGGCCAATTATCCGGTCGAGTTCCTGTGCGCGATGTTGACGAACGACATGGCGGACACCGAGAAGCTGAGCCTTTACATCGGCGAGGCGCGGGCTTTTGGGATCGAGGTACTCGGGCCCGACGTGAACGAGAGCCGGATCCACTTCGCTCCCGGCGGGCGGGAGGGGGACGCGGGCGGGCGCAAGTCGATCCGATTCGGTCTTGCGGCGATCAAGGGCGTTGGCGAGATGGCGGTGGCAAGCGTTCTCAAGGCCCGCGAGGAAGGGGGGGCGTTTGAGTCACTGGCCGACCTTTGCGATCGCGTGGACCTCCGGGCGGTCAACCGCAAGGTTCTCGAGGCGTTGGTGAAATCGGGAGCCTGCGACACGTTCGGCGAGACGCGGGCGACCCTGTGGTCGGCGATCGACGGGGCGTTGGCGCGGGCGGCGAGCGCGGCCCAGGACCGCGCCCGCGGGCAGACCTCCCTCTTCGGTTTACTCGAAGACCAGCCGGCTGCGCTGGGGGAGAGCATCGCCAGGGTGCCGGAATGGCCGCAGAGCGAACTGCTGGCGGCGGAGAAGGAATTGCTGGGTTTTTATGTTTCGGGCCATCCGCTGACGCCTTACGCGGATCTTTTGCAGCAATTCGCCCTGGCGACCTCGAGTGCGCTGGCCCAGTTGCCGCAGCGGACGATGACCCGGATTGGAGGCCTGATCACCGCGGCGCAGCACGGCATATCGAAGAAGACGAGCAAACCGTACGCATTGGCCACGATCGAGGACTTGACCGGATCGGTCCAACTCGTCTGCTTGAACGAGAGCTACGAGAAGCACAAGGCGTTGCTTCAGCCCAACACGGCCGTGGTGGTTGTGGGCGAGGTGAGCACGACCGATGAGAAGCCGAAGGTGTTTGCGCAGGAGTTGATCCTGCTCGATGACGCCCCGCAGCGTTACACGGAGCAGGTGCATTTCCGGCTCCACACGGCGCATCTGAGTGCCGAGCGTCTCGAGCAGGCGCGGGCGCTGGCCATCGACCACGCGGGCCGTTGTCCCCTGTTTCTGTGCCTGATCCACCCGGCGGGCGAGTTGGTCTTCGTCGAGGCGCACGATCGCTATCGCGTCACGCCGTCGCTTGCCCTCCAGCAGGCGGTCGACGCGCTCTTCGGCGAGAACACATACTACGCCAAGATCGATCGCACGGTGCCGGCACGCGCGGCGCGGCGGTGGGAGCGCCGCGAGACGTCCGGCGGCAACGGCGAATGAACGAAACAGCCCGGTTTGGGGTCGAATGGGCGGCAAAAGCCCTTTGACGGTCTTCTTCTTCGGGCGTAAGAATTGAGCAGGACATGAATCGACAGGTGACATCGGGATGGCGCGGGGCGGTGCTCGTCATGGTAGTTGGGGCTGTGGCCGCCGCCGGTTGGGCTGCCGAGGTCCCGAGCACGCCTGGCAAGGTCACCTTTTCGGACAGTGAAGAGGATGGCAAGGGTGGCGCGCGCGTGGATGTTGCGGTGCCGACTCCGATGTTCCAGCGACGCATCGATGCGCCGCGGATGGGAGGCAGTTCTCTTGACGGTGTCAGGGCGATTCCGTTTGCCCCGCCATCGAGCCTGTCGCCCGGCGTGGACTCGCGACGGCTTCGTGACGCGCGCAGCAACTGGATTCTCGATCCGGGGAAGAATCTCGATTTCAACAAAGACAATGCCTTCCGGGCCTTCGGGGTCCGGTCCGGCGTTGATTTCGAGGAATTCGGCGGCGAGAGCGACCGGCCCTTGAATTTCTGGGAAGCCTACTTCAGCAAGGAGAAGGCCGACGCCAAGCAGAGCCGCTCGCCGGTCAAGCTCGACCCGATGCCCAACGAGCGCATGAACAGGGGCGAACTGACTCCGCGTTTCCAGCCTTTCCAGGCCTTCGGGTCAACGGAGTTCGATGGGTTCGCGCCCCTCTCGATCGACCGGGACCGCACCGGGGTGTTGTTCTCGGACGCTCCATCGAGGAGCTCGGTTCTCGGGACTTTGGGCGACGCGCTCGATAACAACAGCCGGCGGGATTTGGTTCGCGACAGCCTCAATCTCACGACCATGCCCCCGGGTGCGAAGCCGGCGGGAGGGGCCGAGGCGCGGGCCGAGCAGTTTCGGCGCATGTTGGGAATCGGTTTGCCGACCGATGCAAAGCCGGCGGCCTCGCGTGCCGGCGTGGCCTCGGATCTCCCCGAAGCCGGCCCGAGCGAGAGTGTGGTGGAATCGATGGATCTGATCGGCGTGATTGCAGATCCCACTCGACGGGAGCTGAATCCGGTGGTCGCTCGGCCCGCCCCGAGCTTCGACGCGGGGCCGAAGCTGGAGTTTGTCGACACGATTGGCGGCATGAACTCGCGCCCGGCCGCGCAGCGACGCCCGCTGATCGACATGGGTCCGGTGCGAAGCGTGCTGCCTGCCACCGCCAGTGCGGATCGCAACACTGGGACTGCGGCTCCCCGGACGATCTACTCGCCTACGACGCTCGAAATGCCCGGGCGGAATTTCTAGCGAGTGCAGGATCTTACGCCTCAACTGCGGACGCGTCTGGGCCGCGTGGAGCGAGCGGTTGGGTTGTTTGTTTTCCTGGCGACGCTGCTCCTGGTGGCCGGCTTTGTGTACTATGTGTACCAGACGGCCAAGCGCAAGGGTTGGCTGGTGACCAAGGTGGAGTACTGCACCAGCCTGTACAGCGCCGCCGGCCTCAAGGTGGGCGATCCGGTGAAGCTGATGGGATTCGATGTCGGCGAGATCACCCTGATCGACACCGAGAGCCCCGACGGGGTCTACAACGTCTATGTCCAATTCTCGGTCCGGGCCCCGTATTTCGGGTATCTCTGGACGGCCGGATCGAAGGCGCGGGTGAGTTCGGATTTCCTGGGGAAGCGCACCATCGAGGTGACGAAGGGCACCAATTACATCCCCACCCATATCGTCTGGCAAGTCAGCGAGCAGACGCCGCAACAGGCGCTCGCCCTGGCCGATCTCAAGGACAAGCTGTTCCTCGACGTCTACGAACTGCCGGTTGTCACGCGCAAGCTGCTCGCTCCATCGTTCGTTTTGGAGGACATCGGCGATCTGGCCGCGCTCGTGGCGCGTCTGCAGGACGGCACCAACCGGCTCGCGCGGCATTTCCTGGCGCGATTTGACGAGGCGAACCGGGATGTGGTGGTCCGGTACAAGGGGGCGGCTCGCGAGTTACGCCCCCTGCAACTGGCGTTGGTCGAGGAATTCACGCGTCTCGTCGAGGGGCCATTGCTTTACGATGCGGCTGCTTTTGACGGAGTGGCGCTGACGGAGGAGACGCGGCGTCTGCTCGATCCGCCTCCGCAGGGAGAGGAGGTCTTCCGCGTCAACCGCCTGCTCCTCGAACAGGCCTATCCGCAGGAAATCAACCGGACACGCCGGTTCGCCACGCCGCTTGTGCCGCTGGACCGGGATCTTCTGGAGCGGATGATCGATGCGTCGGTGGCGCGGATACGGGTGGTTGACCGGCAGGCTCGCACAAAGCAGGTGACCTACTCGTGGAACCTCCAGACCAGCCGGTACGAACCGCACACGGCCAGCACCAGGCCCTACTGGCTTCCGCCCGATGAGACGCCGACGTTGTCGGATCGGCTCGATCTTCTGGTGCGCGAGACGGAGGCGGCCTTGCCCAGCGTGTTCGCGCTGACCAATCAAGTGGCTCAGATCCTCGACAAGGCCCTGAATCTGACGGCGAATGCCGATCTGCTTGTGGGTCAGGCGCAACCGTTGGTCACCAATCTGACCGTCATCAGCGCCAATCTGACCAACGCGGACGGCGCCCTGGGGCGCTGGTTGCTGCCGTCCGATCTCCACGCGCAGACGTTGGTCACCCTGACCAACGCCAACGACGCCCTTACGAACGTCAGCGCCACGCTCGCCGATGCGGGCGTCATGCTCGCCGCGGCCAACACCAACCTGACGCTCCTGATGACGCAGTTGCAGCCCCCGCTTCAGAGCCTGAGCATCATCATCAGCAACCTCAACACCCAGGTCGAGGCCAACACCAATTTCGTTGGGACACTGCAGGCGCTCCTGCTCCACACCGACGAGTTGATTGAGGGTTTCAAGCGGCATTGGCTCCTGCGATCCGCGTTCAAGTCGATGCCGACCAACGCCCCGTCCCGAGCCCCGTCGGGCAAGGTGTACCGGACACCCAAAGGCGCTTTGTACTGAGTTCGATGTCCGGGGGGGCTGGGCCTCACTTTCGCTTTGAAATCTTCCGTCGTTGCCCCTACTCTGCGGCCGTGACCGTCGAAACCTTCGAGGCGGAAATCAACGAAGCCCTTCGGGCATACGACAAGCATATCGTGTGCATCGACAAGCCCACTGTGGATTGCCGCGAGACCCTCCGATCGCTCATCGAGAAGGCCATCAGCGCCTACGAGACACGGGGACCGCACCTCCGCCACGGCATTGCGCTCGACAAACACGTGACGATTATCCTGAGCCAGTCGAAGACCGACCGACCCCTGTGCGGCATCTACTTCAATCTCGTGACGCCTTACTACCAGAAACAAGCCCAACGCGCCGTAGGCGCTCACGAGGGCCAGCAAGGCTAGCCGAGGAATCTCATGCCAGGACGAGGAGACAGATTTGCGGGCTCCATGCGCTTGCGAGTTTTGTTGGCGGTGGTGCTCGCCGCGGCCTGTGCGGGCCGAGTCCAGGCGAAGACCCTCGTGTTGAATGTGGCGACGGATGGGAACGATCTTTGGTCGGGCGAGCTTGCCATTCCGGCGCCGAGTCTTGACGACGGACCGCTGGCCACGCTCGCGGCGGCTCTGAACAAAGTCCGGGAAGCCCGTTATCAAGGCCTCTCGACGGTCGACAGCGTCACGATTCTGGTGCGGGGCGGGACGTATCATTTGGCGGAGCCGCTTGTGCTCACTCCCGACCACTCCGGCCCCAGCGCGCAGCAACCGCTGGTGATCAGCGCCTATCCCGATGAGAAGCCGATTCTGAGCGGCGGACGCCGGATCGCGGGGTGGAGGCGTTCGGTGGACAAGCCGGGCTGCTGGGAGGCGGACTTGCCGGACGTCCGCGACGGCACATGGTATTTCCGCCAGCTTTTCGTCAACGGGAAGCGCAAGGTGCGCGCCCGGACCCCCAACGCCGGGTTTTTTCGGATCCAGGGCGAGAGCCCGCAGGACAAGCCGATCCAGCTCAAGTTCAAAGCGGGGGACATCAAGAAAGAATGGGCCGAGGCTGGGGATGTCGAGGTTGTGGCCTGTCTTGCGTGGGCCGACCTCCGGATGCCGATTCGGGCCGTGGATGAGACCAACGCGGTTGCGACGCTTGCGGGCGATCCGCGGCCTTCCAACAAGGAGGCGAACGCGCAGTACTTCATCGAGAATGCGTCTGACGCGCTCGATCGGGCGGGGGAGTGGTATCTCGACCCCAAGACGGGCGTTCTGACCTACTGTGCCGAGGCGGGGGAAGACGTTCAGGAGGCGCATGTGGTGGCTCCGGTTCTCGATGAACTGGTGGTTTTCCGGGGTGATTTTGCGGGCAAACAGCCCGTGGCGAACGTGGTGCTGCGCGGGCTCACATTCACCCACACGGATTACAGATTGGATGCGACCGGCTATGCCGACATCCAGGCGGCGATTGGGATTGCGGGCGACATCCGGGCCGAGGGGGCGGTCGGATGCGTGATCGAGGATTGCGTGTTCACGCGTCTGGGCGGATACGGGCTCGATCTGGGCAAGGGGTGCCAGGGTTGGAGGGTCGTGGGCAACGAGTTCACCGACCTGGGGGCCGGCGGGATTCGGATCGGAGAGACGACGGCACGGACCGATCCGCTCGAGGAGTGTCACGGTCACGTCGTCACGGACAATCGGTTGAGTCAGCTTGGGCGGATCTATGCGCCGGGGGCGGGGGTTCTGATACTCCAGAGCGGGAACAACCGGGTGGCTTACAATGAGATCCACGACCTGTTCTACACGGCCATTTCAGTCGGCTGGAACTGGGGGTACCAGGAGACGCCATGTCGCGACAACCTCATCGAGTTCAATCATCTCCATGACATCGGCCAGGGCCTTCTCAGCGACATGGGAGCCATCTACACGCTGGGCATTCAGAGGGGCACTGTCATTCGAAACAACCTCATCCACGACGTCCACGCGTTCACATATGGCGGATGGGGGCTCTACACCGATGAAGGGAGCAGTTACATCACGCTCGAAAACAACGTGGTCTATCGGTGCAAGAGCGCCGGATTCCACCAGCATTACGGGCGTGAGAACGTTGTGCGCAACAACATCTTCGCCTTCAATACCGAACACCAGCTCATGCGCTCGCGCGAGGAAGAGCACATTTCGTTCACGTTTGAGCGCAATATTGTCTACTTCGATTCCGGCGACCTCCTGGGCAGCAATTGGACGAACAACCGGTACCGGCTCGATAACAACGTGTATTTCGACGGACGGCCCGAGGCCCGCCCCGACTCGATGCGCTTCGCCGGGGCGACACTGGCGGAATGGCAGGCTCGAGGCCACGACATCCACTCCGTCGTGGCCGACCCGATGTTTTACAATTCGCGCGCCTACAACTTCCGGCTCAATCTGGAATCGCCGGCCCTCAAGCTCGGGTTCAATCCGATCGATCTTCGTCGGGTGGGTGTTCGCCGCAAAGGCCAGCGCCAGTGAGCGGCGGAGGTGATTGGACCTTTTGTGTTGCGGCTTCCTGAACCTGCGTCGAACAGAGCCTGCCGGAGGATGAAGCGTGCGATGAGGTGTGCGATGAACACCCTGCAACCAAATCGACAAGCATCAAGAATGACCAAACTCCAGGCCCTCTCCCATCCGGTGCTGAGCATCCGATGGGAGAGGGTGCCCCCGCGACTGCGGGGGCCGGTGAGGGTGACGGTGTCTTACATCCCGCGGATTCCTCTGTATGTTTGTTGCTGCGTGGGCGAGCGCGTCGCCATAAACCTTTACGGGCGCCTGAGCCGGAAGAAGCGGGCGGCGCCGCTGGGTGAGATTGCGACTCTAAACAGATCACCCTCGACGCTGGGGGTGAGTCCGGAGGGCTGCCAGTCGGCCGGGGAGGCCGTGGGGCTGGCGTCGAGTTGGTAGCCTGTGGCGCTGGCGGGCCAGGTGATGACCACCTCGTTGCCGCTGCGCGCGACGGCGAGGGTGGGCGGGGCGAGGAGATGCGACGATGTGATGTCGAGAGCCGCGAGGTACGTCACCCCGGGATTGCTCGTGTAAGCGGCGAGAAACGAGCCGCTGAGGGGCGAGTACTTGATGGTGTGGAAGTTCACAGTCGTTCCCAGACCGCCGGGCGAGTCCGCGAGCAAATACGGGGCGCCCAGTTGGCTGGACAGCGGTTGTCCGTCCGGTCCAAGGAGCACGAACGCATAGGCCTCCGGGACGCCCGCGGTGCTGCCCGTGGCGTTGAAGCCCACCACAATCACGCCGCTCTCCGGATCCGCGGCGAGCTGCGGATGCTGGTGGTTGAAGGGGTTGCCGCTTGTGCCGTCGAGATACGGTACCTCCGACCGAGCCGAGGTGAACGCGTAATTGGGCGGGGTGCCCAAGTCGAAGAACGAGAGATCGCCCATGGCAGTGCCGTTCCCGGCGTCGTAGGCGGTGATGAGTTGTCCGTTGAAAGGGTTGACGATTGAAGCGGGATGGCCTTCGGCCCTGCCGGTCGGGAGGCCGTCTCCCAGCGGTTGCTCGGCCCGGACGACAAGGTTGCCCTGACCATCAGGCAGAGGATCTACCACGGAGCCAACGATCCGGTTGCTGAGCGTGCCGGTGGATCCGTTCGAGTTGTCCGTGTTCGAGATGTAGAGGAACGCGTCGAGCCCCTCATGGTAGCTCGCGTCCGGATCGTCCTCATCACCGATCTGCTGGAGCAGGTCCAGACGCGTGCGGAGCGGCGTCAGCAAGGTCCCGGTCTTGTCGTAGAGGGCGCCCACGGCGCCCTCACCCTCGCCGAAGAACTTCCGCTCGCAGGCCAGGAGGATGTTCCCGTTTTGCGAGCTGACAGCAACGGAGACGTCGTCGTAGCTATCCTCGCTCACCAGGTCGTGGACGAAGGCTTTGGCGACGGGCGAATTGCCGCCGGCGACCGAGGCGGGGTTGACGAGCGCCACCAAAGGGACGTCCAGGAGGTATGGGTTGTACATGCGGGCATTGGCGACGACGACGTATTGCTTCGACACAGGGTTGTACTCGGCGTCACACCGGCTCACCGTGCCGAGCGGGTTGCCGAAGACGATGAAAGGCTCGCTGGTCGCCGCCAGCGTGCGCGGATCGAAGAACCGCCCCACAACCGCATAGAGCGCCGGCATCTGCATGATCGGGTCTGTGAAGCCCGCCACATTGACCGAGTCGATCGACACGACCAGCACTTCCGGCTCGTGCGTGTTCACCGCCACAGCGGTTTCCCTGGCCACTGCGCCTTCGCCCGATACCACCACCGCCGCCAGGCTGCGCATGCGCGGACCGTCCGGGGGCGCCAGCGGCGTCTGAAAGTCCACCCACGCCACGTAGAAACTGGCATCAGCGAGGTCCGCCTGCGTGTCGGTGGTTGTCTTGCGCGATTGAATGACGAACTTGCCGTCGAGGAACTCGTACGAGAGGAAGGCGCGCGAGGCCAACGGCACCGAGGTTTCTGGTTCGAGGTCCGCCACCTGCAACAACAGGGTGCCGTCGGCGCCCGTCTTGCCGGGGACAACCAGCTCGTAGACGCCCGTGCCAGTTCGGGCGACGGTGAAGTCCCCGACCGCTTTGCGCTTGGATCCATCGGCGCCCACGATGTGTCCGCCGACCAGATTCCGGGCGTCGAACGGCACGTAGACGAACGCAAACTCGGATTGATCGGCTGCCGCCAGGGTCTCGGCGTCCAGGGCCGAGTCTTCGCGGACTGCCACATGCCAGCCGATGCCGGTTTCCTTGGGCGCGACACCCACGATATTGACATCGCTCGCGCCGTCCGCCGAGGTGACGAACAGCATGCCGTCATCGAGTGAATTGACTCCGGGCAGAACCAGTTCGGCCTGGCCGCCATAGATCCCGCTCTCGAGTGGGAACTGCGGCCATTTGACCACCCCGGCCGCCAGGCCGGCGGCGTGCGCGTTGGGACTGGTCCAGCGCGCCTGGCCCTCGGCGGTCGGGCTGCCAACCTCGCCGCCGAGCCATCCCTGATCGTACGGGAACCAGGCGACGGAGAAGCTGAAATTGGCTTCAGGACTCGAACCGTGCGTGCCTGCCCGCCCGGTATTCACGTCGAGATCGCCATTGCCCCAACTGCCGTCCGCCATGCTGTAGCCGGGGCCCGACGACGATTCGGCGATTGCGACCGTCGGGTAGAACGGGCCCTCGCCGTCGTTCCAATCAATCGGGCCGTTCTGGCGCGCGGTCGGGATGCTGATTCCGAGGAGCGGGCTCGGGCGCCAGGCCTGGCTGGCGGGGATGTTGACCGCGCTGTCGCCGAACTCGATGAATCCCTGATTGAGGTTGTTCAATGCGGCCTGCGCGTCGCCGGGGGAAAGGCGCACGGCGAAGTCGCCGCGATTGTACCGATTCACCGACCAGGGAATCGGGCCTTGTCCGGCTAGACCCGGAACATCGACAGCGCTGTTGAAGGTGGCGCTGCCTTTGGCGATCACGTTGACCGCCGAGACCGACGTGTTCGGAAACGGCCCCGGAGCGCCGCCGCCGTCCGGGATCTGCGGTGTCGGGCCGGGCGGCGCGGCGTGGGCGCAGAGGGCGCAGACAAGTCCGGAAACAAGGAAAGGGATCCGACCAAGTGG
>JAKLFY010000139.1 GCA_022710935.1 Verrucomicrobiota bacterium
ACCACCGAGCCTTCAACGTGAGCAAGGTACATAACGGCTGGGCCGAAGTCTCATGCGCAATCCCGGAGCCGCGAGGCGAGGCTGGAACGTTCACCCGCTTCGGGCCTCGTGCCCGGCGGTTCCCGCCTCGAGGATCGGACCGTCATTTCCTCTTCGGCATGACCGCGTCCACATCCGGGTGCGGACGGGCGATGACATGGACGCTGACCAGTTCGCCCTGGATCGATTTCACCGCCTGGGCTCCGGCGTCCACCGCGGCTTTCACGGCCGCGACATCGCCGACCACGACGGCTGTGACCAGGGCGTTGCCGACCTGTGTCATCGGTCCGGCGAGTTCAACATTCGCGGCCTTGAGCATTGCATCGGTGCCCTCGACAAGGGCGACCAGGCCGCGGGTTTCAAGGAGTCCTATGGCTTGTGGCATGTGGAGTTCTTTCGAGATTTGAGATCTGAGATCTGAGATTTGAGATTTGAGACTCGGGTCAGGCTGGAGTTGATGGATGGTCTTGCCGCGCCGGCTCCGCTGTCGATGAAACACGATGATCCAGCCAGCGCTTGACCTCGCGGGCCACCACGAGTTCTTCGTTGGTCGGAATGACCAGCACGCGCACGCGGGATTCCGGCGCGCTGATGACAGCCTCCTGGGCACGCACCTTCACGTTCGTGTCCGCATCCAGAACGATGCCCAACTGATCCAGGTCGGCGCAGATGGCCGCCCGAAGCTCGGATCGGTTCTCGCCAATACCCGCTGTAAAGACCAGGGCGTCCGCCCCGTTGAGTTGGGCGAAGTAGCCGCCGATCCAGCGGCGGACCTCGTGCACGAACACCTCGAGCGCCAGGCGCGCCTGGGCGTTGCCCCCCTGCGCCGCCGTCCAGACATCGCGCACGTCGTTCGACACGCCGCTGAGGCCCTTGATCCCGCCTTCGTTGCAGAGCTGCCGCTCGGCCTCGTCGACGGTCAAGCCAAGCACCCGAATCGCAAAGGGAAAAGCCATCGCGTCCAGGTCGCCCACCCGGTTGTTGTGCGGCACACCCGATTGCGGGCTCATCCCCAAACTGTTGCCAACCGCCACGCCATTGCGGATGCCGCTGATGCTCGAACTCCCGCCCAGATGACAGGAGATGATGCGCAAGGCTGGCTCGCGCACCGGCGCGCTGCCGCCGTCAACGTAAAGACGTCGCGCCCGTTCGGCCACGTCGGCGCGCCCGAGAAGCTCAGCGCTGCGCTCGGCGATGAACTTGTGGCTGGCGCCATGGAAGCCCCAGCGACGCACCCCCGCGTCGCACCACACCGCCGGCACCGCGTAGCGCATCGCCGCCTCGGGCGCCCATTGGTAGAACGCGGTTTCGAACAAGCCCACCAGGGGAACCTCCGGCAGGCGCTGCGCGAACAGGCGGATGCCGCGCACATACGCGGGATTGTGGGCCGGGGCGAGCTGGTTGAACGCCTCCATCGCCGCGACCGCCGAATCATCCAGGCGCACGCAGCCGCTCACGCCCTTGGCCACAACGGTCTTGAAACCCACCGCGGCGATCTCGCGCTCGGACGCAACGGCCCCGGAGCGTTCGAGATCCGCCAGACAATCCTCGATCGCCCGGGCGTAATCGCCCACCCGCTCGAAGCCGCCCTTGTGGAGCAGCCGCTCCCCATCCGCAAAGTCAAAGAGCCGCCACTTGAGCGAGGTCGAGCCGATGTTCGCGACAAGGATCTTCATTCAGGAAGAGGTCCGGTCGGCAGCGACCCGCGCTGCCGAGTCCCCGTCACCCGAGCTTACTGCAGCCACTTGCCGAGCGCGCTCAGACCCTCGTGCGGTCGGGGGATCACCTGCACGCTGACGACCTGGCCGACTTGCGCGGCCGCGGCCGCGCCGGCGTCGGTGGCCGCTTTCACGGCCGCCACGTCGCCGCGGAAGATCGACGTCACGTAACCGCTCCCGATCTTCTCCCAGCCCACGAGGACCACGTTGGCGGCCTTGAGGGCGGCGTCGCTCGCCTCGAGCAGGGCGCAGAGGCCCTTGCACTCGATCATTCCAATCGCTTGTTGTACCATAACAGAGATTTCTTGATGGTTGGTTTCCAGCAATCTTGAGGATCCTATTTGCCTGCGGATTTGGGCGCCTCGCCCACGAAGGCCCGAAGCAGATCCTCATGCGGACGCGCGATAATGTGAGAGCTGATCAGTTCGCCCACTTTGCCCGCCGCCTTCGAGCCTGCATCCACCGCCGCTTTGACGCTCCCCACATCCCCACGCGCCAGCACGGTGATCATCCCACCCCCGATCGGGATGGTCTTGACGAGGGTCACGTTTGCGGCCTTGACCATCGCGTCGCTGGCCTCGACGGCGCCAACGTAGCCTTTGGTTTCGATCATTCCGAGTGCTTCGCTCATAATCAGTCTGTCGTTAGTGGTTCTGGTTCAGAAACTCGCCCGGGGCGCCACGCGCCCGCGATCCCGCTGTTCACTTCATCACTTGATCAACTCACACGGCGTCCCCGGCAACAGGTTGCACGCATTCCCCTCGTCCGTGTCAATGTGCGCCTCGAGCTTGAAATTCGGATCCACCCGGCACAGCAGCTTGTCGAGCATGATCCCGCACGGACCGCCGATCTTCAGCCGCATCTCGTCCCCGCCCTTAACCCCGTAAAACGCGGCGTCGTCCGGATGCATGTGCACGTGGCGCAACGCGCGAATGACACCTTGATCCATCTCGAAAAACCCCGCCGGCCCCATCAGCATGCAGCCTGGCGTCCCCTTGATGTCCCCCGAAATCCGGAGCGGGATGTCAAACCCCAGCGCGATCGCATCCGTATAGGCCAACTCGACCTGGTTCAGATTGCGGCATGGCCCAAGAATCCGGAGGTTCGATATCACACGACTCCGCGGGCCAATCAAGGTCAGCGTCTCCTTCGCCGCGAAGGCCCCGGGCTGGTAGAGCTCCTTGTGCACATGGAGCTGCGCCCCCTTGCCAAACAACGCCTCGACCGCCTCGGGCGTCAAATGGCAATGCCGGGCGCTCACGTTCACAACAAGCGGGTTGGGAGCGGATGCGACCCTCGGCAGCGGTTTGCCCAGCTTCTGGTAGACCATCTGACGCACCAGATGCTCGACAACCGCACGATGCGTAACTGGCACTGTTGGTGTCATCAACTGTCCGAAATCCTTCTTGTCCGCGCTCAGATGTCAACCGGAATCTTGCAAAATGTTTCAAAATCTCTCACAAGCAGGGGCGCATGCAGCCTGAAGAACGCCAACACCGCATTGAAGAATACCTTCAGCGCGTCGAATTCGCCTCTCTCGAAGAACTTGCGCGCGAGGTCGAAGCCTCCCTGTCCACCGTCCGCCGCGACCTGGCGGTGCTTGAAGGCGGGGGTGGCATTCGACGCACCCACGGCGGAGCGCGCATCCTGAATCCGCGAACCGACGAGTTCGCTTTCAGTGCGCGCGACACGCATCAACTGGCGGAGAAAGAGGCCATCGGACGGCTGTGCGCGGAGTTGATTCTGCCGGGCCAGAGCGTCATCATCGACGCCGGGACGACCGCCTACCACGCGGCCCGCTATCTTGAATCGAAACGCCCGCTCATTATCACCAACTCGCTCCCGGTCGCGAATCTCTACGCTTCGAACAACATGGTCGAGATCGTGGTGACAGGCGGGGTGGTCTATCCCCGCCTGGGTGTCCTCGTCGGCCCCTTGGCCCTCGAGTCCCTCACTCGTCTGCACGCCGACGTGGCCATCATGGGCGCAGGCGGAATCACACCCGACGGGATCTCGAATTCCCACGTGCTCCTGATCGAAATCCAGCGCGCCATGATGAAAGCCGCGCAAACGGTGGTGTTTTGCATGGACCACACCAAGTTCGGACGCAAGTCCATGGTCCACCTCTGCGGGTTCGAGCGGGTGCGTGCCGTTGTGGCGGACGCCAATGCGCCGACGGATCTGGTACAGGAACTCAGGTCGAAGGGACTCGAGGTGTTGCAGGCCCCGCAACTTCTTCAGGCGTGAAGTGCTGCGCAGCGTCCGCATGCACCGGAAAACACGTCCGCGCCCCGTATTGCACGTTCCCCTCGATCGCCAGAACCCCCTCGGCCAGCAGCGGCATCCGGGAGGTCGCGGTCGGATCCGAGGGACTCGAAGCGATCGGCGAGAGGACGATCGAGGCCGCGCGTTGGGGAATCAGCCAGCCTGTAAACACAACGGATTCTCCAGTCGTGCGGTGCACGCCTCGGGCCTCGAACGCCAAACTCCGATCCTGTGATGTGGCGTCTTCCTCGTGCTGAGCTGCCGCCCGATTCAAAGTCCCCCGGTATTCCGAGCCATCGGCGTCGGTAATCGTCAAGCCCGATGGCGTCAAATCGACGTCGAAGCTCTCGAGCACCGCCGGCATGGGCGGCGAGTTGAAGTTGCGACGGAACTGGCTGGCCGTGTTCGCCCGGACAAACTGCCGCTGGCGCGTCGTCACCTCGAGTGCCGATGTCGAGCCCGCCTCGATGTCCGTTGGCACGAACGCGCCGGTTGCCGGGGCTGGTCTGTCGACGATCGCGAGCAAAACCGGTGACTGGGGTGGCGGCGTGCCCCCATCGGCAGGTGGCGAATCCGCAGGCGGCGCAGAGGATGCCAAGGGAAGGACCGGATCGGGCTGATCGCTGCCCATGACGAGGCTCTCCGCCGGGTCTTGGGATTGGATCCGATCCGCTGCGTCTGGAGGCGCAGCTTCCTGCGTTGCCTGCTGTGCAGGGGCAATGCTCCATCTCAGTGCGCCATCGCTGCCCGTAGGACATGTCAAGTCCGGCTCGGGGTCCGGAAGAAGAACGCGCGGCAGCTCCGACTTGGTGGACCAGTAACAGCTCGAAACGCCGGCCCGACCCGTCCCGGCGGGTGCCCAGCCCCCCTCGCCGTGCAGGAGCGCCATCACCAGCACAAGCGCGCCACCGGCAACCGTGGCGGTCACACGCCAATACGGCGCCAGCAGAGACATCGCAGAGCGCGGCAGAACCGGGTAGGGCCTCTTGAATGCCGACCGCACCGCCTCGAGAACCTCTTCCCGGGTTGCCTGCGGAACCGAAAACCGGTGGGTGATGAGGGCGCCCCGCTCCTTCGCATAGGCAGCGAGGCGTGTGCCCAGTGGATGCCCGACATCCCGGCGCGCAAAGTCGGGCGGATAGGGCATGTCCACAGACTCCTGCACGTCGCCTGCCCGGAGCGGTTCGAGCGTCTGCATTCGCTGCAAACACATCCGCAACCGCCGCAACAGCAGCTCCGGACTCACCTCGAGCGCCGCAGCCACCTCGGCCTCCGGGAGCTCGCTGAAGAACCACAACTCGGCCAACTCGACACACGGCCCGCCAAACCAGTCGAATTGGCGGCGGAGTTGCCGCATCAGCGCATCGTTGTCGACGCCGCGGCCCCCACTGGGCTCTGATTCCGCCACGCCCGAGCACTGATCGCACGGCCCTTCCCCCGGGCTCTCGAGCCTTCCACGTCCGATCCGACGCACTTCTTCCGAGGCCACACGGAGCAGCCAGACCTGGCAGGACGGCGCGTCCATGACCTCGTTGATCTCGCCAACCGCACGAATAAACGTGCGGCGGCACATCTCCGGAACCTCGGATTCCGTGAGAGCGGGGGCGGCGAGAAACACAAAACGCCCAATCCCGTCATAATGAGATTCAAGCAACTGATCCCAGGCGGATTCCTTCCCCGCACGACAACGGGCGATCAGACTCCTGTCGGTAGAGATCTTCACTGCATACTAAGTAACGACGATTGCTTACGCCGAGTATGCAGAGATGTTCTCCAGCAAGCAACAAGAACTTTCAGAAAAACGCAGTCATGAATTAAGCGGGTTCATGCAGGACCCGCTAAACACGGTCTATGAGTGAGTTATTCACATGCAGGACAATTCACGGAGACTCGGGCGTTGCATTGATCTGCAAGATCCGCCCGTCGCCGAGGACCGCCTGGCCTTGGACCGCCGATTGACGGACCAGGTCCTTGAACGAATCGAGGAGGCCATCGGCGCGCCGTTCGATCTGGGTGGGACTTGCGATCGGGCGGTTGGTCAAGACGAACTGCCCGCTCAGGCGAACGGACTGGTTGAGCGAGCGATTGGTGCCCCTGACTTCAAATGCGAGGTCTTTGAGGTCTGATCTCGATCCCACAGATGTCGGTCCCTGGGTGGGGGGCGCTGCCATTCTCGGCTGTCCTGCCGTGAAGCCCTTGCGGGCAGCCCTCGCGCCGGGCGGGACCGCCCCCTCTTGTGCAGTCCGGCGGCCCCGAAGCGCAGTGCCGACCTCGACGGTTTCCATCATCGGTTTGGCCGCAGCCAGAAGGGTCCCCTCGTAAACCGAGCCATCGGCGTCGACGATGCGGATTGTCTCTCCGTCGCCTTCGATCCGGAATCGGCGCAGGACAGGCAGAGCGCCGGCAACCCCAAAGCTCGCCGGATCGCCCGTCTTGAAAGCCACGCCCCTTTCGGAATGTGACGGGGCGGTGCTCGGCGCGGACGCCAGGACAGCGGGCGGCGTCGGCCCGTCGGACGTTCTGGCGAGGGGCAATTCCGATGGGGTGGGGTGGGCGGCCATGGGCGGCGGCGGAACCGTTGCGAGGACTTGCGCATTGTCGATGGGCTCGACTTTGCGGGCCACTTCGAGTGTCGATTCGAGGCGGGGGTGTCTGACCATCCAGAGCGCGCCGGCGATCACGGCGACCAGAGCCGCGCCCGTCCATGCCCATCGCATCCAACCCCCAATCCAACCAGAGTGCTGCGGACGCGCCTGCGCCGAGACGGGCTCATAATGACGGCTGACCGCATCCAGAAGGAAGCGTCGCGTATGCGGCGGCAGCGTGGGCGGCGGGCCTAATCGCCTTCGACGCTCGGCGGCGTAGGCCGTCAACCGGTCGTGGACTGCTGGTTTGCGTTCCTGGGCCATGTCGTCAGTTGATTGGACGGCAAAAAGGTCTGAGTCCTCCTATCGATCGAGACGCGGGCGACTTTCGAGGTCCTGGACCAGCCGTTCGAGCCGATCAAGGCACTTGCTGAGTCGGGAGCTCACCGTTTTCACGTTCAGTCCGAGTGTTCGCGAGATTTCTTCATAGCTCAGATCGCCGAAATAGCGCAACTCGATGACCTCCCGGCATCGTTCCCCCAGCAGTTCGAGGCAGCGCCCGAGCATCTGCATCTGTTCGGTGCGCACGAGGGCCGCGTCAGGTTGGGGATCGGAGCTGGGGATGGGCGGAGCCGGTCCATGCTCGGGATCCTCGGCATCGAGTGGGACAGGCGCGCGCCCGCCGCCGCGCTTGGCCGCCATCTGACGTTCCCGATAGTCCCGGCCTTTGTTGGCTGCGATCCGGAAGAGCCAGGTCTGCAATGAACTTCCGCCGCGAAAGGAGGCGAGCTTTCGAATGGCCGACAAGAAGGTCTCCTGACAGACTTCCTCGACATCTTCGCGGGAGAAACCGGGGCTGAGTTGGAAGATGAAGCGACCGACGGAAGGATAGTGTCGCTCGAACACCTCCTCCCATGCGAGCGAGTCGCCGAGCCGACAGCGCTCCACAAGTTGCGCCTCGTCTGCCGGACTCTCTCTGGGTGGTTCTAAGGAAAGCCTTTGCAATTGATGCCGGAGTGCTTCACCGTTTTGACATGTCGTCGCCGTTGGCGCTCATCTTTTACGAAAGCCTGCTGATCGGCAACCAATTGATGAACCGGTTGCAGGATCTGGGCTATCGGGTCGTGGTCCTTTCGGATCTTACCAAGCTGACCGAGCAGGCTGCCGAGACCAGGCCGCTGGTCTTCGTGGCCGAGTTGGGCGCCATGACCGAGCGCGTCTGCGCCGCCGTGCACGGTCTCCGAGCCGATCCGGAGACCCATCATGTCCCGATCCTGGGCCTTCTTAAGACAACCGACAGGAAGGAAGGCGAGGCATTGACCCTGGCCGCGCAACAGGCCGGCTTCACCCTCGTCGCGCGCGAACACGGCTTCCTGGCTCAATTGCCTCAATTGCTCGAACAGGTTCTGGAAATCTGATGGGACGAGCGTGCCCCCGCGACTGCGGGGGCGGGTGAGGGGGTCAATGTGACGACGAGGCGCGCGAGCGCTCTTGGGCCATCAATCGGGACAAAAGCAGAGCCATCTCGAGGGCTTGCTCGTAGTTCAAGCGCGGATCGACCTGGCTGCGATAGGCACGCGCCAAGTCGGCCTCCGTGACGCCGCTCGCCCCTCCGACGCACTCGGTCACGTCGTCCCCCGTCAATTCGAAGTGAACTCCCCCGAGGTGAGTGCCGCCCTCCTGCAGGATGTGAAAGGCCTTTTCCAGCTCGGCAAGGATCCGATCGAATCGCCGGGTCTTGACCCCGCTGCTGAGCGATTCGGTGTTCCCGTGCATCGGATCGCAGCTCCAGAGCACAACTTGGCCCGCCCGCCGCACCGCATCCACAACCGGCGGCAACAGCGACTCGATTTGGTCCGCACCGAATCGCGTGATCAGGGTGAGCCGCCCGGGCTCGTTCCTGGGGTTGAGCCGTTCGCAGAGGGCGACCACCTCGTCGGTTGAGATTGCACCGCCCAGCTTGATGGCAATCGGGTTCTGAATACCGCGAAAATACTCGATGTGCGCCCCGTCCAGCGCCCGGGTCCGGTTGCCGATCCAAGGCAAGTGGGTGGCCAGGTTGTACCATCCTTCGCGCCGCGGGACCCGGCGCGTCTGGGCCTGTTCATAGAGCAGATGCAGACCCTCGTGACTCGTGAAAAAGTCGACCTGGCTGCTGTCGCCCAGGGTCCCTCCGGTGAGCGTCTCCATGAACCGGAGCGATTCGCCGATGGATTCAACCATCCGGGTGTACTCGGCGGCCAGAGGCGATCTGCGCACAAACCCCAATTCCCAATACTCGGGGTGGTGCAGGTCCGCAAACCCGCCATCGATCAGAGCGCGGATGAAATTGATGGTCAAGGCTGAGCGCTCATAGCCTCGCAGCAGCAGTTCCGGATCCGGTGTGCGGTCCGCAAGGCTGAAATTCGCCCGATTGATCATGTCGCCCCGGTAGGCCGGCAGCGTCACCCCGCTTCGAGTCTCCGTGTCAGCCGAGCGCGGCTTGGCGTATTGACCCGCGAACCGCCCCAGCCGGATCACGCGCTTCTTGCCCCCTTGCACCAGGACCAGGCTCATCTGCAGCAGGATCTTGAGCTTCGCCGCAATCGAGTCCGATTCGCAGTCCTCGAAGCTCTCGGAACAATCTCCTCCCTGGAGCAGAAACCGCTCGCCCATGGTCGCCTCAGCCAACTGGCGGCGCAGGCTCTCAATCTCCCAACTGGTCACCAGCGGCGGCAGCCGGGACAACCGCGCCAGGGCCGAATTAAGCGCCTCCGGATCCGGGTAAGCGGGTTGCTGAGTCACCGGCTTGCGTTGCCACGAATCGGGCGCCCAGGCGTCTCCCAGCCCCCCGCTCTGCATGTCTGTTGTCAATTGCGCTTCCACAAAGCACTGTAGCATCCCCATTCCCGCCGCGAATGTAAAGCCGCCAGCCACGCCAGCAGTTCCCACTTTGCGTGTGAGGCCTTGACGCCGGGTGAGGGCACCCGGCATCCAACACGCTTTGATGCTCAGGGTGTAGGCCGCGTGCCCTCACGCGGCGCGAGGACAGACATCGGTGCAAACGCCGGGTCGGGGGACCCGGCCTGCACCGCGTGCGGGTTAGCCATCACGGCCTCAGCTCGATCCGGTACACCGCCGTCTTAGTCCGAACGATGAGGGCCTTGCCCGCCACGGCCGGCGACGCCATGAAACCGTCGGCCAGGAGGTTCTCCGCGAGTTTCCGGTATGTGCGTCCCGCCGCAAGCACCGTGGTCTTGCCCTCCTCGCTGAAGCAATAAATGCGCCCCTCGGCGCCCAACAACGACGCGGAGTAATTGCCGCCCACGCGCTCGTTCCAGAGCACCTTTCCGGTCAGCGCTTCCCAACAGGTGGCGACGCCGTTGTCGTCGATCCCGTAGAGCAGGTCGTCGAGCAGCAGGAGGGACGGCTTCTTGGGCACGTTTCTCTTGGCTCTCCAGACCACCTCCAAAGCCATTCCGGGGTCGGCGTCCGCATTGGCATCGAGGATCTCACCCGGCTTGCCGGGGCGGATCGCCAGGACCTGTCCGCTCGACCAGCCGGTGGCGACAAAGACCAGTCCGTGGCCCACCACGGGTCGTGTGCTGGCGGAGTGGCTCGTCCGCTCCTCGACGCGCCACAGCTCCTGGCCGCTTGCGGGATCATAGGCATACACGGCCTTCGCGCCCTGGCTGAGCAGCGTTGCGCGTCCGTCGAGAACCGCCGCGTGACAGGTGCCGAAAGCCTTGCGCAGGTCGCCTTCCAGCTCGGGCTTGCCCGTCGAGTCAAGATCCCGAAAGTCGATCGATCGCTCGCGTCGCCATGCGGTCTGGCCGGTCCGCTTGTCCAACGCGACGACGAACTGGTGATCGCTGCCGTCGAAGTTCTGGATGAAGAGGTCGCCATCGAGAATGGGCGAGGATCCGGCGCCGCGGAAATGATTGCACACAAAATCGCGGCGCTCCCACAGCACTCGACCGGTCGCAGTGTCCAGGCACGCGGTTCCCGGCGAACCGAAGGTGACGTACACCCTTCCCTCCTCGATCACGGGCGTCGGCGAGGCGTAAGTGTTGAACCGGTGTGCGAATTGCGGGGCCTCGACATCGAACAGCTTCAAGTCGTGTATGATCCGTCCGGAATCGAGATCCAGACAGACCGCGGACAGCCGATCGCCTTCCTCGGTCGCCGTGCTCATCCAGACTTGCCCGCCCCACACGACCGGCGATGACCACGCGCGTCCGTGAATGGGCGTCTTCCATTGGATGTTCTGCTGTTCGCCCCACTCGATCGGCAGTCCGACGGACGCCGAGGTGCCGTCCCCGCGCGGTCCCCGGAACTGGGGCCAAGGCTCGAGGGCGGCCAAACACAGCCAGGCGGATCCAACTGATGCGGCGAACAGGATGCGACCGAGAGTCATGCGGGCGCACCGTACCAACAGGCGCCCCGTCGGCCCAGCGAATTCAGTGCATCCGCTTGTGTCTTGTGTTCGGGCGCGGCCTCACCTAGGCTTTGCGGCTGCCATGAAACTCAAGTCGCTTCTGACCCTGGGCCTGATCCTTTTCGTCGTCGGGTGGGCCTGCGCCCCCAGCCACGCGCAGCAGCACCGGGCCACGCACCTGGGCAACCCGAACACGCGATTCGCCCCGCCGCTGAAGACGCCCGAGGATCTCCGCGCCTTGTTTCAGAACCCGCAGTTGCAGGCCGATATCGGCGCGATTCTCGCCCAATCGGACTGGCAGGGGAATCAGGAGGATCTTCGCGGCGCCGCCGCCACAGCCGACATCCGCGAGCTGCGAATCCAGCCCGGCACGCGGCTGTCCGCCATGTCCACGCGCAAGAAGGGCCAGCCCGTGCTTCTCAAGGACGTTCTCTGGGCCGGGAAGAAGCCGTTCGAGGCCTACGAGTTCAAGTTCATATCGAACGATCAGCGCTACCGTGTGGTGACTCCCAAGGCCTGCAGCAATTTCTGGGTCGAGCGCCTCGAACGCGAATTGCATCCGGGCCTCGAGGTGATCAAGACCTTCACCGAGGCCACCGTCTGCGCCCCATTCGAGACCCGCATCGTCGTGCGCAACACCGGCAAACGCGAGATTCTCCGGATTCGATTGGCCGACACCCTCCCGCCCGGTCTGAAACTGGTCGAGGATCAGACCCCGCTGGCTTGGGAGATCGGCAGCCTCGATCCCTCCGAAGGCCGGGAGTACCGGTTCAAGGTTGTGGCCGCGGCCCCGGGCTCCTACACCAACACGGTCCAGGTCACGTCCTTCGACGGAGGCAACTTCGAAGCTAAGGCCGTGGCCACGGTCGGCGCACCGGCCCTCGGGCTGGCCTGCGACGCCCCGCGCGAAGTGTTCGCCGGACGCCCCGCCGAGGTCTGTTTGACTCTCACGAACACCGGCAACGCCCCGGAACCAACCGCCACACTGGAATTGCTCATTCCCCAAGGCGCTGCGTTCGTCGGCGCGACTGAAGGCGGTGCGCAGACGGCGGACCGAGTCGTCTGGGAGTTCCGGGACTTCGCCCCGCAGGCGTCGCGGAAGGCCTGTGCGACATTCACGCTCGCCCAGCCGGGTTCTCTTGCGTTCAACGCGTCGGCCCGCGGCGGTTGCGCCCAGCCCGTGCAGACGCAATGCGCCACCCGCATCAGCGGCATCCCGGCGATCCTCGTCGAGGTGATCGATCTCGAAGATCCCATCCTGGTGGGGAATTCCGTCACGTATGACATCCAGGTGACCAACCAGGGATCCGCCACCCTCACCCAACTTAAGATCGTCTGCACCCTCGCCGAGGGGCAGGAGTTCGTCCAGGCGTCCGGGGTCACACCGGGTCAGGCCCAAGGCCAGACGGTCACGATGGAACCGCTGGCTGCGCTCGAACCGAAGGCCGTGGCTTCGTGGCGTGTCGTGGCCAAAGCCACCCAGGCCCGCGACGCGCGTTTCAAGACCGAGGTTCTCGCCGATCAATTCCAGCGGCCCGTCGAGGAGTTCGAGGCGACTCAACAGTACTGACCGCGCGCGACGTTGCACCTGCAAGCGCTGACGCCAGCATCCGGGCCAGGCCGGTCATGAACGGGCGAATTGCAGCCTGACGGCGGCTCCAGACCAGGCGCAGCGGCATCGCGAGTTCACGCAGCGCGGGCAGGCTCAACCGAGCGACCGCTTCGTCGTTGAACTCCGACTTCGCCCAGACCGGCAGCACCGCGGCCATCCCCAGACCCTTGACCGCTGCCGCTGCTTGCACCAGCGAAGTACAGCGCAGCCGGACGTTCAGTCGGACGCGATTGTCCGCCGCCCAATCCGCCAGCGCCACGCTGACTGTGCTGTTGCCTTCCAGCACGGCCACTGGGACTTGGGACAGCAGTTGCGCCGGCGTCGCGGCTTGGCCTTTGGGAAACGCGGCGCGCGGCACGAACAACGCATACTCGACTGCCCCAACCGGCAGGCTCGAATAGCCCGAACCGACCGCCGAACGCCGCAGCAGGCCGAAGTCCAGACGCCCGTCGCGCAACCGTCTCGTGATATCTTCCGATTGCAGATTGTGCAGGGTGAGCGCCAGTGTGGGATCGTCGTCGAAGAACGGCTTCAACTTCGGCGTCAGCAGCCACACCAAAACGCTCTCGCCCGCCCCGATGTGCACTTCGGTCAACTGCCCGCCGCAATGCCGCTCGAAGTCATCGAGCCGGGTCAAGGTCGGGCGGGCGATCTCGGTGAGCGCGCGCCCAGCGGCGGTGAGTCGAAACACGCCGCGCCTTCGTTCGATCAGCGGCGCGCCGAAGAACTCTTCGAGTTCCTTGAGTTGACGGCTCAACTGGCTCTGTCGCACCGCATCGCCTTGCGCCGCCGCGCTCAGCCCGCCGGCATCGGCGATGGCGATGAAGCTCGCCAGGCGATCGAGCGACAACCCGCTCCGCGCCAGCAACGCACTGCTCATGCCCGCCTTATCGCATGACCACCCAGTCAAGTCACTTGCGTTTTCCCAAATCATCGCCTAAGCGAGGCGGGGCGAGGATTTCCAGCAAACGCCCGTCCCGACGCGTGCCCGCGATGGAAACAAACCTCCAAATACCTCGCCTGAGCCCTTCGAAATCCCCTCAACCGCCTG
>JAKLFY010000014.1 GCA_022710935.1 Verrucomicrobiota bacterium
CGGCCAAAGCCCCCGCAACCTACCCGATGATGGTGGGCAGCGCCGCCGCCTGAGTCTTCTCGCTCGCCGCCTCACGCTGCCGCCCGCCAAAACCCGTCTTCAGAATGTCCAAACTCCAGTGCGGTGCTTCAGCACCGCTTTGCGCGGGACGTCACCGCCCACCGTCATCGAAAAGCGGCGGTAACCGCACGCACTGCAGACGCTTCGCGCTGCCGAACATGATCGTGCCTGGGCCGCTTCCGTGCAAGATCCGCATCTCGGTCGTCCTGAGGTTGACGCTCTATGCGCATTGCGGGAAAGTGCGGCGGTTTGCCCTGCATCTTACACGCATTGTGGCAAACGGAATGTCCTCGGACCATCGTCAGTCCTTTACCCCTTCACCCTACTCGCGTCCGTCGTAAAACGGTCTGGACCATTTTACGATGTGGGCGGTATTGGTCCGATGACTGAAACTGGCCTATGAGGAGGCGGACTGTTTTGCGGTGCATGACCCGGTGGTCGTTCCGGCCCGGACGTTCCTGAGCCAGTTGTTCTGAACGGAGGCGGGCTTCGAGTAGACCGTGCAGGCCGCGGGATACACGAGAATGACCCCTCACCTCGGCTGCGCCCGGGCGAAGTGGGCAGTATCGGACGATCTCGCCGGCTCCACCATCTGTCCGGCCACAAGGGCATCGATCTCCGTGGGGTGGTCTCATCACGGAGAGCCGCAAGAGGGAGAGAAAGGAAGCATGACGGCGCAGATTTCAGTGGCCGATCCTGGCCAGGAAACCCGGGATGCCCGTGAGTTCTACTCAAACCAGTCAAACGCCTAGTCAAAACCGTTTGAGTAGATTCTGGGTAGGACTGTGGGTGCACACTCAGCCGAGCGTTGCGGTGATTCTGCCGCGGCTTGGGCAATTCCTCGAAAACAGGCCTCGGAATGGCCGGGCCGCCAGCCCGCTGTATGACCTTCCAACCCAGCCGTAATCCACTGACTCCCAGCAAGTTGACTCACACCTGACATCCCCCGGACTTGAGTCGTCATGTCTCGTTGTTCGCCAGACAATCGGATGCGCCGGGGGGCGCGCAGCGCAGGCGGGACCGGGTGGCCGAGAACTGACCGATCCCTGGCATGACCTGTGCAGGGGCCTTCGTCACGGCGTCCCACGTCAATCCTGTGGCCTGCGGCTCGGGAAGAGAGAAAGGGTCCGTTTCCAGGCGAGGCGAAGGGGGGAGGGAGGCGGGACGAACCGTGAACAGTCACCAGAAAGGTACATAGCGATGAACATCACGAAACTCGTCGGAATCGGAATCGGTACGGTACTCATCACATCGTCCGGGGCCTTGGCCCAGGACCCGAAGTTCACCAAACAACCCACCAACATCACTGTGAGCGTGGGCGTAAGCGTCCGATTCGTCGCTGTCGCCACTTCGACGAATCCGCCGGTCACTTGGCAATGGTGGTTCAAGGAGTCGGCTTTGGACACGAACGCCAACCGGTCAGCGGCCACGCAGATCTTGTCCTTGACCAATGTTATCCTGGCCCAGGACGGCCCCTATCTCGCGGTGGCCACCAGCGCCGTCGGGGCGTCCGCCACCAGCCAGGTCGCCACCCTGACGGTCGATCCCACGTTCACCAAGATCACCCAAGGGCCTTTGGTCAATGAGGGCGATATGGGGGGGCTCGCCGTGGCCTGGGGCGATTACAACGACGACGGCTTTCTCGATGTCGTGATAACGGGGGGAGCGTTTAACCCGAACGCCGCTTATTCCTCGGGCCTGTTCACGAACCGGCGCGATGGGAGCTTTGCCCTGGCGAGTCCAAGCCCCTTCACGGGCCCAGCCAATGCCATGTGCGTGAATTGGGCGGATGCCGACAACGACGGCGACCTCGACTTCTGGTTGGGGGTATTGGAAACCAAGGGCGCCCCGCAGTACTTCACGAACTGCGGTAACGGGAAGTTCAACCGGTTCTTGCCAAACGCAACCTGGATCGAAAACGGCTCCGACCTTCGCGGGTTGTTTCAAGCCTGGGCTGACTACGACGGCGACGGCTTCGTTGACCTCCTGGTCGTCCCGGCGAATACGGGCTCCCTTTCCCGGCCGCTCTCTCTGCTCCACAACCTCGGGAACGGCCGCTTTGCCGTCGTGACCAACAGCCCGCTCTACGAGGTTAAGAAGCTCTCGATCTTCGCCAGTTGGATAGATTTTGACAACGATGGGTACCCCGACCTCATTTGCGGCAGCGAATCTCCTTGTGCCTTTCGCAATGACGGGGGCAGCTTCGTTCCGTGGCCCGAAGGCGATCTGCCGTTTGTTGTCGGCGAACCTCACACCGCCTACGCGGACACGTGGGGTGACATCGACAATGACGGCAACCTGGAGGTCTTGGTCACGGGTTGGAGTCGGACGCCCCAGCTTTGGCGCAACGATTACCCGCATGGCTGGACACGGCTGGAGGGACCGCTTTACGAGGCCTTGGAAAACGTGCCCACCTCGACCCAGGGGTGGGGCGCCTGCTGGGGCGATTACGACAACGACGGCGATCTGGACCTCTTTGTGGCCACAGGGCACAACCACAATGAAGCCAACCGGAATCACCTTTTTCGCAACGACGGAACCGCCGGCTTTGTGGAGGCGTTCTGTGGCAGTCCGGTCATTGACCTGGCGAAAAGCTGGCGCTGTGTCTGGGTCGATTACGACAACGATGGCTTCTTGGACCTGCACGTACTGAATGCATATTCCACGACGGCAACTCAGAACGATTTCCTGTATCGGAACAACGGAAACAGCAATCGCTGGCTCGAGGTGAAGCTGGTGGGACTGGCGTCGAACCGTTCCGCTATCGGGGCCAAAGTGCGCGTGAAAGCGATCATCGGAGGGAGGGAGGTCTGGCAACTGCGCACCATTTCAGCGCAGGTATCGACCCAGGAATCGGTCGCCCACTTCGGACTGGCGACAGCAGACCGCGCCGAAATCATCAGAATCGAATGGCCTTCGGGCATCGTCCAGTCGCTCACAAACGTCCCCGCCGGCCAGATTCTCACAGTCACCGAGCACCAAGCGGAGGCGACGACTCCTCCGACCCTGGCCGCATCGAACTCAGCAGACGGCAAAGTCGCGTTGAGTGTCAACGGTCAGGCGAATCTCCTCTACGTCTTCGAAGCCTCGGCGAACCTGGAGCAATGGACGAAGATCGCGGTGCGCACGAATCTGACCGGCACCTTGACGTTCACGCCCCCGAGCTCGTCGGCTCCCACGGAGTTCTATCGTGTGCTGATCCCGTAAGGCGCAAGGGCCAGAGACGCGCCTCGCTGGGTTTGGGTTGATCAAGGGGACGGACCGGCCTTGTGCCCAGGCTCAGCATCCAGCTAAGATGATCGCAGCCGTCCTTATATGTCTGGGCAGTCCTATGGTCTGAGGGATCTGGAACCGCAACAGGCGATGAATGCGCTCACTCATGCTGACGCCGAACGCTCGCCTGCAGATGATAGGTCGCCGGCGCTGCTCGAGGACCAAAGGCCCCCCAAGCTAGCCCAGGACAAGCGCGCAAATCAGCCGCCCGCAGGGCTGGAACAACTGCGCGTCGCCCTGGGTGCGTCGATCAACAGAGACCGCTCAGCCCTGCAATGGCGGAACAAACCGGCGGCGGTTGGGCGGGCTCGTTGTACCGAAGCCGCCCGGTGGCATGGGCGCCCTTGTCTTGCCCCGTTGGGGCTCCTGTTGATTCTGTTGGGTGTTTTACCCAGAGCGACGCTCGGTCCTGGCCTGCGTTGGTCAGCGGTTTTGATCACCGCCAACTGGGGTCTGGGGAGAAGTCGGCACGCAGGCCAGGTCCTGCGGACGGCCATCACTCGCTTGGCCCCGGGCGTCCTTGTGGCGGGCCGTTGGCCCTTTGGAAAACGCGCTTTCTTTACACAGACGCGGGCGTAACTTGAGGCGTAATCACCAGAGAGGCCGGCCCGCATAGGCGTCGAAGACGTGATCGGGGCTGATCAAAGGGACGTTTTCAACCAACGCTTGAGCGGCGAGCAGGCGATCGAAGGGATCGCGATGATGGAACGGTAGTTCAACCACTTTGGCGAGGTGCTCGAAGCATGTGGAGAGCGTCGGCATTCAACGGTTTGATGCACACGAGGACCATAAACCAGATTGTAGCCGCCGACGTGAGTCGGCGCTGATTCCAGCCTTTGACGGAGTGAGATGGCGCGGACTGACGTCCGCGGCTACAGAACGAAGATCCATGGTGACAGTGCCTATGAAGTCACATTCGAGTTCTCGCGGGATCAGATCGCGAAAAGGCCTCGTCAGCTCGAGCTTGCCGATGCTCGCCGTGACCGCGTCCTCGACCAGTTCACACGCGCTGGACGACAAGCGTGCCTGCCTCTTGCTGAACCAAGGAAACGCGTTGGTATCCAACAAAGCGACTGTTGAGGAGGGCAACCGCGAAACACCTGCCTGCGCCGATGCTTCCACCTTCGCCAAGCCTTCGGGGGACAGGTCGGCAGGCAGGCGCCAAACACGCGAAGAAGAAGGAAGGATGCTTTTCCACTGCAGCGCCGGGTTCGCGTATTTCGCGTACTTCGCGGTTCAATTCGAGCCACGTGAACAGTCACCCAGCTCAACCGCGAATGCATGCGAATGTACGCGAATCCGGGTGTCCGACGATGAGACGATCCGCGCCGGCGCGGCTTCATTCGCGTCCATTCGCGTCCATGCGCGGTTCCAGAACGAAACGGTCACCGTGAAACAGCCTTTGCTTTTCAGAGGAGCGTGGGCCCTCTGGCCGGCGCTGGTGGCGGCGCTTCTGCTGCTGGCGCCATCCAACGTCCAGTGTGGCTCCGGCGTCGCGCTCGCTTACCCGGTCGAGGGGATTCGAATCGACGGTGACCTCTCGGACTGGCCCGCCGCGCTGCCCCGGTATCCGATCGCCATTGCCGCCTTCGGGCGGCCGCGAAACGCCCAGGAGTGTTCGGCGGAGTTCCGTCTGGGCTACAACGAGAACGGGAACGCCCTCTACGTAGCCATCGACGTGCAAGACACCGATGAACCGGAACCCAGCGACGGCTCAATCAAGATTTACCCCGACGAAACGGCCATTGTTACTGTCACCCTTCCCCTCGGCGGGCCGGACCCGTTGTTCCTCGGGTTCATGACGATCACTAACAATACTTGGACAATCACGCTGAATGGTCCGTCCCGCGCGGCGTATGAGACCGCCAACACGACTCCGACCTGCTTCGAGTCGAAGGTGGCGGGCAGTGCGAGCGGCCGTTCCTACGAGTACTGCATCGACCTCACCGAGATGAGTCAGGGTCGGTTCCGCCTTCGCCCGAATGAGATAGTGGAAATGAACCTTTGGGTTATTGATGTGGACGCGCTCGAGGATGAGCCTGGTCGCCAGCAGGGCACCTTCCAGAGCACCTTCCTCATTTGGGTCAACGACTTCACTGGTCTCGGGGATGTTCTCCTGGTCCCGCCCGGTGCGGCCGTGGGGCGCCTCACGGGCCTGGTCAAGGCCGACAATGGCCCGCAGGGACCGATGCATAGACGCGTCCGGATCGAGGCTCGCTCAGGAGAATCCGCGACTCCTTCAACACACGACAGGAACTTGACTCGCACACAACACGGTTCACCGGTCAAGGATTCTGGTCTCGTCGTTCGCGCCCTCACCGATGGCGCCGGTCGTTTCGCGGTGGACCTTCCCGCGGGGCGGTATCGAGTGGACCTGGACGACCGTGGGCATGAGGCCAGGCCGGATGTCGAGATCGAGGTGCGGGCCGGTGACGAGGAGACGATCGAATTGCTGGCGGCGCCGATGTCGCCTCTGGACATACCGGCGACACCCGTCCGCGTGCAGAAGGCAGGGCGAGGGGTGCGACAGGGGCGCTGGCGCGCGTACGGTGTGGCGGATGGTCTGCCGTCGGCTACAGTGCGCGCGATCGTTCAGGATCGGCGCGGGGAACTATGGCTCGGGACCGAGGCGGGCGGCCTGGCCCGGTTCGATGGCGCTCGGTTTGCCACCTATGCGACCGAGGAGGTAGTGGGAACCAGCACCATCTCGCAGATTGTCGAGGATCGGGAGACCAACCTCTGGTTTTGTGTGACGGGCTTCGAAGTCAAAGGCGAGGGCGTGGGGTGTCTGGACGCGGCGCGACGCCGCTTTCGCTGCTACAAAGAGGCTGAGGGGATCGACCGCGCGGTCATAAAGAATCTCGCACTGGACCACCGAGAGAGACTCTGCGTTGCGGCCTCCAGCATCAGCCGGTTCGAGGCGGAGCACGGCCAATTCGTACAGTGGTCGGTCGAAGACGGGTTGCCGGTGATGTGCGTCTGGGGTCTGAGCGCCAGCCGGAAGGGCCACCTCTGGCTCGGACTGCCGTTCGACCGGCGGATCGGCACTTGGGATGGCGAGACGTTCCATACCCAGCCGGGGCCGGCGGCTGTCTTCGGTTATCTCCACCTGCTCGAGGACCGCACAGGCTCTCTTTGGGCCGCCGCCTGGGAGATCAGGCCGGAGGACCGAAGCTACTACTCCTTGTGGCGCTACGATGGGCAGCACTGGGAGCCTCTTGCCAAGGAACAAGGGTATGCTGGCGAGAAGGTCGAGACGATCTACGAAGACCGTGCAGGTTCCATCTGGCTCGGGACGACGGGCGGCCTATTCCGCTTCCAGGACGGGCGGTTCGAGGATTTCGGGGCTGCCACGGGTCTCGGTCCAGGGACTGTCCATGCGGTGCTGGAGGATCGGGAGGGACGCCTATGGGTTGCCGTGCAAGGCAACGGCCTCAAAGTCCTCGACCCGGCTTGGCAGACTTATACGAAGGCGGATGGGTTGGCGGACGACCGCGTCACCGCGCTCGCGCATTGGCAGGGCGGCCTCGTCGTCGGCACGCAACGGGGCCTGAGTCAGGAGCGCCGGGTCAGGGGACCCGGCCTACAGGGGCTTGTAGGCCGCGTGTCCCCACGCGGCGAGATGTCTGACGCTGCGGATAGTCGTTCCCGCTTTGAAGCGCTCCCGGTGCTGACCAACCAGTGGATTCACGGCCTGCTCCCGGACGGCCAGGGTGGCCTGTGCGTGGCACACGGTAAGGGTGTGAGCCTCCTTGGGCCCGAGGGGCGGCTGGTCGGCACGAATGAAATCGAGGCGCTGATCCCTGAAGAGGGCTGCCTCGGCGTGGCGAGGGACTCGTCCGGAGTGCTCTGGTCGTTGCCCCATGGCCGCGGTCTGTGTCGCCATGATGCAGCGGGAGCGCGCATCTTCAATACGCAGCATGGTCTGGCCGCCAACCTGACATCGTGCCTCGGCCTGGACGATCAGGACGCCCTCTGGATCGGCACAGTGGACGGCGGAGTGAGCCGATATGATCGGACGAAGTTCAGGAACTACAGCCGCAAAGACGGGCTCGCCGGTGACACCGTGACGGCCATTTCGCAGGGGCCGGGCGGCGCCGTCTGGATCGGCACGACGACCGGGCTCTCCCGGTTCGATGGCCAGCGATGGCAGTCGTTCACACGGGCCGAGGGCCTGCCCGCCGATCATGTCACCGCCTTGTTGCCAGACCGATCGCGCCACCGACTCTGGATCGGCACGGCGGGTGGCGGACTCGCCGTTTACGACGCCGATCTGAATCTCATTCAGTCGTCGTCCTGGCACGACGGCTTGAGCCGTGACACGGTCAACGCCCTGGCCCAGGGCGAGGATGGGAGTCTGTGGATCGGCACGGACGACGGACTGACCCACTATCGCCCCCACACGAATCCACCGAGTGTTCGCATAGCGGCGGTCACAACCGATCGGCCTTTGGACCTGACGCAGCCCATTCGGCTGGCGGGCAGCCCGCGGCGGCTGCTCTTCGAGTTCGATGGGGCGAGCTTCCGCAGTCACCCGGATGACCTTGTCTATCTTTGTCAACTCGCGGGCCATGAGTCGGGTGAACGCTCGCTGTACGAAGGGCAGGTCAACTACACCAATGTGCCCTATGGCGAGCACGTGTTCACGGTCCGGGCGGTGGACCAGGATCTGAACGTCTCGACCGTGGCGTCCGTGCCGGTTGTGATCCGCTACGACTACGCCCAGACGGCGCTGGTGGGAGGATTGGGCGCGGCGGTGTTGGGCGGGTTGATCGCTTCGGGTTTTGCGCTCAAGCACCGGCGCGAGCGCAACCAGGCGCTCGTCGAGCGGGCCTGCTCGCTCGAGCAGGCCAAGGAAGCCGCCGAAGCGGCGAACCGCGCCAAGAGCGCGTTTCTGGCGAACATGAGCCACGAGATTCGGACCCCGATGAACGCGATTCTCGGGTATGCGCAACTGCTCCGGCGCGCGCGGGACCTCGCCCCGAAACAGCAACAATTCGTCGAGACGATCGAGCGCAGCGGTCAACATCTGCTCGCGATGATCAACAGCATCCTCGATCTCTCGAAGATCGAGGCCGGCCGCATGGAGCTTCAGACCTCGGACTTTGACCTCGAGGCGTTGGTGCAGGGCGTGGCGGAGATGTTTCGCGCGCGGTGTGAGGAAAAGCAAATCGTTCTGGAAGTGCGCGGGGACGGAGCCGGGCGGCGACACGTGCGCGGCGATGAAGCCAAACTGCGCCAGGCGCTGGTGAACCTGATGGCCAACGGGGTGAAGCATACCGACCGCGGCAGTGTGACCATCGAGGTGAGCCGGTGTCCTTCCCCCGTAAACCTGGTAGCCGCGGACGTGAGTCCGCGCCATCTGGCTCCGCCGAAGATAGAGATCAGCGCCGACTCACGTCGGCGGCTACAGGAATCCTGGCTGCGTTTCGCGGTCATCGATACCGGATGCGGGATCGCCCCGGCAGAGCAGGCGAAACTCTTTCAGCCGTTTCAACAAACGCAGGAGGGGACCAAGAAAGGCGGCACCGGCCTGGGGTTGGCCCTGGTGAAACGCCACGTCGATCTGATGGGCGGCGCCGTCGGGGTCGCTTCGGAGCCCGGCCGCGGGTCAACGTTCTGGATCCAGGTGCCGCTGCCGCCCGCATCAGTGCCCTTGCCCGCGGAGGTCGCGGCCGAACCTTCCAGTGTCATCCGCCTGCGCCAGGGACAGTCCGTCCTGGTGCTCGTAGCGGATGATGTGGAGGAGAACCGCGAGGTGCTCCGGCAGATGCTGGCCGACTTGGGCTGCGAGGTGGTGCTGGCCGAGGACGGCGTCAGCGCTCTCGATCTGATTCGAGCGCGCCAGCCGACAGTGGCCTTGCTCGATATTCGGATGCCGGGTTTGAGCGGCAAGGAGGTGGCCCGCCTCGTCCGCGAAGACGCGGCCTTGGCGGCGGTCAAGCTGGTGGCGGTGTCCGCGTCGGTCCTGGCCCACGAACAAGCGGACTACCTGGAGGGCGGTTTCGATGCATTCCTGGCCAAGCCGATCCGGATCGAGGCCCTGTGCGACTGTCTCGGGCGGTTGGCCCAGCTCGAATTCGATTATGGTCCTGCGCTGCCGGCCTCGCAGATCAACGCGCCCGTCATCCAACCGCAGGAGGTTACTTTGCCCGCGGACTTACGGGAGCGGCTTGCCAAGGCCGCCGGGCGCCACAGCGCCACCCAACTCGAACGCGGTCTGAGCGAACTCGAACGGCGGGGAGACCGCGAGCAGCGCGCTGCCGGGCGCCTGCGGCAGTTGGTGGCGCAGGGCGATTTCGAGGCGGTCTTCGACTTTCTAAAAGACGTTGCCGTGGAAACCCAGAACACTTGAAAATCAAACCGCGCAGTTCATCGCCGAACTCCAGACTCCAAACTCCAAACCCCGAACCCCGATCTCCCATCTCCGATCTGCGAACTCCGAACTCCGAACCCCGATCTGCGAACTCCGAACTCCGAACCCCCAACTCCCATCCCACCATGACAACGAATGCGACACTTCCGTGTTCCGGCAGCGTGCTGGTGGTGGACGACATCCCGGCCAATCGGAACCTGCTGCGCGAAACACTCGAGCCGTCCGGTTACGAAGTTCTTCTGGCGGCGGATGGCGAGATGGCCATCAAGGTGGCCCAACGGGCCCATCCCGACCTCGTCTTGCTGGATGTCGTGATGCCCGGTCTGGACGGTTTTGCGGTGTGCCGTCGACTGAAGCAGATCGAGGCCACTCGCGCCGTCCCGGTGATCTTTCTGACAGCCAAGGACGAACCGCGATCGGTCCTCGAAGGGTTCGAGGCGGGTGGGGTGGACTATATCACCCGCCCCTTTCAAGCCGAGGAAGTCCTGGCCCGGGTGCGGACTCACCTCGAGAATCATCGTCTGACGCGTGCTGTCATTGCCCAGAAGGAGGAACTCGAGACGATCAATCAGCAGTTGCGCGCGGAGATCGAGCGGCGCGAGCGGGCCGAGGGCTCGCTTCAATTGGCCGACCAACGGCTCTCGATCCTCTCGGCCCAAGAGGCCAAACGGTGGGGCATCGAGGCCCTCGTGGGGACTTCGGTCGCACTGCAGCGGATTGTCGAGGATGTGCGCCGGCTCCAGACATTGCCCGGCACGCCGGTGCTGATTGTGGGCGAAAGCGGCACAGGCAAGGAACTCATCGCCCGCGCCATCCATTACGGCAGTGCCCAGTCCAAGGCGCCTTTCCTGGCCGTCAACTGCTCGGCGGTTCCCCAGGAACTGGCCGAATCGCTGTTCTTCGGCCATTTGAAAGGGGCCTTTTCCGGCGCCGCCCGCGACGAGAAGGGGTATTTCGAGAATGCCCACGGCGGCACGCTCTTCCTGGACGAAATCGGGGACATGCCGTTGTGGCTCCAGGCGAAACTGCTGCGCGTTCTCGAGAGCGGCGCCATCATGCCTCTCGGGGCGTCCAGCGAGCGGGCTGTCGAGGTGCGCGTGCTGGCGGCGACGAACTCGAATCTCCAGGCTGAACTGGCCGCCGGCAAGTTCCGCAAGGAACTCTACTTCCGGCTCACCCACTTTGTCTTGAACGTGCCGCCCTTGCGCGAGCGACGCGAGGACATCGCCCTGCTCGCGGCCCACTTTCTGAATCAGCTTGCCGCGGAGATGGGCATGCCGCCACCCCGGTTCAGCGCCACCGCCCTCGAGGTTCTGGGCGCCTATGATTATCCAGGCAACGTGCGCGAGTTGCGCAACCTGGTCGAGCGTGCGGTCATCGAGAGTGGCGGCGGAGAAATCCAGCCTGGCCACCTGCACTTCGTCTTTGCGTCCGCTCCGGCGGCGAACGTCGAGCCGGCGAGGAGCGGGCCCCCGATGGCTCAGATTGCTCCCGGCCACCCGGTGGCGATGGCGTCCGATGAGACGGAGCGAATTCTGGCGTTTGTGCGGGAGCAGGGCAGCATCAACAACGCGCAGTGCCGCGAACTGCTCGGCGTGGGGATGCATCGTGCCTGGTATCTCCTGCGCCAACTCCACCGCGCGGGCGTCCTCAAGCAGGACAGCAGCGGTCGCTGGGCGCACTACCGGCTGGCCTGAAGGCCTGGGATCTGCTCCTTGTACGGCGCGACGCCTACAGAGCGATCCGTAGGACGCACGACACTGCACCTTCACCGCAGAGGGGTCGGTGGACTGACCCCTATGCCCTAATGGCCGACACGTTTGAGCAGGATGTGTTCGGCAGGATACGCATCGAATAGCGGCGGTTTCGGGGGTGAGACGGACACCAACCCCACCTGTGTTATCTGCATCCGTCCCGGGCTGCCATCAGCCATGAGGCCATCTGCCTGTCCGATGAAGTACACGAAGAGGGCGAGGAGCCGATGAGACCGTCCTATTCGCACTCCAAGTTCCCGGTCGGCCGGGCGTGAGCGAACTGCTTCACATGCCTTGCTTTTCTTCGGTGGGGGCGCCCAAATCGCGCAGCATTTCGAAAGGCGATTCGCAAGCGACTTCTTCGATCAGCACCCGTGAAGCAAACGCAACGGGCCGCGGTGAAAGCCGGCACCGGAGCCGAAGGGCTTGCCTGGTGGCATCCGTCCGGACTCGTTCGCGGTGCGGGCGCACGCCACGGCGTTCGCTCGCCTCTCGTTGACGCAGCGCAGCATTCCGCCTATCAGACCTTGCGGTATGGCGAACGATTTTACCAGGCAGCGGAGCGCGGCCGAGGCTCTTCCCGCGGATCTGGCCGACGGGCTCGAGCGGTTGCGACCGGAAGCGGCGCATGCGGTTCTCAGCCAGATGACTGCCGCGGAAGCAGCGCAGGTTCTGATCGAGCTCGAAGTGGAACGGGCGACCCGGCTGCTCGAACGGTCGAGCCCGGATCAGATCGCAGCCTGGGTCGAGGCGCTTGCCCCAAACGCCGCCGCCGACCTGGTTGCCCGGCTCGCGCCGGAACGGCGCCGGGAGGTCCTGGCCGGATTGCCGCTGGCCGTCGCCTCCGCCGTGTCGGCCCTCCTCCGCCACCCGCCCGATTCCGCCGGCGGCATCATGGACGACCGTTTCCTGTCGGTCCGAGCCGAACAGACCCTGGCCGAGGGACTGGACCGATTGCGCACGAGTCCCCCTCGCAAGAGCGCCGACGTCGCCTACATCTACGTGACGGACGAGGCGGGCAGGTTGGTGGGCGTGGTCGGGGTGCGGGATTTGCTGTTTGCGGCCCCGGATCGGCGCGTGCACGAGATCATGGATCCGCAGGTGCACCACCTGCGCGTGACCGACGACCAGGAGGCCATCACCCGGCAAATCGAGCGCTATCGCTACTCCGCCCTGCCTGTGGTCGATGCCCGGCAACGGTTGGTGGGAGTCGTGCGAATCACCGATGCGTTGCGCGTGGCCGAGGCCGAGGCCACCGAGGACATGCAGTTGATGGTCGGCATGTCCGGCGAGGAGCAGGTGCACACCCGCTGGTCGGCGGCCATTGGCAAGCGGTTGCCCTGGCTGGGCGTGAATCTCGGTGCCGCGCTGCTCGCCGCCACCGTGGTGAGCCGCTTCGAGGACACAATCGGTCGATGGACCGCCCTGGTCGTTTTCCTGCCTCTCATCTCCGCGGTTGCCGGCAATGCCGGGGTTCAGGCCCTGACTGTGATCATCCGGGGCCTGGCGCTTGGCGACGTGGTGCGCGGTGATGCGGCGCGCGTCCTGCGCAAGGAGCTGGCCATTGGCCTTGTCAACGGTGTTGGCCTCGGCCTGGCCCTCGGCCTCATCGGTTACCTCTGGAAAGGAAGCCTCGTGTTGGGAATCGTGGCCGGCGCGGCGATGGGCCTCAACCAAGTCGTCGGTGTCCTTTCAGGCGTGCTCGTCCCGTTCGGTTTGAGGTACTGCAAGATCGATCCGGCCATGGCCTCGAGCATTTTCGTCACGACCTTGACCGACATCCTCGGATTCCTGGTGTTCCTCGGTTTGGCGGCCTTTGCGCTCCGCGCGTTTGGCCTTTGACCAGACTCCTTGGCCACAGGCGACCGTAAAGGGGTCGGTCCCGGAATGTAGGAATCCACAACCTCGGCGAGGTCGTCGACGCCGCCGTCTGATCGAGAATGACGGCGCCGGCGGACGAGGGGCGCCGCTCGTCGCGCCGACTTCGAGAGGCGCCAGACGGCTGAGGGGATCCGATCGTTTTCCTGAATTCCGGGACTGACCCCTATGAGCCCTGTGAGGCGTAGTAGGCGTCGACTTTGGCGGCGACATCGCGGTAGGCGATGTCGCTTTCGTAGATGAGCTTGAACTGCTCGATGGCCTCGTTGCGTTTGCCCATCTTCTCCAGAGCGCAACCGAGCGCGTAGATCAGCTCCTTTTTCTCGTCGTCGAACACAGCCTTCTCCTTGATCGCGTTCTGGAAGGTGCGCGCGGCCAGATCGTTCATGCCGCGGCGGGAGAAGCACTGGCCGAGATAGTAGAGGGACTGGATGCGTTTGTGGGGGTTGTTCTGGGATTTCTGGAACTCCTGGATGGCCTCGCTGATGCGTCCGGCTTCGAAGTAGAGCTGAGCCAGTTCGAAGCGCAGTTGGAGGTCGTTGGGATAGCGATCCACCCTCTGTTTGCAGGCATCCAGCATGAAGGCCTGCTTCTCGGCCTCGAGTCTGGCCGCCTGTTCGGCATGGTCGGGCGCGGTGGGGTCGAGGTCGGCGAGCGCCTGACCGAAGCGCTTGACCGTGAGGTCCGCGATCGTGCGATCGACGACCGGATCCCCCGCCTCGCTGCCGGTCAGGCGCTTGTAGTATTCGAGCGCCTTGTCGTAGTCCTTCTTTTCGGCGTAGAGCTCGGCGATCGAGCGCACGAGCCGGAGATTGTCCGGTTCCGCCGCCAGGCGGGCCTCGTACTCGGCCAGGAGCCGGAGTGTGACGTCTTCGGTCTTGTGCTCCCGCTTTTCCTGTTCGAGCGTCACGGCCTCCTGCTCGTTGCGGAGGATGTCGCGGTAGGAACCCTTGCCGTCGGCCAGGCCCTCGTAACCCCCTTCGGTCATGGTGCGGCTGGCTGACATGTCTTTGAGGGCCTGAGCGATCTCGGGGTCGCGCGGGTGGGCGCGGCTCAGCTCGGCGATGAGGCCCTCGGCGCGCCGGGCCTGGCCGACCTTGACGAGGGCGCGCGCCAGTTTCATGACGACATCGCGGTCCTTGGCGGACTGTTTATAGACGATTTCGAGGGAGAGGACGGCCGTCTTTGGGAAGTCCAGCGCCATGGCCGCATCCGACAGCACGCGATGGGCGGCCATGTTGTTCGGGTCGTGGTTGAGGACGTCCTCGGCGAGGTTCAATGCGTGGCGCGGGTTGTTGCGCAGGGCGATTTGGGCCTGAACCACCTTGGGGGTGGTCGAGCCCATGATCTTCTTGAACAGCCCGCCGCCGCCCACGCCGCTTTTCTTGAACTGGGCGGCGCGCAAGGCCTGGCGGCAGTCGAAGAAGGCCGGCTCCTGTTCGACGACCTTGCTGAGGATATCGATGGCGTAATCGAGGTTATTCCGCTCGAAGGCCGCCAGGCCTTTCTCGTATTGCTCGCGCCATGCGCGTGCGACTTCGTTGATGTTCTTTTCCGGCATGGTCTTTCCCCCCCGCCTGGTGCTAACGGCCCATCAGGTGTTCAAGGACAAGCTGATCGAGCGCGGCGTAGTTGCGGTCGGCGATGAGCTTGTTCGCTTGTGCCTCCGGGTAGGTGCGGGCCTTCTCGACCAGCTTGAGGAAGGTGCGCCGGCTGTTCTCGAGGTGGGCGGTCCAATGCTCGACCTTGGTGGTGCGGAAGGGGTGGACATCGAAGGCGACGTACTCGCCGCGGGCGCCGTACCGGTTCCGTTCCAGGGCAAGGACTTGATTGAAGGCGACGCGGAGGTTGGCGCTGCCGAAGGGCTTGTCCTGGTCGAATTTGAGTCCGTTTTGGTCGTTGAGATGCAGCGACCAGAGCTTGCCGAAGGCGCAGGCGAAATCGATCTCGTCCGCCGGATCGAGTCCCGCGAGCAGGGCGTGGGCGGATTCGATGAGGCAGCCCACGCGTTTGGGGTCGCGGGTGAGGCTGGCCAGGGCCAGGGCGTGGCCGATGGTCGGCACGTAGGCGACGTCCATGGGCTCATTGGGTTTGGGCTCGATGGCGATCCGGATCCGCTTGTCGTGGGCGAGCATCGCGTCGATGGCCTCGACCAGATAGTCCATCGAGCGGCGGGCGTTCTTGCTCTCGCGAATGTAGCTGCCTTCGCGGGCCAGCCACAGGACGATGAGGTTGCATCCGAGATGGTTGGCGATGTCGATGCAGCGCAGCGAGCGGCGGATGGCGTATTGGCGACACTTGGGGTCGTTGCTTGTGTATCCGCCGTCGATTGTCCTCGGATCGAACCACAGGCGCGGCGCGACGATTTCGGCGACCACGCCGGCGTCTTTGAGTTTCTTGCGCAACTCCTTCGATTCCTTCGCCAATTGCGCGTCGGATTTGCCGTCGACGTCCGGCACGGCGTCGTCGTCATGGAACATCATGGCCTCGAAGCCGAGCCGTTTGAGTTGGCCGAGCTTCCAATCGAACGTCTGGACGGGGCGGGTTGGGGGGCCGTAGGGATCCTGACCTTCGCTTAAATTCCAGGGACCAAAGCAGAACTTGTAGGTGATGTCTTTCGGCATATGTAAATCAAGGGTAGAAGAACAGCGGGATGACTGAAAAGCAAAAAGGCGGCACCGGGCCTCCCGACCTCGCGGGTCAGTGCTTGTCCGCAGGCGGGGGTTCGGCAGGCTTCATCGGGGTGAAATTGCCCGCCTCACAACACCGCACGAAGCCTTCGGTGACGGATTTGAGTTCCTCCCAGCGGGTGCGGATGGCTGCGGCTTCGGTGCGGGAGACGTGGTTGTCGTTGGCGGCCTTGGCGATCACGGCCAGCAGGTCGGCGAAGTCCTGGACGATCCGGTTGGTGGCGGGGACCAGGAGCAAGGGGTGCGGCCAGAGGCCCTTGGGATTGCGAATGAAGAAGCCTCCGGCTTCCTGGCAGATCCACTGCACGATCTGGGGATCGCTTGTGCTGCGAATCAAGGCCGCAATGCGATCGAGCGGATTGGTCGTGCCGCTGCCCATGTCGTTCGACGGTTCGGCCCACTTGTAGATGAGCGATAAAGACAGTCCGAGATCGGCGGCGATCTGTTTGACGTTGGCCCGGTCGTAAACCTCGCGAAGCAACTCGTGCGACTGCATGGCTCCAAACATGGGCAACCCGCCGCTCATTGACAAGCGGGAAGGCGGGCCGTGGATCTGAAGGTTGTCGGTGGGAATCGATTTTGCGCCGCGTGGGGGTACGCGGCCTGCACCGGGAGTCTCGATCCGGTGCAGGCCCGGTGCCCTCACCGGGCGGCATCACACCGACAACAAGCAGATGCACCGAAGGCGGGTGAGCGGCTGATTACCTTTTCGCGTGCCAGTGTCCGAAGCGGTCGCGCGGCGGGCGCCAGCCCTCGGGATGGATCAAGTAGACCGTGTTCTTCGAGTTGGCCCAGGCGCGCGCCAGGTTCTCGCGCGCAAACGTCTTGCGGACGCCTGTGCGCGTTCCCGGATCGTTCACGATCACGTCGCCCTCTTTTGTGAAGCCGACGCAGACGACCAAGTGTCCGCTGTCGCGGTTGCGCGGACGCCCTCGCAAGAGGTCGTAGCAGACCGAGACGACGACGGGCACTTCGCGCATCACCCAGTCTTCGAGCTCGGACAGATCGGTCAGGCGAGTCACATAGGCCCGCAAGCCGGGCAGCGAGCCGGCGTAGGCCGTGTTGAACGACCAGTTGCCTGTGCCCGGCCAACTCGGGTCGTAAACCCCTTCGACCACCTCCGGCACGTCGCGGTCCAGTCCCGGTTTGCCCAATTGCCGCGCCCAATAAGCGAGCACCATCGAGACGCTTGTCGGGCTGCACCAGGCTTGGGCGCCGCCGGGGTAGTTCGCCTGGGAGCGTTCGGGGACCTCGATCGACCGGCCCCAGGCCCGTCTGTTGGGCGGGAGTGGCTGGGGCTTCGTCCGGGTGTTCAGGCAGCAGAGCCCGACGAAAGTCAGCACAGGGCGGGCGCCTTCCGGCGATGCGGTCATGGTCACCCGCAGTTGGGCGGTTCCCGCTGGCCGTTTGAGCACGAGGGTGTCCGTTTGAACCTCGGCATCCGCATCCGACTGTCCGGAAACGCTGGCGCGCCGGTGCTGCTTGGGATCGGCTGACCAGAATCCGAGGCTGTAGTATCTGGTCCATGCATCGGCGTGTCCGGCCCTGGCCTCGATGTGCAGTCCGCTGCCCGGGGGTGTCTGGACGTTCCAGGACACGATGAGTTCATCCCAGGAGCCGGGCACCTTCACGACCGGCGAGGTCCACGCTTCCTCGCCGGGGTGGGCACCGGTGGTGCGGTCCCAACTTCGAAATTCGTGCCAGCCGTGAAACATGCTTGCGTGATGGTCGAGTGTGCGCGGTTGGTCTGTCGCCGGTCGGGCGAGGGCGCCACACAGGCTCAGGGCAGTTCCGGCGCAGACGAGGCGCCATGTCTTAGTAATTCCGAGGCAGATCATGGTCAAGCGGGGCATTTTGGCCGAAAACGATCGCCAGCGTCCAGGCGACGCAGAACAGCGCCAGGGCGAGGGCTCCGGCGGTTCGGTCGGCGATGGCGCGGCGGTTGGAGCGTGGCGGCATGAGTGCAAGGGCGGCTCCGAGCAGAAGACCGGCGACGAACCCGCCGGCGTGGGCGATCACGTCGCTGGCGGGGTTGAGTCCCACGAGGACAAAGAGCAGAAAGCCGCCCAGCAGTCCGGAGATGATCTGGCGGATGGCCTTGGGGCTTTCCCAGAGCAGGAAGAGCGTCTGGCCCGTCAGCATGCCCAGGCCACCCATCACCATTCCCGAGGCGCCCAGTCCGATGAATGGCTTGGCGTGGAAGATCCAGCCCGCGGCGTTGCCTGCCGTGCCCGCGAGCAGGCCGACGAGCATGGCCCAACCTGCGCCGAAGCGGGCCATGGCAAGCCCGAACACGACCAATCCGGTTGCCGCGTTGGCGGCCAGATGTCCGACGTCGGCGTGCAGACTGACCGCGGTGGTCAATCGCCACCACTCGCCGCGGGCGGCGGCCTGGCTGCTCATGGCTCCGATCGACTCGAAGCGGTAGCCGACCGCCTGATCGAGCCAATGGATCAGAATCAGGATCCAGCACCAGAGGAGGGCGCCCCAATGAAACAGAACGCCGGGCCAGGCCAGCCGGCGCTGCCAGGCCCAGCCGCGGTTCTCGAGTCGATACAGCCGGATCGAGGCCACGGCGCGCTCGTGTTCCTCGGGCGTCACCCACAGCCTCCACACGCCGGTGTCCGGATGGCGCTCGATGACGGCTTCGATGCCCTGGCTGGCCAGGACCAGGCTCCAGTCCATCGCCTGCTTTTCCGAGTGGGCTCGGATGCAGGCCAGGGGCGGGCTCGGGGGGAGCTCCGATTCGGCGGCATTCATGGGGGCGGGGCTGTGCGGAGCCGTTCGTGTAAAACGTCGTCAGGGCGCTGCATCCTCGTCGAGCAGTCCGGCGGCAGCGACCGCGGCCCGCGACTGTTCAGGTGTCTGATGCAGCACGGCGCGCCAGCCCCGGCGTCGCGCCGCCTCGACATTCTCCGGCCAGTCATCGATGTAGAAGAGGTCGGGGCCTCGGTGGCGGGCCAGCGCCTCGGCAATGGCGTAGATCTCGGGCGCGGGCTTCATGACCCGGTGTTCGTAGGAGAGCACGTAGCCATCGAACTGGCTGAAGAACGGGTAGTGGCGAATGACATGGCGGACCGCCAACTCATTCGTGTTCGAGAGAATGTATGTGGGGACCCCGAGTCGACGCAACTGGGCGTGCAAGGCGATCATCGGCTCGATCGCAACGAAGATGTCCGCGAAGGTAGCTCCGAACTCATCGAGTGTGCCCCGGTAGCCTGAAGCCGCCTGGATGCGCGCGAAAAACTGGTCGGTGCCGATGGCCCCGCTCTCGTAATCGTGGAGCAGTCCCGACTGGTTGACGAGCGCGTGGATCTGGTCGGCCGGGATTTGGACCTTGGGCGCCAGCCGGCGGATTGCGATCCCGTAGTCAAAGTCCAGGAGGACCTTGCCCAGGTCGAAGATCACCGCCTTGGGCTTCGAGTCAGTCATGGCGCTGTCCGGGGTCGGATTCAGTGCCCGGCACGGCACGGCGGCCTTCCAGAGCCCGGCTTAAGGTCAGTTCATCCGCGTACTCGAGGGCGCTCCCGACCGGCAGGCCGTGGGCAAGCCTCGAGATTCGGACCGGGCGCCCGGCCAGGCGCCGGGCCAGGTAGGAACTGGTCGCGTCGCCTTCGACGTCCGTGGGCAACGCGAGAATGACTTCGCGGATTGGCTCGATCCCGAGCCGTTTCTCGAGTGCGGCGATCGACAGGTCCTCCGGCTCGATGCCCTGGAGCGGGGAGAGCTTGCCGCCGAGCACGTGGTAAAGTCCGCGATAGCTGCCCGCCTTCTCGAACAGGAGGATATCGACCGGCTTCTCGACCAGGCAGAGCAACGAGCCGTCTCGAGCGGGGTCGGCGCAGACGCGGCACGGCTGGTGTTCGGTGAGACCGCCGCAGCGCCCGCAGGGGCGGACGCGTTCGCTTGCTGCGACCAGGATCTGGGCCAGGTCGCGCACCTGGCGTGAATCGGTCTGCACCAGGTGCATGGCGAGGCGCTCGGCGCTGCGCGGGCCGATCCCCGGCAGCCTGCCCAGTGCCGCAACCAGGTCAACCATGGGGCCGGGCAGGTGCGACATGCTGAAGGAAGGGCGGATGCAGGTCCGGTCTCGGGCTACATCAGCCCCGGCATGCTCAAGCCGCTGGTGATCTTGGCCATCTCGGCGTTCGCGGTCTCTTTGGCGCGCGCCAGGGCGCTGTTCGCGGCGGTCAACACCAGGTCCTCGAGCAGTGTGGCATCGGCCGGGTTCACCGCCTGGGGATCGATCTTGATCGAGACCAACGTCCCGTCGCAGCGCGCGACGGCCTTGACCACGCCGCCGCCGCTCGTCGCCTCGACGGTTTGCGCGGCCAGTTGGCCTTGAGTCGCCTCCATCTGCTGCTGCAGGCGGGCGGCCTGTTTCATGAGTTTGCCAATGTTTGCCATATGTGGGGAGTGGGTCTCAGGCCCGGACTTCAACGATCTGTCCTCTGAAAATCTCGAGCGCCTGTTTGATGAGCGGGTCGTCCTTGAACTGGGATGGATCCCGTCGTTCGGATTTCGTCTCCTGGGCTTTGGGCTGCGCGCCGGGCGTCTTGGGAGCGGCAGGAGGCGCAGGGGATTCGGAGGGAGCCGCAAGCGCGGGCTCGGGCGCCGCGGGAGACGATTTGCGTGTTTGGGCAGGAGGTGCGCTGAGCTTGGCAAAGCGCACCTGGGCCTCCGCCAGGCCCAGCTCGCGGAGCTTGGTCTGCAGGAGCGCCTGGTTCCTTGCGTTGTCCACAAGAGGCAGGTAATCGGCGAACTCGGGGTCGAAACCGATCACCAGCATCCCGCCCTCGAACGAGGCCGGGAAGGCCTTGAGCAGATAACTGCGTGTAAAGGGGCTCACGCGCCCAACCGCCTCGAGCAGGCGGTTCCACAGCGTCTCGAGATCGTCGCCGGCAGGAGCCAGCCGCGCAACCTCATCGCCTGGCGGCGCCGAAACCGGCGGCGCGTCGTCATTGGCCGGCAACGCAGAGGCGCGCGATGCCGCGGGCGCGGCGATCAGGTCCGGGGCGGGACTTGCGACGTCGGCTCGAGGCGGAGCGGTTGTTTCCGCACGTCCACCCGGGGCGGGTTCGTTTGGGGAGACGCTTTCCTGGCGCAGTTGGTTCAGGCGCTGGAGGACTGCATCGAGGCTCAAAGCGGACCGGGCCTGGATGGTTTTGAGCAGAGCCACTTCGAGGGTGATCTTCTTGGACACCGCATCGCCGAGCCGGGCTTCGGTGTCGGTCAGGATCTCGAGCATGCGCGTGAGCGGCTCGGTGTCAATCCGGGGTGCCTGCTCCTTGAGGGCCGCGGCCTCGGCCTCCGACACTTCCAACAGATCGAGATCCCCGCGCGACACCTGGTAGACCAGCAAGTTGCGGAAATGGCCCAGGAGATCGGTCAGCAAACGGCCCAGATCCTTGCCGGCCTGGGCCAGCGCATCGAGTTCGCGCAACACGACATCGGCCTGTCCGCCGAGCATGGCGTTGGCCAGGGCCAGGATCTGGGCCTGGGCTGTCAGGCCAAACATCGAAAGCACATCCGGCTCCCCGATGGTATTGCCGCAAAAGCTGATCAACTGATCGAGCGTCGACTCCGCATCGCGCATCCCGCCATCGGCGCCGCGCGCGATGGCGTAGAGGGCCGCACCCTCGACTTGCACACCCTCGGCGCGGGCGATCTTCTCGAGATGCCGGACAATGAGGGCGGTGGGGATGCGGCGCAGATCGAATCGCTGGCATCGCGACAGGATCGTCGGGAGGACCTTTTGCGGGTCTGTTGTGGCGAACATGAACTTCACGTGCGCCGGCGGCTCTTCGAGGGTCTTGAGCAGGGCGTTGAACGCCGCCGCCGAGAGCATGTGCACCTCGTCGATGATGTAGATCTTGAATGCGGACGAAGCCGGGGCGTACTTGACCGTCTCGCGAAGTTCGCGCACCTGTTCCACCCCGTTGTTGCTGGCCCCGTCAATCTCGAGCACGTCAATCGAACGCCCTTCGGCGATCTCGATGCACTTCGAATCCTCATCCAAAAAGTCAACGGACGGCCCGTTCGTGCAGTTGAGGCACTTGGCGAAAATGCGGGCGATGGTGGTCTTGCCCGTGCCGCGCGGCCCGCAGAACAAATACGCATGCGCGATCCGGTTCTGCCGAACCGCATTGGCGAGCGTCTGCGTGACATGCTCCTGCCCGACAACGTCCGCAAACCGCTGCGGACGGTACTTACGGGCTATGACCTGGTAGCTCATTCGAATGTCTCGCGGCAGCGGCAGTCCGCAGACACTTCCCTCACGCGCCTGTCTGCCGGAATCCACCCGCGCCGCGCTGAAATGAAAATGCCAGGGTAACCACGGCAGATGCGGAGCAAACTGCCGTTGCTGCCTTCCGGCCCTGGCGGGGTTCGTAAGTCCACATTCCGTGGGCCCTGGCAAAAAACCGTGGAGGCGATTTAGACGCACAGCCACCGGCACAGCAAGCAGAATTCGCGAGCAGAATTCGCGACAGGCGACTGCAAAACCGCAAACAGTGCGTCTGGAGGTTGTCGGTGGGAATCGAGTTTGCGCCGCGTGGGGGCACGCGGCCTGCCATGGGCATCATCAGCCCCCCCAGAGCAGGCCGGGTCCGCTGACCCGGCGCTGGAGCTTGGACATTATTCGGATTGGACTTCATCGCACACTTCATCGCACACTTCATCGATTTGTGGCGAGCAGCACCAAGAGGCAAGGATGAAGTGTGCGATGAAGGCCCTGCAACCACATCGGCAAGCATCAAGAATGTCCAAACTCCAGTGCCTGGCGCTCCGCCCCAGCCCGCATTTCTCATCAACTTTTGATGTCATCTGACCGGTCAGCGTCACATTTCACCTGAAATGCGGGCTCATCGCCTTGGGCACAACGAAACACCAGCCAAATGTGAGACACCACGCCAGCGTGCACCCGTGAAGTCCGCCAGAACGAACGAGAAGCAAAACCTGCCGCGCGAAATGTCCGGGCTGGCCGATGTGATTCGCGCGGAGATCGAAGCCGGCGGACCGATCAGTTTCGCGCGGTTCATGGACCTGGCGTTGTATCATCCTGAGTTCGGCTACTATCAAAGGCGCTCCCCGGTCGGACGGCAGGGGGATTATTACACGAGCGTGAGCGCTGGCGGTCTTTTCGGTGAATTGCTGGCCTTCGCTTTCGCGCAATGGGGGGCGGGACTCGATGAAGGCCCACTCCAGATCGTTGAAAGCGGGGCGCACGACGGCCGATTGGCCCGGGATATCGTCGAGTGGTTCAGCCGCCGCCAGGATGGGAGCGGCCAAATCGAGTACTGGATCCTGGAGCCGTCTTCCGCGCGGCGCGCCTGGCAGAAGGAAACACTCGGGCAATGCGCCGCTTATGTCCGTTGGGCGCGCGACTGGGATGATTTGCCCGCCTGTGGCGTCGAGGGCGTGATCTTCGCCAACGAGTTACTGGACGCCATGCCCGCCCGGCGGTGGGCTTGGGACGCCGCGGCTATGAACTGGCGCGAGTGGGGCGTGGGCAGAGCTGGGGAGGGCTTCGTCTGGGTGCCCCTGGATCGGCCCGGCGCGACAGGCCAGGAGACCGGCGCGACAGAGTTGCCGGGCTTGAAGGAGTTCTTTCCGTTGGATGCCAGCCTGTTGGCGGTGTTGCCGGACGGGTTCGTTGTCGAAACCTGTCCGGCGGCATTGACCTGGTGGCGAAATGCGGCGGCGCGTCTGCGCCGCGGCTGGTTGCTCACGTTCGATTATGGTCTGACGTTCGAGGAACTTCTCTCACCGTCCCGAAGCCAAGGCACCCTGCGGGCCTATCACAGGCACCAAGTCTCGAATGCGGTTCTCCATCGGCCCGGCGAACAGGATCTGACCGCGCACGTCAATTTCTCGGCCCTTCGCGCTGCCGGGCAAGCCGCCGGTTTGAAGACCGAGCATTTCGAAAGTCAGGGCGATTTCTTGATTCGCGTGGTTGGGGAAATCGAGCGTCAGCCGGGGCGGTTTGGGGCCTGGACGCCCGGCCGGCGCCGCCAGTTGAAGACGCTGGTCCATCCCGAGCATCTCGGACGCGCCTTCCGTGTCCTGGCGCAGAGCCGCCAAGCCCGGATTTCAGGTGTAATGTGACGGTGACCGGTCAGATGACATCAAAAGCTGGTGAGAAATGCGGGCTAGCGCGATCATGAGCACCGTGGGCCAGTGGCTCTGCGTGTTTGCTGTCGCCGAGGAAGCCAGGCCGTTCCTTCGGGCGACGCGTGGGAGGTCCGGTCCGCGCGTCGAAATCACCGGCATCGGACCGCGCAAGGCGCGAGAGGCGATCTTAGGTCTCCTGGACAAGAGTCGCCCGGCGCTCGTCTTGAGCTGCGGCTTCGCGGGCGGGCTCGATCCGGGCCTCCGTCGTGGGACGGTGCTCAGCTCGGTCGATGACGGCTTTCCTCTCGAATCCGCCCTCATCAAGGCCGGAGCCATTCACGGACGCTTTGTCTGTTCCGATCGGATTGTCGTGACCGCGGCCGAGAAGGCCGCGCTGTGGCAGCGGACGGGGGCGGACGCCGTCGAGATGGAGTCCGGCGTGATCCGGGACATCTGCCGGGAGAGAGGCGTGCCCAGTGCGACGGTCCGGGTGATTTCAGACGCCGCCGACGAGGACCTGCCCCTGGACTTCAACCGGTTGTCGGGCCCGAACTCCGAACTCAGTTATGCCAGATTGGCGGCCGAACTGGTCCGGCACCCGGGCAAAGCGCTCGAACTGCTCAGGTTTCGGCGGGCCCTCCGCCAAGCGGCATGTTGCCTGGCCCGATTGCTGGTCATGGCAATGGGGGCAGATCCGCGGATCGCGTGTGTCAAAAACACTTCGCCGACGGGACCACCCGGTCCCATCGGCGAAGACCAACCCATGTAACCTAACCAACCAGACAACCAGTCCACTGGTTGCACTTCATAAAGTTAGCGAAATTCGTGCCAACTTTCAGCGGTGCAGACCTTTGGCACCTACAACAATTGACACCGCGCATGCACGCGCTCGTAAGGCCTTAAAGCCTTGAAGATGAAAGTGTTATTCGGCGTATTTGACGCTGCACCCGTAGGGCTTCGTCTCGGCTGTCGGCACCGGCTTGCCGGCCATGAGGGCCTCGATTGCCTGGCGGACGTAGTTCCGTGCCGTGCGGGGGTCTCCGGAGCTGGCTGGGCGATCGTCGATGGCGCCCTGGTAGGCGACCAGGCCCTGCTGGTTGATGACGACGAGATGCGGGGTCGTTTTGAGCCCGTATTTCCGGCCGAGGGCGCCGCTGCTGTCGTCGATCCAGGCCGTCGCTTTGATGCCGGATGCCGCAAATTCCTTGCGGGCGGCGTCCGGTTTTCTGTAGGACGGATTCCCTGGGTGGGTCGAGTTGACGACCAACCAAACGACACCTTTGCTGACGACGCTCGATTGGAGGGCTTGCATGGCGCCGGATTTGTAGTGGTTGGCGCAGAAGGGGCAGTCGAGGTTGTAGGCCTCGATCACGACCACCTTGCCCCGGTAGTTGCTAAGCCTGTGCACGTTGCCCTGGATGTCGGTCCCTGAAAAATCCGGCGCGGGTTGCCCGATCTTCACGTCGGCAAGAACGATCGATTGAGCCACCAAAAAGCCGGCCAGCATTGGAATCAATGTCTTCATATGGTTCGCATTCGTTTCCTGACCGAGCCCTGTCGGCTTCTGCCCGGTCGTATCGCACTCAGACAGAGTAGAAGCTTGAAGAGTTCAAATTATTCATTGAATTTATCAATCGAGTCATTTACCGGCTCGCCCGGGCCAGGGCATCGAGGACAAGACCGGGCGTCAGGGCCGCCGGCAGGATGATCGCCGGTTCGGTTGTTTTCCTCGGGAAGACCAGGACCAACGGGACACCCGCCCGTTCGTAGCGTTTGAGTTCCGCGGCGATGCGGGGATCTTTGTTGGTGTAGTCGGCCCGGAAGGCGATGCCTCCGAGTTCGTCGAGCTTGGCGCGCACGGACGGGATGTCGATGGCGAGCCGTTTATTGGCCTGACAGGTGAGGCACCATTTGGCGGTGAAATCCACCAGGACGATCCTGGCGTCGGCGCGGGCGCGTTCGACAGCCTCGGGGGACCAGCGATGCCAGGCGAGGCCCTCGGGACTGTCTCGGACCACATCCGCGGCGGCGTTTTGGTCTGCGGGTTGGCGCCATCGCAACTGCCGTTCGAGGCTCAAGGTGTAGCCCGCGATCAGGAGACACAGCGCGATCGCCCCGGCCAGACCGCGGCGGCGCAGTCCGCGCTGGACGAACTCGCCCCAGATCCAGGCGGCGAGGGCGAGCGTGACGAGAAACAAACCGATCCAGAGCACCCCGGCCTGGCCGTAGGCGGGCGCGGTGAGGTCGAAGAGCCAGATCGCGGTGGCCAACATTGGGAACCCCATTGCCACCTTGAACCGCTCCATCCAACGTCCGGGTTTGGGGAGGAATTTCAGCCAGGCCGGGTGCCAACTGAGGATCATGTACGGCGCGGCCAGGCCCAATGCGGTGGCGGCGAACATCAACACAATCACATGGGCCGGTTGGGCAAATGCGAATCCCAGCGCCACCGTCAGGAAGGGGGCTGTGCAGGGGGTCGCAAGCGCGGTCGCCAACACCCCGTTGAAAAAGGCGCCGGCGTTGCCTTCTTTCGATGCGAGTCCGGCCGCCGCCCCGATCGCGCTGCCTCCCAGAGTCACCTCGAAAACGCCAAACAAGTTGAGCGCCACCAGGGTGACCACGACCGTCAGCGCCATACGGAAGAAGGGATTCTGCATTTGCATTCCCCAACTGGCCGCTTCTCCTGCGCTTTGAACGCCAATGACCACACCAGCCAACACCAGGAACGACACCAGTACGCCCAACCCGTAGAGCAGGCCCAGTTGGCGGACGCGGCGTGGTTCCTCTTTGCTCTGCTGGACGAAGCCGAGGATCTTTAGGGCGATCACCGGCAGCACGCACGGCATGATGTTGAGAATCAGGCCCCCCAGCAGGCTCAACAACAGCATCTTCCACAGCAGGGTCCCGGACGGTTTTTGCGCGGTTTGGGCTGTCGAACTGCCCGCATCGGTCGCGCCTGCGCTCGGGCCCGCGGATGCGAACGTCAGGGTGACCTCGTGGGCGCGCGCGTCTCCGTGGCCTGTCCCCGGCTGAATCAGCAGGCCGGGCAGTGCTTTCGGAAAATCGTCGGCGAGCCGTTTGAGGGTTTTCGAGAAGCGAAATCGGCCGGTCGGGGCTTCGAGCGGCTTGACCTCCGGCCTGATTTCGTAGGCATCGTCGGCGTAGGGATAGAAGTCCGCGGGTACAAAACCGTCGGCGACCCGGCCCTCGATGGCGATCTCGCCTGAATCGCCGTCGGGTTCGAGAACCCATGCCACCGTCGCTTCGAGGGCGGGATTCGGGACGGGGATCCGGGCCTTCCACTTCTCGATTTCCGCGGCTTCCTTCGAGGGTTTGGCCTCCGGCCCGACCGTGAGACGGGCGCTCACGGCGGCGTCGCCGGGCAGGCATGCCTCCTTGCATTCGAGCCACGCCACGTCCGCCTTGACCTCGACCGCTCCTTCAGGCAGGTCGGCGGCGAGCGTCAACGGCACGAGGAGCATGGTCTGGTCGTGGTAAACGAAGGTCGTCATCCCGGCCGCCGTGTGCGATTCGGGGGGCGGCCAGTGGATTGCGCCCGGGCTTACCCCGGTGGGCAGGTGCCACTCGATGCTGGTTGCCAGACCCGACTCGCCGGGATTACGCCAGTAGGTGTGCCAGTCCGGCGCCATGGTGAGGTGGATGCCGGCCCAGACCACCTCGCCGGCGCGCGCGGTGTCGGCCGACAGGACCAGGCGGGCGCTGGTATTGGGCTGGGCGGCGGTTGCGGCGGCGGCCAGGAGCCAGAACGCGGCGGCCAGTGCGGTGGATCTCCGTGGTGTCATGCGATTCAAGCGCCGGGATTTCAGATCTCCGTCCAGGCGCCCGGGACCGGGGCGGGATAGCGGCCATCGGCGTCCGCCTGCACGGGCGCGGGGCTCGACGCGGTGAGTGCGTCCACATTGGGGCAGAACTGGAACTTGGACGCGATGGCTTGTTCCCACGTCACGATCTGGCCGGTATGGACGGCCGCCCGCCCCATGATCGCGCCGAGGTTCGAGAGGGCGGCGCGTCGGGTCTCGTTGTGCGGGCGATCGTTTCGGATGGCGCTCAGGAGCACGTCCCACTCGGCCTGCCAGGGGTTGACGGTCTCCTTGGGCGTTCTCCAGGCGATGTTTGACGGCTCGGTGCGCTGATCTCTGTAAAGCCAGCAGGTCGGCGCGTGAATGTCGCCCGAGAACTTCGCCGCGCATTGGGTCCCGTGGACGAACGTGACAAAATCGGTGTGGCATCTCGGAATGTAGCGCCCGGTGACCAGGGCCTTGGTGCCGTCGGCGAAAGTGTACTCGATCGAGTAGCTGTCAAGGTTCTGACTCGCGTCGGTGCTGCCGGCGAACCGCCCGCCCACCCCATGCGCCGATACCGGCCAGGAGTCCTTGATCCAGAAACACTCGTCGATTTGGTGGATCATCAGCTCGATGAAAATGCCGCCGGAGGCCCACAGGAACTGGTAGGGATGCCCGGGGCTGAGCTGCCAGAGCAGTTCGTTTTCCTTGCGCGAGAAAGGCGGCATGAAATAGCCGGGGTCCATCCGGTAGGCCCGGATAAGCTGGACCTCGCCCATGGCGCCATCCCGGATCTTCTGGATCAGCGCCTGGCGCGCCGAGGAATGGCGAGCCATCAGACCCGCGGCGATCTTGAGGTTCTTTTTTTCGGCCGCCTCGCCGGCCCTGAGGATGCGCTGGACGCCGCCCGGATCCGCCGCGAAGTCCTTTTCCATGAAAACGTTCACCCCCTTCTCGACCGCATACTCGAGATGCGGCGCGCGGAAGGCCGCATGGGTGGTCAGCATGGCCACGTCGCCCGGACGCAGACAATCGATGGCGTGGCGGTAGGCATCGAAGCCGAGGAAGCGGCGGTCCGGCGGGACGTCGACTCGGTCGCCCAGGGCCTCTCGCAACGCGGCGTGCGATTGATTGAGCCGATCCGCGCGCAGGTCGGCCATCGCAACGAGTCGGACCGGCCCGGCGGCGCCCGGCCCGGCGGCGCGCTCGGTGCCGGAGTTGTCTCCGAGCACCAGTCCGCCCGCCGACATCGCATTGGCCACGGCGCCGCACCCACGCCCGCCACACCCGATCAAGGCGAGGCGGATGGTGTTGTCTTCGGCCGCGTGGACGTGCGGGAGGGCGACTCCGGCCAGCGCTGAGGCGGCTGCGAATTGGCTTGTGGTTTTGATGAAATCCCGGCGGGAAGCGAGCAGATGATGTCCAGCATTCATGGGGACCATGCTCCATCGAATGCCGAAATGCTGTCAATCCGCGAGTCGCTGGCGGGAATGGAGTGGGCGAGGCTGCCACCGGATTCGCGGTTCACATGCATGCCAGGCAGGGATCGCGCTCGATCTCGGGAAAAGACGGGCCCAGGTAGCGCGCGGGCGGGAGGCCATGCCACTCGCACAGCAGGTGCCAGGCACAGGACGTGAGCAGCTTCGCCTCCTCGACCGCCGGACGCCAGGAGGCGGTGCGCAACTCCCGCAGCGTTGCCGGGCGGGGCATCAGCCCGAAATCCCACGCGCCGCAGACCCGGACCACGAAGTCCACGCGCTCGGCGAGCGTCGTCAACCCTCTCGGCGCCGGGACGTCCGGGTAGAGGCTGCCGTCCAGCCAGTTCGAATCAGGACCTGGTGAATTCATGCTTGTACCAAAGCCGGGCGGCCTCGGCCCGATCGCGATCGACCCGGTCCGCAATGCCCGACACTGGACGCGTCCGTTCGATCCGGCTGAGGTGCAGGAGCACCGCCGCGCGAGCGGTCACGCCGTCCGGCGCCGACACCCCGCGTTTCTCCTCGCGGAGCCGCCATAGCCGCCAGCACTCATCGACGCTCGCCAACCCCACCCGGCACAACTCGCGGATGTCGAGGAAGTCGCGCGGCGCGCCCCGAGCGACGAGGGCCGCCATTTTCGCAGCGATCAGGTCTTCGATCGAATCCAGCGCCACCGGCGGCCATGGGCTGGGCTGGCCGACTCCGATCTGCGCGCTCCGTCGCGCCACCTGGAAACTGAACACGGTCCGGCCGTTCTCCTCCAACTCGAGGCTGAAGACATCGCCATGCTCCCGACTCGACACCGCCCCGAATGGCTGGAGCGCGGCTCGAATCCGTTCGAGCACGCACGCCCGGTTCGCCTCGGTGGCGGATTCGGTCCACCAGGCATCGACATCGTTCGTGTTCCGGTAGTCGTGGTAATGGGCCAGCCCGAACGCGCCGCCCAACGACAAGCAGGCCCCAGCCTCGCAACCGCGCAGCGCCTCCAGGCAGGCGAGGGCGTAAGGCGAAATCCGTTCCGGCTTTGTAGGACCCACGCTCACCGGGCCACTCTCGCAGAAACGCCCGGGGGCCGGCAATGCCTATCCCCCGCCCCCTGATCATCGCCCAAGGTGTCATTATGGCATCTCGATGCGCGCCCTTAGCCCGGATTTCTCACCAACTTTTGATGTCATCTGACCGGTCACCGTCACATTTCGCCTGAAATGCGGGCTCATCAGAAACCCGCGCCCCAAACCGATGGACCCAATCTCGACCACACTGTGTCCGCGTGCCCGCGTCACCCAAGCGGCTGAGGCGCGTCCCGGCGTTGCTGAACCGATGAGCCGATTCTCCTTGCTGGGCGCGGGTTTCACAGACCCGGAAACCTCACCCACCGACCGTCAGGAATGCCGCGACCGCCCCACTGGTGAGATTTCCGGGTTAGCGGCGACGCCGGCCTTGTTCTGCCAGGCACGGGCAAGAAGGTCGTCTGGAAGGCATGGAACGATTGGGCCGGCAACTCCACCACCAACCCGGTCCATAGCCTTATGGAGCCCGCGTGATGACTTCCCTCAGCAAGCGACGGGTGGTGATGGCGCTGTCCCTGGCGCTGGTCGTTCCGTCGGTCTGTCGTCCAAACCACAGTTCAATCCGTATGGGCTGGGGCGATGATCTGGGGATGGACTTTGGGGGTGGACAGGCGTTCCGGAACGAGCCTAAGCTGGCCGCGTTGACACCTTTAAGCCGCATATTTCACGCCCCTTCGGTGCACATGGCGGTCAGACCTCGCAGGATGGCTGCTATGCGGGGAAGAGGCGTCCGCGGCGGGCGGGGGCGTTGGTTCTCGATCCTGGCGTTGGCCTGCGCCGCGCTGGTCGGCGAGGCGGCCCAACCGCCGGCGTCCGCGGTGCCGGATTCTCCCGAGCTGAAGGCGCGGGTGATGCGGGGCGAGTTGGGATTCACGCGCCTGCTCCTGCTGCAGCGGCGTCCGATCACTCCGAGCCACGTCTACACATATCACTGCGAGGGGTTGCAGCCGGGCGGGGGTTTGCTTGTTCTCGACCTGGGCACGGGCGCTCTGACCCGGCTGTTGGATTCGTCCCAGGGTGTGCTGCTGGACTGCGAACTGTCCTACGACGGACGCGAGATCGTGCTGAGCTGGATGGCGGACATGCAGCGGTTCCAGGTTTACCGGATGAACGTGGACGGGACGGGCCTGAAGCAGTTGACCGAGGGCGACGCGTACAACTTCAACGCCTGCTGGCTGCCGGACGGCGGCATTGCCTTTCTCTCGACCCGGCGTTCGGCCTATGCCTATTGCTGGAGTTCTCCGGCGGGCATCCTGCATCGGATGAACCGCGAGGGCGGGGAGGTCCGGCAGTTGTCGGCGAATTACCTGAATGATTTCACCCCGAGTGTGTTGCCTGACGGCAGGATCATCTACTCGCGCTGGGAATACGTGGATCGTCCGGCCATTCCCATCCAGAGCCTCTGGACGATCAACCCGGACGGGACCGGCCTGCGGATCTACTATGGCAATCGCGTGCTGAGTCCGGCGACGTTTATGGAACCGCGCGCCATCCCGGGCAGCGTCAACATCCTGTGCCTGCTGACGGCCCACAACGGGCCGTGTCGAGGCGCGATTGGCGTGATCGACCGCCGGGAGGGCGTGAATGCGCAGGCGGCCATCCGGAACCTGACGCCGGAGGTGGGCATCGGCCGGGTCGAGGAGGGCGACGGTAATTTTGTCCATGGCCCGTACGAGAGCGCGCTGCCTCTCGACGACCGCTATTTTGTGGTTTCGCGGGACGGCGCATTGCTGATCCGCGACTACGCGGGCACGGAACAGGCGGTGGTGCTGGCGCGCGGAGACAGCCCGCTGGGGTCGTTCAACGCGCAACCGGTCCGCCCCCGTCCTCGCCCGGCGATCATCCATCGAGACCTGGCGGTCGAGCGATCGAACGAGGTCTGGGCGACGCTCTACGTACAGGATGTCTATGCCGGGCTTGGGCCGGAGGTGGCGCGCGGCGAGATTGCGGAGATTCGGGTGGTCGAGGAAATCGCCAAGCCGGTGAGCGTGAGCCCCGACCGGCGGTTGTTTGGTTTCCAGTTCCCCGTGGTCTCGTGCGGGGCGACGTACGCTCCCAAGAAGATCTGGGGATCGGCCCGAGTGGCGGCGGACGGATCGGCGGCTTTCCGGGTTCCGTCCGATGTGCCGCTGTACTTCATGGCGTTGGACGCCGAGGGGCGCGCGGTGCAGCGGATGCGCAGCTTCACTCACCTCAAGGCGGGTGAGGTCCAGGGGTGCGTGGGCTGTCATGAGGACCGGCGGATGGCTCAGGCGCGGGGGAGGCGGCCCGAGGCGCTTCGCCGGCCACCGCAGGAACTCGATCCGCCCGACTGGGGGGTCAAGGGTTTCAGCTACCTGGAAGTCGTGCAACCCGTCCTCGACCGGCATTGCGTCACCTGCCACAACGCGCGCGAGCATCCGCGCGGCGTCGACCTGAGCGGCGATCGGACGGACATTTTCAACGTTTCGTACGAGATTCTGGCCCGGAAAGGAACGCCGGCCGAGGACGCTCACCAAGGCGGTGCGGCGATGGCCGGTTTCCGCAATCCGTATACGAGCTGGATACCGACCTACAACGGCACCGAGGAGAACATCCTGCAGATCCAGCCGCGCGCCTGGGGCTCGCCCGCGAGCAAATTGGCTCACCTGGTGCGCGCGGGTCATCCGGACGCGCAGGGCAAACCGCGGGTGGATCTGACGTCGGACGAGCGCTGTCGCATTTACGCCTGGATCGACTGCAACGTCCCATACTACCCGACGAGCGCGTCGCATGACCTCGAGATCCCGGGCTGCCGGCGGATCTATCCCCCCGAGTTGGACCGGGTGCTCGATGATGTTGCCCGCCGCCGCTGCGCCTCCTGCCATCAGGAGGGGAAGATACCGCGCACGTTTTACACGCGAATCACGAATCCCCAGGCCAATGCGTTCCTCCTGGCGCCGCTCGCGAAGACGGCGGGGGGGACCGAGCGTTGCGGTCAGCCGACGTTCGCCTCGGCGGACGACCCGGACTACCGAGCGATCCTGAGGACTTTCGAGCCCGCGCTGCGCGCGCTCGAAGCGCGTCCCCGGCTGGACGTGGCCGAGGGCGAATCGGGCGGGGCGGAGGCGCGGCTGCAGCGGGAGACACCAGGGACGGTGCGGGGGATCGGGGAGGGTTGCGCCCGGGAACATCCTGGAGCGCCAACAAACGGCTGAAGGAATGGTCGAGGAGCAGAGGCGCGTCAAGCCGTCGGCCGCACGATCTGGTCGTGGGGCAAAAGGAAACTGGGCCGCTGAGCCATGACACCTCCGTTGCTTTCCTTCGCGTCGCCCGACCGCCATGCCGCGATTGCGGACATCATCCGAAGACGTTCGAGCAATCCGGCCGACATCCGGCGGATGGAATTCGCCGGTTTGGATTGGACGGCGATCTGCGAGGCGCTGGATCTCGGGTGCGGTTTCGGGTTGCCGGCGGGGCTTCTGGCCCGAGAGAGCGCTCCGGGCACCCGGATTGTGGGAGTCGATGCCTGCGCCGAGAACGGCGCCCCGTTCCTTGCGGCCGTCCGCGCCGCCGGGCGCCACGGGGCCTTCGAGTGTTTGCGGCTCGATCGGACGCTGCCCTGGCCGGATCGGCGGTTTGACCTCGTCGTGGCCGCCTACTCGCTGTATTACTTTGTTGACCTCTTGCCGGAGATCGCGCGCGTTTTGAGCCAAAGCGGGACCTTCGTGACGGTGACGCACAGCGAGACGACCTTCCGCGCTCTGTGCGAAGCCGCGGGGCTCGACGCGTCTTCCAGTCCGCTGCGCAGGCTCCTGCGCGGATTCTGCGCCGAGAACGGGGCGGACCGGCTGGCGCCGTTCTTTGCGGACATCGAGCGCATCGAGTACCCGAACACCTTGCGGTTCGAACCGGAGCACCTGTCGGAATTGCTGGACTACGCGGATTTCAAAATGCCCCTGTTGGCGGCCGAACGCGGCGTGTCCGAGGCGGTGCGCGCAGGCGTTCGGCAGCGTCTTGCCGCGCTGCTCAGGGGCGGGGGAGTCTTTGAGATGGACAAAAACGACGTTATTTTCAGGTGCCGCCGGCCCCACGCGCGATGAAGGCGCGCTACTGCAGCCAGTGCGGCCACGCGGTGACCACGCGCGAGGTGGCGGGACGCGCGCGCGAGGTGTGTGCGCAGTGCGGCACGGTCTTCTATCGGAATCCCCTGCCTGTGGCTGCATCGGTTGTGCTCGATCCGCGGCGCCGGGTGCTGCTGATTCAACGAAAGCACCCGCCGCGCCGCGGCCTCTGGTGCCTGCCGATGGGGTTCGCGGAGCTGGGGGAGACGATCGTCCACGCCGCCCGGCGCGAGCTGGCCGAGGAGGCGGGGATTCAAGGCCGCGCCACGCGCCTGCTCACCGCGGAGTCCGTGAAGATCAAGCCGTATGGCGATCTGTTGGTGATCAGCTTCGAGATCGAGAAGACGGGCGGGATCGAGGCGGCTGGCGATGACGCCCGGGATTGGGCGTATTTTCCGCTGGATGCGTTGCCGCGCATGGCCTTTGCCGCCAATCAGCGGGCCATTCGCCAATGCGTGCGGGCGCATCGGGAGCCGTGGGCGATTCAGGATTCGTTTCAGCACATGCAGCAGCAGACGCACGAGGCGATGCTGTCCGATTCCCTGGTCCGCCTGATCAGCCGGCATGCGCGCGCGATCTGCGACGCCTGGCTGCGGGAAGTGCGGTCGCATCCGGCCACTCCGAGCTATGCGCGGGTGGCGCCGTCCTCTCTCCGGACGCGGGCAGTGCAGGCGCTGTCGCAGTTTTCGGGATGGCTCGCCAACGGCGAAGAGGGCGACGAGATCGGGCGCTTCTACCGGGCGCTCGGGGCCGAGCGCCGCCGGTTGGGTTTTGCGTTGAACGAGGTCCTTCGGTCGCTTGGGCTCCTGCGACGCCACATGTTGCGATACGCCCTGGACAGGGGCGTCTGGCATGGCGCTCTGGATGCCTACACGGTCGTCGAACTCGATCACCGCATCATCGGGTTCTTCGACCAGGCCGTGTACCACGTTGCCTTGGGCTACGAAGAGGCCGAGAAAGACCGGGCTAGTCGGTCTCGAATGCGAACAGCGTGATGCTGCAAGGCGCGAGCGTGATCTGTTCGCCCACTGATGGCACCTGCTGTTCCTCGATTACGACGCGTGGCGTTTGGTCGGGGTCGTTGAACGCCATCGGGTCCGCCCCGGCGATCTGCCAGCGCGTGCCGTGACCCTTGAGCCGGGCGCCCTGGATGCGGAGCGGGACGGTTGCCGGTTCGAGGGTGGGATTGACCACGCCGAGCGTGAGCGTTTTACGGTCACGGCTCCAGGCCGCCTGGGCGTCGACCAGGCCGGTCGTTTGCGTGGCCACGGGCAGTTCGCCGAAGTGGTGCCGGTAGAGTTTGAGCACCAGGCCCGTGGTCTCGAACGCCGCGTTGCGGCGGCTTGTCTTGATTGCGCCGATGACGTTGACCGTCTGCGCATAGAACGCGGAGCCCACGATGTCGCTTTGCCGGGCGTACTCGTGCACGCCCGCCGCGATGCCGAGGGCGTCCTTGAGAAAATAGCGCGTGCCCAACTCGCCGAAGACGTGGGGCCCGTACCAGTAGTTCCATTCGGTCATGGCGATGCGGATGTTCTTGCCCTTGAGTTCGGGCAGGTCCTGCCGCGCCTTCCGGTGCCACTCGGCTTTGCGCCGGATATTGTCCGGGATCTGGCGCACGTGGGCGGCCAGGCCGGGGCGCTCCTGACAGTAGAAATGCTCGGCGATGAAATCCATGTGGTCCGGGCTCGATTTCAGGAGGCCGGTGCTCCACGCGCCGATGTCGCCTGAGGCGATGCAGATGATTTTCGGATCGACCTCGCGCATCTTGTCGACGACCCAGTTTTGCTTGATCACGTAGTGGTCGAGGGCCATGTGTCCCAACTGCCAGGCTCCCCACATTTCGTTTCCGATGCCCCAGTATTTCACTCCGAACGGTTCAGGCGCTCCGTTCTCGGCGCGACGGCGTCCCCAGTGGGTGTCGGGGGCCCCGTTGCAGTACTCGAGCTGGGCGGCTGCCGAGTAGGCGTCGCCGAAACCGGTGTTGACGGTGATCCAGGGCTCCGTGTCGATCAACCGGCAGAACCGGATGAACTCGTGCATGCCGAAGTCATTGTGCTCGACGCCCGTCCAGGCCGGGTTGGTCCGGGGCGGACGCCGGTCGCGGTCGCCGATGCCGTCGCGCCAGTCGTAGCCGCTGACGAAATTGCCGCCCGGCCAGCGGTAGATGGGGGCTTTCAAATCCTTCAACAAGGCGAGTGTGTCGGCGCGCATTCCTTCGACGTTGTCGGCGGGCATGAGGGAGACCGTGCCGATCAGCGCCGCGCCTTCCTTGACGAGCAGTTCGAGCGTCGCCTTGTCGGTCGTCCCGCCAGCCGTGAAGGCGAATTCGAAGCGGCGGTAATCCGGGGCGTCGAGGGCCACGGCTACCGTTCTCTTGGCCGCGGCGTCGTCCCCCCACGCGAGCGTGACATCGACCGACACACTCCGGCTGCCGTGGGGCTTGAGCCAAACGTAACCCGTGTAGCGTTTGCCCTGCGTCACCCCGAGGTCTTCCTGCCGGATGCCGGTGCCCGCCTTGACTTGGGGCGTGTGTCGTCCGGCAAACGGCTTTTCTCCGTTCATGGAGACGCCGTCGGCCGCGCCAACGATGCGCCAGGGCGAGGCCCCGACCACCGGGAAGGCCGAATCGCGCAACGAGCGGTAGGGGCGATAGTCGGCGGTGATGGGGAAATAGAACTTCCTGTCTTCGAGCATTTCGGCCCAGATCCCCCCATAGATGCAGCGTCCCAGATGTTCGATGAACTGGCTGTAGATCTCGGGAGATAGCGGTTCCCGGACCTGGCCGGCATCGACGCTGATCTGGGGGGCGGGCGGATCCCGGCGGCTCAATTGGGCCAATTCGAGATCGTCATACCAGGCCTTGCCCGTGGCCTGGCCCCAGCCGCCCAGCAGACAGTTGATCTGGAGAAGGTGGTGGTCTTCGACGTCGAACTCGACCTCGACACGCGTCCAGTCCGTTGTTCCCGTCACGGCCTTCGTCGCCACGGTCTGAATCTCGTGCACGTTGAAGAGGGCGCCGCGTCCGCTCGCTGCCCGCACATTGTCCGTCTTGATCCAGCCCGAGAGGCGATAGCGGCTGAAGGGCTCAACCGGGACCGAAGCGCTCCAGGAGATGTCGGCTCCCGCGTCCGACGACAACATCACGCTGCGGTCGCCGGTGCGGGCTGCGTCCGCCACCCGAGCGGCTCCTTCGCCGCCCCAGACCTGCTGCCGCCAGCCCCTCGGACGCCCGCCCTGCATCTCCTCGAAGGAGTTGTTCGGGATCGGATTCCCCGCGGCCGCGAGCTGTGGATGCGCGAAGAGAAAGAGCAGAGCGGACCAGAGAAGACGGTTCAGTGCTTTCATGTTCAAGTATTAGGCCTTGGGTGACGCGGTGTGTTTTTCCAAACAGTAGCTGGACTTCCCGACTGAGTTCAAGGCTGTCTAAGTCAAATCTCATGTCGCGATCGCGACATAGAATCTGAACATCTCATCTGGCGATTCCATTCGGCCTCCCAGGTGTCACATTACATGTCGCGATCGCGACACGAAATCCGGCGTTTGCTCTGGTCTTGGCCTGTCAACTGAGCCGGGTCATTGTCGCGGGAAGTTCCGCAGCAGGGCTGCCGTTGCGGCTGTCATGCCCTGGCCGTAGCGGGTGGGATCGAGGACCTTGAAGCGACGCACTGTCTTCGAATCCGGTCCCGAGCCGCAACGGACCTCGGCGTTGTCGCTGATGCTCAAGTCGACATCCTCGAACGCGAAGAGAAGTCCGGAGGGCAATGACTGGGCGGGCCGGGATGGAAGCTCGAGGAACCGGACGCCGGCATCAGGCTCGAAGGCCACGCCTTGTCCCGCGAGCGTGACGAACACGGCCGCGCACCAGAGGTTGCGCTTCATGTCGAACAGTCTGTTTCGGCGGGCGGGGTCGGGTGACTGTTCGAGGAAGGCCAGCGGATCGGACGTCCCTTTTTCGAGCGCGTAGAGGAAGTACTGCACCAGGCCGTCCGGCGCATGGCCCAGCAGGTCGGCATGACTCGCCTGCCAGAACGATGCGCGCCCCTGGTTTTTCCATGGCCCGCCATCGAAACATGGCACCCAATCGATCGGCAGAGCGGATCGCATGAGTCCGATGAAGGCCTGGGGATCGAGTCCGACATTGTGCTCCCGGAAATCGGCCTTTGACGCTTCGCCAATGAAACACAAGACCCTGCTGATCTTCCGACTGCAGAGCGCGGGGTGTCGGTTGAATGCCGCCACGACGTCGCGCGCGCTGCCGACGGTTACGAGCGCGACCGGTTGGGGCGACGCTTCGAGGGTGTCGAGAATCAGCCGCACGCCCTCCTGCCCATCGGCGTCCTGATCCAGGGCCTTGTCGTCGGGCGATCTCAGCTTGTCCGGCAAACCGACCGCCACCGGGACGCGACGCCCGGTGAGCCGGTTGAGCTGAGACACGGGGATTCGCCCGGGCCGGTGCCTTTGCGTGGCGCCTTGATCGAGGACGATGCCCTTGAGATCAATGCCCGGGACCGCATAGAGCACGGCCAGGTCGAAGTGATCGTCCGGGTCGTCGTGCGGATGGAAGAGATCGGTCGAGTAAAGGACGGGTTGGGCGCCGCGACTCCAGAGAGGGAGCAGGACCATCGCCAGGACGACAGCCAGCCACCGCGCCACCGTTGCAGCGCCGCGGTCAGTGGCGGGGCGGCGTGTGGCGATCCACAGCCCCGCTCCGTCCTGTCGCATTCCCCTGGTCGAATCGGGGGAGACAGATCGCGATCGTGTCGGTCGCAGGTTCATAGGGCTTTCGTTGCGCTTGATCCGGCTCACGTCTCCGTGTCTTGGGTGGGGCGGTGATCGTCCTTTTCGTCCGGCGCGGCCTGTGGACACGCCGGGCCGATTTGTCTCACGAGGCGGGTGATGACATCCACGGCGGCGGAGACGCCGCGCTGGGCGGCGGGGGAGAGGGGATGTCCGAGTTCGATGGTCTCGACCTGCACCTTGACCATCCACGCCGATGGGCTTGCGCCAAACACGGCCTGGCAAAGGGCGAGCAGCGACTCGGGATCTCCCAGATGCCCGAGGGGCTGTCGCAAATCCAGCGGCTGGCAGGGTGCGACCTCGACTTGTCCGGCCGGGCCGTCGAGGGCGGCATCGACGAAGATCGCGGCGGACGCTTGCGACACGAGTTCCGCGAGTTCGGGGGTCAGTTGCGTGAGGGCGAGGACTTGTGTGTCCGGCAGGCGCAACTCGGCCAGAGCCCGGGCGACCAGGGGGCCGACGGCGTCGTCGCCGCGCAACTCATTGCCATAGCCGATCAGGAGGATCATGGATGGGGCGGTGCGTCCGGAGCGGGCGCGATGGCGGTTTGAGCTTTCGCCGTGAGGCTCTCGAGGTGGCGCACGAGGTCGGGCAGGGCATCGTAGCGGTCCAAGCGCACGCCGGCCGCGCCACCGCCCGGGTGCGCCTCGACGAACTCCGTCTCGGGCGCCAGGCCGAACCGCCGGTAGAACGCAAGGCGGATGAACTGCTTGACTTCCCGCACGTCCGCCTTCTCCCGGTCGACATGGACCTGGAAGAAATCGCCCTGTCCCGCGGCGTTGACGCGCACGGCGACGGCGTTTGCGCCGAACGCGCGTTTGAGCATGGCTTCGGCGAGGTCGATGAGCGCGAGCCCGCGAAAGAAGTTCGATCCTTCGAGCCTGTGGAACTGGGGCGGATCCGACGCCGCAAGCGCCGCATCGTCCAGTCCGCGGTTGAAATCGAAGGGCGTGGCGCCGAACCGGTCGAGCCAGAGATCGAGCAACGCGGGGCCGGCGGCGCCCGCTTCCCAGGGCAGTGAGGATTCCATCGCGTCGCGCGGCGGGAGGATTTGCGGAGCGATGTCGACGCACCGGTCGCCCCGTTGGGATGCGGTGACGCAGGCGATCCACTCGTCGGGGTGATGGATCAGGCGGAAGTTCTTGGCCGTCTCGCCGAAGAGATACGCCATCGTCGCCCGCAACGGCAGCCCCTCGTCCGCGACGATTTCGCCCGAGGCGGTCGTGCGGCGCAGCACGGGATCGCGCCATCCTGCGAGGAGCGAAGCCAGATGCGTCTGGAATCGGTCGCGTGCCGCGGGGGTGGGGACGCGCTCGACTCGGGCCAGTTCTTCGATGAACCAGGCGCGGCGTGTTTGGAGCTGCTCTTCGAGTTCCGTCTGTCGGATGTGCAGCGGGAGTTGAAGAAGAATCGAGGCGATCCAGCGCGCCCCATCCCGGCTCAGTGCGCCGTCCCGGACAAGCTCCTCCTGGACGAATTGGAAAAAGTCGCGGTCGAGAGGCAACCGCGTCCACAGGGCTGCGATTTCAGCGGCTTTGCCTGTCATCTTGCGCATTTCCTGCGCGGTGAGGCGGCCGGGGGCGGGGGCCTCGGCATAGGCGCCCCAGGCCCAGCGCCACGCCTCGCGGTCCCGGGCGACGCTCGATGGAAAGAGGATGTGGATGCGCTCGGTCGGCACGGGAAAGACGCCCAATGTGCGGTAATGATCGCGCGGATTGGACGAGATCAAGGTTCCCAAGCCGGCTTTGCCCGTCTGTTCGGTGGCCTGGTCGAGCGAGCCGGCCCTCACCCCGGTTCCGTACTCGGCCTGGCAGGCCAGACGGACCAGCGTCTCGGGAGCGAGGGCGAAGCCATAGAGCGCGTCGAGGGCGTTGAGTGTGGCCACCGTGAGGGCGGACGAACTCGAGAAACCTCCTTCCGGGATGCTGCCGGTCGAGGCGATGCGCAGACCCCGGAAGCCGGCTCGGCCCAGGCTGGCCTGAACCCGAGCGCCGGCCTCCTCGGTCCGCAGGGTGCGGAGGGAAGCGAGGGCGTTGGCGACAAGAGGCCAGGGGCGGCGCAGGTTGGCGCCGACCCACCGCGCGGCAGGCGGCACGGTCTGGCCGCGCGCGCGAAGCTGCTGCACTTCCCCATCGGTGAGATAGCCCTGCAATCGGAGCAGCGTCTCGCTCATGCGCGTCCCAAACGCCTCATAGGTGTTCGGATCGATCACATCCTGGCCCGGGTACATGGCATCGAGATCGGCCGCGACTGAATCGAGGCGTTCCCGATACCTCGATTCGATCGGATGGAGGCGAATGGACCCGTCGCTCGACCTCTGAACCAGCATGACGATCTGTTCCGAGCCCTCGGGGTGTCCGGCGCCCATGGGCATCTGCCACGCCGGCCCGAAGAACCGGGCCATGTCCGGATGCATGAAGGCAATGCGCAGCCGGCCGCCGGCGACTCCGATCGCCACCGGACGGTCCGGGGCGAACCCGAGATCTTCCCGGGCGGCGAAATCGAGAAGCGCCTCGAGTTGGCGCGCGATGGCGGCGGCCTGTGCGGGTGGGCGATCGGCGGTCAGCGCCCGCACTGCGTCTGGGCAACAGACCGACGCCGGGCGTGACGTGCGCCCGGCGCGATCGCCAAGGCGCACCGGCGCCGATTGTCCCGAGCCGGCGTTGAAACGTTCGACCTTCGCCAGCGCTTCCTCCAACCGTGCCAGGTCGGCAGGACGCGTCACATCCGCGCAGAGGACGTCGTACTCCGGTTCCGCGGGCGATGCCGTGACGGTGCGGATGAGACCGCCGTCGCGGCTGATGGCCTCGACGATATCCGTGAGGTAGAACTGATGCTGGGCATTGGTGTTGGTCAGTCGCGAAAGGCAGCGATGGAAAGTGTCGGCCCGCGCGGCATACAGGGGGCAGTTCCCCTCGTCGAGACTGTCCAGGCGCCGCCGCGCCGCGGCGTCCGGGAGAGCGTCGATGTCGCGCTGTTCGACAATCCGTTGCACGCACCCGGTGCCGTCGCGCACAACCCGCCCCTTCCCGCGATTTCCCGGAGCCGTGTAGAGGGCGCTCAGAAACGTCAGGTCCGCCTCCCGCGGCGCGGCGCGGTGGGTTTCGACGAGCTTTCGGAAGACCGAGTCGGGCACGATGCGATCGCCCATCGTGATGACCAACAGGGGATTGGACACCCTCAGTTCGGCGATGCTGAATGCCTCGAATGCCGCAAAAGCCGTCCCTCCCGTCGGGTTCTCGGAGCGCACATAGACAACGTCCTCGCCCAATGCGCGCGCGACGTCTTCATGCCGGTGCCCGACAAGACAGACGACCGAGGCCGGCCCGATTCGGCGGAAGGCCTCGATCGAGTGACGCGCCAGCGGCAGGCCGCGGACCGGTTGGATGCACTTGGGCTCGGTTCCGAACCGGGTGCCTTTGCCCGCCGCCAGGACGACAAGCACCGGGACATCCGCCGCGCATGCGGCCAGGGCGTTCCTGAGAACGCTCGAGCAACCGCCACCCGCCGGTCGATTGTCGCCATCCGCGTCGATCCGTTGTTCGTCCGCGCATCGGGGACTCGCGCTTCCCGGCCAGCCCGACAGCGCCTGCGGGTTGAGCACTTTGTCCTGCGTCAGCCTCGCGGCCTGAGCAAGACAGAGGGCTGGGGGCGATGCTGGGGCCGGCTCCGGGCGCCTGGGCGTCATGCGGCCTCCAGGGGAATGCAGATCCATTCGCGGTTTTGCTTTCCAGCTCGCGTTGGCGCACGTCTTGGAGTTTCCGGCTTCGCCGTGGTCACAACTCCATGAAACATGCGGGTTAGCCGTCGTCAAGAGCGGGGGAAGATGGAAGATGGGAGATCGGAGATGGGAGATGGGAGATGGCTGCGGTGCATCTGATTGTTGTCGGTGTTCTGTGGCCCCGCGAGGGCACCGGGCCTGCAACGAATGGAGACTCCCGCTGTAGGCCGCGTGCTCCCACGCGGCGTAAGGACAGACATCGGTGCGGGCGCCGGGTCAGGGGACCCGGCCTACAAGGGACAGACACCGATGTTGTAGGCCGCGTGCCCCCACGCGGCGCAAACTCGATTCCCACCGACAACCTCCAGGTGCACTGAGATGCTGGGGCGGCCGCGTTTCCATCTTGCGACTCGTGGATGCGGAGTCTAGCGTCCGTGAGCCGTGCGGCGGGGATCCGCCGATTTGAATGAAAGGGAAGCGCGAGCTGAGCTATGACTCGAAGATCGAGGGCGACGTCGTCGTGACGCGACTCGAAGCCGCGATCAATTGGTTTCGGAAGCACTCGATCTGGCCGATGCCGATGGGCCTGGCCTGTTGCGCGATCGAGTTGATGGGGGCTGGGGCCAGCCGCTATGACCTGGCCCGGTTCGGGATGGAAGTGATGCGCTTTTCGCCCCGGCAATCGGATGTGATGATTGTGGCGGGGACGGTAACGTACAAGATGGCGCTGGTGGTGAAAAGGTTGTACGAACAGATGACCGAACCCAAGTGGGTGATCGCCATGGGCGCCTGCGCCTCGACCGGGGGCATGTACCGCAGTTACTCGGTCTTGCAGGGCGTGGATCGCATCCTGCCGGTTGACTTCTACGTGGCCGGCTGTCCGCCTCGTCCGGAGGCGCTCCTCGAAGCCTTGATGAAACTCCAGGACAAGGTCTCGAACGAACGGGTGCTGGCCACTCTGAAACAAGCGGGCTGAAGCCGAAGCCGCGCGTATTGCCATCTTCATCAGAGCATGACTCCCCGCGACCTCGCCAGCCAGTTGCAGGCCCATTGTGGGGATCTGGTGGGAAGCCTTGTCGAGTTTCGGGGCGAGGCCACATTGACCGTCCGTGAGGCCCGACGAATTCCCGAGGTGTGCGAGTATGCCCGGACTGCGCTGGATTGCGATCTTCTCCTGGACATCAGCAGCATCGACAATTACGGCGAGGACCCGCGCTGGACGATCGTGTACGAACTCTACAGCCTCAAACACCGGGCGCATCTCCGCCTCAAGACCGGCGTGTCCGAGGAGCAATCCGAGTTGCCGACGCTGACGCGCGTCTGGCCGGCGGCCAACTGGCATGAGCGGGAAATCTACGACATGATGGGGATCCGGTTCTCCGGGCATCCGGATCTGCGCCGCATTCTGATGTGGGAAGGCTATCCTCACTTTCCCCTGCGCAAGGACTTTCCCCTGGCTGGGCGGACGACGGATTTGCCGGAGGTTGCGTTCACCGAACCGGCCCCGATGGAGGGCGGTCCGTTCGTGACGGCCCCGGGGCAGGCGGGTGCGGCGGAGCGCGAGCCGCGGGCCAGGACGAACCATCCATGAGCGGGACGGGGCACACGACTGAGTTTGGCGACGCGGGCGCCGGAGCCGAGGCGATGCCCCTGACGCCGGCGGTGGCGCCCGAGAGCGAGGATCTGCGCGACGTTCGAGGAGACACGATGGTCCTCAACATGGGGCCGTCGCATCCGTCCACGCACGGCGTCCTGCGGCTGGTGCTCGAGATCGATGGCGAGATGATCACGAAGGCGGCGCCTGAGATCGGTTATTTGCATCGCGGCGACGAGAAGATCGCTGAGAGCATGACCTACACCCAGTTCATCCCTTACACGGATCGGCTGGATTATCTCGCCCCGCTGGCCAACAACGTGGCCTACGCGCTGGCGGTCGAGAAGTTGCTGGGCATTGACCGGCAACTGCCTCTGCGCTGCCAGTACATCCGGGTGCTCTGCTGCGAGTTGGCGCGCATTTCCGCCCACCTGCTCGGTCTTGGCAGCTTTGCGATGGATCTGGGGGCGATGACGGTTTTTCTGCACACGTACACCGAGCGGGAGAAGATCTACAATTTGTGCGAGTCGCTGACCGGCGCGCGGTTCACCACCAGCTATACGCGCATCGGCGGGCTGGCGCGCGATCTGCCCGCCGGTTGGACCGATCAGTGCCGTCAGTTCCTGCGCGAGCTGCCGGCCGCCATCCGGGACGTCGACCGATTGCTCACCCGCAACCGGATCTGGATCGATCGCACCAAGGACGTCGGGGTCATCTCCCGCAACGAGGCCATCGGGTACGGTCTGACGGGGCCGAACCTGCGCGGCAGCGGCGTCGAGCACGACCTGCGCAGGGGACACCCCTACCTCGTCTACGACAGGCTCACGTTCGATGTGCCGACTGGCTCGGTGGGGGACTGCTACGATCGGTACCTGGTGCGGATGGAGGAGATGCGGCAGAGCGCGCGGATTGCCCAACAATGCCTCGACCAGATGCCGGGCGGGCCGGTGAACGTCCAAGACGGCAAGGTCGTGCTGCCGCCCAAGGAGAAGGTCCTGACCCGGATGGAGGAGTTGATCCATCAGTTCATCCTGGTGACCCAGGGGGTGAATGCGCCGCCAGGTGAGATCTATTTCGGCGCGGAGAATCCGAAGGGGGAGTTGGGTTTCTATATCCACAGCCGGGGAGGCGGAACGCCGTACCGGCTCAAGATCCGATCCCCCTCCTTTGTCAGCCTGAGCATTCTGCCGCGCCTCCTTCCCGGCCATATGATCAGCGATGTCCCCGCGATTCTCGGGTCGCTCGATTTTGTCATGGGAGAATGCGATCGTTAGCGATGAATCTCACGCTTCCCGACACGCTCGTGGCCGAGATCGACCGGTTGGTGGCGCGTTACCCCCAGCCGCGCAGCGCCAGCGTCATGGTGTTGCATGCCCTCCAGGATCATCTTGGCTACCTTCCGCCGGACGCCATCGAATGGACAGCCGCGCGTCTGAATCTGCAGCCGATCAACGTGCTCGAATTGGTCACGTTTTACCCGATGTTCCGGCGGGCGCCGATCGGGAGATTTCATCTCAAGATCTGCCGGACGCTGAGCTGCGCCCTGTGCGGTTCGCACGAGTTGCACCGGCACCTGTGCGGAAAGCTGGGGTTGGATCCGCATGCCCACGGGCCGCAGACGACCGCCGACGGACGATTCACAGTCGAATTCGTCGAGTGCCTTGCGAGCTGCGGGACCGCGCCGGTGATGATGTGCAACGACAGGTTCTTCGAGAAGGTGACGCCTGAACAGGCGGACCAGATCATCGCCAAGACGCAGTCTTGACACCGCCCCGATGCCGGTCCGCGCGGCTTCTCGTGGAAGACACCCGATCGAGAGGCCGGGCTTCAGATCACCGTTCAGGGCGCCGTTTGAGGTTATTGTCGAGGAACTGGAACGTGCCGACGCCGTGGATGGTGTGGGGTCCGTTGAAGAAGTCGATGGCGGTGCGGTCGGCGATATCGAGGCGGACGTAAAGATAGCGCACTTTGGCGTATTCGTAGGCGACCCAAGAGTCGGGGGCCACGCCGTCGAAGTGGCCGCGTTCAACCATGAACGGGCGGGGGGCGATGAGGGCAGCCATTTCGGCGTAGTTGAACGTGTTACCAAGGTTGAACTCCGGCATTTCGTATTCGCCGGTGTAAAGGTAGGAATAGGTCGAGTCGGTGGTGACGTTCTTCCGGATCCAATCGTTGAAATCAGCCGAGCAGATCGAGAGGGCGTACCGGTTGAGCACGGCGGGGACGCGCATGGCGGTCTTGCCGCCGTAACTCAGGCCGTAGAAGCCGATGCGCTGGGGATCGACAAACGTCTGGTCGGTGAGCCAGTCGAGGATGCGGTCATGCTGGCCGATGATGACGGAAAAGAGACTCAGCTTGAGGGGATTGGCTTTGCGCTGGAGCACGCGGAAACGGTCGCTGCCGCGATACGGATTGTGCGGCGCAAAGACGATGAAGCCGCGGTCGGCCAACCGCGCGGCAAATGACTTGTAGGCCGGATAACCGGGTTCGGTGGGACCGCTCAAGGTGTCGGCGGGCAGCCCTTCGAGTCCGTGCTGGCAGACGACGACGGGGCGGCGTTCGGCGGGTTGGAGGTTGTCTGGGAGCAGGAGATAGCCCCAGGCGAAAACTTCGGGCCAGACATCGAGGGTGACCTCGTAGACGGCAAAATTGGGGCGAGCTTCGACCAGCCGGGAGCGGGGATTGATGCCCGCGGTGGCCATGGGGAGTTGGCCGATGATTTCCTGGTGAAAGTGTTTGCGGAAGGGTTCGCAGGCCTTGGCCCAGTCGTTGGTGGGGTTGGCCTTGAGTTGGCTCCAGAAAAACTCGTCCCGGACCTGATCGGAAACGCGCAGCAGTCGCTGGGTGTGATCCACCAGGTCGGTGAGTTGACGGCGTTGCTGTTCATCGGCGTCGGTCGCCGGGCGCTGGGTCGCGGCCGGCGGAGCGGATGCCGAGAGCGTGGGGCGATCTGCGCCGAGGGATTGAAGCAGCGCCCGCAGGGAGACATCGCAACCGGGGAGCACCGTCATGCCCTCGTTGCCATGGACCAGAAGCGGATCAAAGGGGAAGGACTCGGGAAAGAGGGCGCGGGCGCGGGCGAGTTCCGCCCGCACGTCGATGCACTCGGGGGTCTCGAGCCGTCCGGGGGCGGCACCGGAGCGGCCTTCGCTCGGGGCGGGCGGACCCTGAACGTTGGGGACTTGGGAATACTCGACGATGAGCTGCCGCGGGGCGATGAGGGTGGCAATCTCGGCGTCGCCGAACTCCCGGAGCAGGCCGAACACATTGCGGTAGATCGGTTCCTCCCAGAGGTTTTCGCGGGGGCCGAAGTAGCCGCTGACGAGCGTGCTGGCGAGGCGGGGATCGAGGGCGGCGGCGTAGAAGGCGAGCAGGCCGCCTTCGCCATACCCGGCGATGCCGGCTTCGAGGGGCGATTGGCCGGGGAGCGCATCGAGGTGTTCGAACCAATCGACGAGGGCGAGGATTTTTTGAATTTCGTAGCCGATGATATGGCGGCCCATTTCGTAGGCTTGACGGTAGATCCACTCGCGGTGCGGTTGGTTGGTGAACCGGTTGAGCATGGGGTTGCCGGACCAATGATCGTCGCGGTTGATCAGCACGGGCACGACCACCAGACAACCGTTCTCCGCAAGGCGCCGGGCGAATTGCGCCTCCGGCGGCACGCCGGGCTTGAGTCCCACGAGCATCTCGGGGGTTTGATCGGCGTCGGGCACCGCCACCACGCGAGCGATCGGGGCGGTTTTGGGTTGCAGCAACAGGCCCTCCCCATAGACGTGATCGAACACGAGCCAGCGGACGGCATGGACGGTGTAACTCTCCGCCGCGGCGACGGTGGAATCGTGGTCGGTGGTGTGTTGAAACTCGAGCCCGGTGACGACGTGACGCAGGTCGACGGCGCCCAGTTGCCGGCGGAGGCGTTCGCGGTTGGGTTCGACGGATTTGGCATAGCCGGCGGGCGATGTGAAATCCCGTTTCCAGAACCGGGCGCGTTCCGTCACCGACTCCTGGGTGGCTTTGGTGAAGAACCGGTCGATGCCTTCGACCATGCGGGCGGAGCTATCGCCCGGCCAGTCGAACGGGGCGGTCCGCGGCAAGTTGGCGGGCGGTGACTGGGCCAGCAGGTCGAGGCCGGTCATGGCCAGGTTGAGCCAGACCGGGAGCAGTTGGCGGGCAAGGGGACGCTTGGCGGGTCGGGCGGGGAGAAGGGGGCGCGGCATAAAGATGGGCGATGGGTTAGCGTATCTTGGCATCGGGCAGTTCCCGCTTGAGTCCTTGATCGATGAGCATGGGGTCGTGGTCGGGGGTCAGTCCGACCTGTTTCATGGCGCGGGTCAGTTCGCGCCGCCTTCGGTTCTTACGGGGAGTCGGAAGGCTCCCCGTTGAAAACCAGGAACAGCGGTGACGGCTTGGGCTGGTGGAACCGTGAGTCCGGTCCAACCCGCAAAACACCCAAGGACCGGACGGACGGAGTCTCTGTTGCTGTGGAGCACGTGCCACAACTTAGTGCGTCGGCTGCGCGATGACAAACTCCACCGTGCACGGTGTCCGGCGTTGGACCTGCAACCGCTGAACCGTCGCGGCCATCTCGACTGCGTAGCGTTCGCACAGCGCAAACGCCGCGTCGGGGGACACGCGAACCGAGCGGTCGTCCGCCGCTGGCCAATCGGGCAGGTCGAGCATTTCAGGTTGGTCCAAGGTGAATGGGGGGCGGGATCCAGAGCGCAGTCGTACGTTGCCGCGCGTGATCGGATGTCCGGGCTGCGCCGGGCAGGGCCAACCCGCCTTTGCATCGACCGAGCGAAGGGCAAGCAGTCGATGCAAAGCCTGGTTGTCCTTCGCTCGGTCGATCGGGACAGGCAGGGGCGTCTTCTGCTCTGGCGATGAGTCTGGCGATATGTTTGGCCTTGAAGATTTCCTGTGACAATCTTCCGCGGACCGGCCCTAGAAACACGATGAATGCTGGCAAATCGAGTTCCGCACCAGATCCCGAACGCGGGCAGAAGCAAACCCCGCGTGTGGAGGCCGCGTCGGAGACGCTGGCCGACCTTGCCGGAATCCTTGACCTGTACCTGGCCGATCTTCAGGCGGGCCGAAATCCCGACCGCGCCCGGCTGCTCGAGAAACACCCCGGGCTCGCCACCCATCTGGCGCGAGCGCTCGATGGCCTGGAGTTCATCCATCGCAGCTCGGGGGGCCCCGCCACAGCGCCGGCACGGCTCGGGGATTTCCGCATTGTGCGCGAGGTGGGCCGGGGCGGCATGGGCGTGGTTTACGAGGCGGAGCAGGTCTCGCTGCGGCGGCGCGTCGCGGTGAAGGTGCTGCGCTTCGGAGCGGTGGCGGACGAGATGGCGATGCAGCGTTTCCAGCGCGAGGCGGAAACCGTGGCCCTTCTGCACCACACGAACATCGTGCCGATCTTCGCCATCGGAGCGGAAGCGGGCGTGCATTACTACGCGATGCAGTTCATCGAGGGTCGCGACCTGGCCGAGCTGGCGCGGCGCGACGGAGGGGCAGGCGGCGCGGAGAGTCCGCTCGAGCCGCGCCAGATCGCGGACTGGGGTTTGCAGGCGGCGGAAGCGCTGGCGCACGCCCATCGGCGGGGCGTCATTCACCGTGACATCAAGCCGTCCAACCTGATCCTCGACCACGACGGACGCATCTGGTTGACCGACTTCGGCCTCGCGCGGCGTGTGGACGACGTTGTCCTCAGCGTGGCCGGCGCGCTGATGGGCACGCCACGCTACATGAGCCCCGAGCAGGCGCGCGCTTCGATGAACCCGGTGGATCATCGCACGGACATCTACAGCCTGGGGGCGACGCTCTATGAGCTGGCCACCGGGCGTCCGATCTTCGACGCGAACACGGCCCACGAGGTTCTGTCGCAGATTCTCCACAACGAACCGCGCCCGCCGCGGCAATGCCGTCCGGACCTGCCGCGCGAGTTCGAGACGATCATTCTCAAGTGCCTGGCCAAGGAACCGGCGCAGCGCTATGCGACCGCGCAAGCGCTGGCAGACGACCTGCGCGCGTTCCTCGAGGGCCGGCCGATCTCCGCCCGCGCGCTCAGCCTGCCGCAGCGGGTCGGGCGCTGGGCCCGGAAGCACCGGCGCACCACCACCGTGGCCGGCGTCTCGGCCGGCGTCTCGCTTGTGCTGGCCGTCGGTGGCTACCTGGTCTGGCAGGATCGCCAGCAGGCCCGGCTCGCGCGGCTTTCCTTGAGCACCGACACCCCGAACCTGCTTGCCGAAATCGTCGATGCCCAGGGTCAGGGTCGCGCGCCGGCCTTTCCCGTGCCGTCGGCCGAACCCGTCACGGTCCCGGCGGGTGCGCTGCACCTGCGGCTCTCCGCCTCGGGCCTGCTCAGCGAGACCTGGCCCATCGAGATCGCGGCGCGGCGGGACCAGTCGCTCCATGTGCAGTTGCAGCCGCGCTGGCTGTGGCCGCCGGCAGAGGTGAACACCGCCGAGCATCCCGAGACCCGGGTTGTCACCCTGCGGGGGCATGCCGATCTCCTGGTCCAGGCCAGCACCCCGGACGAGAAGGGCGGCGCCGGCATCGTGCGGCGGGTCCGTTTGCTCGACGGCGCGACCGGCAAGCCCGCCTGGCGAGGCGATCTGGTCCTCGATACGAATTCCCTGCCCCCGGGCCGCAACCTGGAGGAATGGAAAGCACTGCTCGCTCCGGCCGGCCTTGTCTACCGCATCCGTGACACCGGGCTCGAGCAGCGGACGCACGACGTCGACGTCGACGGCATCGGCGATCTGGTCCTGCTCTCGCGCACCACGCCCTCGCTCGTCGCGATCTCCGGCGCCGACGGCCAAGTGCTGTGGTGGGCGCGCGCGCGGCCGGCGATCGAGACGGTGGCGCACGGTGGCGCTGAACCGCCGCGTCTCGAACATGCCGGACGCGGCTTTGTCGTGGGGGTGCCGGCGGTGGCCGACGTGGATGGCGACGGCGCGCCGGATTTCCTGGCGTGTTTCCACTTCGATAGCGACACGTATGCGGGCACCGGCCAGTCCCCGTTGCGCACCGGCCCACAGAGCGGCCTGGCCGCGATCTCGGGCCGCACCGGCGCGATCCTGTGGCAAGCCCGCATCGCGGAGGACTGGAGTCAGTACCTCCATTCCTCCGGCCCGGCGGACAAGTATCAGGCGCTCTGCCGCCCGGCCGTCGGGCAAGTCAACGGACGCCTCGCGGTCGGACTGGTGGAGAAGACGCGTCTGCTGGGCTTTGACGCGCAAACCGGCGACCCAGCCTGGCCGCCGCTGGAACTCGGTTTCGAGCCGCCCCGCGCTCCCGAGTTTGCCGATCTCGATGGCGATGGCGAGAGCGAGGCGCTGTTCCTGCGATGGCGCGAGGACGCGGCAACCGGTGGCGCGAGGCCGAGCGGTGTTTTTGCCGAGGAATCCTCGCTGGATCTGAATGCGGTGTCACTGCCAGAGGGCCGGTCGCGCTGGAACAAGCCGTTCAGTTTTGCGCCCAAATGGCAGGCCCATGAACTCAAGAAGGCCGACCGCCACCTCACCACACTCTCGGACCTGAACGGCGACGGACGCCCCGAAATCCTGCTCTCGGGCGGTTATCGGACCGTGAGCGCAGGCACCCGGTTGACGCTCGAGTTGGTGGATGGCGCGACCGGCACCAACCGCTGGCACCGGTTGCTTTACGCGCGAGACCTCCTTGGCCCGGCGTGGAACGCGGATCAGTTTGTCGCCGGACCGGACCTCGACGGCGACGGCTGGCGTGAAGTCGTTTTGGCGTGGGACGGCTACGACGAGCCCAGTCGCAAGCACGGCCTGTTCGTGGCCGCGCTTTCCGGCGCGGATGGACGATGGTTGTGGCGCGTCCATCAGCCGGGTCTGGGTGAAGTCCGCGCCCTGGCCTGGTGGCATGCGGGCGCGGATGGCTGGCCGATGCTGCTGGTCTCCGCGCGGCGCGCCAGCGGCGCCCAGCATCTCACGCTGGCTCTGGGCACCGGCACCGGCCGCATCGAGCACATTCTGCCTGACGTGGCCGAACCGCATGTGGCGGATTTCGACGGCGACGGCATCGCCGACCTCTTCTACACCGTCTCGCCCCAGGGCGCCCCGCGCCATCTGGTGGTCCGAGGCGCGGTGCCGGAGGCCTGGAAACAACTTGGCGATTGGCGGGCGGCGGCGGATTTCAACCAGGATGGTTTCACGGACCTGGTGGGCATTGCGGACGCCGTTGTGACCGCGCGGTCGGGGGCGGATGGACGGATCATCTGGCAGGCGACCAAGGGGCCGCGCGACTCATCCATGGAAGCGCCGCGGTTGACGGGGGACTTCAACGGCGACGGCATCCCGGACGTGCTGGCGGTGGTGAACGCGTGGCGGCAGGTGTCACCGCAGGGCTTCGGCTCGAAGCGCCTGCCCGCGGCGTTCTCGGGCAAGGACGGCCGCCAGCTCTGGATCGCCGACGATCTCGACATCCTCGGCAACCTCGCCGCGACCAGCGGCATGAACTGGTCCTGCCGATATCCGTCGTTCGAATCGGCGGATCTTGCGGGCGACGGCGCCGCGGAACTGATCGCGCTGCATAGCGGCCCCGGCATGACGCCGAGGCTCTCCGTGGCCGAGGGCGGCGACGGCCGCGTGCGCTGGACCACGCGCATGACCCGCGGCGGATTCGGCCTGCGGCCATCACCCGCGGGACGTCCGCTGGCGGACTTCAACGGCGACCGCGTGCGGGACTTCGCCCTGTGGGTGCCGGAGCGCGACGACGATTCCGATCACGGGCCGTTGCAGTTGAGCGTGCTGGACGGCAACACCGGACAGCGGTTGTGGACAAACTCGTCCGCGGTGACGGTGCATCACCCGGACCGGCTGATCTGGCCTGAGCCGGCCGTGGCCGATCTCAACGGTGACGGCGTGCCCGAAGTGCTGGTCAACCGCCACGGCGGCTTCAACCAACAAACCCTGAGCTACCACTGCGAACTCGTCACGGTGGATGGGCGCGATGGCCGTCCGCGCTGGACCTGGGGGTGGCAAGGGGGCTACCCACTCATGTGGCCGCCGGTGATCCTCAGGCCAGTCGCGTCCGGCCCACCGACGATTTGCCTGATCGTGGCGACCAACGACGTGCCCACCCTGGTGGCGCTGGATGCCTACGGCCGCGAGAAGCTGCGCCGCCGCCTCAACCTGCCGGGGCCTCAGTTCGAATACGGGCGCCACGTCTGGCGCGCGGCGGATGTGGACGGCGATGGGCGGGAGGAATTGGTTTACCTCGATGACGGTCACCTGTGTGTGGCGGGGGGCGAAGAACTGGAGCTGCGCTGGCGCCATTCGCTGTCCAACGAAGCCGCGCGGCTCACCGAAGTGCACGCCTCCGCGCCGGGAATGCGCGCCACGTTGACGGTGTGGACCGGTTTGGACGCGTTCGGCCTGGACGGGGCCACCGGCCAGCCGCTTTGGCGTGCGCGCCCGGGAACGGAGTCGCATCCCGGCACCTGGGAGGACTCGCAAATTGTTCGCCTGAGGGCGCCAGGCACGGATTTGCCGCGGCTCCAGCACCTGTTGCCGGTCGACACGGGCTATCGCGTCAAGTCGGTGGTGGCCCAGTCCTGGCCGGTGGCGCCTGGCGGCCAGTACGTTCCCCCGAAAGCGACTCCGCGCGCCTATCCGCCCGTGCCGGCCATGGATCTGCCGCAGCGGCGCCTGCCGTGGGCACAACGCGATGTGGCCGTTGTCCTCTCAGGCTCGGTTGCGATGCTGCTGGTCGGTCTCCCGGCGTTGCTGGTCGCCTGGGCGGTTCGGCGGCGGTCCTGGGTGCTGGGGCTGTTGCCGCTGGGCTGGGCCGGCATAAGCCTGCTTCTGCCGTGGCGCGCGGTCCTTCCAGGCACGATCCTCCTGGGCTACGCCCTCTGGCTGGTCATCTGGGCCAGTCGCGACCGCCGGTGGTCCGTGGCGGGCGTGGGTGTGGTCCAGACAGCTTTGGCCGCAGGGATTCTGTTGGGCAGCCTGCGGGTCGGGCCCCTGCCGGGGCAACCGGCATGGCGCGTGGGCCTGGAAATGGCGCTCCTGGGCCTGCCGGCACTGGCGTTTTGGGCGTCGTGCGGCCGGGCGGTCTGGCAGCGGCGCTGGCGAACAGTGCGCACGCTGTGGATCACGTGCGCGCTCGCGAGCCTCGTCGCCGGGACGTTGTTGCTTCTGACCGACCGCTCGCCCTACGAGGCGGACGAGAAGTACGCCTGGGGCGGCGCTTACCTGATCGTGTTGGTCGGGGCGAGCCTGACTGGGTTGGGGAGCCTGGCCGAGCTGGTGTGGCGGAAAGCAGCCGAAGGGATAGGTTGGTGGCGCGCTCGAAGGCGTCAAGCGGCCCATCCGGCCCAATAACCCAACATGTCATCCAACCCCACCGAGATCGGGCGTCTGATCGTGGCATTCCGCGCCGGCGATGTGGCCGCCGGCGACGTCTTGCTGCGACGCTACCAGCCGTGGCTGAAGCTGCTGGCGCGCGTGCAACTCGAAAGCCGATTCCACGCGAAGCTCGATCCGGCCGACGTGGTCCAACAGGCCATGCTCGAGGCGGTGCGTGCCCTGCCGCAATTCCGCGGCGGTTCCGAAGGCGAATTCACCGCCTGGCTGCGTCAGATTCTCACCCACGCGCTGGCCCGTGAAATCCGCCGTTACGCCGGCACGGCCAAGCGCGACGTGGCGCGCGAGGCGCCGATCGAGCAGGAGCTCGCCCAGACCGCGCAACAGTTGGGTGACCGGCTCGCCGCCACGGGCACCTCGCCAAGCCAGCGGATGATCAAACACGAACAGGCCGTTCTGCTGGCCGACGTGCTCGAGCGGTTGCCGGAGGACTTCCGCGAGGTGATCATCCTGCGGAATCTCGAGGACCTGCCTCACGAAGAAATCGCCCGTCGCATGGGACGAAGTCCGGGCGCCGTGCGCATGCTCTGGGTGCGGGCGCTGGCCCGGCTTCGGGAGGAGCTTCAGTCTTCAACGTGCGGCATCCGGCGTGGATGAGGCAGAATTCGCGGCATGTCTTTGACCCATCCCACCGCGGCGCTCGTTTCGGAGACGAAGAGGTTCACCCTCAGCCTCGCCATCCTGCTCGGGTTGGCCACGTGCGGGGGCTTCCGCAGCCAGGCCAGTGACGCCGGGGAATTGGATCCGACATTCGCGCCGACTCGGAAGGAAATGTGACGCGCGGGAGAGAGGCCGGAATACACGCGGGCAGTCCGCGAAACTGAATGGGCCACGAGGCTGCGCCCAGGCAAATGACTCGAGTGAAGAACCCGCTCAGGCCTCTGAGTGGAATCAACTGTATAGATGCGACCCCATTGTCTTGCTGAAGCCGTCTTCCGCGGCCGGCGCGGGTTCGATGTGAACAACCACATGCTCGACGGCCAGTGAAGAGGACTTGAGTCGATCGCTGACCTGATGCCCGATCTCATGGCCGCGTCGCACCGTTGGATCGCCAGCCATCTCGACCATGGCCGTAGGGGTGGTCCGGATCGGGGGGCAGTGACGCAACCTTGAGTCCCGTCCGGACGACCAGCGAACTGATGACGTCCGCGGCGGATTCGATGCCGTCACGCACTTGACTTGGAGGCGTGTCGGGAGGATGTTGCCCCACGCCAAGCCAGTCCCGACCAGAGCCATCGAGGAGCGTGGAGCGGTGGCGAGGTCGAGCTGATTGTCGCGGCGGGCAGCCGAGAGGACAAAGCCATGAAGCGCGGGTTCGATCCTGGTTGTAGCGAGGAGCCGTTTCGGAGTCTGGCGCAGGAGTACCCCGGGGAGAGTGCGTATCCCCCTGACCAGTTCCGGGTCGAGTGGGGACCGATTTTCCACCGCGGGAGGTTGGACGGCTCGGCGCGGGTGCTGGTCATCGGCCAGGACCCGGCACAACACGAAGCGGTTGTTCGGCGCATTCTGGTGGGGGAAGCGGGGCGGCGGATCCAGGGATTCCTTGCCAAGCTGGGGATCACTCGCAGTTACGCGATGATCAACACGTTCCTTTACAGTGTCTACGGTTCCGTCAAGGCCGCCACGCGAAAGAACCCGGTGCTTGTCGCATATCGCAACCGATGGATCGACGCGTTGATGGCCAGCGGGCGGATCGAGGCGGTCGTCGGGCTCGGGGTGTCCGCGCGGGAGGCGTGGGAGTTGTGGAAGGCGACGCCCGCGGGTCAGGCCTCGACTGTGGCTTTCGCTGCGATCACCCACCCGACGCAGCCGGAAAGCGCCTCCGGAAAGGATCGAGCCAAACTCGAACAGGCGACCAAGACATTGCTGGCTAATTGGAACCTCGCCTTGAGTGCCTTGGCTCCGGCGATCACCCATCCGGATGTCCCGCGCCCCATCAAGCCGTACGGGACGGCCTGGGCCGATGGCGACCGGACCCCCGTGCCCGAGGGCGACATCCCCGCGGGATTGCCGGCGTGGATGCACGAGCAGGACGGTTGGGCAGCCCGCAAGGGCAAGGACGACCTCGCCAAACGCCGCAACATCACCATCACGGTTCCCAAAGGAGTGGTCGCATGACTTACAAACGCTCGTGGTATCCCCTGATGGGGCCGATCACGGCCTCGCGCCGTGGGACGGCCGCCGGGCCAAAGAAGCAGCAACCGGTCGACCTTTTGACAGGGCCGAAGCTCGCCCTGGCAGGACGCGTCGTAACGATGGACGACACTTTCACGATCCGCACGAACGCTGTCGTGTACGTGGAAAAGGGCGTCATTGTGGCCATCCAGGACCGGGAGCAGCCCGCCCCGGACGGCTTTGGCGAGGTGCCCGTGGTGAAGACCGGCGGGAGCATTTTTCCGGGGCTGATCGAACTCCACAATCACCTGAGTTACGACACCCTCCCGCTCTGGTCGCCGGTGCCCAAACGATTCAAGCATCGGGGGGAATGGCCCAACCACGAACAGTACCGTCCACTCGTTAGCGGGCCCATGACAGTGCTGGGCATGTATCAGGATTCTTCGGGGCATTACCCGCTCCTGCCGGCACTGGTGCGTTATGTCGAGTGCAAGTGCCTGCTGGGGGGAGTCACCACCAGCCAGGGGATCCGGCTCGCCAGCAACGCCGGGATTCAGCGCTTTTACCGCGGCATCGTCCGCAACGTCGAGCAGACGGACGATCCAGATTTGCCCGAGGCCCAGTGCCGCATCCCGGATGTGCACGCGAAGGATGCCGCCAGGTTCCTGGCGCGCCTCAGGAAGGAGGATAGCTGCTTCCTCCTTCATCTCAGTGAGGGCCTCGCCGAGCAGGCGCAGCCGCCCTCCGCGGCGCGGAAGCACTTTCTGGCCCTCGAAGTGGCCCCAGGCCAATGGGCGCTCAACGAGATGTTTGCAGGCATTCACGCCGCGGGTCTGCTGCAGGAGGACTTCGACGTCCTGGCCAGCCACCGCAGTTCCATGGTCTGGTCGCCGCTCAGCAACCTCCTCCTGTATGGCGGCACCGCGCGCGTGGACGCCGCCCGCAAGGCCGGCGTGACCATCGGCCTCGGCAGCGACTGGTCGCCCACGGGCAGCAAGAACCTGCTGGGAGAGCTGAAGGTGGCGTGGCTCTACAGCCAACACCTTCTCGACGGACTGTTGACCGCCCGCGACCTCGTGGCCATGGCCACCCGGGATGCTGCCCGCATCTTGAAATGGGACCGTGCGGCAGGGACACTCGAAGCCGGGCGGCGCGCCGACCTGGTGGTGATCGAGGGCACATCCGCCGACCCCTACGAGGCCCTGATCCGGGCGAAGGAGTTGGATCTCCGGTTGGTCATGATCAACGGCGTGGCCCGCTACGGCGTGCCCAGCTTGATGCGCCAGCTTGGTTCTGACGGCCAGTCCGTGTCTGTAGGGGGGCGCACCCGCCGGCTCTTCCTCGAACAGGCGACCGCCGATCCTGACGTGGCGCAGGTGCCCCTGAACGAGGCCGCCGCCACGCTCCGCCAGGCTCTGCAGAATATCGCGGAGCTGGCCAAGGAAATCGAAACGCCCAAGCCGGCGCCCGCGACCAGGCATCTGCTCGATGCCCATACAGCCCCGGTCTGGTCGCTCGCCCTGGATGAGATCGGTTCCTGCGGTGTCGAGTTGTGCCCGCGGCTGCCGTTCAACGGGCCGGACGATTTCACTGGACCCGACCGCGCCCCGCGCGCCCTGGCCATAGCCGCCCCTCCGCTTTCGACCATCCTGAAACCGATCCAACTCGATCCTCTGACCGTTGCCGACGACCCCGGATTCCTGGATCGCATCGCTGCGCAGCCAAATCTCCCTGCAGCGGTCAGGACCGGTCTGGCGGGGCTTTACTGACGAATTCCCATTCAATCGAGACTCGAACCAACCAAACAGGAGGTTTATGCGAAGCGTCAAACTCTGTGTGACCGTCATGCGTCACCTGAAGAAGAAGTACAATAAGAAAGCGCTGCAAGAGATCACGCGTGCTGTCAAGGACTGGATCGCCGCGGATGCTGCCCGAGGAATCCAGACCGTGGTTGTGGCGGTGGACGATGCCGCGTCCATGGGTGCCCACCGACTCAGGCCATTGACAGGCCGGATCACCGCCGTGAAGATCAAGCGCGCCATCGATGCCCTCTGGGGGCGGCTGCAGCCCGAGTATCTCGTTCTGCTGGGCGGCGCGGACATTGTCCCGATGTTTCTCGTGGCCAATCCCTCGTACGACCCCAACGGCGACGACGACCAACTGGTGCCCACGGACAATCCCTATGCGTCTTCTTCCCCTTACCGCGCGTCGAACCGGGGCAGCTACCTGGTGCCGGATCGCGTGGCGGGGCGGATACCGGATATGGTTGCAGACAGCAGTTCGGCATGGCTGGTTGACGCCTTGGCCACCGCCACCACCTGGACCTCGCGGCCCGCGAGTTTCTACGGCGACCGCTATGCGGTCTGCTGCGCCGCGTGGCAGGGGGCCGGGGAAGACTGCGTCCAGCACATCGGTTCGCCTGTGTCGAGCCTGATGATCTCACCGCCGATCACCGACGCCTCGGCGACCGCGCGCAGCCGGCTCTCGTTCAGGCTGCATATGATCAAGTGTCACGGCGCTCCGTTGAACCCGAATTTCTACGGCCAGACGGGAAACTCCTTCCCGGTCGTGCTGGCGAGCGCCACCCTCAAACCGCGCGTGAAACCCGCCACCGTCGCAGCCGCGATGTGCTGTTACGGAGCGCAAATCTACTCGCCCAACGACCCCGCGGCCCAGAATCCCGGAGAATGGCCGATCGCAAGCACTTACTTGCGCCAGGGCGCACTCGGTCTCGCGGCGTCAACGGTGATCGCGTGGGTCGGTGTGGGCCAGATGATGTGCGCCGACTGGATTGTCGCTGGTTATTTGAAGGGGATCCTCGGCGGGGCTTCGCAGGGACGCGCGCTTCTCGAATCGAAGCAGGATTACGTCCGCTGGATCAACCAGCAAGGTCAGGCGCCCGACATCGCCGACGAGAAGACTCTGATCGAGTATGTCCTGTTGGGCGATCCTTCGATCCAGCCGGTGGTTGCGCCTGCGCTCACTCCCGCCACAGGGGTCCGGGCCGCGACGGCAGGGCCCGCGTTCGCCCTTCTGGCCCAGGAGCGCCGGCAACGCCGGGTCGTCCGCGCGCAGTTGGCCGGACAGCTCCGCGGGCTGTTGCCCGCACGAACGGCCGCCGCGGGCGCCGCCCGCACCGGGGCCGGGAAGGTCTTTCGATCGGCACAGGCCGCGCTGGGAGCAACCCTGGCAAAGAGCATCAAGGAATTCCGCATCCGTCCAGCCGCCGTCCGGGTCGAAAAACTCGACACACCGCTCTCCTTCCCGGCGGAAGCAGCCGGTCGCGGACGAGTTCGCGCGATGGCGTCGGTGCCTCGAACCCGGCAGTCCATCGAGTACTACTGGAGCGGGCGGCAGGTGCATGACGGACACCGGAGGATCTGCCTCATGAAAGCGGAAACCGATCGCAAGGGCAACCTGCTCCGCGCGTCGTTGGTCCACAGCAGCTAGCCCGCATGCCGATCAAGCGAGAACGCGAGATCTACAGGGGTCGGGCGCGGCTCGAAACCGTGCGGCGCGGAACCGGCAGCGAACACGTGGGCGTGGTGCTCGAGACGCCCGACGGCCAGCGGTTCAACCTGGTCCGGCTGGGGGGCAACCCGTTCGACGACGCGGAAACCCGCGAGCTTTCGGGACACACCGTCGAGGTCGAGGGCTACCGCGTCGGATCGGATCTTCGCTACACCGTCGCCCGCGTGCACGATGGGGGCAAACATTGACTGTTGACCTGATTGGCAGATATGCGGGCTAGAGCAGGCTCGCCCAGGCCCCGACGACGCTCTCTGCCAGAGCCCTCAGTGCCCGGAGGTGGCGTTCGCCCTCGGCGAGGATGCTCCGCGCATTGACGCCCGCTCCGCGAAGCTCGTCGGCGAATGTCCTCACCATTCCGGCGACGATTGTCTCGGTGACCTCGATGTGGAAGAGGATGCCCCAGGCGCCGCGCCCGCAGGCGAAGGCCTGGTGCCGGGTCAACTCGGACGAAGCCAGGGATACGGCGCCGGGGGGCAGTTCGAAGACGTCACCATGCCAGTGCAGAGGGGTGAACCGAGGCGGCATGCTGTCCCAGGGCGCCACCCGGCTCGCCTCGGGCGTCAGTGTCACGGGATACCATCCGATCTCCTTGCGCGGCCCCTTTGTGACCTCGGCGCCAAGTGCAGCGGCGAGCAATTGGCTTCCCAGGCAGACCCCGAGGACCGGTTTGCCCGCCTCGACCGCCCTTCGCAGCAATCGAATCTCGTCCTTGAGGAACGGATACGTGTCTTGCGCGTAAACCCCCATCGGTCCGCCCATCACGACCAGGCCGTCGAGCCCTTCGATCGACCCTGGGAGCGGTTCGTTGGCGAATACGCGAACGCCCTGGATGGCGATTCCTCGGGTTGACAGGACCTCGGCGATCAACCCCGGAGTTTCGCAACCTACGTGTTGGATGGCACAGACAGTTTTGGGAAGCATCATGTCTATTGGAGACGGTAGAACGCATGGGGACGCTGACGACCTGGGTCAATACGGGTCGAACCAGATCGGAACCTGGTCGGGCCTCTGGATTTTGAGCACCATCTCGTGCTTCATGGTCTCGACGTGGCCGTCAACCAAACCGATGTTGATCCGGCCGTTATGCGTGGTAAAGACCCCATGGACGGCCGTGCCCTCGGGGTAGAACGATGCGTTGCGCATGGTGGCCGGATCTTCGTCCACCAGGAGCAGTTTCGCAGACGGATTCTGGACCATCGTCTGAGCCACACCGCGCAGGCCGGTGCGCTGGCCGCTGGTCAGGGTCTGGTCGGGCTCCATCCGCGAGTTCATGCTGTAGTTGACGCGCAACGCCCTGCCCTGCCGTCCGCTGCTCGGGCACAGGTAGACCGGCGCGATGATCTCCCGGTGAGCGCTCTCGTAGGTGGTCACCGAACCCCCTTGGTAGTATTCGTCCCGCGTGACCCGGCGCATCCCGGAGGTGTAGGCGTAGATCGAACCGGCTTCGGGATGAAACCCGTAGCTCGAGCCACGCCAGGCCTGCGGGTTATCCACCGCAGTGTCGTTCTGTCCGCCCCACACCCAATCCGGGTCGAGGTTCCGGTTGACGTCTCCGGGCCACGGAAAGCAGTCATGCTCGTCAACATACAACATCATCCCGAGCATCAACTGGCGCATGTTGTTGCGGCAGACAGTGGCGCGCCCGGCCTCCTTCGCCTTTGTGAGTGCGGGCAGGAGCATGGCGGCAAGGATGGCGATGATGGCGATGACAACCAGCAACTCGATGAGCGTGAAACCGAGGGGGCGCATCCGCCGTCGAGCGGCCTGGAGCAGTGTTCCTATACGAACGGCAGCCGCGCTGGAACGGTCGCGTGTAGGGCTCATGGCGACAACTTGGGGCAAGTCCGGCCTGATTTCAATCTTCGAGTCGCCGCGACGGTGGAGAACAATGGGGTCGCATCTAAATAGTTGACATATCGCTCTTGAGCATCCCGGCCAAGCGGGGCTCGGGGGCGGCGGCCAGCGTCCGCGCGAAACGTCAAGAAACACGGGATCAGGCGCCGCACGTCCTCCGGTTGGCCGGGCCGTCCGTCATCCTGCGCCCGGGATCTCACCGCGAGCCTCGAGTCGGCGGCGCTCCTCGAGCAACGCCTCCAGCTCCGCGATCGGTTCCAAGTCCTTGGGGCGGCCCGCCGCGCGCTTTAGGTGAATCAGGGTGATCAGATCGACGACGCGGAATCGGTGGCCAAAGGCCTCGACCTCCTCGCTCCTGGGCAGGAGATTCTCATAGCTGCCCCCACCAGGCACCTCGCCCAGCAAGTCGAGGTTCCCCAACTCGCTACTGAGCGTGAAGTTGAGCCCCATGCGAACGGTTCGTTCGTCGAATGCAAACGGCAAACCCAGCGGCGCACCGCGAAGATAGGGTTTATGGGATCGCAGAGCGGCAACCAGAGCCCGGATGTTGTCATGCGACCGTGAATACACCAGATCCACATCCATCGTCGATCGTGCGGACCCGTGCAGCGCTGCGGCCCAGCCGCCGATCAAGATGAATCGAACGCCACCGGGAACCAGAACCCCAACGACGCGCTCCAGATCCGCAGACATGGTCAACGCGGTTCGGCCCCGGCCGAGCCCGCCCGCGCATTGCGCAACACCTGGCGCGCGCGGATGAACTCGCTCATGCGCCTCGCCCGCTGATCGAATGTCCGGCGCAGGTTTTGGACAAGCAGGGTTCGGTCCACGTCCTTTTTGAACAGGGCGATGAGCGGATCGGTGTCGTCCTTGAAGGCTGGCTCAGCCAATTCCCGCCGGTGCAGGATGACATGCGCGTTGCCCAGAGTCTCGTCACGGTCACTCACGAGCAGAAGCTACTCCATGGTTCAAGGGCAGGCTAGCCCGGATTTCTCGCCACCGGGAAGATGACAACGAAATCCGGGCTGTGGCAAAATCGGCGCAGGTTTCTGGGATGGATGCGGCTTGCGGAGGTGGTGCAGAGGCGGCGGGGGGAGGCGATGAGTGAACCGCGTCAACTCCGGCCGGTCTTCGGCGGGGTCAGTCGCTGCGCATGGCGGCGACGGGGTCGAGGCGGGCCGCGCGGATGGCGGGAACCAGGCCGGCGACCAACCCCACGAGGATGAGCACGGCGGTCGCCACCGCCAGGGCGCTGAACGACAGGCCGAGGTGAATGTCGCTCTGCCCGGAGGCATCCTCGAAGAGCGGTCCCAGCAGGGGGAGGGTGCCGATCAGATGGGTGAGACCAACGGCTACCAGGATGCCCGCCAGCCCGCCGAGTCCGGTCAACGTCAATCCTTCAAGCAGAACCTGGCCGAGAATGTGGCGGCGGCGCGCCCCGAGCGCCTTGAGGACGCCGATTTCCCGGGTGCGTTCAGTGACAGCGACCAACATGATGTTCATCACGCCCACAGCCCCGATGCTCAGGGTGAGCGTGCCGATGACGGCGAGGAGCACGTTCAGGCCCAGACTCATGTTCGAGACCAGCACGCGGAACTCGTTCCAATCCAGGATGGTCACCGCGCGCTCGTCACGCGCGCCAAAATGGTGGGCGCGCGCCAGGGCGGCGCGCAACTCCGCGATCACGCGCGCCCGCGCGAAGCCCTGGGCGGGCAGGACGACGATGTTGTTCAGATAGCGGGTGTTGACCATCGAGCCGAGGGTGGTGTGCGGCACGAAGGCCGAGATGTCGTCCGGCGCGGAGTAGTTGGTGATCTGGGTCTTCTTCTTCAACACGCCGATGACGGTGAAGCGGACGCCCTGGACTTTGATATCGGCGTCCAGGGCGGGCATCGCGCTGAAGAGCTCCTTCTTGAGATCGGCGCCAATCACCACCACCCGTCGGCGGTGCAACACGTCGTCGCCGGTGAGAAAACGTCCCTCAGCGACCTCGGTGTGCCGGATGCGCCCAAAGGGGGCGTCAACGCCGGCCACGGTATAGTTGCGGGTTCGGTAGCCGAAGTTCACGGGCAGAAACGCGCGAATCTCGGGCGAGATCGCTTCGATGGCCGGCACGCCTTCGACCAGGGCGTCAACGTCCCGCAATTCGAGCAGGATGCGGCGCCCGCTGCGTTCGCCGCCGGCCTGTTCGCTGGTCTGGCCGGGGAAGATGACGATCAGGTTGCGTCCGATCTGGTCGAACGCCCCGACCAGCGCGCGTTCGAAGCCGTGGCCGTAGGAGAGCAGGAGCACCAGCGACGCGATGCCCCACGTGACGCTCAGCATCGTCAGCGCCGAGCGGAGCCGGTAGTGGCCGAGCGCCTCGAAGGCCTCGCTGATCAGGTGTCGGATCATTCGTAGCGCAGGGCGTCCACGGGCATAAGCTGCGAGGCGCGCCGGGCGGGGTAGAGCCCCGCCAGCAGGCCGACGGCTGCCAGCGTTCCGAAGGCCAGGGCGGCCGTGGTTCGGGTGATGGGCAGGCCGGCGAACATGGTCGGGAGAGGCAGTTGGCTGACCAGGTGGCTGGCCAGGCACGCGAAGGCAACGCCGACGAGGCCGCTGCCCAGTGTCAGCAACAGGGCTTCGAGGAAGAACTCGATGAGAATCCGCCCAGGGGGCGCGCCGACTGCCATCTTGATGCCGATCTCGCGGGTGCGCTCCGCCACCGCCACGAGCATGATGTTCATCACGCCCAGTCCGCCCAGGCCGAGCGTCACGAGCGCGACAAACGCGAGGAAGACCTGCATCGATTCGAACACGCCGTTCACCATCCGCGCGCTGCGCACGGTGTCCCACACCCAGAGCGCGCCTTCGTCGGTCGGGGAAAAGCCGTGGCGGCGTCCGAGGAGCGTCTTGACCTGGCGCAGGGCGGCCTCGTGGTCGTCGGCCGAGCGCGGCATGAGGATGATGTTGTCCACAGCCCCCACGCCGACATAGGGGCGAGGGTCGGGGAAATGCCGGGCCATCGTCGAGTAGGGGAGCAGGATCTTCTCGCCATCGAAGCCGTTGTAGGAGTTGTTCTGGTCCTTCTTCTTGAGTTCGCCGATGACGGTGAAGGGGATGTCCTCGAGGCGAATCTGCGCGCCCACCGCCGGGCGGCTGGCGAACAACTGCTGGCGGACCTGTTCGCCGATGATGCAGACCGCGCGGCACGCGCGAAAGTCCTCGTCGCTCATCAGGCGCCCCTGGGCGAGGGTCATCGAGCGGATGTGTTGGTACACAGGCGCGACGCCGTGGACCGAGAAGCGCCCGGCATTGTGGGGGCTGCTGGCCCGGAGGTAGCGGTCCAGTTCGGGTGTGACATGCTGAACCAGCGGGCATTCGCTGCGGATGGCCTCGGCGTCCGCGGAGGTCAAGCGGATGTAGCGTCCCGCCCGCTGGTCGCCCACCTGCTGGCTGGTGCGCCCGCCCCACAGGATGATGATGTCCGTCCCCATCACGTGGAGGCTCTGGCGGTAGCCGATCTTGAAGCCGTCGCCAATGGCCATCATGAAGATGATGGACGCGATGCCCCAGGCGATGCCAAACATCGTCAGGGCGCTCCGCAACTTGTGCGCCCAGACATTGCGCCACGTTTGCAGGATCAGGTCGTGAAGCCAACTCATGGCAGGACGAGTTCCGTCCCTTCGGCCACGCCCTCGAGAACCTCGGTCCGCTGACCGTTCGAGATCCCGGTCTTGACGGGGACTTTGCGGAAACCGCTCTTGGCCGAGGGGTCATGCCGCTGGACGGACGTCCCGCCGTCGCGGTCGCGCACGAGCGCGGCTTCGGCGATGAGCAGCGCGTTGGTGTGTTCCTCGAGCACGATTTCGGCATTGGCGCTCATGTTCGCGCGCAGCTTGCCGTCGGGATTCGCGATCGACACGCGGACGTCGAAGGTCGTGACATTGTCCTTCTCGACGCCCATCGGCGCGATCCGGGTCACCTTTCCCTCGAAGGTCTCGCCTGAAAAGGACTCGACGAGGTTGCGCACCGGCAGGCCAACCCGGATCTTGCCAATCTCGGCCTCATCGACCTGGCCTTCGACATACACGTTGCTGATGTCGCCCAAGGTCATGATGAGCGTGGCCGCGCTGCCAAGATTCAGAATCGAAGAGACGGCGTCGCCCACCTCACGATCACGGGTGAGCACGACGCCCCGGATGGGGGAGCGGATGGTGGCATGGCGCAGGTTTTCCTCGGCGCGGTCCAGCGCGGCCTGCGCCGCCGCAACCCGGGCCCGAGCCTGGACGACCAGCGCGCTGGCGCTGCGAGCCGCCGCCTCGAGCAACTGCTGCCGGTTGGCGCTCATGGCGTGCGCCTTCTGCGCCTCGTCCAGAGCCTGTTGGGACGCGACTTTCTCGGCGAAAAGGGCCTTGAGGCGTTCGAAGTCGCGCCGGGCGAATTCAAGTTCGGGGTTGGCGGCCTCGATGCGCGCCTTGGCTTCGGCGGCGAGGGCCACCTCCAGGTTCGCGGCTTCGGCGTCCTTGGTCGCCCGCGCTTCCCGGACCTGCGCCTCGAGATTCTCCTTGTCGAGTTCGGCCAGGACCTGGTTCTCGTCGACGTGGTCCCCGACGTCCACCGTCAAGGCTTGGATGATGCCGTTGGCCTTGGACTTGACCTCGACCTTCGTGAGCGGGTGGATGCGCCCCACGGCAACCACCGAACGCGCGATCTGGCCCCGCTCGACCCGCGCGATCTTGTCGGGCGGCACCGGTTCGGGCTTCCGCAGCCAGGCAATCACCAGCCACACCGCGGCGAAGAGCAGCAAAAGCCCCCCACCCACGATCCACCCGCGCGCGCGACGCCGTTGTCCTGTCATTGGTTCCAGCGGTTTCTCTATAGACACCCATCAGCCGTGTCGAGTTTCAACGATGAAGCCGCAACCTCGACTCGGGCGCGGGCCAATTCAGGAAGTGGAGCGGCGACGCCTGCCTGCCGGCGGGCCGGGCCCGTGGCCGACAAATGCTGTGCTCAATCAGGATGGCGGGGGACTCGCGCCCCACTCCGACCTTCTCGGCCGCAAGAACTGGCGCTGCGGCACGACTTCGTGCACGACAATCCGCTTGGTTATTTCGTGCCAAAGAATCAGGGTCACGCATGCATACGACTCGCCTTCCGCGGCGCCCGATCGCGCCTGGCCTGGTGGTGCTGGTGTTGGCCGGCCTGGTGGCCGGGCCCAGCGGCTGGACCCAGGCCTATCTCGACAATGAGACGCTCTACGCGAACCAGGACCCGGACACCGAGACCCGGCGGTCGGACCATTTCCGGCTCTGCTTCGGCCATTTCAACCGGGACACCGGGGCACCCATGACCGAGCAACTCGCCCAGGGCAACCTGCAGATGTTCGAGCAGATGTGGCATCGGTGGGTAATCGAAATGGGACTGCACGATCTCAACGAGTCGGCGACACGTCCCGACGGGCAGAAGTACCGGGCCAACTTTAACTTTCTGATGACGTGGAACGACGGCGGTGGCGGCGGCGCCTACTCGAGCATGGACGCCAACGGGTTTTTCTACGCCATGGCCAACACGGGCTATTGCCGCTACGACCCTCCCTCCGGAGCGACCCCGCACGAGTTCGGTCACGTCTGGGAAGGTTCGTGCGCCGGCTTTAACGGCAGCGACAGCTCCGGCGCCTGGTGGGAATGCACCGCCAACTGGCTGCAACTGCAGTTCCTCAACAGCTATCCGCAGGCCGGCGCCTACATCTACAACGGCATGTACTACCCCTGCCATGGAAGGAATTACTACGATGCCTTCGCGATCTGGGAAACCGCGCGCGAAGACCCGCGCTACGGCGCCGCCTGGATCAACCGTGTCTGGACGGACGCCACACCCGACCAGCAGCAGCACGAGTTCATCATCGATCGCATGATTCGGTGCGACGCCTCGGGCTCGCCCGACCCGGCCGGCGCGGTGAAGGACCTCTGGGGCGACATGGCCAGCAAGCTGGTGACCTGGGATTTCGAGCGGCAACGGTGGCTCGCCACCGCCAATCGGCCCGACGACGGCAGCGACTGGGAGTTCTACCAACGCTGCCGCACCCCGCTCGTCAAAGTGCCCGGCGCCAACGGCTGGTTCCGGCCCGCCCGCGCCCATCTGCCGATGGAGTTCGGTTTCAATATCATCCCGCTCGCCGCCGCCCCCGACACCGCGGTCACCTGCAACTTCCAGCCCCAATGCGACCCCGTCCGGCAGTCGGACTGGCGGGCTCGTCTGGTCGCCGTGAACGCCGCCGGCGAAGCCAGCTACTCCTCCCTGTGGAACATCGGCGCCAACACGCTCACGCTGTCCGCCGACCAGACCCGACTCTACCTGGTCGTCATCGCCACGCCAAAACCCATGAAGATCGCCGAACCGGTCTGGCGCGCCTATCTGACGGACGCAGGTCTGCAGTTCCCTTACCAGGTGTCGTTCGTCGCCGCGGCGCCCCAGAGCGTGATCTTCCCGGTGCAGAGCCACACCGGCATGACCCAGCACCCCAACGGCGGCGGTTGGAAGGCGACGACTGCCACGGTCGACGCCACCGCCTACGTGGGCCCAAACACCCAGGTCCTCAACAACGCCCAGGTCCGTGGCAACGCGCGCGTCGAAGACTACGCCGTCGTCCGCGACAGCGCCCAGGTGCGGGACAATGCCGTTGTTTCCGGGCACGCGTTGGTCGAGGGTCATGCGCGCGTCTACGGCAACGCCAAGGTCCGCGACTGGGCGCGCGTCTTCGGCTACGCCGAAGTCTACGGCCACGCAAAGGTCATCGAGCACGCCAACTGCGGCGATGGCAATGCCGGCACGCATACCAAGGTCTTCGGCACTGCCGTCATCAAGGGAACCACCTACGTGTACGACCCCTCGACGTTCGACGGCTGCCTGATCATGGAAGGCGACTCCGCCAACGGCAACGGCACCGCCCCCTCATCGAAGGGGGTTCATTTCGGATGGGGTTGGGGGCAGGATGTCGCGCGGTTCAGCTCCCTGCCTGACAACGGTTACCTCTACGCCCAGCACACGTTCGAAAAGGACAACCCCGTGTTCGCCCTCGACGAGTTCGGCATCAACCACGGCTTCCTCGTGAACGGTTGCCGCGTCGCCAAGGACACCGCCGCACCCACCCGCGGGGGCCGGGTGCTCTCGTTGAACGGCACGACCGAGTACGTGGAACTCCACAACGCCCTCAATGATTTCAAGGAAATGACCATCGCCGTCTGGGCGAAATGGACCGCGAGCACGGCCGGTCAGCGGATCTGGTCGATGGGCGACGGCGCAAGTAAGGCGATGTGGTTGAGCCCGCGTGACGGCGACACCGAGGGGGTGCGGTTCTTGATCACGGATGGCGTGACTACCGAAACGCTCGATGGCGGAGCGCTCCCGGTCAACGCCTGGACCCATCTGGCCCTCGGATTCTCTGGCACCAGCTGCACGCTCTACGTCAACGGCGCGGCCGTGGCCTCGAAGCCGGCCATAACCCTGTTCCCCGACCGCCTCAACGCACCGCTGATGGAGAACGCCAATTACCTGGGACGCGGCAATGCGGGCGGCTTCTTCCAGGGCTTCCTGGACGATTTTCGGGTTTACATGAAAGGGCTCACCGGGGCCGAGGTGTCAGCGGTCTACACCGCGGCCGCGCCGGGCCCCGTGACCGTCGCGGCGGACACGACGGCGCCGGAGCCCAATGCCGCGACCTGGCTGGCGCCCCCCGAGTCGGTCGGTGACCGTGCCGTCACGATGAGCGCCACGCCCGGCAGCGACGCGAGCGGGTGGGTCGAGTACTTCTTTGCCTGCACGGACGGGCCCGGTCACGACAGCGGTTGGGTGTCGTTCAACAAGTACACCGACGTCGGGCTCACGCCCGGGGCGCCCGTGACGTATACAGTCAGGATGCGCGACCGGAACGGGAACACGACGGACGCCAGCACCCCCGGGACCGCGACGTGCCTTGTGGTCGCCCTGCCCGCCGCCGCCTTCAGCTACGGTCCGATCGGCATCGCCAACGGCCAGATCACCATGACCGCCGCGAAACCCGCCAATGTTCCCGGCACGCTCGAGTTCAAGTTCGATCGCACCAGCCCGTCCGCTGCCTCGAGCGGCTGGCAATCCGCATCGACCTGGACCCAGACGGGGCTGAGCACCGGCGCCTCCTGCACGTACACCGTCACCATGCGCGACGGCTGGGGAAACCTCAGCGCTCCCTCCGCGCCCCTGAGCGCTGTCGCGCGCGACGACGCCCCGCCGCGGCTGCCAATCCCGGTGGCGCATTGGGAAATGCTCCCCTACGCCACCATCGACAACAAGGTGTCGATGACCGCCATGGCCCCGGTCGGCGCCGGCTTCGAATACCAGTTTCACTGCGTCAGCGGGGGCGGACCCGACAGCGGGTGGCAGAGCGTCCGCACGTTCGTCACGCCGCCCCTGCCGGACGGCGCTTACGTGTACCAATACCGCGTCCGGGACACCTCGCAACAAAGCAACGCGTCGGAGTATTCGACGGTCTACGCCGCTCGCATCACGCCCACCACGGGCTACCACGCCTACGCGCTCGCGCAGGTGCTGACCGTTCCCGACGATGACCTTGTGAGCTTTCCGGCGACCGTGCTGAAAGTCGGCGCCAACAGCTACTACGTCAAAGACCTCGCCTCGGGCGCGGGCATCAAGGTCCGGCCCGGCACGTCGAACCAGGTCACAGATCTCAGCCTGGCGTTGAAGAACGTCCTCGTGAAAGGCCACCGCTACACGTTCGGCGGCGTGCCTGAAGTCACGTTCGCGACCGTGACCGCGACCGGCAACCCGACCTTCGCAACCATCTCCGGACGGGTCACCAATAGTGTCGGGGCCGGCGTGGCCGGGGCCACGGTATGGTTGGCGGATGTGCCCAACGCGTCCGCAAATGCCATCGTCACCGCAACCTCCGACGCAAGCGGTTACTACAGCAAAGGCGTTCCAGCCGGGACCTGGTATGTCGCGGCAGGCGCCAGCGCCTACAACGCCTCCCCTGACCGGGTGGTCAACGTAGCCGAGGCGCCCGTCACGGGCGTCGATTTCGGTTTGGTCCCCAACGCCCAGGTCTCCGGCCAGGTCACGCGCCGCAGCGACGGCGCCCCTGCGGCCGGAGCGCTGGTGTACTTCTCCCGCTCGCCCGGACCGGCCGGCAGCCCGGCCTTCACGGCCACGGTCGACGCCACGGGCGGCTTCCGCCAACTGCTCCAGGACGGCCTGTGGTACGTCGGGGCGGGCGGCCCCGGCTTCTATACGTCACCGGACAAGGTGATCACCGTCACGGGCCGCGACGTTGGCGGGATCGACTTCGCCCTCCAGAGCAACGCCCGGAACGTCCCTCGCACGGGCGACCTGTGGTTCTCGGCCGTGACCGACAGCCTGACGGCCAGTGGCGACACGGGGCCATGGCCCACGTACCTGCCCGCGGGCCAGACGCTCTCGACCATCGGCTCACCCACCGTCGCGTTGCTCGACGGCGTGAAATGGGTGAAGAACGACTACGCCGACGGTGACGGTTTCAACCAGGGCCGTTACGCGGCGCCGGTCGCGGTCAACGGCGTGACGATCGTGGCGGCGGTGCGCCCAACGTATGTGTCGGTCGGCGGCGAGCCGCGCGGCGAGATCGTCGATATCTTCTACGACTGGCTGGCACTGGCTGTCAGTCACGGGGATGGACGCCTCATGGTGGCTCGTAATTTCTGGAATGACTGGGGCCCGGCGATCCCCGATGGGCAGAAGACCATTGTGAGTCTCGTGGTCCAGGTCAACGGCTCGTACAAGGTCTATGCCAACGGGACGCAGGTCATGACCGGTGGCGCCAACGGCAACTGGGCGTCCATCAACCCCGACCACACCGCCAATTGGGGGAACGATCCCGACTTCACCCACTACGTCTCGGTGGGGCGCAATGCGCCCGACGGCTGGTCCACCTTCAATGGCCATCTGGGCGATGTGTTCGTCTACAAGGTCGCCTTGAGCGACAGCGAGCGGCAGCAGCTCGAAGCCGACCTGACCGCCAAGTTCCAGTCGGTCGATTGCACGGTGACCGCCACCGCCGGGGCCGGAGGCACAGTCAACCCGAGCGGCGCGGTCTTCATCAACCCCGGCGGTGCGCAGACCTTCACCGTCACACCGCTGCCCGGCTACACGGTGACCGACGTTGTGGTCGACGGGATCTCCCGCGGCCCGGTCGGTTCTTGGCGGTTCGCTAATGTGACCGCCAACCACACCCTGAACGCGGTCTTCGGCCCGCTGGCGCCCCCGACCCTGTCCATCACCCAGCCCGACTCGGGCGACGTCCAGATTGCCTGGCCCGACACGCACAGCGGCCTGTTGCTCTGGTCCGGCTCGCTCGACCCGGCAGCGGAGTGGCTGCCGGTCGACGTGCAGCCGGTGCACGGAGGCGGCTTGTACACGGTCACGGTGACGGCGGGGCCCGATCCGACCTTCTTCCGATTGCGCGACTGAGGAGACCCTGGAATGGACGCCAACGGGTGCCTGGGACGGAGACCGGACTGGGATCGCCGGCATCCCTGGCGGCGCGGGAGAAGACCACGCGTGCGGGCAGGGATGCCGGCCCTCCCAGTGTCGTCCAAGCCGCGGACTCCCCAGCCGGTGGCCGGGCCGTCTCTCATCCTCCGCCCGGAGGAAGAGCGCAGTGGGGTCGCATCTAAATAGTTGACAAACCCAGGCCAATGACATGAGTCGGACCAACGAGGCCTTTGATCTCGGCATCCGATTTCAACAATCGCGAATCATGGCGCCTCTTGCCGGTAGATGAGCACAATCGCTCCGGGGCTCTGACGCATACGCGCGGGCAGGCCACGCGTCATGAGTTCCTGGCCGGTGAAGGTCCGCGGTCCCTCAGGCGAATCGACATCCGTGATCCGATACTGGGCGTCAGGCTTTAATCCCCGGAGCGGGAAGCGCGCCGTCTCGTAGGGGCTCTCTTCGCGGCGAAAGGCCTGGACCATCCCCTCGTTGTTTTCGGGCAGGTCAAACTGCCAGGCCAACCACACGTCGCGGGCCTTCGAGTAGGACGTGAGCGGGTAGTAGTCGCCCAGGAAATAGCGCTGCAGCTCGCGGCACTGCGCCAATGCCGCCTTGGCCCGTGCGAATGGAAAATCGGATCGTGGGGGGCCGCCCTGGGGCGCATCGCCATTGCCGAACAGGCCGAAGGCCAGCGTGATCGAGAGGCTGCTCCGCAGGGCATAATCAGTGTCGTGGGCGGGGTTGACGGCTCCGGTTCCGTTGAGCGGCACCCAGAACGAGAGACCGTAGGTGTGGCATTGCTTGCCGAGCGGATCGCCTGGGAAGTCGGTGCGCCACAGGGGCACGCTCCGCGACATGGTCTCGAGGTCGATGCGGCGTCCGCCACTGGCGCAGTTGTCAATGAGCAGGTGCGGATGGCGGCGGAGCAACTCATCCCAGAACGCGTACAGCCCCTCGACCCAGCGAATCTCGGTGAGGCCCTGGCGATCCGGCGCATCGGCCGCCCGCCAGAACTCGAGCGGCGCGATATTGGCGTCATGCCGGAAGCAGTCCAGACCCCACACCCGAATCCGCTCAGAGATAAAGTCCGTGAGGAATCCGCGGGCTTCGGGGTTCCCCAGGTCGAAAAGGCGGTCGTTCTCCTTGATCTGGTTGCGCAGGCTCTCGGATTTCACCCAATCGGGAAAGGTCTGCTTCTCCCACCGATAGACGCGGCGCTCCGGCGGGACCGCCAGCAGCCAGCGCCCGAATTCCCGGTCCCAACGCGTGCCTTCGCAGACGCGTTCCGGCTCGAACCAGAGCAGCAGTCTGCGGCCGGAGGCATGCAGGGCGTCGCTCAACGGCTTGAAGCCGTCGGGGTAAAGCCGCGGCTTGGCCTCCCAGTTGCCAGGATTGACAAACCACGGTCCCTCGCCGAACCACTCGGCATCGATCCAATAGAAGTCCACGGGCAAATCGTGAAAGGCAAGAGCCTGGATGTTGGCCAGGTGATTGTCGGCGCTCGTCCCGCCCCAGTTCGCATTGAACAGTGGTAGCTCGACGGGCCGGCCATCGATCGTCGGCCGGTGGTGGTCCAGCACGAACCGCCGCCAGAGATTCTGTCCGCGCAGCCAGTCGCCTTCGTACCACAGAAGCGCGATGCGCGGTGTGCGGATCGCCTCACCCGGTCGCAGCGTCAACCGAGTTAGGGCCTGCCCGATTGCGGCACGGGTCTCCCCGGACGCCTCGGTGTGGAATGCCGCCGCCCACTCACCGGACCAACCGATCCCGAGGATCAGACCGCCCGAACCGCGGTCGAGGTTGAAGAACGGCAGATAGTCGCTCGACGAGCGCCCACCCCCGGCCTGCACCTCGACCCGCGTGCCGGGTTCGAGCGTTTCGGTGAGAGGCTGGAAATCGTCGAACGAGCACGTCGCCCCGCGGGCGTAACGCAATGTCAGCGCGCTCGTGCTTGCAGGCAGACGGATGTCCAAGGCCCGGATCGCTTCCAGGAGCGACGTGTCCCGCGAGCCCCGGTTCTCGAAGTGGAGCACCCACTCCAACGCGGCGTGCCCCACGAACTCCGTGATCTCGCAGCGGCCTCGAAGGCCGGTTGCCGGGTCACGGAAGGTCAGCGTCGATTGCGCACGCCCGGCCCCGGCGGTTTGACCGGTGCGCTCGCACGTCCATGTGGGCAGGAACTCGGATGAAGGCCGCTGATCGTAGACGAAAGAGAACGGCCACGCGGCAGCATTGGTGCTCAAACTCTGTCCGAGCCACGCGGCCTTCACGTCATGCTCCCGCGCGGTCGCTTGGACCGCGTGAGACCGGACGGCAAACAGGAGTGCGGGCAGCAGCAACCAACTCACCAGGATGCGCGTTTTCATCGAAGGCTGCGACAGTTGTACCCGCCAGACCCTCGCCTGAACAGTGCGCAGTGTGCGCGGTGTCGGGACGTAGTACATCCATTTGTGTGGACATGGTCGAATCGGTTCACTCGGCGTCTCGCGCAGACGTTCGCCATTGACCCGGAACGCAGGCGCTTTGTTGCGGAGATCGGGAGTGAAGTGTCAAGTCAAGTGAAAGCCATAGACCTGCTCCGCGATTCCGTCGTTGACCTCCACAGTCACGGTCGCTTTCGGGACTGAATCGCACCCTGGGCGGATATTTGCTTGTGCTCGGGTAGCCGATCCCCGCATCATCCCCACGCTCCGGATGCCGACGTCGCGAGGTTGCTCGACGCCTCGATCCTTTCCGACCCGGTGCAAATCGCCCATGACGCGAGGTACGTTCATTCGCTTGGCGGGTCTGGGGCTCGCCCTGACCTTGCCTGTCCGCGCCGCGGTCCTGGTCCCCACCGCCGCCACCTGGCGCTGGCGCCCGGGCACCAACGAAGCCTCGACACCCCTCCACCTCTGGCGAGAGGCGGGCTTCGCCGACACCCAGTTCACCACCGCGCCGGCGCCGTTTTGGTACGGCGACGTGCTGGCGGGTGGCACGCAGATCACCGGAATGCGCAACGTCTATCGCTGTATTTTCCTCCGGAAGACCTTCGTGGTGACCAATCGCGCCGAGATTGGCGGCCTGCGCCTGGCATCCGTGGTGGACGATGGGTTTGTCGCCTGGATCAACGGCACCGAGGTGTTGAGGATCCGCATGCCCGGGACAACCGGCACTGAGGTCACGACGACGACGACTCTGGCCGACAACGCCCCCGAACCGGTCTCCTTCCAAACTGACAACCTCCCCGGCCCGCACTCCTATCTCATGACCGGCACCAACGTCCTGGCGGTGCAAGTGTTTCAAAGCGCCCTCGCCAGCAGCGACCTGGGCTTCGATTGTTCGCTTGAATCGATCGTTCGCGAGACGGTTCCGCCCGCGGTCCTGAGCGTCGTCCCGGCGCCGGGCACCGTCACGCAACTGAGGCAGATCACCGTGACGTTTAGCGAGCCGGTGACGGGCGTGGCCGCAGCGCACCTGTTGGTGAACGGGATCGGTGCCTCGAGCCTGAACGCCAGCGACAGCGCCACGTACACCTTCGGCTTTGTGCAGCCGCCTTATGGCGACGTGGCCATCACCTGGAACGCGAACCACAACATCTACGACCAGGCCGTGCCACCCAATCGCTTCCTGGATGCGGCGCCCGGCGCGGCCTGGACCTACGTGTTGGTGGACCGAACCGCGCCAACCGTGGCTGCTCTGACCCCCGCCCCCGGGGCGACCGTGCGCGCGTTCACCAGCCTCACGGTCCTCTTCGACGAGCCGGTGACCGGCGTGGATGCCGCCGACCTCCTGATCAATGGAAATGCGGTGGCCGAGGTGACCCCCGTGGCCGCCGCCCAGTACATCTTCGGCTTCCCGCAGCCGCCCACCGGCACGGTCCAGGTCGCTTGGGCCCCCGGCCATGCCATTGCCGATCTGGCGGCACCCCCGAACGCGTTCGGCGGGGGCAACTGGACCTATCGCCTTGACCCGAATGCCGCCGATCCCGCCCCCTACATCAGCGAGTTCATGGCCTCGAACACGCGCGGCGTGACCGACGAGGATGGCGCCTCCGCGGACTGGATCGAGCTCTACAATCCCAGCCGTGTCGCCGTGAGCCTCGACGGCTGGTCACTCACCGACGATGCCGATGACCTGACCCAGTGGCGGTTCCCCGCCACCAACCTTGCCGGCGGGGCGTTCCTGATCGTGTTCGCCTCGGGCAAGGATCGGCGTGCGGCCGGGGCGCCGTTGCACACCGGTTTTCGGCTCGACGCGGGCGGTGAATACCTCGCGCTGGTCAGGCCGGACGGCGTCACGATCGCCAGCGCGTTCTCCGCGGAGTTCCCCCAGCAAGTGCCTGATGTGTCGCACGGTTTCGCTCAGTCAGGTTCGCCTCCCGACTACACGACCAGCGCTGCCCCAGTCTACTTCACCGTGCCGACACCCGGCACGGTCAACCTGGGTGGCACCGCCGTGCCCGGCCCCATTATCGACGCGGTCAACCACACGCCCAACGTGCCGTTGGATCACCAAGATCTCTGGGTGACCGCCCGTGTGCTGCCATCCTTTCGCGCCGTGGGCGACGTCACGTTGCGTTACCACATCATGTTCGGCAACGAGGCGGTCGCACCCATGCGGGACGACGGTGACCACAGTGACGGCGCGGCGGGCGACGGAATCTACGGCGCGGCCATTCCCGCGAACCTCTCGACCAACGGCCAGATGATTCGCTATTACGTCACGGCGACGGACATCAATTCCTTCTCCTCGCGCTGGCCGTTGTTCACCCACCCCACGACCACCGAGGAATGCCTCGGCACCATCGTCGATCCCACCAACCTCACCAGCCGGCTGCCGATCTTTCACCTATTCGTCGCCCCGGACCAGATGAGCCGGATCGACACCGAGAGCGGGGGACGGCTTGCCTTCTTCTACGACGGCGAGTTCTACGACAACATCTACATGGAACTGCGCGGCAACACCTCCGCCGGCCTGCCCAAGAAGGCGCATCGCCTCGAGTTCAACCGCGGCCATGAACTGCGCCATGCCGGCCCCGGCGGCCGCTCCCGGCGATCGTCGCTCTTGGGGGAGCATCTGGACCCGGCCTATCTGCGGCAGCACCTCTGTTTCTGGTTTCTGGATCGCATCGGCGTGCCCGCGCCGTACAACTACCCGGTCCGCGTCCAGATGAACGGGGCATTTTACCAATTGGCCTTTCACAGCGATGTCATCGGCAAGGAACAGATCGAGCGGATGGGATATGAGCCGACCGGCGCGCTCTACAAAGCGGTTGGGAACCTCGTTCCCAACTTCAGTAGCACGGGCGTCTTTCAGAAGCTCGAGCCGGAGGACGATCCGAGCCGAAAGGACTACCTGGAGTTGGCGAACGGGATCAACGAGGCGTCATCGCTTGCCGTGCGGCGCGCGGCGGTCTTCGATCTCCTGGACATCCCTCAGGCGATCAACCATCTCGCCGGCTCGCGCTGGTGCGCCGAGAACGACGATGTCTGGGCCAACATGAGCCTTTACCGGGATACCTATGGCGACGGACTGTGGCGCTGTATTCCCTTCGACATGAACGCCTCCTGGGGCCAGCTCTACGGCGGCAGCAACCCGCTCGAGGCCACCGCCGACTGGTCCAAGAGCCACCCTCTCTACGGCGGTTCGAGCACCGGCGGCAATTTCAACCGGCTCTACGACGTCATCGTCACGCTGCCGGAAACCCGTCAGATGCTCCTGCGCCGCGAGCGCTCGATCCTGGACCGAATGGTGCAACCGCCCGGCACCCCCGCCGAAGCGCTGGTCCTCGAAAACTACATCCGCTCGATGAGCAACCTCATCTCGATCGAGGCCAATCTCGATCGAGCCAAGTGGGGCGCCTCGCCCTGGGCGCCGGGCAAGACCTTCGCCCAGGGAATCAGCGACCTGCTCAACCAATTCGTCGGCCCGCGCCGTCAGCATTGGTGCGTCACCCACTGCGTCACGAACACCTCCAAGCCCATCGGCACCGGTAACGCCCAGAACGCCGGCATCCCGCTCTCTCAGCCAACCAACCTTTCCCTGGCGGTCGTCGGTGTGGATTTCAACCCCGCGGGCGGCAACCAGGAGCAGGAATACGTCTGCCTCAGCAACACCGCCCCGCTCGCCGTGGACCTCACCGGCTGGAAGCTCACCGGCGGCATCGAGTTCACCTTCGCTCCAGGCACGGTGTTGCCGTCGAACGGCGTCGCTTACGTCTCGCCGAACACGCGGGCCTTCAAAGCGCGCGACGCCGGCCCGCGCGGCGGCCAGGGCCTGTTCGTGCTCGGCCCTTACCAGGGCCAACTCTCCGCGCGGGGCGAGACAGTCCAGGTGCGAGATGCTTTGGGCGCGATGGCGGGAACGTACAGTTACACCGGAGCACCCAGCGCAGCCCAACAGTTCCTGCGCATTACGGAAATCATGTTCCATCCCGCCGCCACGTTGGGCAGTCCACTCGACCCGGACGCTTTCGAGTACCTCGAACTCGCGAACATTTCCGAGACCGTCACGCTCGACCTCACCGGCGTGCGCCTGGTCAACGGAATCGAGTTCGATTTCACTGGGAGCGCCGTCAGCAGCCTCGTTCCCGGGGCGCGCGTTCTGGTGGTCAAGAACGCCGCCGCCTTCGTCGCCCGCTACGGCACAGGCCGGCCGGTCGCCGGCCAGTTCACCGGCAACCTCAACAACGCCGGCGAACGCATTCAGCTCCTCGATGCCAGCAACGAGGAGATACTGGACTTCTCATACGATGATGACTGGCACCCGCTGGTTGATGGGCTCGGGTTTTCGCTCGTCTTGGCGGACCCGACTGCCCCGCCCGAGGCCTGGAACGGCTCGAGCCAGTGGCGCCCGAGCAGCGCGCCCTCCGGCTCGCCCGGTCTCGCCGATCCGCCGCCCCCCGTGATCGCCGGCGTCCTGATCACTGAGGCTCTCACGCGCAACGACGCGCCCCCGCCCCCCGACACCATCGAATTGCACAACCCCACCGAACAACCTGCCGAGGTCGGCGGCTGGTGGTTGACGGACGACTTCAACACCCCCGCCAAGTTTCGCATCCCGAACGGAACGTCCATCGCCCCCTTGGATTACCTCACTTTTGACGCCACCCAATTCGGGGCCGGCGACGCCGGTTTCGGCCTGGGCGCGGACGGCGACGAGGTCTGGCTGTTCAGCGCGGACGCGGCGGGCCAACTTACCGGCTATGTTCACGGGCACCGGTTCGGCGCGGCGGACGACGGCGTCTCGTTCGGGCTCCACGTGACCAGCGACGGTCAGGAACACTTCGTCGCACAGTCCGCCCCCACGCTGGGCACCGCCAATGCCGGCCCGCAAGTCGGCCCGGTCGTCATCAGCGAGATCATGTACCATCCGTCCGGCGGCGACGACGGAACCGACTGCAGCGGGGACGAATACATCGAGATCGTGAACATCTCGGCTGAGGTGGTGCCACTGTTCGCCGCCGATCGCCCGACCAACACCTGGCGCGTGCGCGGCGGCGTCGATTTCGATTTCCCCACCGACCTGACCCTCGCCGGCGGCGAATACATCTTGCTCGTCAATTTCAACCCGACGAACACCGCCTTGACCGCCGCCTATCGCTCGAAGTACACGGTTGACGCCAGCGTTCGCCTCTTCGGTCCGTTCTCCGGCAAGCTCGACAACTCCGGCGAGACGATCGGGCTGCTGAAGCCCGCTGTCTCAGGAGCTGACGTTGTCGCTCACGTCCTGACAGACCGGATCGATTACGGCGACGCCGCGCCGTGGCCGGGCGGAGCGGACGGTTCCGGTCAGTCGCTCCAGCGCGTCGATTTGGGCGCTTTCGGCAACGAACCGGCAAACTGGATCGCCGCCTCGCCCTCCGCCGCCCGCCGCCTCATCCCCACGCTGGTTATCCAGATGCAGCCCTCGATCCTTCTGATGGCCTGGGAAGACTCGCCAGTGGCGTGGGTCCTCGAAGAGGCGGCCGAAATCACGGGTCCCGCGGACTGGCAATCGTCTGCCGTGCAGCCCGTGTTGAGCGGCGGCTACTGGCGCGTGACTGTGCCTCGAACCGCCACGACGAGCGCCTTCTACCGGCTCCGATTGAACGTCGAGCATTGAGCGTCGCCGCGCCCTCCATTGCCCCCGGTACTCGGCCACGTACGGTAATTGCTCCCCCACCATCGTCGCGCTCTTCAGATAGTGGTGTTGGATGATCAGTCGGTCCCACTCCGCGACCTCCTCCGGTCGAACCAGGCGCACCACGATTTCATTCACCACCGCGGCCTCGGCGGGGTCCGTCAGTACCAATCGCGTCCTCTTCATCCGGCCCGGCAAAACGGAAGGGCCGAGGAACGTTCCGCAAATTCGTTAAGTCCCTATTCCTCAATCACCCCCTCCCAGCTCAGAACCGCCCTGTTGCCTCAGGAGCACCTCTTCAGCCAAAATTCGGAATCCAGGCGAGGATGGGCATGCCTTCGCCAGGGGGATGGCGTCCGTGCGGCGCAGGGTTGCGGCGGGAATGACCGGACTTTGCTTCTGGTCCATTGTCGTGCCGACGCGGCCGGGCCTTGCCGGGCTTTGCCGTTGTGATATGGATGGCGGTGTGATAGAGGGGGCGCATGTTCATGCAACCTCATGCGGTCGGGATGGACCGATTGGATCAGGGAAGCGCGCCGCGGGCCACGCGGCCACGCGGGACGGGACGATCGCATGGGTGGATCCACTGCGGTTGTTGGGCGGCGATGGGGACTCTGGTGGTTATCGTCCGGCGGGGCCTGCTGCTGGCCTGTGTCACCGGATCCGTTCTGGCACAAAGCCCGCCGCAGATGTTCCTGCGCATCGCGGGGCCCGCGCCGTCCCGCATCGAGAGCGAGAGCCTCCACACCGGTCTGCTGGTTTGTTCCAACGCCGTCGCCGGTCTGGCCTACCGCATTCAGTCGCGCACGGACCTGGGATCTGGAGGGGCGTGGGGCAATGTCCGGGTTTACCACGCCACGGCGCTTCGCGTGGCGGTTGATCTTCTTGCGATGGACAGTGCTTTGACGACGACCCGGGTGCCCGCGGGCGCCTTTCAGATGGGGGACAGCCTGGGTGATGGCTTCGCCAACGAGAACCCGGCGCACACAGTGAGTCTGGGGGCGCTGGAGGCGGATCGTTTTGAAGTGTATGGAGCCCTGTGGTCTGAGGTCCGCGCCTGGGCGCTGTCGCGGGGCTATGACTTCGACGGACCCGGTTTGGCGGTGGACCCTCTCGCGCCCGTGACGGCGGTGTCGTGGTACGACTGTGTGAAGTGGTGCAATGCGCGGAGCGAGAAGAACGGGTTGGTCCCCGCGTACTATCTGGAGGCAGGTCGGACCAACGTGTACAGATCCGGCCGCGTGGATCTCACCTCTGACTGCGTGGCGTGGGAGAGCGTCGGCTATCGTCTGCCGACGGAGGCCGAGTGGGAGCGACTCGCGCGCGGCGGGGCGGACGGTTTTCGATTTCCCTGGACGAACGTCCTCACGATCGCGCACACCCAGGCCAATTACGTGAGCCGGACCAACGAGGCCTATGATCTTGGTCCCACCCGCGGCTATCACCCGGCCTTTCAGGGCAAGCCGGCGCCGGTGGGCACATTCCCCCCCAACGGCTACGGTCTCTATGACGCCGCCGGAAACGTCTGGGAATGGTGCTGGGACTGGTTCTCGCATACCTACTATGCGTCCTCGCCGGACGACAATCCTCGAGGCCCCGCCGCGGGCTCAGCCCGAGTGGCCCGCGGGAATAGCTACTACAACGTCGGTTTCTACGCCCGCTGCGCTTACCGGAACTTCTGGGCCCCCACCAATCGCTTCGAGGATTTCGGCTTCCGCTGTGTCCGCACACAGCCCTGAACAACCGCAGCCCGGGAATCTGTGTCCTCGATCCAGCGCGTTCCGGCTTGTTTTTGGAGGTTTCGTGGGATAGCAGGACGCATGCTCAATCGGATGCTTCAGGTCGGGGTTGCCATCTCTCTGCTCATGGCAGCAGTGTCGTGTTTCCCCGTCTCCTCCGCGCATGCAGCCACGAAGGTCTGGACCGGCGGCAACAGCACATGGTCGAATCCGGACGGCTGGACTCCCGCCGGCGTGCCGGAAGCCGCGGACGAAATCCAAATCGAGAGCGGCTCGATCCACCTGGACATGCAAGTGACGATCGGCGTCCGGCTGACCTGGAGCGGCGGTTCACTTCACAGCGGCTCGGTTTTGGTCGCCCCGGGCGCCCTGGCCGAACTGGTCAGCGAAAGTGACAAGGACATCCAGAATGCCACGCTCGTGAACGAAGGCACACTGCGGATTGCCGCCGGCCGGCTCGTGTGCCGGTTCACCGGCTGGAGCCAGTCCATGCGGATCACAAACCAGGCCACCGGCCTGTTCGAGTTGGCCGACACCGCCCAGGTGGTCCAAGTGAACCCCGGGAGTTGGCCCCCGGCGGCCCTCCTTTTTGCCAACGAGGGCGTGATCCGCAAGACCGGCGCCGGGAGCGGCGCCCTGGCGCTGATGCCGTTAGCCAACCGGGGCCGCGTCGAGGTCGTCGGCGGCCGCCTCGAGTGGACGGGCGGTGGCACTTCGCCGGGCACGTTCGAGGTATTGGCCGGGTGTGGAATGGACCTGCATACAGGCACGTTCGATCTGGGCGGGTCGCGCTGGGACGGCCCCGGGCCCATCCGGATCCGGAACAGTGCCACGGTGCAGGGGACTTTCCAGGCCGAGAACTTCGGCATCGCTGGCGGCGACATCACCGGCAACTTCGAGGTCAGTGGCGGATTCGAGTGGACAGGGGGAAACCTGGTGAGTGCTGCCCTCCGGCTGGGCGAGGGCCAGCACCGGATCGCCGGAGAGGATGTTAAGGAACTGCTCAATGCCAGCTTCGCCAATGCCGGCCACCTTCTGATCTCCGGCGCAACGGTGGGCCTCCGGTTCAACGGATACGGCCAGTCCGCCACTCTGACCAACGAGGCGACGGGCGTCATCGAGTTGCAGGCGGACAGTTGGATCAGGCAGGTCAACAGCGGTGGCTGGTCTCCTGCCCTCCTGGCCTGGGTGAACCAGGGCCAGCTCATCAGCAGCGCCACGGGCACCAACTGGATCGAGTCCATTCCACTCCACAACGAGGGCAGCATCGACGTCGCTGAAGGCCTTCTGCGACATACCGGCGGCGGGGTTTCCCCGGGTCAGGTCCGGATTGCCCCCGAGGCTCGCATCCAGATCGGCGGGGGAACCTACAACCTGGGCGGCAGCCTCTGGACCGGCGCGGGCGAGGCGCGGATTGTGTCGAGCACTCGATTGGTGGGCGCCTTCGAGGCCGAGAACTTCGGCCTGGCCGGCGGCGATTTGGAGGGCGAATTCGACGTTTCGGGAGGGTTCGAATGGACTGCTGGCCGAGTGGTGGGTGCTCAGGCACGGCTGGGTCCGGGCGCGCACTCGATTCGGGGCGAGGCCGACAAGGTGCTCCACAACGCCACAGTTGCGAATGCGGGGCACTTGCGAATCGACAACTCGAGCCTGGCCTTGCTCTTCACGGGCTACAGCCAGACCGCGCTCCTGACCAACGAGGTGGGCGGCATTCTCGAATGGATTGGGACCGCTGCTCTCGAACAGCGCAACACGGGCGGTTGGACGCCCGCCGCGATTGGCCTCGTCAACGAAGGCACTGTGCGCGCCTCCGGCCCAGGACTCAAGTCCATCGCTGCCGTCCCGCTTCACAACCGCGGCTTGGTGGACGTTTTAGAGGGCACGCTTCTGCAGACCGGAGGCGGGACGTCTGCCGGCACGTTCCGTGTCGCGGCTGCGGGCCGATTCGAGTTTTCGAATGGCACCTATCAATACGAAGGCAGCCGGTGGTTTGGGCCCGGGCCGTCGGCGATGGTCGAGGCCGCGACCGTCCAGGGGACCTTCGAAGCCGACAACTTCCGACTCGAACGGGGCGACCTCTCGGGCACGTGCACGATCGGGGGCGGCTTCCATTGGATCGGCGGCGGGCTCGTCGGCGCCCAGTTGCGCCTGGGGCCCGGCGAGCACCGGATCTCCGGGCCAGATTCCAAAGTCCTTTTGGCTTCGTCCCTCGCCAACGCTGGGCACTTGGTTTTCGAGGAGGCGACTGTCGGTTTGCTTTTCACCGGTTACAGCCAGATGGCGTTTTTCACCAACGAGGCGGGCGGTCAAATGGATCTCGATGGAAGCGCCCGAATCGAACAACGCAACGGAGGAGGATGGTCGCCCGCCAAGATCGGCGTGTTCAGCGAAGGCACACTGCGGAAAGTCGGCGGAGGTGTCGCCGTGCTGGCCGGGGTTCCGTTGGTCAACCAAGGTGTTTGCGAGGTGATCGACGGGATTCTGCGCGTCGAGGGCAATGCCACCTTCGAATCCAGCGGCCAGTTGACCGTCCGTTTGGGATCCGAACCCTCGCTCCAAGTGACCGGCACGGCGACTCTCGGCGGAGCTTTGGAGGCTGCAACGCCGCCCGGCTTCGAGGTGACATCCGGCGCGGCGTTCACACCGATGAGCGCTGGGACTATCAGCGGTCGATTCGCAAACGACATCGCGCTGAACCCAGGCCACGTTTACGAGTATCTGGCCAGCTACTCCGGGAATGTCCTCACCCTGACGTCGCAGAGCGGCCTCGAACAGCCGCTGCAGTTGTCCGAGCCGACGCTCCTCGGGGGCCTCGCCGCGTTCGACATCTCGGGCCGGTCCGGGCTCCTTTACCTGATCGAGTCCTCGACCAACCTGATCGCCTGGCAGCTCGATTTCACCACGAACGCCCCGGCTGACACGCTGACGTTCGTGGATCCCCGGACCCCGCTGGATTCAGCTCGGTTTTACCGTGTCGGTGTGTTGCCATGACTTCTGTGAGACCACGATGAAACGGACGCACCTGCCGGCGGTCTTGCTTGCGGTGACGGCGGTGGTGTCGGCCGGGACGCTGGCCGAGGGCGCCTCACCCGTCACGCGCGATATCACCTTCTTCGTCCTCTCAGACGTGCATATCGGGGCGGAGAACCCGAAGGCTCAACCGCCCGTGACCCGGCAGGATACCTTCGTCCGCGCCCAGGCCAATCTCGAGGCCTTGCGCGCGCGGGTGGGCCGCCCTTACCCGGACACGGCCGCGTTTGCTCCCCTGCGCCTCGGCGCGGTGGCCGTGCCGCGCGGGCTGTTTATCCTGGGCGACATCACCGATGGTCACAAGGATCCCACGCAGCAGGAGGAACAATGGCGCTGCTTCGACACGCTCTTTCCCGCGCTCGGACTCGAGTTCAGCGGCCAGAAGGTGCCGGTGTTCGCGATGGCGGGGAACCACGATGGGGACGTCGCGGGCCCTCAGCGCCAGGGCCTGGTCCGGCGGAACCGCGCTCTCGAGAGCGCGGGCGCACTCGCCGCCATTTCAACAAACGGCGTCCATGTCGCTCTCAACTGGGAGGGGGTGCATCTGGTCTGCCTGAACCTGTGCCCCGCCGATAGCACGGACGCTGAGACGCCGTTCAAGTACGGGCGGCCGGGTCCGGGGAGCTGGAACGATCCGCAGGGGGCTTACACCTTCCTGCGCGACTATCTGGTCCGCCACGTCGGGAGTTCGCAGGCGCCGGTTTTCATCCTTCAGCACTACGGATTTGACGGGTTCTCGCTCAACGATTGGAACTGGTGGACGCCCCAGCAACGCCGCGCGCTGTACCAACTGCTCGAAGACTATAACATCGCGGCGTTCTTTCATGGCCACAATCACCATGCCGAACACTACCGCTGGCCCGATCCCCAAAGGCACGCGGCGGATCTCGAGTCTCTGTTCGAGGGCCAAACACCTCCCGATCACCGCCAGTATGACGTGCTGTCCTGGGGCGGCCTGGCTTGGGTCATCCGCATCCGCGGCGACACGCTCATCGCCGCTCACCTCAGCGGACCGGATTGGACTGAAGACCCGGCCCGGCTTTGGGTGAAGTCGCTCAAGCGGTGATCTCTTCCTTGACGGCGTCCCACCGCACGGTCCGCTGTCGGTGATACGACTCGACGGACATCAGGTAGGTGGCGGTTTCGACAAAGGCCTCGTGCGTCGAGCACTTGGGGGTGCCGCGGCTGCGAACGCAGTTGAAGAAATCGACGATGTGGTTCGGCTGGTTGGGCGTTTTGCCGCGCTCGTACCCGGCGGGCAGGTCCTTGCGGCCGGCGTAGCCTTCCGGATGAATCGTGAAGCTGTTGACATCGTGGGCGATGCCGTCGAACCGCAGGGTGGCTTCCTTGCCGCAGACCTCGACCGGCTGGCCCGCGTTGGTGTTCATGCTGCCGGTGAAGGTCACCGTGCGGCCCAGGGTCTCGAACTGATAGGTCGCCACCCAGGTGTCCGGCACTTCGCGGTCGTCCTTGAGCAGCGCGTTGAGGCCGGCGCATTGGCAGGTGTCAGGAATGCCGTGACCGAGGAGGTACTGGACGAAATCCAGCTCGTGCGAGAGCAGATCGCCCGCCTGGCCCGTGCCGTAGGCCCAGTAACAGCGCCAGTGCCAGAAATGCCGTTCGTTCCACGGAATCCTCGGGGCCGGACCCAGCCAGAGGTCCCAGTTGACCTCCTTCACCACCTGGGCGGGGTCGGGTCGCTGCCACTGCGAGTAGTATCCGTACCACCGCCACATCGGATGCTCCGGCGCGCTGCTCATGAAGCGTCCGGTCCGCACCAGCGTAACCGGGCCGAGCAGGCCCTGCGCGATCAGTTCCCGGGCTTGCAGCGCGGCGGTGCTTTGACGCGCCTGGTGACCCAACTGGAAAACCACCTTGCTCTGTTGCAGCGCGTCACGCATCCGCTTCGCTTCCGGCAGCGTGCGCGCGAATCCTTTCTCGCAGTAGATGTCCTTCCCAGCTTTGACGGCGTCGAGCACCATCGGACAATGCCAGTGGTCCGGGGCGCCGATCACCACCGCGTCGACGTTTGGGTCAGCGAGCAGTTCACGGTAGTCGACGTAGGCCTTGACCGCCGGGTTTTGGCTGCGGTCGATCCCCTTCTGCCGGTGCGGGCCATAGACGTCGCACACGGCCACCACCTTCACGCCCGGCAAGGGCGCGACGGCGCTCAGGAGATCGCCGCCGCGCGTGCCCAGGCCGATGCAGCCGACGCCGATGGTGTCGTTGGGCGACTGCGCCGAGAGCAGGACTGGCGAGAGGGCGGACGCGGCCGCGAGTGTCGTGGTGGCGGTGCCAGTGTGGCGGAGGAATTGACGACGGGTAAGCTGAGGTGAGTTGCGCATGGCGGGAGGATCTTCCAAGCCGGATGCCGATCAAGCCTAAACCCGAGGCTAAACCCGGGGCCGTGAAAAACAGGGGGCGGCTCCTGCAACTGACAATGGTGCGGCCGTCTGTTCGGGCCTGAATCGGATTGCCGCTCCATCCCGTCGGGCCCAATTCGTCTTGAATGGCCTCTCCCGGGCGGGCACCCTTCGTCCGCGTCAAATCAGGTCACGGCCTGGCGCGGCGCTCTGACTCGACAGCCTGTGGCGCGGCTTATGAAATGCCCCAAGTGTGAGGACCAACAACTGGCTGGCGCGGCGGTGCGCGGCATCGAGGTGGATCGCTGCCCGCGCTGTGGCGGCATTTGGTTTGACGTGAAGGAACTCGGCGCGCTCATGGCCTCGCATCCCAGCGACCTCAAGCCTCTGGCCCGCGGCAAGAACGACGATTCCACGGATGCCCGGGCTGGCCTTTGTCCCCGCGACCAGTCGCGGATGATCCGCGTCCGCAGCGCCCGCAAGCCGACTGTGATCGTCGAGACCTGCCCCACCTGCCGCGGCCTCTGGCTCGACGGAGGCGAATTGGGCGAATTGCTGCTGCCGTGACGCTCCGGATCAAGTCACGCGAGTGTGGTTTTGATGTCCATCTGTAATGGCGCGACTGGCTCAGCGTGGTACAGTGGGCCCATGGTGCGGTCGATTCTCAACCTGGTGGTTGCTCTGGCGAGCGCGGTCATCAACCTCGCCGCCGCCGCCCTGAGCCTGTTGATCCTCATCATCCTCTACGCCCTGGTCCAGGACGTCATGGCCCTCACGCGCAGCGAGGAATGATCTGTAAGACAGCATTGGATCCCCTCATCGCCGCTTCTTCGTGCTCTTCGGTGCTTCGTGGTGAATTCCAGCCCTGCGGCGCCGCAGGCATCGGAGAGCCGCGTCAGTTCATTATTGTTGCTTGACATCACCATGAAATAATCGTATGCATCCGGACGTATAGTGATTGAACCGTTTAGAACACACTTCAGAAAACTCCATCGTACTTTCTTCTATGAATACCATGAAAACTCCAACTAGCCCGGATCAGGGTCAGCGGAGGGCCATTTCTCAATCCGTGCTCCGCTCTCTGAGTCGGCTTGGCGTGCTCGTCGGAATCCTGGTTGCACCGATTGCGCAGGCGGCGGTCTTCGACGTGGTCGTGTACGGGAGCGACGCGATCTTTCTGGCGGGCCGCACGGATGTTGCGATACCCACAGCCGATCAGCCATGGACGGGGCCGGGCACGCACCTGATCCGCCACGGCGGTGCCACGCCCGAGGAGATTCGCGAGACAGTTCCGCCTTTTGTGAGTGTCACTGGCGGTGACGTTGTGAAGGTCGCCGACCCCGCAGTAGGCGGGGTGAGCTTCTTCAACGGCTACGGGGCCCCGCTCTTCGGGCCAGGGGGCAACGGGCTTTCCGGCAGCAGCCTGACTTCCCTGGACGGCATCAGCGGGTATCTCGGTCCGCAAGGCCCACTGGCGGGGGTTTTTCTCGATGACAGCATTCCAAGTTCAGGTCCGGCGCCTGCCACTCTTGACTTCACTTTGGGCGGTCTGGGGATTGACTTTCTCAGTCTCGCTCCCGCGTTGAGACAGGTTTTCTACATTGGGGATGGCGTCACCAGCGGAAACGTGTTCCAGCAGTTCGTTGCGCCCGCAGGAGCAACGCGTCTGTTCCTTGGCATTCCCGATGGATTCGGCTTCGGCGGCGCGCCCGGTGCTTACGACGACAACGATGGCTCGTACCGGGTGCGGATCGGGATCAACCAGGACCCGACCATTCCCGAACCGGCGTCGATGGGCGTCCTCGCGCTCGGGTTGCTGGGATGGACCTTTTTTCGCCGCCGCGCCTAACCCGCATCGCAGATCTCTCTCAAGAAGTCTGGCTCCCCTGTGTGCACTGCCGGGGTGTCAATGTGCGGGTTAGAAGCCTCTTCGGGTGTCGAAAAGCAGGCGTAAGCTCGATTTCCAGATCCCAATCTGTTCCATCTGGTTCCGCCGGAGGGTGTTGTCGTGGTGAGACCAGATGGTCCAGACCAGATGGTCCATTGGTAAGCGCTTGCCCGGCGGGGGCAGCGACTGGATAATCAGGGCATGTCAACCATGCCGGGTCGCTTGTGACGGTGAAAGACCGCGGCGCGGTAGAGCAGCAACAAATGGTCGGAGGGCCAATCCCTTTGTTGCGGGAGTGGCCTTGGCCCGAGACAACTGGCGTTATGGATCAGGCCCTCCTGAAACTCGGCCCTCCGAGTTGCGGGGTCGGTTTGCCGGATGTTGGGTCATTGCAGAGCAAAGAGAGATCGATGAGAGAAGCCCAGTAACCAGCACTACGATGAAAATGACAACGATGAATCGGGCGCTTCGAGTGATCATTCAGACGCTCGCCGTGCTGCTTGTCTCGATCCCGGCGCATGCGGGCGAGCCAGGTTTGACGCAACTTTGGGAGATTGGCCGGACGGATCGGGGCAATGCCGAGTTCGCCCTCGCGCCCGCAGGCTACGGGCGCTACGGCGAGGACGGGTTCTTTGTCGTGGGAGCTTCGGAACCGCAACGCGATTGGCCGTATGTGCATCCGGGTCCGGCCGACAATTGGGCGGGGAGCCGGCGGCACACGTTCCTGGTTGTGTTCGGCTTGAGCGCCGTGCCTGCCGAGGGCAACTGCCGGCTGCGGTTCAACCTTCTGGACACCCAGAGCGGTGTGCCGCCGGCATGGCGGGTCGAGATCAACGGCACCGCCTTCGAACGCGCCTGGCCGGCCGGCGCGGGCGACGCCTCTGTGTTCGGACGTCCGGAAGAGGGAAAGCCGGTCGATTGGGAGATTGTCTTTCCGGCGTCGGTGTTGCGGCGGGGCGACAACGAAATCGCCATCACATCGCAGTCGGGGAGTTGGGCGCTTTACGACGCGCTCACTCTCGAGACACCGGCGGGCGCTGCACTCGGGAAGGTCGAGCAAGGCATGCGAATCACCGGGATCGACGCGCCTCCAGTCTGGGTGAAGGCGAAAGGCGAAGCCCGGCAGCCGGTGAGTGTGAGCCTGCGGTCGAGGGGCGAACTTGGGGATGTGGGCTTTGTGTTTGAAGGAAAGGAAGTAGGGCGGGCGGCTGTGCGCGCAGGAGTACAGACAGTCGAGTTGACGCTGCCTGCGGTCAACGCAACAACGAGCGGGCGGCTCGAAGTGAGGCAGGGCGACCAGGTTGTGGCGGCGCGGGATGTAACGTTGCGTCCGCCGCGGTTGCGCGAGCTGTGGCTGCTGCCGCATTCGCATGTCGACATTGGATACACCCATGTCCAGGACGAGGTGATCGGCATCCAGATCACGAATTTGCTCAAAGGAATGGAACTCGCCCGGGCCAGCGCGGGGAATCCGGACGGGATGCGGTTCAAGTGGAATCCGGAGGCGGTGTGGGTGCTCGAGCACTTCCTCGAGCGCGTGACGCCGGCGCAGCGCGTTGAGTTCGTCGAGGCGGTGCGGCGGGGGGACGTCGGGGTGGACGGTCTTTTCGCGAACATGCTGACGGGGTTGTGCAGGCCGGAGGAGCTGGCGCAGTGCCTGAGGTACGGGGCGCGCGTGGTCGACGTGACAGGTGTGCCGGTCGAGACGGCTGCGATCTGCGACGTGCCGGGTTGGACGTGGGGATTGACGACCATGATGGGGCAGGCGGGCGTCAAGTACTTCATGATCGGGCCCAATTATTCGGCGCGGATCGGCACGATTCACCAGTGGGCCAACCGTCCGTTCTATTGGCGGTCGCCTTCGGGGCGCGAGAAGGTGCTCTGCTACGTGGTCGACAACTACCATTTCCTGGGCGATCTCGAGTCGAATGTGCGGCAGCACAGCGAACGGCTCGAACGCGCCGACTATGCCTACGATTTGGCCCCGATGTTCTGGGTGGGGACCTGGCCAGGCGGCGGTGTCGATAATGCGCCGCCCGACGAGGGGACGGTGGCGAAGGTGCAGGCTTGGAACGAGAAATATGCCGCGCCGCGGGTGATCATCAGCCTGGCGAGCGAGTTCTTCCGCGAGTTCGAACGCCGGCATGGCCCGGCACTCGAAGAGCACGCCGGCGACCTGACGCCCTACTGGGAGGATGGCGCCGGGTCAACCTCGCTCGAGACGGCGATGAACCGCGCATCGGCGGAGCGGTTGGTCCAGGCCGAGATGCTGCAGGCGCTGCTTGCGCCCAAGGAGCGCAATGCCGGAGAAGTGGAGGCGGCGTGGAAGAATGTGCTGCTCTACAGCGAGCACACCTGGGGCGCGCACAACAGCATCTCCGAGCCGGATGCCCCGTTTGTGACCGCCCAATGGAAGGTGAAGCAGGCGTTTGCGCTCGATGCAGACCGTCAATCGCGCGCCCTGCTCGAGGCGGCGCTCGAGTCGCATCGCGCGCCCGCGGACGGCGCCGGGGATAAGACGATCGATGTCTTCAACACCACGCAATGGACGCGCACGGACCTGGTGGTTCTTGCGGCGGCGACTGGCGCAGGTTTCGATGGCGTGGCAACTGAACGCGGCCGGGCGGTGCCGGCCCAGCGGCTGGGTTCGGGCGAATTGGCTTTCCTGGCAGAGGATGTGCCCGCGTTTGGCGCGCGGCGGTTCCACCTGGTGAGACAAGCCGTTTCAACGCGCGGAAAGGCGCGCGTGGAAGGCCTGACGTTGCGGACCGGCACGCTCGAAGTCGAGATGGACGGTGTGACGGGCGCGATCAGCGGTCTGCGGCGCAAGGGGGTCGGGGGCGATTTCGTGGATGGGCGGTCGCCTGTCGGGCTGAACGATTACCGGTACGTGCTGGGCGCCGACGCGGCGGGTGCGCGCGTCAACGGCCCGGTCAGTTGGCAGGTGCTCGACGCCGGCCCGCTGGTCGCCACCGTGCGGTTCGAAGCGGAGGCGCCCGGTTGTCGGCGTCTGGTGCGCGAGGTCCGGGTGATCGACGGGCTGGATCGGATCGAGTTGGTCAATCATGTCGACCGGCTGGCGGTGCGCGAGAAGGACAGCGTCCACTTCGGGTTTGGATTCGACGTCCCGGGCGGCACGGTGCGGATGGAGACCCCGTGGGCCGTGGTGCGTCCGAATGCGGACCAGTTGCCGGGGGCGTGTCGAAACTGGTTTACCGTGCAACGCTGGGTCGATGTGTCCAACGGCGAACGCGGGATCACGCTGGCTCCGTTGGATGCGCCGTTGCTCCAGGTGGGCGGGATCACGGCGAACCTGCTCGGTCCGGTGGCGCGCGAAGAGTGGCTTGCCGAGGCGATCGAGTCGACGACGCTCTATTCCTGGGCGCAGAACAACCATTGGTTTACGAACTACAAGGCCGATCAACCGGGCGTCACCACGTTCCGCTACTACTTGCAGCCGCACGAGGGCGGTTACCGGGCGATGGGGGCGGCCCGATTCGGGATCGAGACATCGCGTCCGCTGATTGCGGTGCCTGCCGATCCCGTGCGCGCCGTTCCGGAGCCGCTGCTTGCCGTTGATTCGCCGGATGTGCTGGTCGAAACCGTAAAGGTTAGCGAGGACGGCAAGGGGCTGGTGCTTCGGCTCTTCGGGGTGTCGGGGCGGACGACCAGCGTGCGGATCGACTGGAAGGGCGTGCGCCCGACGGCGGTCTACCTCACCGATCTGCGGGAACAGGTGTTGGGCCGGTGTGATGGCAAGGTCGAGGTGCCGGGCTGCGGCGTTGCGATGGTGCGGGCGGACTTTCGCACAGAGCGATAGCAATGATACAGCGCCGGGTCAGGGGACCGTGCCCACAAGCCTGTTCGCCACTTGCCCTGCCTGGGTCGCAAAGCGCAGCGGCGCGGCAGGCAGGGCCTCACCCGGCGGGACTTCAGACGCCGTGTCCGGCGAGGCTGGATGAAGCAACAGGCACAGGTGGCCCTGTGCCTGTTCTGTATCAAGGCCTTTTCGCTCTTGCGTCGCGATGAGACCTGGCCCCGCTGCGCGCATGCGCGTCAACCTTAGGTCGGCTGAAATGCGGACCTTGCACGGAAGCTGCCCGGGCACGAGCGTGTTCGATAGCGCGGAGCCCCGCGGCCGCGGGAGAGTGCGTGTGCCTCAGCACCGCTTTGGAATGGGAACGTACGGAGGACGGTCCTCGGAAAGCGGCGGTCAACCGCCGCACTCCAGACGCTTCGCGACCTCGGAGCCGAACTGAGCAGAGGCGAATGCCACAACGAAGACCGGCCCAAGGAGTTAGACACCCTCGACAGCGTTGCTCCGAGAAGCCACTCGGCGGCTTTGCTTAGGTTGACGCGTATGCGCTGCGCGGGACCTCGAGCAGGGGGCGACAACACGTTGTCGTCCCCACGGTACATCAAGCGTGTGTTCCTTATCTGGCCCGGGACCGCCGGCAGCCCGCAAAGGCAGCCAAGCCCAAACCGGCGATGAGTGCGTAGGTTGCCGGTTCCGGCGTTGTGATGACGAAGGCCATGTCGAGGGGACCTTGATATCTCGGATCCCACAAAGGTTCCCACGCACCGCCAGGCAAGTCAGCCCAGGTTGCGGCATCGTTCCAGTGGTCGGCTGAGGTCTTCCATCCCCAGTAAAACCCCTCAGGAAGTTCCGTGGTCTGCACAGACAACCAGTAGACTGTTCCTGGTTGCTGCCTGAAGTAGTCCTGCGGGGCCAACAGGAAATTGTACTGCCAGACCTGCTTCTCGGCTGAGAGAGGTAATACCCCGTTAGGGTCATAGAACATCTCGCCCTCCGAGATTCCCCAGGGACGAACAGCCGGGGTCAAGATTCGGCTCCATAACACTGAACCTGGTTGGCTGTACGGCTCTTGTTGGGAAGAGGCCGGAATGTCACTGTAGATTGTAAGTTGGAATGTCGGCAGCCAGCCATTGGGTGCTTCATCGTTCCACCACGATCCCCACACGTGAATATCGGTGACCGGCGCTGGATCTGTACACTTCCAGTCATCCGCAACAACTTTCGACACTGGCAGTCCACCTAAGTAAATGCCCCAGGTTGAAAAAACATTGTATCCATTATCCATGTTCGGCATTTGAAGCCATTTTGTGTTGGGATCATTTTCATCCCAATCGGCGAGGGCGGGCAAGGCCAAGGCAAGGGCGGCAATCGCCGCCAGAAAAGACTTGCAGCGCATACTGTTCCTTTTGTTTTCAGTCGGGCACCAGTCGTCGAAGCGGATTTCCACCGCTCTAAACGCGGCGGCCGAGGCCGAGGCTGAGTTGGGGTTTCGGCTTCTCCAAAACACACTTTGATCAGATTGTCAAGCAATCTTTACGAGCATGTGCTGCGTTGCTGCGTTTGCGTTGCTGCGCTGACCGGGTCGAGGATTCTCTTGGAAAGCGAAGCCGCGCCGGGCTCGGGAGAACGCTTGACCTGGGTCAAGGACCTTCTACTCACTCTTATGACAATCAGGCGTATGCCTAATCGGTCTTCTATGTCCCCGCGGAGGCAGGGTGAGAGGGAAGCCGGGGCATGGACCGAGGCGGTTCAATCTCAACTCACCGGCACGAGGGAGACGCGTTCTCCCTGGTCATTGCGGGTGATGCCCTGGGCGCGGGGGTCGAGGGTCAACTGCCCATCGACCCAGAAGGCGTAGCGATGGTGGCCGTGGCGCAGTTCGACCATGATCAGCCAGGCGCCGTCGGGTTGGCGGCGCATCGGGTTGGCGGTCGGGTTCCAGCCGTTGAAATCGCCGAGCAGGCTGACTGCCTGGGCCTGGGGTGCATTGCAGATGAAATTGACACCGCGGAGGGTCTGCCTGGCGCCGGAATGTCGCGGCGGCCCAAAGGAACTCATGTGTGTCATTGGCAAAGTCGTTTCGAATGAGCGCTCACTTCAGCAGGTTCTCGAGGATGGTGAACGCAGTTCGCCGGATGTCCGAGGACTGCGTGGCGAGGGCCCGGTACTCGACGGACCAGGTGCGGTTGTGTTGATTGCGCTCGCGCCAGAACGACCTTAGCACGCGCTCCGTCCGTTCGACTTCCTGCATCGCGGCGGCCAGCGACTCGCGTCCCTGCGGCAGGTCGGAGAGGTCGCCGACCGAGAAACGGCTGATGCGCTTTTTGGCAAGGACGGCCTTGAGCAGGATGACGAGCGTCTGTTCGTAGGCGTACCAACGATCCCGCAAGACCTCGCCCAGAAACGCGTGCCGGATGGCAAAGAACTCGGAGCGCGGGCGCTCGGTCATCTGGCGGATTTCGCGCGCCTCGGTCGGGAACCAGTTGTAGAGCATGGCGAAGGTGCCATAGGTGTCGATGAGTTGCTTGGGGTTGCTGTGGTCGGCGGCGATCTCGCCGACGCAGAAATCCTGGTCGAGTTCCTGGATGATCTCGGGGAGATCATGCAATCGGGAGAGGACCTGTTGTCCGATGGGTGTGCCGTAGTTGAAATCGCCGGGGATCAGCCAGTACACATCGTCGGAGCGGCCGTGTTCCCAGGCGTGTCCGAGCCCGGTATACCACATCTGGCAGGTGTCCACGCACCAGGCATCCAGCACGTCGGAGTGTTTGGCGACGGTGTGCTCCCTGAATTCCCGAAAGGCCTGATTCTCCTCCATGGCCAAATGGGTCTTTCGGTCGAGGACGGTCACCGGGCGGGCATACCGCGCCCGATCCCCGTTCAGGCGCGCGACCAGATCGTACAAGGCGGTGAGATCCGAATAGTCGGCCGGCTGGCGGAAGGGGTAGATCACGACAGGATGGATGAGAGGAGCCGGCACGTTGCGGGCGGCCTTGTCGGATTTGTTCGCTGCTGCGGTGGATTTGTGTTTCATGCGATTCACTCCGTGTCGTGTCGTGCCGGCGCGACCTGGCCCTGTCACCCGCTTCTGTGCCAGGGATTGGGGGGCGGTGTCGTGTCGGCGGACGACGGTTCGATGAGGTATGGCTTCATCCGTTCCAGCCTTGGCTCAACGCATAGTACATTTCGTTCCAGCGAAGTTCCTGTTTGATCCTGTAGACTGTGGCGTCGGCGCCGATCATCACGCACTCGAGTCCGGCGATCTCGGCGTAGTCTTCGAGGTGCTCGCGGGTGAGCGCCCGGCTGAAGCCGGTGTGGTGGGCGCCTCCGCCGTGAATCCAGCATGCCGCGGCGGTCTCGAGGTTGGGTCGGGGGACCCAGACGCTGCGGGCCACGGGCAGCTTGGGCATCGGCGCCTCCGCGGGCACCACGTCGACTTCGTTGACGAGGAGTCGGAAACGGTTGCCCAGGTCGATGATCGACGCATTGAGGCCGGGGCCGGCGGGCGTGTCGAAGACCAGGCGGACCGGATCCGCCTTGCCGCCGATGCCGAGCGGATGCACTTGCAGCGAGGGTTGGCCGGCGGCGATCGACGGGCAGATCTCGAGCATGTGGGCCCCGAGGACCTTCGCCCCAGCCGGGTGGAAGTGGTATGTGTAGTCTTCCATGAACGATGTGCCGCCTGGAAGGCCCGACGCCATCACCTTCATGGCCCGGACCAGCGCGGCTGTCTTCCAGTCGCCCTCGGCTCCGAATCCGTACCCCTCGGCCATCAACCGCTGCACGGCGATGCCCGGGAGCTGCGCCAGGCCGTGCAGGTCTTCGAAGGTGTCGGTGAATCCCTTGAAATCTCCCGCCGTGAGAAAGGCGCGCAGGCCCAGCTCGATCCGGGCCGCTTCCCGGACCGACGCATGCCGGGCGCCGCCGGCGCGCAGATCGGACGCCATGGCGTAGGTCTGCTCGTATTCCCTGGTCAATCGGTCGATGTCGGCGTCGGTCACGCTGTTGACGCAGCGGACGAGATCGCCCACGCCGTACCCATTGACGCCGTAGCCGAAGCGGATTTGAGCGGCCACCTTGTCGCCTTCGGTGACCGCGACCTCGCGCATGTTGTCGCCAAAGCGGGCGAAGCGGGCGCCTTGGGCGTCATGCCAGGCGGCGGCGGCGCGCGCCCATGTGCCCAGTCGCTGTTGGACGGAGGCCTCCTGCCAGTGGCCCACGACCACTTTGCGATTCATGCGCAGGCGGCTCATGATGAAGCCGTGCTCGCGGTCGCCGTGGGCGGCCTGGTTGAGATTCATGAAATCCATGTCGATCGTCGACCATGGAATGTCGCGGTTGTGCTGAGTGTGGAGATGCAACACCGGTTTGCGCAGCAGCCTGAGCCCGTTGATCCACATCTTCGACGGCGAAAAGGTGTGGCACCACGTCACCACCCCGACACAAGCCGTGGCTGTGTTGGCTTCCTGACAGAGGGCGGCGATGGCTTCGGGGGTAGTAAGGACCGGCTTGAAAACCACGCGCACAGGCACGGCCGCGGCAGCATTGAGAGCCGCTGCGATCTCTTGCGAGTGGGCGGCGACCTCGCGCAACACGGCGGGGCCGTACAAGGATTGACTGCCGGTGACAAACCAGACTTCGAACTGCTTGAGACCGATCATGGCGATTGAATTCAGGATTGAGTGTTGAGTCGCACTCTAGTCCCTTGCCTCTGAAACGTCACGGACAGAATGGATCGAAGATGAATACGCGAGGGGCGCCAAAGGTCAATTGGCACGAATGGAGTGAGAAAGGCGGCCGAGGGCAGGGGACGCAGGGAGTCGCCATCGGAAACGCAAGTCACCCATTCGCGTTTGTCCATGAACGATAGCCATGCCATCGATCCGGTGCGAGCCACCCGCCTGAGCGCGGGATCGTCGGGCGCCGTTCGGTGACACCGGCCTTCTGGCAGACAACCATCAACATGATGATCGCTATGAAAGCCCCTTCCTGCTCAATCGTCTGCGCACTGGCTTTGGCCGCGGGTCTCACCTGTCTCTCCGGCTGCACACGAGAGCCGTCGCATGGGCCGCCCCTGACCAAGGTTGTCATCCACAACGCCCCGGATTCGCCGCCGCCGGTCGCCGCGCCCCAGAGCTTCGCGGCGGCCTCGCCCGCGGCGGTCTCCCCGGCAGCGGTCACGCCTGCCGCGGTCTCGACACCGGCCGAGGGGCCCCAGGCCGAGGCGCCGACCGCGATATTTGCGTCAGAACGCATTCCATTGCCACCGGTTGTCGATGAAGTGGTCGATCTGGCCCAAGCGCAGGTTGGGGATTCCGTTCTGCTCGAGTACATCGCCAAGTCAACCACCCCCTTCGATCTGAGCGCGGATCAGATCATCTACCTCAAGGACATCGGGCTTTCCGAGCAGGTCTTGAGCGCCCTGGTGGCGCGCGGCGACGCGCTGCGCGGGGCCGCCCTGACCCAGGCCGTTCCGGCGGACGCGACCCCGGTCCAACCGGCGGCCCCGACCGAGGCTGCGCCTGCGACCGTGCCTGCGCCCGCGACCGTGCCTGCGCCCGCGGCTGCGCCCGTCTACGTCGAGAATGCGCCCGCGCCGGCGCCGCCTCCGCCCCAGGGTGGGGAAACCGTCTATTCGCAGCCGGTGACCCAAGTGACCCAAAACTACTTCTACACCGCGCTGGCCCCGTACGGCGGCTGGGTTGAGATCCCGAGCTATGGATGGTGCTGGCGCCCGACTGTTGCCGTTGTCGATCCGTTTTGGCGTCCGTACTGCCACGGCGGACGCTGGCTGTACACGGACGGCGGCTGGTATTGGCAATCGAGCTATTCGTGGGGCTGGGCTCCATTCCACTACGGCACCTGGTACATGAGCCCGGCATGCGGATGGGTTTGGGTCCCCGGCTACACCTGGGCTCCCGCCTGGGTGACCTGGCGGTACACCGACGCCTATTGCGGATGGGCGCCGTTGCCGCCCGGCTGCGGATGGTCAAGCGGCATTGGCCTGACCTTCCACGGATCCCGGGTTAGCGTGGGATTCAGCTTCGGACTCGGCTGGGATTGCTTCAGCTTTGTGCACTACCGGCACTTCTACGATCCACATCCGTACCGTCACCGGCTGCCGCGCCATGAGATCGCCAGCGTGTTCCACAACTCGAGGGTGATCAACGATTACAAGCACGGGAGGAACCACGGGGTCGTCAATCACGGCATCGCTCCGAATCGGATCACCTCCGTCACCCGCACCGAAATCCGCAAAGTGCAAATCCGCGATGTCACCGGCGAACCCAACGCCCCACGGCGCGCGGACCGCCTCGAACGCGATGGTCGGGAGCTGGCGGTTTACCGGCCGCAGCCGACAGCCGCTTCCGCCGGCGGAGGGGCGCCGGTCTCGCGCCACACGCAGGACGCCCGCCAGCCTGTGGCTCCCCAGCGCGCCCCCGCGGCAAGCAGCCTGTCGGGAACAACCGCACCGCTGCGTCCGCCGATGATCTCCGGCGGGGCGCGAACCGACAGTCCGCCACCCGCCCGTCCGGCGACATCGCCGGCAACGCGCCCGACGCAGGCCGCCCCGGCGCCGGTCACTGCCGGGCAGGCGAATCGCACCGTGACGCAACCCTCACGAACCAGCCCCGCACCGGTGACGAGAGCGGCGCCCAGCCAGCCGAGCCCCGTGGACCGTGTCCCGGCGACTCCCGCCACCCGGCCAAGCTCCGGGAGTGGAGATGTCCGCCCGTCCGCTCCCACGACCCGATCGGCGCCTGCGACCGCAACACCAACGCGCAGCCCGGCGACCCGATCGGCTCCGTCAGCGACGACACCGGACCGCAGCCCGGCGACACGGTCTGCGCCTTCAGCGGCCACCCCCAGTCGGAGCGCGACTCCGGCGGCCCCTGTCTACGCGCCTCGGAGCAGTCCGCAGTCGAGCCCCGCGTCTCGCGCGCCGGCGAGTGGCGTCGCGCCCAGCCAATCGCGCCCCGTTCAGTCGGCGGCGCCGAGCAGTGCGCAGCCCCGGTCCGCGGGACAGCAAGGATCGATCTATCGCTCGGCGCCCGTCACAGTGCCTCCCTCGGTGGGGCCACCGATGTCCACACGACCCGCCCCGGCCTACAACTCATCCCGTGGATCGTCGGCGGTCCGTTCGGCGGCGCCTTCCTACAGCGCACCGCCGCGGCCGGCTCCGAGCCGGTCTGTGACGCCGTCGTCGAGTGCGCCATCGCGGTCGTCAGTCGGCGCACCGCCGCGATCGGCGCCTCGAAGCGGTGAGAGTCCCAGCGGCAGTGCCGGTCGGGGACGCGCGACGCGGGACTGACGTTGGTCCGGACGCAGGTCAGCCTGCAATCGACGTAGGATGAAGCCGGAGTATTCCGCTGGGCAGAGCCCGGATTTCTTTATCATCTTCCCGGTTGTGAGAAATCCGGGCTAAGGCCATGTTGTCTGCCGGCTGGCATCAGACTCGAACGCCGTTTTGAACCGACATGAATCCCATCGTGCGCATGTATCACACTGCACTTGAGACCGTAAGACCTGGCGGCGCAAGCCAGCCTGCCGGCACGTGTTGGCGGGCTGGGGCGCGCGGAGGCGGCCAAGCCGGGTTCTCGACGGCCGATCGAGGCCTCTCATGCCTGGTTGCTTCTGTTTTGGTCCTGGCGTTGGGTGTTGCCTGCGGGCGGGCCGCTGAGCGACGCGTCCTTTACGAGACCGGCTTCGAGGTCTCGGAGGGCTATGCACGGGCTGATGCCGGCCTGGCGCTGTGGGAGCAAGACATGGGCTGGTATGCCGAGGGCTCTGGCGGCTGCGGCCTGGTGGACGATTTCTTTCCCGAGTACGGCCAGCAGGCCTTCATCGGTTTCTCCGCTCCGGCTCCCAAGGACGACGTCCTTACGGTGTGGCGTCCGCTTGGAGTGACCGCCCCGCCGCGGGGTTACTCGGTGCTGCGGTTCTCGGTTCTCATGCAGGTGGTGGACTCGGACAATCACCGGTATGACGACTTCCAATGGAGCATCTACAACACGGAAGGCTACCGGCTGTTCACCTTGAATTTCGACAACTCGCGTCTCGAGATCTTCTACGCGCTCGATGACGATTCCGGCTTCTACTCGTCGGGATACCTCTTCGACAACGATGTCATCTACCTGCTCGAGGTCTGGATGGACTTCGCCAACAATCGGTGGCAGGCCATCCTGAACGGCGAGTCGATTGTCGACTCACAGCCCATCACCACAACCGGGGCGCTCCTCGACTTCAGCGACGCGGACGCGGTGTGGGTCCTGGGCGAGAAGGGTAAACCCGGCAGCAACTATCTCCTCTTTGACGAATACCGGATCACCGCCGAGCCGACATCGAATACCCCGCCGGTTCTCGAAATTGTCGGGCTTCATCCCACGGGCCAATTCGAGTTGCTTCTTCGCGGGCAACCCGGACGGAGCTACGCCATCGACGTGACGGACGAGTTCTTTGCGGAGTGGCTTCCGCTGCAGACCAACGCCGCCCCGAGTGGCCTTTGGCGTTTCATTGACGACTCGGCCAAAGACTATGCGGTCAGTTACTACCGGGCCCGGCAGGTGTCGGGCGGAGGAGTTGGCTCCGCGCCCTGATCGGGCGGGCGAATCGCACAATTGCAGTCCATAATCGCCGCTTGACCGGGTTGGGAGATTTCCCTACTGTGGCAGCGTATGTCATGGAATGCAGGACAAAACCTGTTGCTGGTCGTCGTCGTAGGCGGCGATGCCGCTGGGTTTTGTCGTGCTTGAGAGGATTTCGACAAACCACCCACGGCTGGCCGACGGTCGTGGGTTTTTTGTTACCCGGACCCCGGCCGCCACAAGCGTAGAAACACATGAACAGACACCCCAAGACAACGGCCCGCAAAACGCCTGCATCTGGCGACACATCCAAGACGGCTTCCAAGACCGCCGGTCCCCTGGCGGGGAGCCGGACTTCGGTTCAACCCATCGAGCGTGACGGCGCGGGAAGCGCTGCCAAGGCCGCGTCCGAGTCTTCCGCTCCGATGCTCGGGAGCCAGATCCTGGTGAAATGCCTCGAACGCGAGGGTGTGGAGGCGATCTTCGCCTATCCGGGCGGCGCCAGCATGGAGATCCATCAGGCCCTGACCAAGTCCGAGAGCATCCGGGTTTACCTGCCGCGGCACGAGCAGGGAGGAGCCTTTGCGGCCGAGGGGTATGCGCGCGCGACGGGGCGGGTGGGGGTTTGCATGGCCACCAGCGGTCCTGGCGCCACGAACCTGGTGACGGGGATAGCCGACGCGTACATGGATTCGGTGCCGATCGTGGCGATCACCGGCCAAGTGGTGCGTCCGATGATTGGGAAGGGGGCTTTTCAGGAGACAGACATCTACGGGATGACGCTTCCGGTGGTGAAGCACAGCTATCTGATCACGGACATCAATGAAATCCCGCGCGTCGTGAAGGAGGCGTTCTACATCGCCCGGAGCGGGCGTCCGGGCCCGGTCTTGATCGATCTGCCCAAGGACATTCAGCAGCAACGCGCGCAGCCGGTCTTCCCACCCTCGGTCGAACTGCGCGGTTACGATCCGAATCGGCGGGCGGACAAAGCGGCGCTGGACGAGATCATCGGGTTGATCGAGAAGGCGGAGCGTCCGGTTGTGTACGCGGGCGGCGGCATCATCACCAGCGGCGCGTCGGACGAACTGCGTCGTTTTGTGGCGGCGACGCGCATTCCGGTGACGACGACCCTGATGGGGTGCGGGGCTTTTCCGGAGGACGATCCGCTCTCGCTGAAGTGGCTGGGGATGCACGGGACGGCGTACGCGAACTGGGCGGTTGCCGAGGCCGATTTGCTGCTTGCGTTCGGGGTGCGGTTTGACGACCGCGTGACGGGCAAGGTGGACAAGTTCTGCGAGCACGGAACGATCGTGCACATCGACATCGATGCGTCGGAGATCAACAAGAACCGAAAGGTGCATCTGCCAGTGATCAGCGACATCAAGTTCGCCTTGAGCGAGCTCAATGCCCGGTTGGCAAAGCGCCCCCTGCAGAAGAGGTATGAGCCCTGGCATCGCCAGGTCGCGGAATGGAAGTCCAAAGCGCCGCTTCGTTATCACATCACCGAGGAGGTGCTCAAATCGCAACATGTGCGCGATCACATGGGCGGCGACTTCAGCCAGGTGATTCTTCCGCAGGAGGCCATTGCGCTGCTCTGCGAGTTGACCCGGGGCGAGGCGATCATCACGACCGGGGTGGGGCAGCACCAGATGTGGGCCGGCCAGTTCTATCAATTCAGGCATCCCCGCCAATTCCTGACGAGCGCGGGTCTGGGTTCGATGGGCTACGGGTATCCGGCGGCGCTGGGCGCCAAGGTGGCGTTTCCGGACCGGCAGGTTGTGGACATCGACGGCGACGGGTCATTCCTGATGAACGTGCAGGAGCTGGCGACGGCGCACATCGAGGGGATTGCGGCGAAGGCGCTCATTTTGAACAACCAGCACCTGGGCATGGTGATGCAGTGGGAAGACCGGTTCTATCAGGGCAATCGCGGAAACACCTACCTGGGCGACCCTGACAACATGCGGGAGATCTATCCCGATTTCGTGGCCATCGCGAAGGCTTTCAGCGTTCCGTGCGAGCGGGTGATTTACAGGCGCGACCTGCGGGCGGCGATGCAGCGGATGCTCGACTCGGACCAGCCCTATGTGCTTGACGTTATCACGCCCTATACGGAGCACGTGATGCCGTTCATTCCCGCCGCCAAGACGGTCAAGGAGATGATCTGGCAGTAGGGCGAAGCGCGCTCATGGGCGATCACGTCCTCATCACGGGAGGCGCCGGATTCATCGGCTCGCACCTGGCTGAGCGGCTTCTCGCAGAGGGGCGGAGCGTGACCGTCGTCGACGATTTCTCGACCGGGAGCCGTGAGAACCTGGGGCGGGTGGAAGGGCACCCCCGTCTCCGCGTGATCGAAGCGCGGGTCTCGCAGTGCGCGGGTCTGGCTGATCTGGCGGGCGAGGCCTCGCTGATCTATCACCTCGCCGCAGCCGTCGGGGTGGATCTCGTGGTGCGGTCGCCGATTCGGACCATTCAAACGAACATCCAGGAGACGGAGGCGATTCTGGCGGCGGCCGGACGGCATCGGGTGCCGTTGCTTCTGACATCGACCTCGGAGGTTTATGGAAAGAGCCAGAATGAGGAATTCAGGGAAGAGGACGATCTGCTGATCGGCCCGCCGAATCTCGGGCGCTGGAGCTACGCCTGTTCGAAGCTCATGGACGAGTTCCTCGCCCTGGCGTACATGCGTGAGCGGGGGTTGCCGGTCATCATTGCGCGCGTCTTCAACACCGTTGGCCCGCGGCAGACGGGGCGATACGGCATGGTCTTGCCTCGCTTGATCGCCGCCGCCCGGGCCGGCCAGCCGTTGCGACTTTTCGGGGATGGCCTGCAGACACGGTGCTTCGCGTATGTCGGGGACACGGTCGAGGCGCTGATACGGCTGTGCGGCTGCCCGGGGGCCTGGGGGGGCGGTTTCAACGTGGGCAGCACCGAAGAAACCACAATCCGCGA
>JAKLFY010000140.1 GCA_022710935.1 Verrucomicrobiota bacterium
GGCTTGGAGGGGCAAGCGTGCAGCCATTCGGAATGACCTATAGAATATCTATAGCTCATTGTCAACAGAAAACCTGCGCCCACACACACTTTTTTCACCTTTCCAGAAAATTAGGCGAGGATCAGGGTAGCCCGTGCCGATTTGACAGTGGCGGGAGGGGCCACTATACATTGCGTCTGTCGCGTTGTGGCCCTGCCACAGAACCAAAACGAACCGAAAACCACAATTGTATGGCAATCGCTGTCGGCTCCAAAGCACCGGACTTCTGTCTCAAATCCAAAACCGCTGAAGAGATCGTGGATGTGAAGCTGAGCGACAACTTCGGGCGGAAAAACACCGTCCTTCTCTTCTTCCCTCTGGCCTTCACCGGCGTCTGCACGCAGGAGATGTGCGATATCAGCTCCGGCCTCAACACGTATGCGCAGCTCGGTGCCGATGTGATTGCGGTGAGTGTGGACAGCCCCTTCGCTCAATCCGCCTGGGCCGAGAAGGAGAAGATCCGGGTCACCCTGGCCAGCGATCTCAACAAGAAAGTGGCCGCGGACTACGGCGTCCTGCTGGCCGACCTGGGCGGGCTCGGCTCGGCCGCCGCCCGCGCCGCGTTCGTGATCGACAAGGCCGGCGTGGTTCGCTACAGCGAGCAAACGCCGACTCCCAAGGACCTGCCGAGCTTCGAAGCCATCAAGGCTTGCCTCGCCACTCTGCAATAGGCGCCGCCACGTGGTCGGCTCGTGGCGGGTTGACGGGTTGATGCATTTGTGTTTCGCGGATTGCACCGCGCGGGTTGTCTGTTAAGGTTCGGTCCGTGAGGCATCTTGATGCGATTCGTCTTTGTTGCTTGCTGCTGGGCGCGTGTTGGCTCTGCGGCTGCCTCCCTTTGCCGGATCAGGAGTCGGAAGAGAAGAATCCTTTGATTCTCGATGCCCGCGCCAAGAAATCGGCGTACAACTTCCAGGGTGCGGTGGCCTCGCTCGAAAAGGCCCTCGAAGCGAATCCGCGGCTGGCCCTGGCCCACTGGGAGCTGGGCTTGATCTTCTGCCAGCATTTGTCGGACCCGGCCGGGGCGATTTACCACTTCAACAAACTCCTCAAGCTGCAGCCGGGATGGCGCCACGCCGAGACGGCCCGGCAGAAGATCAGGGATTGTCAGGTCGAGATCGCCAAGAGCGTGCCGCTGGGCCCCCAGTTGCCCGCCTTCCAGCAGCAGTTCGACCGCATGGTCTCGAGGGTCCATGACACGGACAAGGAACTCAACCAGCTCAGAGTGACCAACCAGACGCTGCACATGTACGTGCAGCAGCTTCGGGCCGAGAACGCCCAGCTCAGAGAAGCGTTGCGCACCGCGTCCGCCGCCTCCGCGGCCTCCGCCCTGCCGGCAACCACCGCGGCCTCCGGAGCGCTCATCGCCGCCGCCCAGCCGCATCCGCCGTCGGAAACGCAGCAGTCCAACCGCGCCGCGTCCGGCCCGGACCCGGCCCGGTCTGCCCCGGTCTCGCCCCGCCCCAATGCCGCGGTCAATCCGTCGTCTGATGAGCGCAGGCCTTTGGTGTCGACCTCATCCGCTCCGGCGGTGCCGGCCCCACGCAGCTACCTCCAGTACACCGTCAGACGGGGGGAGACGATGAGCACAATCGCTCGCCGCTATGGCCTTCCGCTCCGCACGCTTCTCTCCGCCAATCCGAACGTGAATCCGAACCGGCTGAACGTGGGGCAGGTCATCCGCATCCCCGCAACGTAATCCGCGCCGCCCATGGTCAAACGGATGTACTTTCCCCTGGTCATCCTGTTTTGGGTGATCATGAATGTCCTGCTCTGGCGCTCGGAAATGAGCAGCCACCAGAACAGCGGCAGCCGCGTCCCGATCGCCACTGTCTGGGAACGGATCCTGACGGCGCCGGACGACTCGGCACTCCAGGTATTTCATCGCGGACAGAAGATCGGGTTCTGCCGTTGGGTGGCGACCATTGACGAAACCGCGATGGCGCGCACGGAAGCCGAGCAGGAGGCGGTCGAGGGCCGTGTCCGGGCATTCACGGGCTACACGATCGACCTGGACGGCAATCTGCTCCTCGATGAATCGCCCAGGCGATTGCGGTTTGCCCTGCACGCGGTCTTCGGTGTCGACCAGGCGTGGCGGAAGTTCCGGCTCCGCCTGAATCTCAAGCCCAACGCGTGGGAGATCGAGGCGGACGCGGACACCGAGCAGCTCGTGCTGCGCACTGGCGAGCGCGGGAGCGAGTGGGAGCAGGCGGTGGCCTTCGCCGATCTCGCCCGCCCCGAGAAACTGATGGCGCAACTCGGCCTGCCGCCCGCGATCGCCGGGCTGGTCGCTGTGACGCGGGATCTCAAGGTGCCGGATGCCGCCGTCCTCGCGCGCGGGCTGGTATGGGAGGCCCGGAGCGACTGGTTCGCGCTGGGCCACTCGCGCGTGCGCGCCTACCGCATCGAGGCCCGGCTGCTCGACACGCACCGCGCATCGGTCGTGGTGAGCCGCGTGGGCGAGATTCTCCGCGTCGAGTTGCCGGACGACATCGTGCTGGTCAACGAAGCGATCGCCGCCCTCTAGCCCGCGTTTTGTATGGACTTGCAACCAGGGCGAAGCCGACAACTGCAGCCCAGCCCGGATCAGGTATAGCGCGCAGCCTGTGATCGATCCGGGCTAGCCCGCATGTTGTATGGACTTGTGTATGGACTTGTGAACAACCGATGATCGAGCTGATCCATCTGGTCAAACGGTTTGGCGACCTGGTCGCGGTGAATGCGGTGGACCTGGTGGTGCCGCGGGGCCAGTTCTTCGCGTTGCTCGGCCCGAACGCCGCCGGCAAGACGACGACAGTGAAGATCCTCGCCGGCCTGATGAAACCGACTTCGGGCGCGGCCCGCATCGCCGGCTATGACGTTCAGGAACAGCCGCTCGAAGCGCGTCGCAGGATCGCGTATGTGCCGGACTTTCCATTTCTCTACGACAAGCTCACGCCCTGGGAGTTCATCCGTTTCACGGGCCAGCTTTTCCAGATGTCGGAGGAGCGGATCGCCTCAGGCGCGCGCGAGCTCGTCGCGCGTTTCAATCTCGAACCCTACCTCGCCAAACCGATCGAGGCCCTCTCGCATGGGACCCGGCAGCGGATCGTGATCGTCTCGGCTCTGCTGCACGCTCCGGACGTGGTCGTGCTCGATGAGCCCATGGTGGGCCTGGACCCGCACCACGCGCGGGTGCTGAAGGACATCCTCAAGGAGCGCGCGCTCGCCGGCATGACCGTGTTCGTCTCGACCCATCAATTGAGCGTGGCTGAGGAAATGGCGGATCGGATCGGCATCATGCATGAAGGCCGGCTGATCGCCCTCGGCACGCGCGACGAACTGCGGCGTCAGAGCGGCACGTCCGGGGCGCTCGAGCAGACCTTCCTCACGCTCACGCGCCAGGAAGCCAACCTGCGCGAGGAGCCCCCCAGCTCCTCCGCCGCACCCGCTGCTCAGAGCGAATGAACAGGCCGATGTCCACGAACCGCGCCCCGGCGTCCCGTGCCGCCTCCCCGAGCCCGTTGACGTTGCTGGTTCGGGTCAACATGCGGCAGGCCTGGCGGCGCCTGCTCGCGATCCGACAGCAATCGCGTCTGCTGACCGCCCTGATCGTGTTGTTTCTCGGCGGCTACGCGGCGCTGGCATTCGCGATTTTCTACAGAGGGCTGCGGTTCGCCGGCTCCTTTCCGGGGCTGGGCGCGGTGCTGATCGAGCGGATGCTCTTCCTGCTGTTCGCGTTCTTGTTCGGCCTGCTGCTGCTGAGCAACCTGATCATCAGCTACACCAACCTGTTCCGCAACCGGGAGACGTCGTTCCTGTTGCCCCTCCCGATCCCCTGGGAATCGATCTTCCGCTGGAAGTTCATCGAGTCCGCGCTCCTGGCGTCGTGGGCGTTTCTGTTTCTGATTGCGCCCATGCTGGCCGCGTACGGGCTGACTCAGGGCGTGCCGTGGCACTTCTACGCGGCGACGCTCGGGTTCCTCGGCCTCTTCATCATGCTGCCCGCCGTGGCCGGTTCCTGGCTGGCCGTGAACCTCGCCCGCTTCCTCGATCGCCGGGCCTTCCAGGTCGCCGCCCTGCTGGTGGCTTCAGGCCTCCTGGCCGCGACCGCAATCTGGCTCAAGACCGATCCCATCACGGACGAGCAACTCGAAACGCGGGTGCTGGTGGTCCTCGATCGCCTCCTGTCGCGAACCCATTTCGCGCTCTTCCCCTTGCTTCCCAGCTACTGGCTCTCGGCCGGCGTGCAACAGTGGGCTGAAGGGGCTCTGGGCGCCGCGTTGTTCTTCGCGCTGGTTCTTCTGAGCCACGTGCTGTTCTTTGGCACCCTCGCGCTCACGCGCATGGGCAACGCGTTCTACGCCGCCGTCTCGATGGTTCAGAGCCGCGGCAGCGCCATGAATCGCTGGCCGTGGTTTCGGGCATGGCAGCAGCGACTTGACCGCCGCGCCCGCTCGACCGGCTGGCTCGAACGCGCCCTGGCTTGGGCGCGCCCGATCCCCGTCGACGTGCGCGCTGTGCTTTTGAAGGACATGCGGTTGTTCTGGCGGGACACAACCCAATGGGGCCAGACTCTGGTGCTCTTCGGGCTGCTGGGCGTGTACTTCCTTAACCTCCGGCATTTCAGCCAGCAATTGACCAGTCCCTTCTGGATCTTCCTGGTCTCCTATCTCAACCTCGGCGCCTGCGCGCTGAACCTGGCAACGCTCACGACCCGCTTCGTCTATCCGCAGTTCTCGCTCGAAGGCAAGCGCCTCTGGATCGTCGGGATGGCGCCGCTGGGGCTGCGCCGCCTGGTGCTGGCCAAGTTCGCCCTGGCAAGCACTCTGTCCCTCGCGCTCACCGCCGGCCTGATCATTCTCTCCTGTCGCATGCTCATGCTGGCGTGGGATCGCACGCTCTACCTCACGGTGGCGATCACGGTCATGACCTTCACGCTGAACGGGCTCGCCGTGGGCCTCGGCGCGCTCTACCCCAACTTCAAGGAAGACAACCCAAGCAAGATCGTCAGCGGCTTCGGCGGCACGTTCTGCCTCGTCGTCAGTTTCCTCTACATTGTCGCCTCCGTCGTTCTCCTGGCCCTGGGCTCGCCCTGGACCCGCTACGGAGAACCCGGCGGCTCCGGCCTCATGCCGAGCTGGGCCGGGTTCGTCCTTCTGTCGGCCGGCGTCGGTTGGCTCCCGTTGCGCCTGAGCCTGCGACGCATCAGCCAGTTCGAGATGTGAACGCGCCGATCATTGGGACGCCCCGCGTTGCGCGCGCCCTGGTGCGCTGGTTCTCGACCGCCGCGCGCGATTTGCCCTGGCGCCGCACCCGGGATCCGTACGCCATCTGGATCGCGGAGGTCATGCTGCAACAGACAACCGTCGCGGCTGTGGTTCCGCATTTCACCCGCTGGATGCGCGAGGTCCCGACAATTGGCGCTTTGGCCGCCGCCTCGCCGCAACGCGTCTACCGGCTCTGGGAAGGCCTCGGTTACTACCGTCGCGCGGAGAACCTGCTGCGCGCGGCCCGGATCATGGCGGCGCGTCCCGATGGGCTCTTTCCCCGTCGTTTTGCCGAGGTGCTCGAGTTGCCCGGCATCGGGCGCTACACCGCCGGCGCCATTTGCAGCATCGCATTCGACGAACCCACACCCGTCCTGGACGGAAATGTCATCCGTGTCCTGGCTCGGCTGCGCGGCCTGCGCGACGATGTCGAGTCGGCAAGTGCCCGAGCCCGGTTGTGGCAATGGGCGCAGGAGCTGGTGGCCGCCGCGGCCCGGTTCCGGACACCCGGAGCCTGCGGTCGACTGAACGAAGCGATGATGGAATTGGGCGCCACGATCTGCACTCCGCGCACCCCCCGATGCCCTGTTTGCCCGCTCCGCCGCACGTGCATCGCCCGGCGCGACGGCTCCACCGCGGAGATCCCCCGCCGCCCGGTCCGTCCTCGCCTCGTCGATGTCCACTGCGCCGCCGTCATCTTCAACAGGAACACTCTCTGGTATGTCCGCCGCCGCCCCGAGGGCGCAGTCAACGCCCGTTTGTGGGAGTTCCCGCAGATCGAGGTCCGGCGCGGACAAGGCGTGCTTTCGGCTCTGAAGGTGTTCGCCGGACTGCGGCCCGACCAGCTCGAACGATTGGGTGAAATCAACCACACAATTACCCGCTCCCGGATCCGGCTCGAGATCTACCGCGCGCGGTCCGGCAGCCCTCCGCGCGCATGGGCGGGCCAGTGGCGGTCGCTGACCCAGATCCGTCATCTGCCCTTCAGCAGCGCCCATCGCCGCATCGCCGGGCTTTTGCCCGGCACATTGTCTCGACGCGAGGCTGCCCCGACACCGGGCGCTTCACGGAGCGCAACCGCGGATTGACGTTCCGGGGCCGCTCCGCGACTCTGGGCGCATGGCTGATGAAGCGATGCCGGGGGCAGAGCCCTCCGAGTTGTCCGCAACGATCGAGGCGCCAGATCAGACGCTCACCCCGACCATCGAGGCCGGTGCCGAGGAGTTCCAATCGCTCGATCCGCGCGTTGTCAGACTCTGGCGGTTGCACCAGTTGATCTTTGCGGCCGTGTTTGGGGGTGTCCTGCTCATCCCGTTGTTCATGCTCGGTGTTCGCAGCGGACGCTGGCTGTGGCCTCTGGTGGGCTGGCTGGTGATCATGGGCTTGCTGGGGATCAGGGTGTGCTGGCATCCCCGGCGCGCGTACCGGGCCTGGGGGTACCGGCTGGACGAGAAGGTGCTCGAGATCAGGCAAGGCATCTGGTTCCGGTCGCTCACCTTGTTGCCGCTGTCGCGATTGCAGCATGTGGATCTCGATGCCGGACCGATCGAGCGCGGATTGGGTTTGGCCTCGCTCGTGTTCCACACTGCCGGGACGCAGAATGCAATCATCGTGCTGCCGGGGCTCGAAGCCAGCCGCGCCCGGCAACTCCGCGACCACCTCGTCGCCGTGGGGGGAGACGATGCCGTCTGAACCGCCAACTTCGGGGGGATTGGACGCCAACCCGTCGCAGGCGGCGGGGGCGGCGGGGGCGCCCTTCCGGGGACGGCTCCATCCGCTGACTCTGGTGTTCGCGGCGCTCGATTCCCTCAAGTCGTTTCTTGTGCCCATCATCGCCGTGGGCATCTTTGGCCGCGGGGATGGGGCGATGCACCCGTTGTTCTGGGTGTTTCTGGCGCTCCCGGTTTATTCGGCCGTCGTGCGTTATCTGACCTTCCGATACCGGTTGGACCAGGGCGAGTTGATCACGAAGCACGGAATCATCGCCCGGCACGAGCGGCATATTCCGCTGGCGCGCGTGCAGGATATCCGAATCGAGCAAGGCGTGTTGCATCGCCTCTTTGGGGTTGTCGAGGCCCAGGTCGAAACCGGGGCCGGCAAAGGCCCGGAGGCGTCGCTCTCTGTGCTGTCGCGCGCCGAGGCCGAGCGTCTGCGCCAGGCGGTCTTCGAGTCTCTTCCGGCGGGGGCAGGCGCCACGCCCGCCGCCACCCGAGGCGGGGAGCCAATGGCGGCGGCCGAGATCATCCGCACGATTGGTCTGCGCGAACTGGTGCTCGAGGGTTTGACGTCGAATCGGATGGCCTCCGTGCTCGTCCTCTTCGCTGTCGGATTGGGTTTTGTCGATGATCTCGTGCCGCGCGAGCGTTACGAGCAGTGGCTTCGGGAGGGAGGCGAGATGGTGGCGCGCTTGAGCGCGCGCTACGGTGAATCGCTCTGGATCCCGCTGGGGCTTCTCGCTGTGGCGGGCGTGCTTGTCAGCGTTGGCATCTCGGTCGTGGGCTCGATTGTCCTTTTCCACCGATTCACGCTGGCCCGGCGGGGGGAGGACTTGCAGCGGAGGTACGGGCTCCTGCGGCAGCGTTCGAGCAACCTGCCGCGACGCAGGATCCAGTTGCTCAAGGTCGAGGAAGGCCTGCTGCGGCGCTGGCTCCGCCTCGCCACAATCCGCGTCGACACCGCATCCGGCGCCTCGGATGAGGAGGAGCGGAAGTCAGGCCGCGATGTCCTGTTGCCGATCGTGCGGCGCGACGAGTTGCCCGCGCTCCTGCCCCAATTGCTGCCCGGACTCGAGGGCGACGCGGCGCCGTGGCGGCAGGTGTCGCGTCGCGCGATCCGGCGCGGCTTCCTCAAAGGTTCGATTGCGCTCGTGTTCCTTGCAGGCGGGCTCTTCGCCGTGGAAGCGTTGTTGCGCGCGCCGCGCTGGTTCGACATCTGGCCGCTGTTTCTGCTGCCCGCCGTCTACTGGCTGAATGTGATCAGCTATCGCCACCTCGGATACGCGTCGGGCCGCTTCTATTTCCAGACCCGCCGCGGCTGGCTTGGCCGCGCCTGGCACATCTTGCCCCTGCGAAATGCCCAGACCGTGGAGATCCGCGAAACGCCCTTTGACCGGCGGCACGGCGTCGTCACCCTGCACCTCGACACCGCCGGCCAGTCGCACACCGGCGGGGCCCCCGGAATCGCCAACCTCCCCCGTGCCGAGGCACTGGCCCTGGCCCGCTCGCTGGCACGAACCGCCGGTGCGACGCGCTACTGTTGGCGTTAGAACTCGAAGATCTCGTTCATCTGACCGCACTGGGGACAGCGGGAGAGGTCGACATCCGGGTCGTCGGTGTAGACATAGCCGCAACGGCCGCAGCGGAAGATGTGATCTTCAGTGGCGGTGGGGCCGAAGCTGCGTCGCCGCAGCTCGTAATAAACGGCGATGGCGGACACTCCGGCCAGGAGGACAACGACGTAGGTCAGGAGCAGGTGGTCGACTGTCATGGGGCGTGGGTGCCGGGCGGAACCGCCTGCCATTGAAACACCATCTGTCCCCAGGTCAGGGACGAGGCGCCGGATGCCGGGTTGGCCAGCTCGAATTGGGCGGCACGCGCCAACTCCAGCGCGCGTTGGTCGGCGGCCGGGAGCCCGCTGCGGGTCAGGAGATTGGCCGCAAGGACGCTGCCGTGGCGATCGACCACCAGTTGCACACTCGTTGCGGCCAGAACGTCGTTGTAGGGCCAGCTTGGCAACTCGGGATTGTCGAGTCTCCGGCGCTTGGCCAGGTCGCCCTCAACGCGAACGGTCGACTGAGGCGGGGCGGACGATGACGAGGCCGCGGTGGCGCCGAGAAACGGCGTTGCCGCGGGGGCGGGCGGCAGGGGAAATCGAGCGAGTTGAGTTTCCGGGAGGGGTGGGAGGGTGGCCAGGCGGCTCACGTCCTGAGTCAACCAGCGGGGAGGCTCGGCCCAGTGCCGCAGGCCGGTTTCCATGCGCGGCAGTTGAAGCCAGACGGGCCCCGAGAAGCCCCGGGCGCTCACAAGGGCGATTTCCGCCGGATCGTTCAGCCACACCCTGGATTCGACCTGCGACCCGGAGACGGGTTGGGTGATGAGACTGAGCCGGGCGGGTCGGTGTGCGGGCGTAGCGGACACTGGGGGGCGGGGAGAGAGCACCAGGATGATGATCACTTGCAGCAGGAAGACGCCGGCGACCAAGCCCCACCAACGGGCGCGATCCCACCGCTCGAATCCATGCGGCGCCCGGGAATTCATGGATTGCCCGGGGGACGGTCGGCCTCGAGAGGGAACAGAGGGGGGCGAGTGCCGATGACGATGTCGCGAATCCCCGCCTGTCGGGCCAGGGCTGCCAGGCGTACGATGGCCTCGTGCTTGACCGAGGCGTCAGCTTGAACGAGCAGGGAGAGGGGGTGCCGGCTCTGCTCGGATTTCGCCGCGAGGCGCGCTCGCAACTCCTCGTCCCCAATCACCTGGTGCTCGAAATAGACCAACTCGTGCTGGTCGACGGTCACGACAAGCACCGGCCCCCGCGGGGCCGGCTCATCCTCGAGCGCCACTGAGGGGAGCTGGATTCGCAATCCCGGCCCCGGCGCGAGCGAGGTCTGCAGCAACAGGAAGAGCACCAGAATGAAGAGCACACCCGCGATCGGCGCAACGTCCAGACGTCCAGTAAAAGGCTTGAGGTTGCGTTGGTATCTCATGGGCGAGGGGCGGCAGGCACGGCTCGATGCGCGGCGTGCCGCAGGCGGGCGTTCAGAGCTTCTGAAGATCGGTCAGGAGGCTGACAATCTCGGATGACGCTTTCTCCATGTCGACGACGATTTCGTTGACGCGGCTGACGAGGTAGTTGTAGCCGGCGTAGCAGGGGATGGCCACCGCCAGCCCCGCCCCGGTGCAGACAAGCGCCTGCCAGACCCCTTCGGCCAGTAGTGTGGCCGGCGCGGACAAACCCTGGGTCTGGAGGACGCGGAAGACCTCGATGAACCCGAGAACCGTGCCGAGCAAGCCCATGATCGGGGCGATCTGTCCGATTGTCGCCAGGAGAGCCAGCTTCTCCTCGAGCCGAGGCACCTCGACCAATCCCGCGTCCTCGAGCGCCTCGCGCACGCCTTCCCTGCCGCGTTCCCGATTGAGAATGGCCGTCTTGACCAGCCGCGCCACGGGGCCCGGGGTGGCGTCGCAGATCGAGATGGCCTCGACGACGTTATCGCGCTTGAGGACGTTGCGCACGCCGTTGATGAAGTCGAGGGTGTTGATCTGCTCGCGATGATAGTGGAGCAAACGCTCGATGAACACGGCGACGGCAACGGCCCCGGCAACCAGGAGGAGCCACATCATCGAACCGCCATGACTGAGCAGGTCGGGTAACATCGCCTTCTTCTACCGAGACGGAGGCGGGGTCGGCAATCTTCAAAACACGCGATCTCCGAACGCGGGCGGTGCGCGAGAACTCGATTGCGCCAGCGGGCGGCTCTCCCTAATCTCCCGCGTCCAGAGGGCCCGGCGCAGGCGCCGCGGGCCTCATGCGCCATGAATGTGACTCTCAATTGGCTGAAGGGATACGTCGATTTCGATTGGTCTCCGGACGAACTGGCGGAGCGATTGACCATGCTCGGACTCGAAGTGGAAGGGGTCAATCGGCTGGCCGGCGAGTTCGAGGGCATCGTCGTGGCCCAGGTGCTCACCCGGGACAAACACCCCAATGCCGACAAGCTCTCGCTCTGTCGCGTGCTCGACGGACAAGGGGAACGCCAAATTGTCTGCGGCGCCCAGAATTTCCAGGCTGGTGACAAGGTGCCCCTGATCCTGCCGGGTCATTCCCTGCCTGCCAGGCCCGGCGAGCCCCCGTTCACGATCAAGATCGGCAAAATCCGGGGCGTCGAGTCACACGGCATGCTCTGCTCCCCCAAAGAGCTCGGGCTGGCCGAGGATGCGGAAGGACTGATGATCCTGCGGGCGGATGCCCCCGTCGGGCAGCCGTTTGCCGCCTACCTGGGCCGCACCGCGGGCGACGTGGTCTATGACCTGGAAGTCACACCCAACCGCCCCGATCTCAACAGCGTCGTCGGCATCGCGCGCGAAATCGCCGCGCTTACCGGCCATCCCTTGCGCCTGCCGGCGCTGACGCTGCCCTCCCCGCCACCCGATGCCGCGCGGGCCTCCGACCTGGTGGCCGTGCGCATTGAAGATCCCGACCTTTGCCCGCGCTACACCGCCCGCGTGCTCCGGGGAGTGAAAGTCGGACCCAGTCCGGACTGGATGCGGGCTCTTCTCGAGCGTGTGGGTTTGCGAAGCATCAACAACGTGGTCGATGCCACGAACTTCGTGATGCTCGAAATCGGGCAGCCGCTCCATGCCTTCGACTACCACCTCATCGCCCGCGCTCCCGCGGCCTCCGCCGAGTCCGGATCGGGCTCGGGCGCGCCGGGCGCGGTTCCCACGATCGTTGTCCGCCGGGCCCGGGCCGGCGAGGCCTTTGTCACTCTGGACGGTCAGAATCATTGTCTGACCGAGGAGATGCTGCTCATCGCCGATGCTGAGAAAGGCATCGCACTGGCGGGGGTCATGGGAGGACAAAACTCGGAGATCAACGAGCAGACGGTCGACGTGCTGATCGAGAGCGCCTGCTTCAAGCCAACCAACATCCGGCGCACCTCGAAGGCCCTGGGATTGCGGACCGACGCTTCGTACCGCTTCGAGCGGGGGGTGGACGCGGCCATGACGGATTGGGCCAGTCAGCGCTGCGCGCAGTTGATACTCGAGGCTGGCGGCGGCCGCCTGGCCGCCGGGGTTGTCGACGCCTACCCTCGTCCGGTGGAGCCGCGGCAGATCACATTGCGGCACCACAAGGTGAACGAACTGCTCGGCATCGAGATCCTCGCGGCGGACATCGAGTATTATCTCGGCCAGCTCGGGCTCAAGGTTGTCGGACGCAAACCCCGGCCGGTAGGCGACTCCGATGCGACCCAGCCGGTCACCTTTGCCATTCCGACGTTCCGCCCCGACCTCAAACGTGAAGCGGATCTCATCGAGGAGGTCTGTCGGCTCCATGGCGTCGACAAGATCCCCGCCGTGCTCCCTCGAGGCGCCCGCGGCGCCAGCGAATACGATCCGATCCACGACCAGCTTGCCCAGGCGCGGCAGCTTCTCAGCGGCCTGGGTCTCCACGAGGCACAAGGGCAGACGCTCATCGCGGATTCCGCCGCCGCTCTGTTGCAGGCGGGCTCGCCAGGCGGCGATGCCGGAGGGCCTCCGGGGGCAGTGGCGCTGGCCAATCCGCTCAGCAGCGACATGAATGTCCTGCGCCCAAGCCTGTTGCCTGGGCTCCTCGAGTCCCTGAAGCACAATCTCAGCCGCCAGAACCAGGATGTCGCCCTCTTCGAAGTGGGCCGCGTCTTTCTGCACTCCGACGACGGCGTCGGCGAGCAGAGGCGGATCGGCCTGGCGCTGACCGGACGCCGTCAGCCCACCTTTTGGAGCGGCGCGGATCGGGATGCCAGATTCGATGTCTCGGACCTCAAGGGATTGGTCGAGGAATTCCTCGAGCAGTATGGGCTGCGCGGTGTCAGTTACGCCCGCACGATCGAGCCTCTCCCGCTCTTCGTCGAGTCCGCCGCCATCCTGCTCGGGGGCAAGCTGCCTCTCGGCGTCCTGGGGCAGCTCGCTCCGGCCCTGGCCAGGCGCTATGACCTGCGCGATCCAGTGTTCCTGGCCGAGCTCGATCTCGCGCAATTGCTGCTGCGGCGCAACACCGGCAAGGGCTTCAAGGCGTTGCCGGCCTATCCGGCCATCCGGCGCGACCTGGCGATCGTGGTGTCCCAGAGCGTCACACACGACGCGGTGCTTGCGGCTGTCAAGCAGGCCAAAGCCCAGAACCTCGAGTCGGTCGAGCTGTTCGATGTCTATCAAGGCAAAAAGATCGCGTCCGGCCAGAAGAGTCTCGCGTATGCGTTCACCTACCGCAGTGCGGCGCGCACCTTGACCGATGCCGAGGTCAATGCCGCGCAAGAGAAGATCGTGGAGCGATTGGTGCGGGACCTGCAGGCGACCGTCCGCGATTCCTAACCGGCAATGGGGTCGCATCTAAATAGTTGATTCCGCTGAAAAAGCTCCTCACGGTTTTCTAGGCTTGGGCTTGGCGGCGGGGGCGGCCAAGCGGTGCAGGCGCAAGTCGGAGCGGCCGAGTAACTGCCACTGGACCTGTTCACCGGCCTGGAG
>JAKLFY010000141.1 GCA_022710935.1 Verrucomicrobiota bacterium
CAACCACGCCAGATCATCGCCCGTGAGCGTGCGGCCCTGGAGGCGGATCGGTTCCACTGCCGCCACGATTTACCCCAGTGGCCGTCCCGAGTCCAGCGAAAAATGTCCAAACTCCAGGGCCGGGTCCTCTGACCCGGCGCTGCATCATTTATGTCGCGCCTGTATAGCCGACAGGGGGACCGGCTTGGCCCGCAAACCGCCGACCCCATCGCCCGCCGGAAGTTCCGGTGTTGTGCGGGAGAGGCGCGCGGTCTACGCTGGGGTTGTGACCATCAGGCTTCTTCTTCGCGCTGCCGTTGTCCTCGTTGTCGTCCGCAGTCTGTGCGCGGACGAACCGGGCCCCACCATTGATCTCGCCGGGGCGCCCATCCGCCATGCCCAGGCCGCCACTGACCTCGAGCAATTCGCGGCGCGGGAGCTCGCCCGGTATGGGCGCCTGATCACCGGGACCGAGTCGGCGGTCCGGTCGTTGAATGGACGCGAGGCGGGCGCGCAGGGCGGCGCGGCGCTCGAAGTGGTGGTTGGAACGAAGAGATCGCTTCCCGCGTTCGAGGCGCAGATTCCCGATTCGCTCGGCGAGGACGGATACATTCTGCGTGTTGTGCCGGGGAAACCGGTGCGGCTCCTGGTCGGGGGCGCGACCCCGGAGGGGGTGCAGCGCGGCGTCTACGCGCTGCTCGAGCGGCTGGGCGCCGGCTTCTACCTCGGCGGCGACGCCCTGCCCGAACGCCGCGCGTCACTCAGCCTCCCGGCGGACCTGGACGAGGTGGGCCAATCCGTGTTCCGCATCCGCGGCTCGCTTCCCTGGTACAACTTCCTCAACTCGCCGACGACGTGGGACCTCGAGGACTTCCAGGTCTTCTTCGATCAGATGGTGAAGATGGGCAACAACTTCGTCGGTTTCCATTCCTACGATTCCGAGCCGTTTGCGGCGTACCCGTGGGAAGGGGTGTGGCGCATGGGGGCGCCGGCGGCGACATCGCTCGACTATGGTTGGGGCGCAGTGCGGGGTCTGAGAAGCGACGCCTTCGGATTCGGCACGGGGCGGTACTTCCCCTACGAGGTCTTCGGTTCGAGATCGTCGGCCCTGCACAAGGAACCTCCGCGTGGCGCCGGCTCGTCACTGTTTCCGCGACGCACGCAGGCGGACGAAGCGATTCTCCGGGCCCAGGCCGGACTGGCCCAGGGGCTCGAATACGCGCGCCGCCGGGGTCTCCACGTGTGTGTCGGCTTCGAGTTGACCGGGGATCCGACGTCCGCCGAGACCCGGCGTCAGACCGAGGCCAGGATTCGGAACATGCTCGCGACTTACCCGATGATCGATTACATCTGGTTCTGGCAATCCGAAGGGCTGGGCGGCGGCACGGCGGTCGCCGCGGTCGATTCGCCGTTGGACTTGATCGTTCAACGGCTGCGGCCGGCGTTCGAGTACCTCGACTCCGCGGAGCGGATTGGAGAGGCGGCGCGCGTCGCGGCTTGGGTCGAGTTTGCGCACGGTGTCGCCAGAGGTCTGCGGCCCGAGTTGAAGGTGATTGTCAGCGGATGGGGCGGGGATGCCTGGATGCGCTTCAGCGACTTCTACGTGGGCCTGGATCGAGTGCTGCCCAAGGACATTGTGTTTGCCGCCCTGGACAACATCGACCCCACCGCCCAACCCCAGGTCAGCGCGGCCTACGGCAAGCTCTCCCCCGAGCGCGAGAAGTGGCCCATCCCGTGGTTCGAATCGGATGGCGGCGGCTCACGGCGCGACCAGTGGTTTGCGCAGACGAACGTGAAGCCCTTCACCCAGCTTGTCCGGGACGCGCGGGCCAAGGGCTGCCAGGGACTGCTCGCAATTCACTGGCAGACTCGCGGCGTCGAGGAAGTGGCGGCCTACGCGGCCCAGTACGCCTGGAACCCGACCCTCACTTACGAGGGGTTTTACAACACTCTCGCCCGGAAGTGTTTCGGCGAAGAGCACGGGGCCGAAATGGCGTCGGTGCTCATGCGCCTGGAAAGCCTGGGCCCACGCTGGACGGGAGCCGCCGGCCAGATCGAGTGCGGCGGGTTCCAGTGGTTCTCCGATGACCGCCGTCCGCGCGAGGAGAATCTCCAGGCTTTGCAGGAAATCGACACGACGCTCGAGCGGTTCGCGGCGGACTGCGCCCAAGGGCCCGGACTTCGTCACGCTGAAAGACTGCGCTACTTGCGCGCGAGCGTGGCTTTTGCACTGCGCTTTGACCGCGCCGCACTCGAGTTGGCCGAAGGCGGCCGGATCGCGAAGCTGGTGCATGCGGCCGAGAATGCCGGACACCAAGGAATGGCGGACGAAGCGAAGCGCCATGCGCGGCAAGCTCTCGAAGCCCTGGCCGCCAGTCCGCTGGGCGCCGCGATGGAGCACTACGCGGCACGTCTGACAAGCCAGGGCGATTTCGGCAATCTGGCCACTATCAACGTCAAGGCCTACGCCGCCTTTCTCGGACTTTGGGAACGCGCCCAGGCCGCCCTTGGCGAGACCCGTCCGCTGCCCGGGCCATCGCGCAAACCTGACCACCCCGAGTTGGTCGTCAAGTTGCCCCCGAGCGCCCTGCCAGAAGGCGCGCCGTTCACAGTCCGCGCGGTTGCCTTGAGTCAGCGGCCGCTGATTGACGTGCGGCTCAAGTTCCGCGCGCCGGGCGGGCCGTGGCAGGAGCGTCCGATGCGACCGGCAGGGCGTCGCCTGTTCGAGGCGGACCTCCCGTCGGAAGCGCTCGGAGCGGAAGGCGTTGAGTACCATGTCCAGGCCGTCGACGAGAGCGGAGCCGCCGAGGTCGCGCCGGTCGGATTTCCCGAGGTCGTTTATTCGGCGAGCGCGCTGCCGTTTCGCGGCCCGGCTGCTTACGGACCGTGGATCCACCGGGGCTGGGCCATGGCGCCGTGGTTGCCGCATGTCTCCACGAACACACCGACTTTCCTCCGCAGCGTCGTCGTTCCGGCGGTGGAATATGAGCCGTGCGAGTGGCAGGTCAGCGCCGCCGAACAGACACACAGTGCCCCCTGCGCTTATCACCTCGGTTCCATCCCCATTTCCGAAACCGCGCCGGCCTTGTCCCTCGCCTCGTGGCAGTCCAGGGACGCGCGCGGCAATGTGTCCAGGGGAAGCGAAAGGACCTTCGCGTCACTGCCGTCGCCCAAGTCGCCGCGGGTTCTCGACGCCCAACTGATCGAGCCGTTTCACGTCCGCCTGAGCTGGGAAGGCGAGACGGCCCATGACTTCGAGATCCACCGATCCGCGTCCGCCGGATTCGTCCCGACGGCGGAGACGCGACTGGCGCGTTGGCCGTGGATGGTTTTCGACGATATCGCGCCCGAGCCGGGCCAGTCGTACGAATATGCCGTCATGACCGTCGATGAAGGCGGCGCGCGCAGCCTGCCGACGCGCAGTGCGTTGCTGCATGTCGCCGATGCCCCGCTGCCGGCCGCACCGGCGAACGTCCAGGGGGAGGGCGGGCTGGGGCGGGTCACGCTGCGTTGGGATCGGCCGAGCACTCCGGCGCGGGGCTACTCGGTGTTTCTCGTCGAACAAGGTGCGGAGAAGCGCGTGAGCGGCGAAGTCCCGCTGCGGCGCATGGAATACACGGTCGCCACCGAAAACGTCCTGCCGCAACGCTATGTGGTGCGCGCCATGGATCGCGCCAGGCGCTATGGCCCGCCCTCGCAACCGGTCGAGGCCGCGGCGCTGCCGGTGCCGCATGATCCGGTGTTCAGCACCGACTTCAGCAGCCCCAAGGCCGCCACCGGCCAGGAAGGCAAGCTCGCCGGCAGCGCCACCCTGGCGGAGGGTTGCCTCGATACGCGCAGAGGCGGCTGGATCGCTTACCCGCGCGAGGAACTGCTCCAAGCCGGCGCTCCGTTGACGGTCTCGATGCGCGTCAACGTGGACCGCATCGAAGGCATCCCCGTCCTGATTTCCTTCGGACACTGGGAGGGCCCCGGCTGGTGGATTCAACTGATCGGCGGACAAATCCGGTTCTACCTTCCCGTGCAGAGAATCCTCGATGCGGGGACGCTGCCCACGGGCGGCTGGCATCATCTGGTCGCAACCTATGATGGCGCGACCAGCCGGCTGTTTGTCAACGGCGAGGAAGTGGGCCACAAGGACGTGGGAGCGGTCGACCCCGCGGCGTGGTCTGGCGAACTGAGGATCGGGATCTACTCCGAGGATGCCACCATGTTCCAGACCCTGGGCCGCATCGACAACGTCCGGATCTGGCGCCGCGCACTGCCGGTCGCGGAAATCCGCGCCCTCGGAGATTAGCGAGGCTTCGCCTCAGACTTGCCACTTGCTGCCTGCCCTGTGGTTCGGCAATGGCGCGATGCGCACGCCCTGAACCGCCTCGATCATGCTCAGTGATGAAACTGAGCCAGGCGTTGGTGCGACCGGCAGTCACTCACCTTGGGTCAGGAAGCCCCTGGCGGGCACGACCCGACCGTCCGGCAACCGGTGGTCGGCACTGCCGAAGTTGACGGTGATCAGCACGCCGTTGGCGAATACGGTTTGTTGCACACTCCGATCCGGCGTCAGAAATCGGTGGTCGGTCATTTCCTGATACCCCACCTGCCGGACGTGGGGGCAGGTGTTGGTGTAGCTTTGGACAAAGCGCGCTCGATTCTCTTCCCAGAGGCGGCGGTTGAACATGAACATCGGCGGCGTGCCGTAGAGCACGTTGAACAGATCGCGCTTGTCCCAAAGGGCCGGCAGTTTGTTGTTGTAGTCACCCCAGTACCACTGCGCCACGACACAGTCGTGATAGACCAACTCCCAAAGCGGCAGCCGGTAATCGTGGCCGAGTTGGAACTTCGCAACCGCCGCGGGCACCTCGGTCCAGATTTCACTCATCCGCCGGCCTGCGTCGGGAACGCGATACGGTCCCAGGCTCAGCATGCCTTCAAAGTAGTGCACGAACGGTACCGCAGCGTCATGACCCGTTTCGCAACCTGTGACAAGGCGGTTCTCGTCGCAGACGTACCGGAGCAATTCCATCTTCCACCGCCGGCTTTCCGTGCGAGTCATGGGATGGTTCGGGTGGTAGCACTCGTGCCAGGGCGCCGCCGTGGTGGTGTCAATGAACCGGCACCGATAGGGATGAGTGGCGAGGTCGGCGGAGATTCGGTCGCGGGCGTAGGACAGCGCCTGGCGATCACAGATCACCCCGCAAGGGATCATTCCGCCATCCTTGGCTTCCACGGCCCAGCCCTTCACCCAGTTGCCGCGGCGGTCTCGGAGGATGTCATTGGGCCAGGCGTTGGTGGTCCAATCGGCATGGATCCACTGCAGGCGTGCGAAGTTGGTCGGCGCCATGACGTCCTGGTAGATGTCATACCGGCTGGTCAACACCCCCAGGGCGTTCAGGGCTCGGATGGTGTCCGGCGACTGCTTATGGCTCCAAAGGATGCGCTCGATTCCGGCCGCCTGGAGTTCCTCGGCGAGCGAGACGGCGTTGCGCTCCCAGCACCACACATTCACGGCGCCGATCAGCCTGTCCACGTCCGGATTGAGCTTGCGCTTTTCGGCGAGGGTCTTGAACAGGCCGATCTGCTGGGCATAGGCGCGGTATCGCTTCGCCATCGCCACGTGACCGCCTCGGTCGAAAAACACGTGCCGCAGTCTCCGCACGTACCCGAACTCGCCGCGCTGCGCATCCCACTCCGGGACAACCAGCAGCCGGCCATCGACACGCTCCACGCGGATCGACGCGTCATCGGGCGTCTCGATAATGCTCATCTGCCCACGCTCGCCGTCGGTCACGCCATAGAAAGCCATGCAGATGCCGTGGCCGCCGTACGCAATGAGATGGATCGGCGGGATCGCCGCATCGTCTACGGGATAAGCGATCCCTTCGTTCATCGGGATGACGAGGTAATCCCCCGGTTCGCCCTGGAAGGGATGCGGAAATCCCAGGCTCGCGGGCAGTGGTCCCCGGGCTGACAACTCCACAACCAACTCCGGGCGGTCTGCGCCGAGGTGCAGCACGGCCTGCAGTTCCAGGCCGAGGCCGGCGTGAAACAGATCGCAGCGCAGCCGCCCGGCGATGTCAGTCGAGGCGCTCTTCACGATGCAATCGTTGGCCAGCGCTTTCTGCGTCCAAGCACGGGAGGTCCGGCGGTCTCGCACCACGCAGGCGGCATCGCTCGTATTGAAACGGACATCGAGCATCGCGTTGCTGAGTATGAGCGTCGCCGGAATCTCCCTCGAACGAAGCGCATGAACATTGCCGCGCTGGACGACGGCGTAATCATCCACCCAGACGGTGGCCGGGCCGTGCCCGATCAGGCGCGGTTGCATCTGGCGGACGTTGCCGGAGGCCACGACGCGCGTCTGCAGGTGCTGCCAGTCCGCGCCTTCCGACACCGTCTGCTCGCCGGCGGACCAGGCCACGACTTTGCCTTCGGCGTCCCAAGTCGACGCGCACAAGGTCGCTGTACCACCACCCGTCACCTTGACCCAGCAGTTGAGTTCGACCAAATCGCCGGGCTGGACCTCGAGGCGAATGGATGGTTCGAGGCTCCAATCCTGTTCGGCGGGGTGTTCAAGAAGCAGCGCCGTCTGGCCCGAGTGGACGTTCTTGTTCTCCAGCGCGGACGTCAGCGCGCCTGGGGTCCGCGACCAGAGACGCCACCCGCTCAAACCCGACTCAAAACCACCGTTGTGGAATTGGCTCTCGCCGGCGATCGCCGCCGTAGCGAGCAAGAACAGCATTGGAAGGACAGGCGGAGTGTTCATGGTGCGAGCATGTCCCAGAGCTGCGGGATACACCAGCCTGCTGTTTCCCTTTCGCCTTTCGTGGTGTCGCCTGGCTAAGCTATTGAGTGCCAGTTTGTCCTGCCGAAAACTGCGGTCGATTTCAGGCCTTGGCCCCGATTCTTGTACCAGATTCCGAATCGTAAGACACTTCAGCTTCCTTGAGCACCCAAAGACCAGGCTCCTCCTCCACAATCTCCATCTCCCGCCGGCTCAGAATAAGGGGCTCTATCCGCCTCACGAATTCAGCGCTGCCCACCGCCAGACTCTCCGTCCAACACGGTTCACGTTTCAGCACATCCCGCGCGATCCTGTCCTGAATCGTGGCCTCCAAATTCTCCCGGACATCCCCAAGGCTCGTCGTGCCCACTCTCCAGCACAGCCGATCCAAATCCAGCAACCGGTAGCGCTGACGTCTCCCCATAATCTCGTGATACCCCACCCACTCCCACTGACTCGGGTGTCGCACCGCTCCACATCGCACCATGTTCAATTCGATGTAATTCAGGCACTGCCACAGATAGCTCCCGCTATCCACCAGCGTCGCATGGAAGTTGTCCCCCCAAACCGCGTTGAGGCGTCCCTTGCGTCGGTTGTACTGTCGGGCATGCTCCCCCGCCACTTCCCGCATGAAGCCGCTGATCTGCAGCTTGTCCCCGGCTTCGGCCAGCAAGTGCACGTGATTGCACGTCAGGCAGTAGTCCAGGAGGGAAATGTCGAACTCCCGCAGCTTGGCGCGCATCCGCGCCCGATAGGCTTCACGGTCGCGAGCGAACTTCAACAAAAACGCGCGATTATGACACCGATGCGTCAAATGAAAGATCCCTCCCTCGACCCTGAGTCGATGTGCTCGCGGCATAGCGAAAAGTATAAGGGCGGTGGGAGTAAAGTTAAAGCTCAAAACGAGGAGAGAAAAACTCGTCTAAAGCCCCCTATCAAGGCTTCATTCGCTGTAAGCGGCTCGGGCAGTGGACCTTGTTTGGGTGACACCAGAGGGTGCACTTCGCCCCGGGTCACCAGGTACGTGCTGACAGGGTTGGGCAAAGCCTGCCACGCTCCGCGGTCCTGAATCGTGGGGAACGGACGCCACTGCTGGCGTGCGATGAGCATCTCCGAGAGCTCGGCAACGGGGAACATGCGGGCAAGGGAGAGGTTAGAACATGAGGCGGAGGTGGCGGCCGGGCTGGAGCCGGAGCAGATCAGAGTGCCGACCGCGAAAGCGGCGACCAAGCCGAAGCGAACTGCGGGAATGGCAGGACAATTGTCGGTCATGACTACAGCCTCGCGCAGACGGTTTTCAACGCACTGAACACGCGTCCAACATGCCGCTATCGGTTTCCAACGCGAGGCGGCGCCAGCATCAGATCCTCGATCACCTTGCCAACCTCCTTCGGCGGCATGAACTCGACGAGATAACGGTGCTCTTTCTGCGACGTAGGGATCCACTCGTTCCATCCCTGGCTCACGCGGGCGTGCATCAGGCAGAATCCCGGCTCGGAGAGCTTCCAGTAGCTGCTCACACCGCGGACTGCGCAGAGCACCGCCGTCTGATCCCAGGCCTCACGGTTTTGCAGACCGTTGTAGTGTTGGTAACAGCCACGGACAGGATTGGCCTCTGGGGTTTCCCGGAGGCGAGCGCCCACTTTGATGGCCGCTCCGATGGCAAATCCACTGAAAACGACCGGCGTGGGCCAGTCGTTCACGGCGCGTACAGACGCCCCGGTGTCCCACATCAGATTGTACTCACCCTGGCCATCAGGGAACCGCCCAGCGGGGAAGATGCCGCCCATACAGACCCAGACTCGGACTTTCTGCTTCACGAGCGCCTCGCCGTCTAAGGGACTGTGCTCGTCTGGACGCGAATCGAGGAGGTCCCGCAGGTTGGTGAGAAACCCCACCGTGACCAAGGTGACACTGCGGTCCGGTTGGGCAGCCAGCAGCCTGCGGCAGAGCAAGGCTGCATCCGGCGCGTCGCTGCTGCGCTTCAGGTCGTGCGGGAATGCACGAGCCACGCGCTCAGCGTACTGGGAAGGCGTTTCGCGAGCCGAGTCCTTCACATTGCGGTAGCCGAATTGGAGGCCGCGTTGGTAGCCGATCGGCAGGTCGGGCCGTCCATACCAGGTGTTGATGGCATCGGCGCACGGCCCCACCCATTCGTTCTTCGAGGAGATCAGAATCCCAAGGATTTCGGCTTCACCAAGGTTGGCGAGGGCATGGAGTGTCGCCAAAGCACCGGCGTCGTCCACGTCCTCAGCGAGGTCCACGTCGAGGATGATCTTTGCCGGCGGAGTGAGCGGAGCGGTCGCGGGTTGGGTCTGTCCAGTCAAAGTCAGGATCAGGCCGAGAACCGTGACGATCGATTGGGGGTTCATGATTGTTTTCGGTTTTTATGCTTCCGGCGTCTATTCGGAGCGGTCCAACTGACTGCCCGCCTCTCACTGGGTGCCTCGATTCGATTTGACCGTCGCAGACACCGAGATCAGCGCGCAGGCTGCGCTGGTTGCGCTCGTACTCACTGCACGATCTCCAAGTCGCTGACCCGATACCACCCCTCGGCGTCGCGACCAGCATTCGCCAAACGCACCGCCGGCTGCCGATCACGTGGGTCCACGACGCCCATGGCCACCTCGTAACGGCCCGGGGCAAGTCTAGCCGGGAGTTGGAGGGATGAGTCGGTGCGATGTGTGCCCGGAAGCCAGCCGCGAATTGAGGTATCGGTCACATGATCAGTGGGCTCTGCCTTGCTGTCAGCGGGACTCAGGCGAATCGCGAGCCGATAGTCCCGATACGGTGGAGCCACACCTACGTTCTCCCATTGGATCGACACCGTGGTCGTTGCGCCGACCTTCGGCTTGGCCTCGTGCTCGACGCTGCGAATGACCATACGATAGCCCAGCCGGCGCAGAAAACGTTCAATCTCAGGACGTGTCCCCTCAGGAATCGGCGCCGACTTGTTGTTGACGTAACTCGCGTGACAACGCAGCGCGTAGTCGAAGATGAAACGGATGTCCCAGCCCGCTTCCTTCCACTTGCGCATGTCCCAGCAGCTCTCGAACGCGACCGGCGCCCGCTTCCAGGCCTCTTCGGCCCCAGTCTTCGCCAGTTGTTGCAGGTAGAAGTCGTCCATGTGGCTCCAGGTCTTCGAGAAACCGCCCATGTCGCCCAGGCAATCGGCGCGCCAGCCGAAGTCGCCCTTGGCCGTCTGCGGCATCCCCACCTCGCTGCCGATCAACATGACTTTGTTCGCAGTCGGAAAGGCGGCACACCAAACGTCGATCACGGCCTGGAGAATCTCCGGCGACGGCAGCGCGACAGGTCGGTCGGTGCCCACCACTTGGGTCCCGCTCATGTGCCACTCGCCCCAAAGTCCCACCGAGCCAATGTCCACCAAATCGAGATCCGGATGGCGGTCGTAGCGGCGCCCCAGTTCCCGGATGAGGCGAAAGTGCTTCTCCTGAAAGAGCGGATCGGCGAAGTCGGGAACCCAGTGCTTGCCGCCGCCGTAGGTGAACTCGACCCCGCGGCAGCCTTGCTCCTTCAACCAGGTCGGCACGTCCATGTACACGCCCGACCCGGTGCACATGACTCGGAAGGCGAGTTTCTGCCCGGCGCGTCGGGCGTGCGCGAGGAGGTCGTCGAACTTGGGGAAATCGATCTGCCCATCCTGGGGTTCGATTTCCCGCCAATAGAACCGGAAATAGGCGCTGGCGCTGGGAAGGCCGGCGAGGTTCGGGTCATTGTCCGCGAACCGATGGAACGTCTGCCAGCCCATGCCGGGGTTGGCGAGCAGTTCCTCACTCGCCTGCGGTTCGACTCTCACCGTCGTTGAAGCTGCGTGAGTGGACACGAGGAGGAGCCAGCAGAACGCCGTCAGGATTACGGCAAGCAGGAATCCACTGTGCGCCTTGAGGCGCACCTCGCTGGGACTGGCCGTTTTCATAGGGCGCTTTTTGAATCGGCTCTGCTGCGAATGCAAGCCCCGGCGCAGACCACGCTTGCCGGGACGACGCCCCATTGGCAACTTCAGCCTTCATGAAGCACGCGTCTCGGGTGGTGGTTCCCTGCGCGTTCGGTGGACACCCGGTCGCGGCGGTCGCAGAACCAGCGCCACTGCGGCTGCATCGCTCTGTTGAATGCGGCGAGGTTTCAGATCCGAGGCAAGATGAGCACAGCAACGAACCCAGGCAAACCATGCCGTCACCCGATGATGCCGTCGCCAACCGAGGTTGCTAGGCGTGCCATCGCATCAAAGCGTTGGCTCGGATTGAGAATTTTGTGCGCCGCGTCGCCGCGCTGGCTGCTCCCGTGCCTGATGGTGCAAGGTGCGGTCGGCTTATCGGCCCAGTCGAGGTCGTCTCAACCCAACGTGCTGTTCGTCGCGGTCGACGACCTCAACCACTGGGTAGGCCATCTGGGCCGCAACCCGCAGACGCTCACACCGAACATCGACCGCTTGGCAAACCGCGGGGTGTCGTTCACGCGCGCGTACTGTGCCGCGCCGGTATGCAATCCAAGCCGTGCCGCGCTGATGTCGGGCTTGCGCCCCGGCACCAGCGGGGTTTATGACAACAGCGAGAACTTCCAGCCTGTTATACCGACCGACATCACCCTCACCGCACAGTTTCGCAAAGCCGGTTACTTCGTGTGTGGCGCGGGTAAGATCTACCATGCCAGTGTCTATCGCGCAGGCGAGTGGCACGACTGGTTCAAAGGGGCCAAGGACGCCGTCCGCGAGGGGGACGGGTCAGCGGAGGCGACGGTGCGCGCCGGGAAACTGCCCATCTCGCCCCTGAATTGCCGCGACGAGGACATGCCGGACTACAAGTTCGTGGACTACGCCATTGCTCAGTTGAACCGGAAGCACGACAAACCGTTCTTCATCGCCTGCGGCCTGACCAAACCGCACCTCCCGTGGAGCGTGCCGAAGCCGTACTATGACAAGTTCCCGTTGGAGCGGATTGAGCTGCCGCCGTACCGGGAGAACGACCTCGACGATCTGCCGCCCATCGCGCTCCAATTCGCCCGGGGACCGGCCAACGATCACGAGACTATCCTGCAGGCGGGCGGCACCAACGTCTGGAGACAGGCCATCCGCGCCTACCTGGCGACCATCAGCTTCTGCGACACCATGGTCGGCCGCCTGCTGGATGCCTACGACCGATCGCCCGAACGGGACCGGACCATCCTCTGCTTCTGGAGCGATCACGGCTGGCATCTCGGTGAGAAGCATCACTGGCGCAAGTTCGCCCTTTGGGAGGAAACCACCCGCGCGCCGTTCATCTGGATTGCCCCCGGCGTGACAAAGCCCGGCGTCCGCTGCGACCGGACGGTGGATTTCATGAGCATCTACCCGACTCTGATGGACCTTTGCGGGCTGCCCACGCCAGCGCACGTGCAGGGTAAGAGCATCCGGGCGTTGCTCTCCAATCCGCAGGCGTCCTGGGACGATCCCGCCATCACGACCTACCGGCGAAACAACCACACGGTTCGCACCGAAACCTGGCGCTATACGCGTTACGCCGACGGGGGCGAGGAACTTTACGACGAAGCCAATGACCCCTACGAGTGGACCAATCTGGCTTCGAAAGGCGGCGGTGACAAAGCCGTGAAGGACCGGTTGGGGCAACTCCTGCCCCGCGAGAACATGCCAGCGGCCAAGACGCCACCCCTTCGGGGCGCCAACACTCAGTCCAAACCATGACACGTGCATCATTCTTGGCCGCTGCACGGACCTGGCTCTGGCTGAGCGCCGCAGTCCAGGCCGTGCCCGGGAGCACGCCGCCGCTGCCCATTCACTTGCCCGCCGAGGCCCCGGCGCACGTGCGCGCCGCGCAGGACCGCATCTACCAGGCGGCCCTCAAGCAGGGCCACTACCTGCTCGGCACTGTCCATCCGTGGGAGGAGGATGCGGCACTGCGCTTGCTGACCGAGAGCCGCAGCGGCGAGCATTGGATCCGGCCCAACGCGGGGACCATCGAGGGCTTCGCCTTCCTGTACCGTTTTGGTCCGTACGAGGAGAAGGTCATGGGCGTTTCTCGGACCGAACTCCTGCGTGGGACGATCGTGCCCATGATGCGCTACCTGGTGACCACGCATGTCACCGGGACGCGGCCGACCAGCGACGGCAAGCCGTGGGGCGACGCGTGGCAGTCGGCGCATTGGACGCAGATGCTTGGACGCGGCGCGTGGTTCGTGTGGTCCGACCTGCCCGACGATCTGCGGGAGGGCGTGCGCCGTGTGGTCGCCCACGAGGCCGACCGCATCGCCCGGTCCGAGCCGCCGCATCAACTGCGCTCTGACACCAAGGCCGAGGAGAACGCCTGGAACAGCCAGGTCCTGTCCGTGGCGATACTCTTGTTGCCTGGCGATGCCCGTCGTGCCGGGTGGGAAAAAGCCCATCAGAAATGGGTCATGTCGTCCTTCCTCCGCCCCGCCGACGCGCGGAATGACGCGCTCGTGGACGGGCGCCCCGTGCGGGAACAGTTCACCGGCGCGAACCTCTTTGACGATTTCACCCTCGAGAACCACAACCTGGTGCATCCGGACTACATGACCACGTTCAGCCTCTCGTTGGGCTGCGCTCCGGACTTCGCGCTGACCGGCCGCCGGG
>JAKLFY010000142.1 GCA_022710935.1 Verrucomicrobiota bacterium
GGTCCAGTGGCAGTTACTCGGCCGCTCCGACTTGCGCCTGCACCGCTTGGCCGCCCCCGCCGCCAAGCCCAAGCCTAGAAAACCGTGAGGAGCTTTTTCAGCGGAATCAGTAGTTGACAATTGGATGCCTGCGGGGCTGTGTTCCGGGCGCATGGCGAGGCTGTTGCGGATCGACGCGCCGGGTGCGAGGTGTCATGCGATGCCTCGTCGGGCGCCGTCGAGGAGCGCTGTGCCTGGATGATGCGGAGCGCAAGCGCGCTCTTGAAAAGCTCGGAAATGAATTGTCAACTGTTTAGATGCGACCCCACTTAGTAGAGTACTTCTCGGCGGCGAGTTTTTCGGCCCGCTGGCGAAGAGCCGCCGCCACCGCGAACGGACTCCACCGCACCGACCAGTCCTCCTCCGCCGCCTGCCGCATCGCCTCCTGCCACGCGCGCCGCACCGGGGCGCCCGGCGGCGGCTGGATCGACCCTTGGATCAACAGACCGCTTCGGGTGCGGCGCTGCGCCGCTCCGGCGATCTTGGCGCCGTCGCGCAGAACGTCAAACTGCTCGGCGCGAGCGAAGCATTGACCGGGCGCTCCAGTGTGGGCGGTGGCGGCCAGATCGGTCCGCCATCCAAGCCGGTCAAAGGCGCGCCGCAGCCAATCATGGACACGCCGGTAGCTTTCCCGGGCGCGCAGCCGGTACCAGTCGTGCACGGGCGGCACGACCACCGTGTAGGTGTAATCATGATCGTGCGGCACAAGTCCGCCGCCGGTCGGCCGGCGGATGAGGGGGCGAAGCGGCGTCAGGCGCGCCACCTCGGCGCACGACTGCGAATAGCCGAATGTCGCGGCGGGCTCGGACCATTCGTAGAAGCGCAGCAGCGGCTGTCCAAGTGTCGGCGCCGCCTCGAGGAGGGCTTCGTCCATCGCCATGTTGAACGCGCCCGGATTCGGGCCGTCGACGAGACAGAGCCAGGGGTCAGGACCGGGCCGCGCCTGGTTTGGAAGCGTTTCGCTGGTCATCATGGTTCGACAGGCATTGCGAGACTCGTGGAGCGTTTCTTTTTAGAAAGCACTGGGCCCACGGACCGCCGCGGGGCAGGTCGCGCACGTTAAGCCGGCTGCAAGCCGGCGCTCCGGGGCGCGTCGCGAATTCGCCGCCCGCGCGCGAAGGGGCGAAGTCCCGTGTCGGCGCATAGGCGTCAATCCGAGGCCGGATGAGGCGCGGAAGCGCCCCGCTTTTGCGGCGCGCCGGGTCGACGCGCACCCCTCGCGGTTTGTCCGGCTGAGGAACACCACGCGGACAGTTCGCACCCGACGCAATCGGGCTTGCGCGCGCCGCAGCGGCGGCGTCCGTGCCAGATGAGCCAGTGACTAAAGAGGGTCCAGTCCTCCTGCGGCACCAGTTCCATGAGCACCCGCTCGATCTTCTCCGGCTGCGTCTCGGACGTCAGACCCAGCCGTCCGGCCAGACGCGTCACGTGGGTATCGACCACCACGCCGGCGTTGACGCCGAACGCGTTTCCCAGAATGACATTCGCGGTCTTGCGGCCCACCCCATCGAGTTGGGTCAACTCGTCCATTGTCCGCGGCACACGCCCTCCATGGCGGGCGACGAGTTTTTCGCAGCAGGCGCGGATGCTCCTGGCCTTGTTGCGGAAGAAGCCCAGGCTCCGAATGTCATTCTCGAACTCTTCGGGTCTGGCGCCGGCGTAGTCGGCGGCGGTCTTGTACTTCCGGAAGAGGGATTCGGTCACCCGATTCACCATCTTGTCGGTGCATTGGGCCGAGAGAATGGTGGCGACCAGGAGTTCGAGGGGATTCGAGTGGTTGAGTTCGCAGTGCGCATCGGGATATGTGCGGCGCAAGCGCTCAACGATGTGGACCAACCGCTCCCGGCGCGCGGCGTGCGATTCTCGGGCCATAGACGTCGCTCGAAACCGTAGAGAACCGATTCGGTCGGGGGAAGCCCAAAATGCCAAATCCGATCGCGTGGAAGGCACAAAATGGTTTGCGATGGAGGCCGGTGGTGTCTAGCGTTCGCGCACTTTGGCTGTCGGCCTGGGTGCAGGGCGGCGCCGGCGCAACTCCGATATGACGCAGAAACCATTCACAGCGAACGAAATCAATGAAATGGCGGTGGGGCTCAACCGCCTTGCCCGAAATCTCTGGTGGACGTGGGATCAGGAAGCCCAGGACCTCTTTCAGGAATTGTCTCAGCGCGGCTGGCGCAATCTCTACCACAATGCCGTCGCCGTCCTGCACGAAGTCTCCGACTACGAGCTGCGGATGCGGCTGCAGGATCGGAGATTCGCCCAGCACGTGCAATTCGTGCTGCGCAATTTCGACCAGTACATGCGGAGCACGGACACCTGGGGCCACACGAACGCCCCCGAGCTGCGGGAGCGTCCGGTGGCCTATTTCAGCGCGGAGTTTGGCTTTCACGAGACCCTGCCGATTGCCGCAGGCGGTCTGGGCGTTTTGGCGGGCGACCACGCCAAGTCCGCCAGCGACCTCGGCATCGGGTTCGTCGGCATCAGCCTCTTCTATCGGGAGGGGTACTTCATGCAGGCGATCAACCAGGAGAACTGGCAGACGGAGTACTACACGCTGCTCCACCCCAAGAACCTCCCGATCGAGCCGGTCCTCGATCCGAAGGGCGACCCGTTGATCTGTTCGGTCGGCATCGCCACGAGCCAGGTCCTGTTCAAGGCCTGGCGAGCCAACGTGGGCCGCAATCCCGTCTACCTGCTCGACACCGATCTGCCGGAGAACGAGCAGCTCTACCGGGACCTGACCCTCCATGTCTACGGGGGGGACACCGCCACACGCATCATGCAGGAAGTCGTGCTCGGCGTGGGTGGGGTCCGTTTGCTGCGCGCCCTGGGCGTGCAGCCCTCGGTTTACCACATGAACGAGGGCCACGCCGCTTTCCTGATCTTCGAGCTGATCCGCGAGAAGATGGCCGAAGGGATGACATTCGCCAACGCGCTGGCCGCCACGCGTGAGGAGTGCCTCTTCACCACCCACACGCCGGTCGAGGCGGGGCATGATCGCTTCAGCAACGACCTCATGCATTTCACCATGCACCGCCTGTTCCGCCACATCAGGACTCCCGCCGCCGAGTTGATGGGGCTCGGACGCATCCGGCCCGGCGACGAGCACGAGCCGTTCTGCATGACCGTCCTGGCGCTCAAGGCCTCCCGCGCCGCCAACGCCGTCAGCGCGCTGCACGGCAAGGTCAGCCGCGCGATGTGGCACCCCCTCTACCCCGACCGCCCCGTTGACGAAGTCCCGATCGGCCACATCACCAACGGGGTCCACCTGCCTGGCTGGATGAAGGGCACGGTGCGCACCTTTTGGAAGAGAAAGCTCGGGTGCGACTGGGAGAAGGGGCTCAACACGCCCGAGTTCTGGACGCGCGTGCTCGATCCGGAGTTCATCAGCGACGAAGAGATCTGGGCCATGCGCCACAAGCTCAAGCGTGAGATGATCGAGTTCAGCCGGCGCCGCCTCCTGCTCCAGGGAGAACGCCTCGGACCCGGCGATTTCATCGCGTTCGATCACCTGCTGAGCGTCGACGCCCTGACGATCGGCTTCGCCCGCCGCTTCGCCACCTACAAGCGCGCCCCGCTCATCTTCCAGCAGTTCGAGCGCATCGTCGAACTGGTCAAGGACAGGGCGCGTCCGATCCAGTTCGTCTTCGCCGGCAAGGCCCATCCGCGCGATGACGAGGGCAAGAAGCTCATTCAGCGCATCATTCACCTGAGCCGGTTCAGCGAGTTGAGCGGGCGCCTCATCTTCATGAGCAATTACGACATCCATGTCGCCCGCCAGATGGTGTCCGGCTGCGATGTCTGGCTCAACAACCCGCGTCGCCCGCTCGAAGCCAGCGGCACCAGCGGCATGAAGACATGCACTCACGGCTGCCTGAACCTGAGCATCCTCGATGGCTGGTGGCGCGAAGGCTACGACGGCACCAACGGATTCGCCATCGGCGACGATTCCCATCCCGACAGCATCGAGGAACAGGACCGGCGCGACAGCGAGAACCTCTTCCAGGTCCTGACCGAGGAAGTCATTCCCTGCTACTACAACCGCTCGGCCAACGGCATCCCGCGCGCGTGGATCCAGAGGATTCGCCGCGCCATGGCCACCCTCACGCCCCAGTTCAACACCTGGCGCATGGTGCAGGAGTACACTCAAAAGTACTACCTGCGCCCCGCGAAACAGTGATCCGTGCCGCTCTGCCCCATCAAGTCCCAATCGCTCGAGGATCTGCAGGCCCAACTGCACGACTGGGGCGAGCCCGGCTACCGCGCCACCCAGGTGGTCGAGTGGCTCTACGCCCGGCGGGTGCCGGGCTGGGACGCCATGACCAATCTGCCGCGGCGCCTGCGCGAGCGCCTGGCGCAACACTACGCACTCACCACGCTCGAACTCGTCGCCCAGCAAGGATCGGCCGACGCCACTCAGAAATTCCTCTGGCGTCTCGAGGATCGGACCCTCATCGAAAGCGTCCTCATCCCCGCCCGCCCAACCGCACCCGGCGCCGACGAGGACGCCAGCCGCCACACGCTCTGCATCTCCACCCAGGTCGGATGCGCGTACGGCTGCGCGTTCTGCGCCAGCGGACTCGGCGGCTTCAAACGCAACCTCGGTGCCGACGAGATCGTCGAGCAGGTCCTGGCCGCCCAACGCCGCGGCCGCATCGACAACCTCGTTGTCATGGGCATGGGCGAGCCGCTGGCCAACTACGACAACCTCATCCGCGCCCTCCGCATCCTCAATGCGCCCTGGGGCGCCAGCATCGGCGCCCGCAGAATCACTGTCTCCACCAGCGGCCTCTGCCCCCAGATCCGACGCCTGGCCGGCGAGCCCCACCAGTTCCGGCTCGCCATCTCCCTCCACGGCGCCACCGACGCCGTGCGCAATCGCCTGATGCCGATCAACCGCAAGCACCCCCTCCGCGATCTCATCGCCGCCTGCGAGGCCTACCAGACGGTCAAAGGACGCCTCATCACCTTCGAGTACATTCTCATCAGCGGAGTCAATGACGGCCTCGACCAGACGCGGCCTCTTGCCGCCCTCGCCCGACGCCTCCACGCAAAGGTCAATCTCATCCCGTACAATCGCGTCGACGGTCTCTCCTGGGAAAGGCCCCCCCAATCCCGCCAGGAACTCTTCCTCGCCGCCATCGAACGGGAGGGCGCCAAGGCCACGCTCCGCCGCGAGCGGGGTGACGACATCGACGCCGCCTGCGGTCAACTCCGGCTCCGCACCGAGCCGCACCCGGCCGCGCCAGCCTCCGCCACCGACACGCCGCAATCGCGCTGATCCCGGCGCGTTGTTCCATTCCGAACATCACGGTGTGACGGCCACGCATGCCACGTACTCGTGCCGGACCTCGAACCCGGCCCCGGGCGTATGGCGCCGCGCCAGGCGCTCGAGAAAACGCCCGGTGAGCGCCTCACGACGGTCCGGGTCAATCGCATCGTAAAAGGCGGTTCCGGCGCCGGACTTGAGCAGATGATCAAGCACATGCCGCGCCGTCGGATACCGAAAGACAACCTCGCCCCCGCCGACGGTTTGGATTCCGAACCCGGCCGCCGACACAAGTGTGCGAACGTGGTCCGCGTTGCGCGGGAAATCGAACGCCACCCGCTTGAGAAGGACGGTCGGATCCGCAGCCACGAGCTCGCCAAAGATCTCGAGCGGCTCTCGCGGCGACTGCTCCTTGTGCACAATGAACGCCAGACGCCCGCCGCCCGCCAGGGCCCGATGCGCCGCCGCAAAAAATGGCGCCATCGGGATGTAACCCAGGACCCAACTCGAAAACACCAGGTCGAACAACCCGCCAGCGCCCAACGCAGCAAGCGCATCCCCGGCCTGAAACCGAACGTTCCTGACACCCGACTCCTCCAGACGCCTTCGTGCGCGCGTCAACATGCCTTCCGAAAGGTCGACGGCCAGCACGTCCCGGGCGTGACGCGCGAGTTGGGCCGTGGCGAATCCCGTGCCGCAGCCCGCCTCGAACACACGTTCGCCGCCCCTGAGGGCCAGGTCCGCAATCAGACGTTCCACCGGCGCCCCGGCGGACGTCACCCAAAACTCGTCGTAGTCGTCCCGCACCCGGTCATACGCCTTGCGCAGCTCGGCCGCCCCCACGTCCGCACCGCCCGCAGCATCCCGGATTCTGAAAAATCGCGGCAGGGCGTGGGCCTGGGGCAAGTGCTGTTCGCAAACGGCCAGAGACTGTTCAGGTCCCAGGGGCAGGGCGGTCGACGGGATCCGCCCGGCCAGGATCCGGCCCACACACACGGTGCGCGGCCGGCAAAAACAGCGCCCCATGCGCTCGAGGATCGTGTCGAGCGGTTCGCGCGCCACATTGCCAAAGGAGAGCGGCACCAGGTTGCACGGACAGACCTCGCCGCTGCCGTCGATGTAGAGATGCGTGAGACCCGCGCCGCAGCCGAACGCCTCGGGAGACTCGAGGTAGGCGAAGCTCGACAGGATCGGCAACGTGCTGTCCTGAGCCACTTCGGCCTGGTATTCGAAGATCTGGCGCCGCTCCGCCGCGGTGAGCAGCACCCCGGCCTGCGCGGCCAGCCGGCCCGTGGCGCTCGGTTCGAGCAGATGCACCTCGCACGCGCCAGCCGCCGCGGCAAAGCGCAGAAAGGGCATGAAACGCTCCCGCGCAAGAAACTCGCGGGTCGCCACCGACACGACGTACGGATACAAGCCCGCGCTCCGCGCCACACCAAGGGCGCGCAGGGCGGACTCGAACGCCCCCGGACGTCCCCTGAGCCGGTCGTGTTCGACCGCGAGGTGCGAGTCGAGGCTGATGCCCACGGCGAACACGCCTCGGCGCTTCAACTCGACGGCGCGCTCGGGCGACAGGCCCTCGCCCGTCGTCCCCAGGATCAGGCACGAACGCGCGTCGAACGCCGCGGCAATCTCAGGCAGATCCTCGCGCAGCAAGGGTTCGCCCCCCGTCAGGGTCACCATGACGGCGCCCCGGTCCTGCAGTTGGGCCGCCAGATCGCGCAACACAGGAAGCGGCAGGTCCTGCTGGCTGCGCCCCGCATTGTAACAGTGCCAGCACCGGAACGGACACCGATTGGTCACCGCCAGAGTCACCGAGTACAGGCGGCGCGCGGCCGCGGTGCCGATCTCCCCGAACTGCTCGGCCAACCGATCGAACGCCGCGCTCGGATACGGCGGGAAGTGCGTGTTCACCACGGACCGGCCTTCGAACGCCACGGCCTTCTCCTTCGCCAGATAGTCCTTGAAGAACGCCGCTACCCTCGGGTGCATCCTGGTGAACGGCGCCTCCCTGGCGATCCGGGCAAAGAACCGGTCGCCACGCGTCTGGGCCCCCTCTGCAAGCTGCGCCTCAGCCGAAGGCGCCAAGCCCGGCACAGCGTGATCGCCCTGGAACGGCCCCCCAGCCGCCAAATATGCCGGTGACCGCCCCAGCCGCATCGCCTCGCTCGCCCGCGCCAGCATCGCCCCGCGATCCGCGCCAATCGTCTTGTTCATGGCGCTTTTCTACGACCGGCCCTCGGGGACCGCTAATTGAAAAAACAAGCGCCGGCATCGACTGATCTCAAACGATCCGCGGATGGACCTTGTCCGGATCCACACCCAGATCCTTGATGGCGCGGGCGACGAGATGGCGTCCGACCGTTCCCTTCTCGGCCAGGCTGTAGAGCGTCGCCACCACAGTCGTCTCGGCGTCGATCTCGAAAAACCGGCGCAGTTTCTCGCGGGTGTCGCTGCGACCGAATCCGTCGGTGCCCAGCGTGGTCAGCCCGCCCGGCACCCAGGGGGCGATCATGTCGGGCACGGCCTTCATGTTGTCCGACACGGCCACAAACACGCCCTTCTCCTTTGCGAGAAGCGATTCGAGGTAGGGTTTTCTGCGCGGCTCGGTCGGGTGGAGCATGTTCCAACGCCGGACGCGCAGGGCGTCGTGGCGGAGGAGCTTGTAGCTGGTCGCGCTCCAGACATCCGCCGACACCTTGTAGCGTTCGGCGAGGATCTCCTGGGCCCGGAGCGCCTCGCTCAGGATCGGGCCGCTGCCGAAGATGTGGGCCTTGGGGCGGCGTCCCGCCATCCCGGGCTTGAAGCGATAGAGCCCCTTGAGGATCCCGTCCTCGACGTCGTCCGGCATGGGGGGCATCACCTGGTTCTCATTGTACAGACAAAGGTAATAGCAGAGCGCCTCCCCCTCCTCGTACATCCGCCGCACCCCGTCCCGAACGATCACCGCCAGCTCGTAGGCGAATGCCGGGTCGTAGGTCACCAGCGACGGGACCGTGCTTGTCAGCAGCAGGCTATGGCCGTCCTGATGCTGCAATCCTTCGCCGTTGAGCGTCGTGCGCCCGGCCGTTGCCGCCATCAGAAAGCCCTTGGCCTTGATGTCGCCGGCCAGCCAGATGAGATCGCCGATCCGCTGCGGGCCAAACATCGAATAGTATGTGTAGAAGGGGACAAGATTTACCCCATGCGTGGCGTAGGCCGTCCCGGCGGCGATGAACGACGCCATCGATCCGGCCTCGGTAATCCCCTCTTCGAGGATCTGGCCTTTCTGAGACTCGTGATAATACAACAGCGATTTCACATCGACCGGCTCATAGAGCTGGCCTTTGGGCGAGTAAATGCCGATCTCGCGGAACAGCGCGTCCATGCCGAAGGTGCGGGCCTCATCGGGTATGATCGGAACGATGCGCGGACCGATTCCTTTGTGGCGCAAGAGGAGGCTGAGCAGACGCACGAAGGCCATGGTGGTGGAGACGGCCATCTTGCCCGAGCCCTTGGCAAACTCGGCGTAGAACTCCCGCGGCGGGGCGTCGAGTGGCGTCGCGCTGACCTTGCGCTCGGGAACAAAGCCGCCCAGGGCCTCCCGACGCTCCAGAAGGTAAATGGTCTCCGGACTGTCGGCTGGCGGGCGGTAGAACGGCGTCTCGGCGATCTCTTCGTCCCGAATCGGCACGGCGAATCGGGCGCGGAACTCGCGGAGTTCCTTCTCGTTCATTTTCTTCTGCTGATGCGAGATGTTGCGGCCCTCGCCCGCCTCCCCCAGCCCGTAGCCCTTGATCGTCTTGGCGAGAATGACGGACGGCGCCCCGCGATGCGTGACGGCAGCCTGGTAGGCGGCGTACACCTTGACCGGATCGTGCCCTCCGCGAAGCAGGCGGTGAATCTGGCTGTCGGTCAGATGATTCACCAGTTCGAGCAGCTCGGGATACTTGCCGAAGAAGTGGCGCCGTGTGTAGCTGCCCGGTTCGACCGAGTACTTCTGGTAATCGCCGTCCAGCGCCTCTTCCATCCGCTTGACCAAAAGCCCCGTCTTGTCCGCCGCAAGCAGCGGGTCCCAATCCGAACCCCAAATCACCTTGATGACATTCCAGCCCGCCCCCCGAAACGCGGCTTCGAGCTCCTGGATGATCTTGCCGTTGCCGCGCACGGGGCCATCGAGACGCTGCAGATTGCAGTTCACCACCCAGATGAGATTGTCGAGATTCTCGCGCGCCGCGAGCGTGAGCGAGCCGAGGGTCTCCGGCTCGTCCGTCTCGCCGTCGCCGACAAAACACCAGACCTTGGGCTCGGGCCCCTGCACAAGCCCGCGCGCCTCGAGATAGCGGTTGAACCGCGCCTGGTAGATCGACAGGATCGGCCCCAGCCCCATTGACACCGTGGGGAACTGCCAGAACTCCGGCATCAAATAGGGATGCGGATACGACGACAACCCGCCGCCCTCGGCCAGTTCCTGCCGGAAATGCTGCAGGTGATGCTCATCGAGACGCCGTTCCAGAAAGGCCCGCGCGTAGATCCCGGGGGACGCGTGCCCCTGGAAAAAAACCAGGTCTGCCGCACGGTCCGGACCGGCGCCGTGAAAGAAGTGGTTGAACCCGACTTCGTAGAGCGTCGCGCTCGAGGCGTAGGTCGAGATGTGCCCGCCCAACCCGCCGTGTTGGCGGTTGGCATTGACCACCATGGCCATGGCATTCCAACGGATGTGGCTCTTGATCCTCTTCTCGAGCGCCCGATCCCCGGGCAACGCCGGCTGACGATCCGGCGGAATCGTGTTCACGTAAGGCGTGCTCGTGGTTCGGGGCGCGGCCAAACCCCGCTCCCGCAAGCGCCCTAACATCCCGTTCAGAAAACGGCGGACACGATCCGGACGCTCGCCCTGGAGCGCCAGTCCAAGCAGTTGTTCGTGTGCGGCCAGCCACTCCGGCACTGGGGTGAATCCGGCGGCTGCCCCCGCGCCACCCGTCGGTGAGGCGGCCGTGTTGGAGGACTGCTGGTCCATAGTGTTCACAAATCCTTGAAACCCAAAACGCAATGCAATTGCCCGCAGTTTGGCCCCTGTCGCTCGCCTGTTTCAAGAATTCTCTTGTCCACTCTCGTGTCCACTCTCACCGCCCGCGGCCAAAGAGCCGCCGTAGCCGCCGTAGCCGCCGTCGTGAGACGGCGCTGATCACGGTCTTTGACGGAGCCAGTTGGCGCTGACTCGCGTCCGCGACTTGCCACCGCCGACGCTTCCGTGTATGCCTGCCGCCCATGAACACCGGCACTCCCCGGCGCCCCTGGTGGCGCCGCCTCCTGGTGTGGGCCTTTCGGATCCTGCTCCTGATCGCCGCGCTGGTCGCTCTGCGGTCCTGGTACGCCTTCCGCGACCGGAATCCGGGCTACACGCTCACGATGGACGCCGACCCCGCCCGTTCCATTGCCGCGCCGACACCTCTGCAGGTCGGCTTCGGACGCGTCCTGATCAACCCCAATCTCTCGGATCCCAAACGCCCGGTCTGGCTGGCCGGGTTCAGTCAGAACCGTGCCGCGACCGCGCTGCATGACAACTTGTGGGCCCATGCCTGCGTCCTCGATGACGGCTACACGCGTCTGGGCATCGTGTCGCTCGATGCGATCGGCCTGTTCCACGACGATGTCATCGAGGTGCGGCGCCACCTCGATCCGGATTGGCGCCTCGATTACGCAATCGTCTGCTCGACCCACAACCACTCGACACCCGATCTCATGGGCCTGTGGGGGCCGCATCCGCTCAGGACCGGCGTCGACCCGCGGTATCGCGCCCAAGTCCTGACAGCCACGACCCAGGCCTTGGGCCAGGCCATCGAAACGCTCACACCCGCATGCGTCGCGTTTCACGAGATCCAAATGCCCACGGACGGTCTGGTGCACGACTCGCGCGAACCGATTGTCTTTGACGCCGACCTGCGCGTGATGCATTTCACCTCGCCCGAGGGGGGCGGCACGCTCGGCACGCTCGTGGCCTGGGGCAACCACCCCGAAACGGTCTGGAGCAAAAACACGGAAATCACGTCCGACTTCTGCGGCTACGTGCGCGAAGCCCTCGAAAAGGGCGTCACGATCGACGGCCAGACACACGCGGCCGGATTGGGCGGCGTCCATGTCTATGTCACCGCCGCCCTCGGCGGCCTCATGACCACATCCCCGTCCGTCATCGTCCGCGACCCGTACCTCGACCAGGAGTTTGAGAAACCGTCCCACGGCAAGGCGCGCGCGCTCGGACACCAGCTCGCGTCGCGCCTCTTGCCCGTGTTGCGCGCCCCCAATCCGGCCGCAACCAACCACGCCCCCATCGGCGTCTGCGCCCGCACCATCGAGCTGCCAATCGACAATGCCATCTTCCTCCTGGCCCCCGTCCTGGGCGTTCTCGATCGCGGGCATGTCCGATGGCGGACATTGCGCACCGAGGTGGCACTGATCACGGTCGGCGACGCCAGCATCGCCTGCCTGCCAGGCGAGGTCTATCCGGAGATCGTCAACGGCGGCATCGAGCGGGCCCCAGGCGCCGACTTCGAAATCGACCCGGTCGAGGTGCCTCCCATCCGCGCCCTCATGCCGGGCAAGGTCAAGTTCGTGTTCGGCCTCGCCAACGACGAAATCGGCTACATCATCCCCAAGAGCCAATGGGACCGCAAACCGCCCTACCTCTACAATTCGAGCCGGCCCGTCTACGGCGAAATCAACTCGCTCGGCCCCGAAACCGCTCTCCGGTTGCACGCAGCCCTCCGCGCGCTGTGTGGGACGCCCCAGTCACGCCAGCGAGGCGGGGGAGAATAGAGTGGGAATGGCATTGGGGTGGCCCATGACGAGCCGCCCCAACCTAGGCGGGCGACCGTCGCTCTTGACACAACGAGAGAACGCCAAAACCTGCGTGAGCCGGAGATGTTCCCTACGAAGCAACCGGTATGTTGCACGCACCAAGCACGGTCACATCGAGGCAACTCAAACACGCAAGATAGGTCAGCAAACGGGGTATCGTCGACGGTAGGGTCCTCATATGGCTTTCAGGAGGGCTGTTGGCGAACTCTCTGTTTCTGCCAGCAGGTTGTCAAGTCGATTGCGGCCGTCGATTGTGGCCGCTTCGACCATCGCCTTGGGTTTTGGAAATGACTGGAATTCACCACCAGGAAGCGAAGAACCTGAAGCGGCACAGCCGCAACCAAAGGTCGGAGGGCCGATCCCGCGGCCGCTCGGCAGATTCTGGGGCATAGTAGTACGAAGGATCGGCGATGAGCGGACGCCATGCTGTCCCACAGAGAGTACCCGACCCCCCCATCTTCCATGCCGAGCAGTGTGGCGACTGCGCCTGTGACGGGGTCGGCGACGGCTCGATCGCGCCAGCGGGCTAATCCTGAGCGCAGGCCAGCAACCACACGAGGGCTTCGCCTGGCCCGCATTTTTCACACCCCTTCAGTGCACAGCGCAGTCAGACTTCGCAAGAGGACTGCAATGCGGGTTAGAAAAGCAAGACCGCGCCAGGTCCGAAAGATCGAACAATGCGACACACTGTTCCCATGGCAGAACGCCCCCAGAACCAACAGGATGCCTGTGGATCGCTTTCGGGGCGCGGTCTTGCCAGAGCCCGGATGTGAGACCCCGCGAAGCCTCATCAAACAGCCGGGCTAAGGGTCTGTGCAAAAATTACTTCCGGTTTTGGCGGGAGCGCCACCGGGCCAGATGCGAGGCTCGAGGGAGGGAGTGTATCCGCTGAGATACTAGA
>JAKLFY010000143.1 GCA_022710935.1 Verrucomicrobiota bacterium
CGCCGAGAAACCACTGACCGGAGAGCCGGATGCGGGAAATCCGCCCGTCCGGTTCGGAGGGAGGGGTGACGTTCCAACCGCCATCCCTACCCCTATCGGCCTCGAATGAAGGAGGCCGGGTCTCGAATTCGTGCGGTCCGGAACGTGCATGGGGCTTGGCCCGCATGGGTTCATATTGCGGAGTTCTCGGCTTCGCCGTGGTCACAGCACAATGAAACATCCTGGCTGTGCGCCTTTCACCCCAACCGCCACGGTTCGCGCATGGCCGTTCCCAGAAGACGCGACGCAGTCGGGTCGTCGGCGATTGTCTCTGTCTCCGGATTCCAGGACAGCTTGCGCTGGAGCTGCATGGCGATTTGTCCCAGGTGACCGGGGGTCATCGAGCGCTGCCCGACCTCCGCGGGCGCGAGCGGGGCACGGCGCGATTTCACGCAATCGAGAAAGTTGCGATGATGGCCCGGGGAGCGGGGCAACTTGATCTTCATCGCGTCCGTGGGTTCGAGCAACAGCCGTTTCGGTTCGGCTTCGGCCGCCCCGCGGTCGCACCAGATCCACCCGTCTTCGCCAATCCAGCGAGTGCCGATGCGCACCTCGGGAGCCCCTGCGGCAATCAGCATCGAGACCTCATTTGCGTACTTGCAGGTGACGCGAAACGACGTGGCTGTGTTCCACAGGCCGCGTGGCGGGAACTCACCCTTCGCCTCGACCTCGACCGGACCGGTTGCATCCCAGTCCATGCCCCAGTGCGCGATGTCGACGTGGTGGCCGACCCAATCGAGCAACTGGCCTCCGCCGTAATCCAGGTGCCAGCGCCAGTTCTGGTGGACGCGCGCCGGACAATAGGGGGCCCACGGAGCGGGTCCGAGCCAGAATTCGTAGTCGAGGTGAATGGGGGGCGGTCCGGCCTGCTCCTGGCCGGCGGTCCCGCAGAGGTCCGTGTGTCCCGATGGCAGACCAACCTCGACCGTGCGCACTGTCCCGATGCGTCCGTTGCGCACGAGTTGGACGGCCGCCCGGAAGGTCTCGGCCGAGCGCTGCCAGCTCCCGGTCTGCCAGATGCAGCCATACCGCCGCACGGCTTCGCAGATCGCCCTGCCTTCTCGAAGAGTGTGGGCCAGGGGCGCCTCGCTGTAGACGTCCAGTCCGGCTTTGACTGCTTGGACGGCCGGGACGGCGTGCCAGTGGTTGGGCAAGGCGAGCGCTACCGCGTCCAGATCTGCCCGGGCAAGGAGATGGCGAAAATCGTAGTAGACACGGCAGTCCTGGTTCTTGTAATGCCGGTTCACCAGCCCTTTCCCTTCTTCGGCGTGCAGCTTGTCCACATCGCACACGGCCACCACCTGGCAGTCCGACTCTCCGAGAAACGACTCGAGATTGCGGACCCCTCTCGAGCCGACGCCGATGGCGGCCAGGACAATGCGGTCGCTTGGGGCAGGACGCGCGCCCTGGCCCAGGATGGAGGCCGGCGCCACGATCGGGGCCGCAAGAAGCGTGGGGGCGGCGGCGAGCCTTTGCAGAAAGCGGCGGCGCGTGGATCGCCGGGGCGCATGCACTCGATGTTCGCCAGAATCCTTGACCGGTGAGACTTGTTGCTCACGAGTCGAGTTTCTATCCTCTGTTGAAGGGGTCAAGGATTCTGCGGGGCGAGGCGCGGGAGAGGGGTGCGGGCGAGCACCCACCCCATTCCTGATGTTGATGCCGGGATTTGGTCTGAGACACGCCTCGCTGGTACTCATGGTGTAAACCGGTCGTTATCTGCGATGCTTCGGCGCCTGCCCCGCATGTCTTCCTAACGATCGCGGAGCCTTGTCAGACATCCGGGCGGGGCCGCCCTGCGCGGGCCTCGCGCCGGCCGAGCTACTCGACTTTCAACAGGACTCCCTGTCCGGCGGCCAGCCACTGCTGTTCGCCCGCGAACCCGGTCAACTGTCCGGTATAGGGCGAGACCATCTGAACGCGGCGCGGCGTTTGGCGGAACGTGACGGCGCCATGGTGGGACCGGAGCGAATCCTTGTTGACGACGAGCGCGTAGCGGCTGCCGTCCGCGTGCGTGAAATCCCCAACCATGAACGGCGCGTTTCCGACGGCTGCGACCAGGCTGGATTGTCCGGGGGCGTGGGCGCCTTCGGGAATGGCCCCGAAATGATAGACCTCATCCGAAGTCAGTTGCAGCAGGGTCGGGGCGAGCTTGCCGACTTGCAGGTTGACGTTCTGCATCGCCGACCATGTGGGCGTGGTGTGACCGAATTGGTCGATGGGCGCCATGCGGTAATTGCCCACCTGGGGCGCGAAGTAGGTGAAGTAGGCGATGCCGCGCCCGCCGTAGGCGAGGGTGGTGTAGACTTGGAAGCGCAGGTCGGCAGGGGTGGCCTCGCGATAATTGAAGTGGGCCACGCTCAGGACGATGTTCCAGAATGGCAGGCCGTGTTTCCTCGCCGCCTGGCGCATCTGCTCGAGGTTCAGAAAGTACCCGGCGCGCAACGAGCCGTCCTCCATCAGCGCGTAGTGGTCGTAGCTCAACTGCGTCGGATGGCAGGTGGCGACGAATTGCTCGAGATGCTCCTCGTAAGTGGCTGTCCCGAGTTGCGCCGCGCTGGCGTAGTTGGGAAAGAGATTGATGTAGGGCCACTTGCCCGGAGCCAGTTCCTTCACGATGGACGCCACCGTGGCCAGTCCCGGGAACGCCTCCGCCCCCGGCTCATCCCGGAGGTAGTAGCCGTACACCGCCGGGTGCGATCCGGTCTCGGCGACCAGTGCGGCCACGTTCGTCCGCGCCGCCCCGGCGTCCACCTTGCGCCAGTCGTAGCCGGAGACACGCTGGTCGGAGACGATGGCCTTCAGTCCCGCCGCATGGCAGAGATCGAGCTCTTTGGGCGACACAAAGCCCGCCACCGTCAACCCGCAGTCGCGCATCTGTTCGAAGGTGGCCGCATCAGACGGCGCCCAGTTCCATGCCATCAGGGGAAAGATCGAGTCCGCGCCGCGCCCTGTTTGGATCGAGATCGCCATGACGAGCGCAAGCAGCAGAGGAAAGCGGGTTTGCATGGACTGAGTGTACGTGGTTCCCGCGCGCCTTTGCAAGGGGCTGCATCCGGAATCCTTGTACATCGTCCGGCAGGCTCTGTTCGATCAGCCCGAGCCCAAGCCACGCAGCATCGATGCGATTCGCATCCAGGAGGGCCATTGCGCACGCTTTCTGTTTGGGATCAAGCTTGTCCGTGCGCGTGCAAAGCTCCAGATACGTTCCTACACCTTCAGTGTGTCCAGGGAGAACATCCTTGCCTCTTGGTCCTGCTCGCCGCAGATCGATGAAGTGTGCGATGAAGTGTGCGATGCAGTCCAATGCGAATGATGTCCAAACTCCAGGGCCGGGTGCCCTCACCCGGCGGCAAAACCATGCGCTGAGAATGAGAACCGCCGCGTCCGCGCGCCCCAGCGTTGACGCATGTCAACTCAGTGGCGCATCGTCTCGACCCGGCATGAATCTCACGTCTTTGCTTCTTGCGCTCGGGCTCGTCGCGGGGATGACGGTTGCGAACGCCGCGGGCGACGCGGACAGTCCCGCGGCTTCTGAAGAGGCCCGGCCCATCGACTATTTCATTGTCGTGACCGGAGGCGAGTTGCTCGAAGGCGTCTACCCGGACGGCCACACGCATTTCCTGACGCGCACGTTGCGGCTGCTGGGTTGCCGCTGCGTCGGCTCGCTCACCGTGGACGATCGTCGCGAAGACATGCTGCGCGCGCTGCGTTTTGCCACGAACCAGGCGCCGCTGGTCCTGGTCACCGGCGGACTCGGGCCAACCCCGAACGACATCTCGCGCGAGACGCTTTCCGAGTTCACTGGCATCCCCCTGCGCGAACACCCCGATGCACTGGCGGACCTCGAACGGCGCTTCGGCCAGACACGCGACTTGATCCGGCCCAACCTGCGACGCCAGACGTTGGTGCCCGAACGTGGCGGTTATCTCAAGAACGGCGCCGGAACAGCCGTCGGCCTTGTCTTCGACCTGGGCAAGACGTTCCAGGGGAACCAGGACGTGCTGGTCATCGCGCTGCCCGGGCCGCCGCGGGAACTCCAGCCGATGGTACTGCGGGAACTGGCCCCCTTCCTGCAAGAGCGGTACGGCGCCCGCTCTTTCGGGCACTCGCTGACGCTCCGCTTTGTCGGGATTGGCCAGTCGCAAATCGACCAGTCAATCGAGGATCACGTGGCAATGGCGCCCGACGTGATGGTGACTTCGCTGTTCGAAGGCAGCCGGGTGGATTTCACCTTCGCCCTCCCGGGCCATCGACCCGAGGATCGCGCGCGACTCGATCGGATCGAAGAGGCTATTCGCGAGCATCTGGGCGAGTTCCTCTACTCCGACGACGGCACAGCGCTCGAAGAGGTGGTCGCCCGGCGGTTTCTGGCGCGCAAGGCGTCCGTCACAATCGCCGACGCGGGCAGCGGCGGACAACTCGCGGCGGCTCTCGGCTCATTGCCGGATGCGCCGCGCTTGCTCGCAGGCGCGTGCTCTGCCCCGAACGAAGAGGCGTTGGCGCGCATCCTCAGTCTGCCCGCCGCGCCCTCCGCGCGTTCTGCGCTCGAGCGGGCGCAAGCACTTGCCGAGGCGGCGGCACGCTGGGGACGCACTCCCTGGGCGCTGGCCGTTGGCGGAGTGGAAACGAATGCAGCGGGCAGGCGCGCGGTCTGGCTGGCTCTGAAGTCCGCGGATGGTCCCTGCCAGACCTATGCCGTTCCGGCGCACGATTCGGGCGAGATCAGCCGCAGCGGCCTGGTCACCGCGATTCTCGATCAGTTGCGCCGCGCGCTTTTCTAGCCCGCATAGCGTTCATCTTGCGAAGTCACATCCAGCCCGCATAGCTTTCATCTTGGGACGTCTCATCGGCACGTGCACCGACGGGGTGTAACTCTGCGGGCTAGACGGGCTACAATGCCAGGGCTCGAACGGCGTGTTCGGCGAGGTTCAACACCTTGTCCGGCGCGATCCCCAGCCAGAGCATGCCGATGATGCAGAACCAGAGGACCGCTCGGGTGAGCCCTGAGAGGACAATCGGCTCGGGATCGCGGACGATTCCGCGTTCCCTTTCTCCGGGCCAGTACATCGCCCGGATGACGCCGAAATAGTAGTAGATCGAGATCACAACCGCCAGCAAGGCAAGGCCCGCCAGGGCATACATCGCGGGCCAGGAAGGGCCCCTCTCGAGGGCCGCCTTGATGAGCAGGAACTTGCCGAAGAAACCGGCCAGCGGGGGGATGCCGGCGAGGGAGACCATGGACAGAGCGAGCGCTGCAGCCAGCAGCGGCGAGCGCCGGTGCAGCCCCGCCAGGGCCGGGATATCGGCGGTTTCCGCGGTGGGCGCCACCAGGCACAACACGAAGAACGCCGCGCCGAGGGTGAACAGGTACGCCGCCAGGAAATAGAGCACGGCGCTCAGGCCCGGCGCGCTGAAGGTCGAGAGGCCCAGGAACACAAAGCCGCCGTTGGCGATGCTCGAATACCCGAGCAATCGCTTCAAATTCCGCTGCGGGATGGCGCAGAGGACGCCGTAGAGCATGGTTGCGGCCGACACGCCCGCGAACAGTCCGTGCCAGCCCCGTCCGATCGCGGGCGCCGCCTCGTAGAACACCCGGATCAGCAGCGCCACTCCCGCCGCCTTCGATCCCAAAGCCAGGAACGCCACAGTGGGGGTGGGGGCGCCCTGGTAGACATCCGGAGCCCAGAACTGGAACGGCACGGAGGCGAGCTTGAAGGTGAGCCCGAGGAAGACCAGCAACAGGCCCAGTTCGAGCACGCGGTGGCTCCCGGTGTTCGAACTGTTGGCCAGCCTGGCAAAATCCAAGGTGCCGCCCGCTCCAAAGACCAGGGCGATCCCGTAGACCAGGAACGAGGACGCGACCGCCCCCAGAACCAAATACTTGACCCCGGCTTCGAGCGAAGCCAGGCGGCGGCGTTGGTAGCTCGTCAGGATGTAAAACGTGACAGCAATCAGTTCGAGGGCCACAAAGACCATCGCGAAATGATAGGCCGATGCCGCGAGCATCATGCCGGTGAGCGCGAACAACTGCAGCGCGCAGTACTCGGGGAAGCCCGCTTCAATGCGATCGGCGATCTCGGTCGACATCAGGAGGACCACCAGCGCCGTCAGCAGGAAAAAGCGTTTGAAGTAAAGAGACAGCTCGTCCAGGCGAAACATCCCGCCAAAAGCCATTCGCGGCTCTGGAATCAGCACCGCGAAGCTGGCCACGAAGATGACCCCTACGGCGATTGCCGCCACGTAACCCAATGCACGCTTCTGCTCCGGGGGCGTCCAGAGATCCAGGACAAGCACCGACAGAGCGGTGACGACCACCGCCAGTTCGAGACCAATGGCTGTCAGGTCACTCATGCGCAGCGTTTCCCGTGAGCCGGATCGAGCGCCCGGTCGCAATGCCCTTCTGGCCGGCATCAGAGGCCCCACGTCGGCCGATCGAGGTCTTTGTCGGTTCAGGCCCGCCAAAAAGGCGGTCGTCGGCGCGCTGGATCTCCGCCATGGAAGGGCCTTGAGCGGCCGCGATGGCCTGTTGGGCGGAGGCGGCGATGCGGTCGGTCAGGAGCCTCGGGAAGCAACCGAAAATCACCAGGGCGGCCAGGAGAAGCGCGTACGGCAGTTTGCGCCAGGCGTTCGCGGCATCCGGCGTGTCGTGCCAGCGCTGCGGCAGTTCTCCGTGGAGCATCATGCGGACCGCGCGCAGGGCATAGACCGCGCCGATGATCAACCCCGCCCACGCCGCCAGGCTGACGATGACCGGGTGGCGGATCCACGCGCCGAAGAGAACCAGGATCTCGCCCGGGAAGTTGGCGAATCCCGGCAGTCCGCATCCGGCCAGCATCGCCATGATCAGGACCCCGCCAACGAACGGCAGGCGCCGCAACAGGCCGCCCATTTGGGCCATCTCGAGCGTGCCCAGGCGCTGGTGGAGATAGCCGCTGAGACCAAACGTGAGGGCCGCCAGCAGCCCATGCGCAACCATCACCACGACGGCGCCCGTCACCCCGATGAGGCTCAGGCTGGCGATGCCGAGGAACGCGAACCCCATGTGCGCAACACTCGAGTTGGCAATCAGCAGGCCGAAGTTCTTCTGACGCATCGCGACCAGGCCGCAGTAGACCAGATTGCCCAGGCAGAGCACGGCCAGGAGTCCCGCCCAGCGTTGCGCCCCCTCGGGCAGCAGCGGCACGGCGATGCGCAAGAGACCGTAGAGCCCGAACTTCTTGATGACGCCCGCGTGCAGCATCGCCGTGGCTGTGGGCGCGGCGCCATAGCCCAGCGGCGCCCATGTGTGGAACGGCCAGAGCGACACCAGGATGCCGAATCCGATCATCAACAGGGGAAAGATGATGTCCTGCGCGCTTTCCGAGACGGGATGCGCGGCCACATGCCGGGTCATGGCGACGACGTCGAACGTGCGCGCCCCGGTCTCGAGATAGAGCGCAACCAGCCCCACCAGCGCGATCAGGGCCCCCAGACTCAAATACAGGGTGATGGTGAAAGCCGCCTCGCGGCGGTTGGCCCCGCGGCCCCAGACGCCGATCATGATGAACGTCGGGACCAATGCCAGTTCGTGGAAGAAATAGAAAAAGAACAAATCCAGTGAGGCGAACGCGCCCAGGATCCCTCCTGTCATGAGCAGCAGCAGCAGGTAGAACTCCTTCTGTCGCTCCCGGATCTCGGACGAGACGCAGGCGGCTGCGAACGCCACCAGCGCGCCCATCAGCAGAAGCCCCACGTTCAAGCCATCCACGCCCAGGTGATAGCTGATCCCCAGAGAATAGACCCACGGCACGACTTCCTCGTACTGAATGCGCGCCGTTCCGAGTTCGAACCCCCCAAAAACCCACACCGCCCCAGCCAGCGAGAGGCCGGTCGCCCCCAGCGCGATGGCGCGGAACAGGACTTCGAAGCTGCGCGGGATCAGGGCGATCAGGACCGCGCCGAGCAACGGGCAGACGATGATGAACGTGAGCGAGTCCATGGTTCACCATCCCAGCGTCAGCACAATCGCCACCACCGCGCCGACGACAAACAGAAACGCGTAGGTCTGCAGGCTCCCGGTCTGCGCCAGCCGCAACAGGCGCCCGCACAACTCGACGCTTCCCGATGCGCCCTTCACCAGCGCGCCGCCGATCACCCAGCGATCCACGGCGTCCGCCCAGCGGGCGAGGGTGTCCTGAGTCCAGGCGATCAACCGCCCATAGAACTCATCGAAATAGAACTTGTCGCGCAGCGGCCGGGCCGCGGCGCCCAAGAGGTCCGGCAGAGGATCCTGGACCCGATGGCTGTACAACCTCCAGGCGAACACGATCCCCAGCAACGCCGCGATCAACCCGCTGAACGCCGCCACCGGCGCGTGGTGAAACGGAGCGGTCAGTTGCGCAAGCCAACCCGTTTCGGACAGGCCTTCGCCGGGATGGAAGTGTTCCAGCAGGTGCGCGTCGATTCCCCAGAAACCGGCCACGACGCTCGGCACGGCCAGAACCAACAAAGGCAGGGTCATCACCGCGGGCGATTCGCGCGCATGATCGGGCGCCTGGGACTTGGCCGGTCCCAGAAACGCGACCCACACCAGCCGGAACATGTAGAACGACGTCAGGAACGCCACCGCCACAGCCAGTCCGAAGAGGACAGGCTGCCGCTCCCAGGCCAGGGCGAGGATCGCGTCCTTGCTGAAGAAACCGCTGAAAGGCGGAATGCCGCACAGGGCGAGCGTCGCCGCCAGGAATGTCCAGAACGTGATCGGCATGCGGCGCGCCAGGCCGCCCATGCGCCAGATGTCCTGCTCGTGGTGCAAAGCGCAAATGACCGACCCGGCGCCCAGGAACAGGAGCGCTTTGAAGCAGGCGTGCGTGGTCAGATGGTACATCGCCGGAATGGGATGCGCGCCGGCGGCCATGCCGGCGAGACCCACGGCCAGGACCATGTAGCCGAGCTGCGAGAGGGTCGAGTAGGCCAGGATGCGTTTAATGTCGTTCTGTTGAACGGCGATGAGCGCGGCCAGAAGCGCCGTGCCTCCGCCCACCCACGCAATGACGTCCGGCGCCGCCGATCCCGGCACAGCAAACACGAAAAACACCCGGCACAGCATATAGACGCCCGCGGCCACCATCGTCGCCGCGTGGATCAGCGCGCTCACGGGCGTCGGCCCTTCCATGGCGTCGGGCAGCCAGATGTGCAACGGGAACTGGGCGGACTTGCCGACCGCGCCGCAGAAGATCAGGAGGCCGACCAGCGACGGCACCCAGGGAATCGTGCCCGCGCCGATCCGCTGTTCGAGCTCGGCAAAGTCGAGCGTCTTGAATGCGGCCCAAAGGAGAATGATGCCGAGCAGGAACCCGAAGTCGCCGAGCCGGTTTGTCAGGAACGCCTTCGTGCTCGCATCGGCTGCCGCCGGGCGCTCGAACCAGAAGCCGATCAACAGGTAGCTCGAGACGCCCACCAGCTCCCAGCAGACGAAGAGCATCAGGAAATTGTCGGCGAGCACAATCCCGAGCATCGAGAAACTGAACAGGCTCAGTCCGGCGAAGTAGCGCCCGACGCTGCGATCTTCGCGCATGTAGCCCCAGGAGTAGATGTGGATCACCGAGCCCACGCCCGTCACCACCAACAGCATCAGGCGGCTCAAGTGGTCCAGGCGCAGCCCGAGATCGGCAACCAACGACACCCGCCCGTCGTCGAGCGACAGCCACGTCCATGCCGTCCGCCCCTCCACGCCCTGGGTGAACAGCACCAGGCTGACGCCGAATGCGGCCAGAATCGCGCCGATCGAGAGCCGGGCGCTGACCGCCGGACGGTTCAGGGCCAGGAGCGCGATGCTCAATGCCGCCCCCAGTGGCAGGAGCAGCGCCAGCCAGGCGAGATGGATCGATGCGGCGTGCATGCGCGGGGCGTCAGAGTCGCATCGAGGCGAGGTCTTCGACGTGGGCGGTCTGGCGCTTGCGATACAGCGCGACGATCAGGGCCAGGCCGACCGCCACCTCCGCCGCCGCCACCGTGATGATGAAGAACACCATGACCTGGCCTTCGAGGTTGCGGTTGAACCGGGAGAAGGCCACCAGCGCCAGGTTCGCCGCATTGAGCATCAACTCGAGCGCCATGTAAACGATCACCACATTGCGGCGCGCGATCACCCCCAGCAACCCCAGGCAGAACAGCACCACGCTCACCGTCAGATAGTGTCCCAGTCCGACGGTCACGATGGCTCCTTCCTGCTCAGCAGAATCGCTCCCACCATCCCCGCCACCAGCACCAGCGAGATCGCCTCGAAGGGGAGCAGGTACTGCGTGAACAACAGCGCCCCCAGAGCCGATGTCGACCCCTCGACATGTGGCGGTCCGGAGGCGACAAGCGCCGCTTCCCGCGGAACCGCGCGGAACAGCCACGCCACCGCCAGGGCGGCCAATCCGCCCCCGATCAGACCGAACCGCGTGATTCGACGGCGCTCCTCCGCCCTCAGATCGAGCATCATGATGACAAAAAGGAACAGCACCAGCGCCGCCCCTGCATAGACCACGACTTGCACCGCCGCCAGGAAGAAGGCGTGCAGCAGGACGAACAGCCCGGAGAGCGAGACGATGGTCAGGACCAGGAACAGCGCGCTCGTCACCGGGCTGCGGCTGATCGGGTTGGCCACGACCAGAAAACCGCAGACCAGCGTCAGCGCCGCAAAAACGTAAAACAGAATATCCTGCATGCCTTGAAGGGCCGCCGTTTGTTGGGATGCGATTCAACCGGACCCAGCCGGTTTGCGCAAGCCCGCGCTCGAGGGCGCCTTCGAGGGCGCTGCATCGAGTTGTTGTCGGTGTTCTGTCGCCCGGTGAGGGCACCGGGCCTACACCGGATGGAGACTCCCGCTGGAGGCCGCGTGCCGCTACACGGCGACCGCATCGCAGATGGACTCACGGCATGAGTGAGGCGAACGGACAACCACTGCCGCCGGGGTGGGCGTGTCCTGCAAGATGCCGGGCTGAGTTGTTTCGAGTATGTCGAGCAACTCACGCTGCTGCTTTTCCTCAAGATGGCGGACCAACTGACCGAACCGCCGCATCACCGCGCCGCCATCGTTGCGCCGGAGTTGGGCTGGAAGGCGCTGCTCCCGTTGGACGGCCCGAAGTTGGAGGACAAATCCTGCTTTCCCCTGTCGCTCCCTCGTTGCCCGCGCGTCGCCGAGCACAGCGCGTGGTCCGACCTCGGACTGTCGCCGTCCAAGTCGGAAGAGAAATCTATTGAAATCCAGCGTAAGACGGGTAAGACTTTCGACGTGATTACGGCGAGGCTGTCCACCAAAGGCCAGTTGGTCATCCCCAGCCGGCTCCGCAAGGCCCTGCACCTCCAGCCGGGCGACAAGGTGTCTTTCACCGTGGAGGGCGAGAGACTCGTTCTGCAACGCGACCAACCCCAGCGCGCTCGCCTGGTGCGAGGGAAGTTCGGGCGTCCGGTCCTCGTCACACCGCCGGGGGCGCCGCCCATGACGCCGGAACGGGTCAAGGCCATCCTGGAGGAACTCTCGTGAGCCACCTTCTGGACGTGAATCTTCTGCTTGCCTGTGCGTGGTCCGAGCATGCGGATCACGCCCGCGCCAACCGCTGGTTGAATTCGACGACCGCGTTCGCCACGGCACCGATCACCCAAATGGGATTCCTGCGAGTGAGTATGAGCCCGGCGTACAGCGCTTCCTTCGACGACGCCAAGACAGCCTTGTCCGCCATCCTCAAGTTGCAGACGCATCGTTTTCTCACCGACGCCACCCAGGCGGACTCGCTCCCGGCACTTTCCGCCAGCGCGGACGTCACGGACGCTCACCTTGTGCAATTGGCTGCCAGCCACGGGCTCAAGCTCGCGACTCTGGATGGCAACCTCGTCAAACGACCTTGGGCCGTCGGCGTCGCTGAAAACCCGCTTTGACCCGCCATCCTATGCGGCTTGGAGAAGCAAGACCGCGCCATGTCCGAGAGGTCGAGAAACGCAGCACACTGTTCCCATGGCGGAACGCTTTCAGAACCGACACGGTGCTCTTGATTTCCTTTCCGGGCGCGGTTTTGGCACAGCCCGGATGTGAGACTCCGCGAAGCTCTATGAAACAGCCGCGCCCATTCATGATCCGCCTCGCTTCTGAGGCGATCGTGTGGGCAATCTCCTCTTTGAGCCATTCCCGATACCGCTCGCGCAGCCGACACACTGCCACCCGGACGGCTCCGTCGGTCATGGCCAGGCGGGCGGCGAGTTCCGCATACGGCAGACCTTAGCGATTGCCGATGAGACAGGGCTTCAGCGAGTCGAAGAGGGTGGCCTTGCCCTCGAGCTCGTATTGGGCGCGCAAGCGTTCGAGCACGACCTCGAGCAGGGTCAGCGCCCACTGTTTCTCGAAAGCCTGCTCGGGTGTGGAGGCATCGGCGGGCTCTTGCC
>JAKLFY010000144.1 GCA_022710935.1 Verrucomicrobiota bacterium
CTCCTGCCAGTCGAATCGCTCACCTACCTGCAGGTCTTCCGATTGGACGCGACGGTCTGGATCTCGACCCCATGCGACTTCAGCGGCGAACTGGCCCTCGAGATCAAGGATTTCATGCGCGCGCGCGGCGCCGACGCCGTCGTAACCAGCTTCAATGGCGATTATATCGGCTACGTGATCCCAGCGCGGTACTACCACATGGGCGGTTACGAACCGCGGACGATGTCGTTTTACGGACCCTGTCTGCCGGACTATTTCACCGCACTCATCCGCACGATGTCGTTGATGACGATGTGATCACCGGAAACGCCGATCAGCCCGCGGTCCATCTCTGACCCCCATGTTTATACCCCATCAGTGCACAGAGCGGTCAGACTTCGCAAGAGGACCGCTCTGGGGGTTAGAACGAGTCCTCTTTCGCAGGTGAGCGGGGTGTGGGCATCGACGCGCCGATGGCCTCCCGCCAAGCCTTCAGCCGAGCGTGCATTTCCCGCGCCCGGTCCGGTTGTTCGCGCGCCAGGTTCCTGGACTCACCCGGATCGTTGCCCAGATCGTAGAGTTCGACCCGGCCGTCTTCGAAAAACTCGAACAGCTTCCAGTTGCCGCTCTGAATGGTCCCCACGGGCGTCGTGCGCCACGTCCCACCACCCGACCCCAAATAGCCGGGGAAATGCTGATAGATGGCGTCGCGCTTGAGGCTTGAGGTCGGATCCCGAAACAGCGGGACCAAGCTCTCTCCGTCCAAGACTTGCCCCGCGGGCGGTTTGGCCCCGGCAATTTCGAGCAAGGTCGGGAAAACATCCACGTGCATGGCCGGCACGTCGCATCGGGTCCCCGCGGGCGTGACGCCGGGCCAGCGCACGATGAACGGATCGCGCGTCCCACCCTCGTACAGACTCCCCTTGCCGCTGCGCAGCGGCGCGTTGTCCGTCACATCCCCGGCCTGCTTGAGGCCCTCGCGGACATAACCGCCCACGCCGCCGTTGTCGCTCGAGAAGATCAGGACGGTGTTGTCCTCGATCTGCAGCTCTTCGAGCGTTCGCATCACCCGCCCCACGCTCTCGTCCACACTCGCGATCATGGCCGCGTACGTCGGGTTGCGATGCCCGCCCGCACCGGGCTTGTCTTTGAACCGGGCGATCAACTCGGGTTTGGCGTGATGCGGAGAATGCACGGCGAAATGCGGCAGGTAGAGGAAGAACGGACCGTCGCGATGACGCCGGATAAAATCGATTGCCCTGTCGGTCAGCCAGTCGGCCAGGTAAACGCCCTCCGGGACATCGACCGCCGGCTGCGTCTTGAAGTTGAAGTGAGCGCCCATGCTGACAATGGCTTCGTCGAATCCGCGCTTGCCCGGGTGATAATCGCCCTGCTGGCCAAGGTGCCATTTGCCGAACAGGCCCGTCGAGTAGCCGGCGGCCTTGAGCGCCTGAGCCACCGTCACCTTGTCCAAAGGCAACCGATCGACGTTGTCCACCGGACGCAGCGGGCGCGAGCGCCAGTTGAACCGGTCAATGCTCCCGACGGTATAGACCCCCGTGCGGGGACTGTACTGACCCGTCATGAGGGCGGCGCGGGTGGGCTGGCAATTCGGCGCGTTATGGTACTGCATGAGGCGCAGTCCCTGAGCGGCGAGGCGGTCGATGTGCGGCGTCTCGTAATACGCGCTCCCATACACCCCGGTATCCGTCCAACCGAGATCGTCAGCGAGAACGTACACGATGTTGGGTTTGGCGACCGGGTCGGCCACCGCGCTGGACAAGGGCTTGAAAGCCTGGCGCCCCCGCCAGATGTCAATAGCCCCATTGTTCGTCCGCGGCGCGCCCGGCGTGCTGCGTCCGTCCCGGACCAATCTGTCGAGTCGGGCGATGAGGTTCTTGACCTCATCCGGATGCTCCGCGCACAGATTGCGCTGTTCGCCCATGTCGTCTTCGAGGTCATAGAGCTGGACGGGCGGCAGAGCCGCCGCCTCCGCGCTGCCCGGACGCGGCGCGCTCCAACCCCCGGAGTCCGGACACAACAGCAGCTTCCAGCGTCCCTGGCGGATGGCGAACGAACCGTTGACGGAATGATGGACCAGTGCGTCCCGCACCGGCTCGCGGATCTCCCCCAACCACACAGGCAACAGGCTGACACTGTCCTCACCGGCGTCGTCCGGCAGCCTGACCCCCAGCAGGTCGGCCCACGTGGCCAGCAGATCGCCCAAGAAGATCGGATGCCCATACTCGCCGCCCGCGGCGATCCGACCCGGCCATCGGACAAGGCAGGGAACGCGATGACCGCCTTCGAACAGATCGGCCTTGTGACCGCGGAAAGGGCCGCTCGGATGATGTCCTGCGGCGGCGAGCTGCGGCAAGTCGGCTTCGGGCGAACACCCGTTGTCGGCGGCAAAGAAAACGATCGTGTTCCCGGCCAGGCCGTGGGTGTCGAGGGCATCAAGCACACGGCCCACACCGGCGTCCGTTTCCATCACGAAATCGGCGTAGGCATTGAGTCCGCTCCGCCCCTGCCAGTCCGGGCTCGGCAGAATGGGCGTATGAGGCGAGGCCAACGCCAGATACAGAAAGAACGGCTGGTCGCGATTCGCCGCCGTGGCCCGCTCCTCAAGATACTGGACAGCCCGTCGCGTGAATTCGCCCAACACACCGCCCGCGTCGAATCCGTCCGCGACCGGCCCGCGCCGGGTGCGGCGCGGACGACCTTGGAACCAGGGGAAATCGCCGTCCCGATCCGGGACGCGGGTCACGCGGTCATCCTCGATGTAGGTGTAGGGCACCATATCGAGCGACCCGCTGATGCCGAAAAAGGAGTCGAATCCGACGGCATTCGGCCCGTTGCGGATCGGTTTCGAGAAGTCGACGTTCCACGCCTGCGCGGGTGTTTCGATGCTCAATTCACTGATCTGCTTGCCCTCCTTCACCACCCAGTCCATCCCCAGATGCCACTTGCCGATGCACGCCGTGTGATATCCCTCAGCGCGCAGGAGCGAGGCGACAGTCATGCGGCCCGGCTCGATCAGACGCGGGCTCAATCCGCCCAGAACGCCGCTCTTGAGCCGGGACCGCCAGGCATAGCGGCCGGTCAGCAGGCCATAGCGCGTCGGCGTGCAGACCGACGACCCGCTGTGCGCATCGGTGAAGGTCAGGCCCTCCCGCGCCAGCCGATCGAGATGCGGCGTGGGAATGCGTCCCTTCGGGTTCAAGCGCCCGAGATCGCCGTAGCCCATGTCGTCGGCGAGAATGCAGACGAAACTCGGCTGCCGCGGTGTGCTGGCGGCTTCGACGCGAAAGAAGAGCGCGGCAAGGAAAGCGACGCGAATGCTCGACGCGAGGAGATTCATGCAGGCCTGAGTCTGGCACAGGCCTGGACGAAAAGAAACGCCCGAAAACGAGCGAGATGGCCCGGACTCACGTCCGCGGCCTGGAGTTTGGACATTTTTGGCATTGGACTTTATCGCACACTTCATCGATCTGTGGTGAGCAGGACCAAGAGGCAAGGATGTTCTCCCTGGCCTAAACCTCAAAAACCCTGAGGGGGTTTTCAGCGGAATCTACTATCGAGATGCGACCCCGTCGTCACTCGACCGAGTTTCGCAGCACGCCGACCCCCTCGATTTCCACTTCAACGACGTCGCCCGGCTTGAGAGCCGAGGTGGTTCCGGGCGTCCCGGTGAAAATGAGATCGCCGGGCTGAAGCGTGACGTACCGGCTGATCATGCTGACGATGGCGGCTGCGTCGTGAATGAGTCGGCTGGTGCGGTCCTGCTGCTTCACCTCCCCGTTAACGCGCACGCGCAACTCGAGGTCGTTCCAATCCAGTCCCGTGACGATCCAGGGGCCGACCGGACCGAACGTGTCGCTGCCTTTGGCCCGCCACCATTGGATGTCCTTGTTCTGTTCGTCATTCTGCCAGTAGCGCTCGCTGACGTCGTTGCCGCAGGTGACGCCAAAGATCGCTTCGGCCGCCTTTTCCCTCGATGCCTGCCGGGTCGTCTTGCCGATGACAAGCACCAGTTCCCCCTCGAAGTGGACGTCGCGGGCGTCCTTGGGAAGGACGACCGCCGCGCCGTGGCCGATGAGACAGGATGGGCTCTTGAGGAACGGCTGCGGGATCCGGAATTTGGGCGGGATCTCCGCGCTGTTCAGGTGGCTCCTGTAGTTGCCCGCCATCGCCAGCACCTGCGTCGGCTGCGTCGGCGGAAGCAACTTGACCGTGTCCAGGGAATGAAGCCGGTCGGTCCTGGTCCACACGCCAAACAGATCGCCGGACAGTTCCCGAACCCGCTCGCCCTCCATGACGCCATAGGCGGTCGTGGCGCCGCGTTCAAACCTGACAAAGCGGGCCCGTGCAGGGGCGGTGTCCGCAGCCCACCCGCCGGCCGCGATCACAAAAGCCCCCAGAAGAACCAGCAGCATCCTGGCACATCGGACGCTCGCAGGGGATCGGAGTGTCGGACGATCCGCTTCATGGAAAGTCATTGCATTCATGTGTATTGTTGGACAGATGGAACCACTTCGTTATGAAGGGAGGCAACAGCCGATTCGCACAAGCCCCACCTTTCGCCATTGCATCGCAGCACCAATCGAGGCAAAGATCACACCGTGTTCCGCATCGAACAATCACCTGCCTTGAACTTGTCCCTGAACCCAATGTCCCGGAGGTCATCCATGAACGAACCGTCACCTGCACTGAATCGCCGCAGTTTTCTCACCGCCGGGGCCGCGTCGGTCGCTCTCGCGGCCGCCGGAGCCGGGCCGGTTGCGCGCGGGGCGGAGAGCGAGAGCGCACGGATCGTCACGCCGCCCCCGGGCAAACGGCTGTTGCTCTCGTGCAAACTGGGGATGATTGCGTCCGAGGCCGGCGGCAGGAAGCTCACGGTGGTCGAACGTCTGCGGATGGCGGCAGAAGCGGGCTTCGACGGCGTGGATTTCGACCAGGCCGGCGAGTACACGCCCGAACAGGCGCGTGACGCGGTGCGCCAATCGGGGGTCTTCGTCCATAATGCGATCAATCACGCCCATTGGGAGAAGCGCTTGACCAGCGCCAGCGCGGAGGACCGCGCTCGCAGCCGCGGCAACATCGAGCATTGCCTGCGCGTGTCGCATGCCGCCGGCGGCAGCGGCGTTCTCATCGTGCTCGGCAAAGGGGATGACGGCCCGGCGGAAGTCATCGAGGAGCGCTGTCGCCAGGAGCTGAAGCAATTGCTTCCGCTTGCCGCCTCGCTCGGACAGCCGATCCTGATCGAAAACGTGTGGAACCAGATGTTCTATCGGCACGACGGGCCGCCGGATCAGAGCCCGGACCAGTTCATCAGGTTCGTCGACAGCCTCCGAAGCCCGTGGATTGGCATGTACTTCGACATCGGGAATCACTGGAAATACGCCCAGCCGGCGGACTGGATCCGCGCCTTCGGCCACCGGTGTGTCAAACTGGACGTGAAGGGATTCAGCCGGGCGCGCAACAAGTTCGTCGATATCACCGCGCCCGATGACGACCTGCCGTGGGATCAGGTCCGCAAAGCGCTCGAAGACATCGGCTACTGCGGCTGGGCGGCCGCGGAGGTGGGCGGCGGCGACGTCAGACGTCTGACGCAGGTGCGCGAGCAGATGCAGAGGGCGTTCGGACTCTAGCCCAACTCCTCCAGGAGGATGTCCTTGTACCAGGCCTCGCTCGGCGGGCCGCCGTGGATCTGGAGACCGATCAGACCCGCTTGCTCGATGCTCTGATCGGTTTCCGTATAGTCGACGGTCTGCACACCGTTGATCCAGAGTTGAACACGCCGGCCCTCGCAGCGCATCACGTACTCGTTCCAGTCGCCGCGCTTGAGCACCTTGTCCACTCGCTCCTTGTCCGCCTTGGCCAGCACCTTGTTCCGGCGCGATTCATCATAGAGGCAGCCCCACCACTCCGGATCGCCCAGATCGGCCTGATAACCGATCATCTCGTGGTGGTTCGGGATCCTGCGCGAGCGGATCTGGATGCCGGCATTGGCGCCGGCCCCGAGGATCTTGAACTTCACCTTGAGAACGAAGTTCGTATAAGCGCGCGTGGTGCACAGAAACTCGTTGCGCGGCACGGGCGCCTTCAGGGAACCGCCCACCAACGCGCCCTCGACAACCCGCCATGTCGTATTGGTATCCCCCTCCCACCCGGTAAAGGTGCGTCCGTCGAACAGCCGGACGCTCCGGGCGGACTCGGCGGCGAGAGCTTCGATCGCAAGCAAGGCCCCAATCAGAACAAGAACAGATGTTTTCATGGCGTGACGGCACAAGCATGCGCCCGGCCGCGCAGCGTGCAAAGGCAAAACGCCGCAATTCTAATTCCGCGACACAGCCAACCACACATCGAACTCCGCCAGCGAGGCCCACGGACCGCGCGCGTGCCCGCTGAGCGCCACCAGGCGGACAAATCGCACTGGGGGAGTCGGCGCGACCTCGATCGTCTGCACCGCATCGCCGGGCGGAAGCGTCCCGCGCGCGACCGGCTCGCCCCAGTTCTGCCCATCGGAGCTGACGTAGAGGGCGTAGTCCTTGATGGTCCCATTCGGATTGCCATCCCTGCGCGGCGTCAGGCGGATCCCGCCCAGCCGCACGACCTGCTCGAAGACGACTTGGATCTCGTGCGGAAATCCTGGGGCGCCTTCGCCCCAGGGCGTGTGCCACATGGTGCGGGGATCGCCATCCAGAACGAGGGCGGCGTCGTGGCCTGTGTGGGCGCTGTCCGCTCGATGCACCTTGGCGCCAAGTTTCTGCATGACCGACTCGGGCGCCATGAGACCTTCAATTTGCGCGATCGAGCACTCGACCTTCGGGCGGAAGGCCCCACTGGCCATGTAGCTCAACAGACTGTGCCGGAGCTGGCGGGCGACCGGGTTCGATCCGAGGTCGGAACAGAGGTCGATGCTCGAGACCAGCAGCCGGCCCGAGCCAACCCTGGCTTCAAAAACCAGGCCCAGCCGGCGATTGGTGAACCAATCATCGATGACCTGGACGGTCGGGCGCAGGTCCGGCGGCAGGTCGTCGAGCATCATCGCACCGGCCCGGCTGACGAGATACCACCACTGCCAGTTGCTGTAAGCGTCGGTGGGAAACTCGGCGAAGGCGGGATGGCGCGGGTTGCACAGAATGCCCAGCGTGTGAGGCGGCTGGCGCCCCGTCCAGGCCGTATTCCAGAAGATGCTCGAAAAACCGAGCGCGATGCGTCCGAGCTTCGGATCGGGCCGCACCCGGCTCGGAGGCACGAGGAGCAACACCTTGCCCCCGCGCGCCAAGACGGCCTTGGCATTCTCATCGAGCGTCTCCGTGACCGTGACATCCGCAGGAGGCGCGGTCGTCACAGCCGGCGGGTAGATCCAGATGTCCCAGTCGTTTTCGAAACGGGCCCCTCGGCGAGCGACTGAGCCACGGCGGGCCGCCGCCTGATCCCCGCGCGCTTCGATCGAGACAACGAGCTTGCAGCGCGCCGGGGCGGGCATCGACTCGAGCGGCGCGCGGACACTGCCAAGCTGCGTGGCGCTGCCTGGCGGAATCTCGGAGCAACTCGAAGTCGATTCGGCCAGAGCGCGGCCCTTGTCATCGAGCAGTCGCCAGACCAGAGTCGCGGCTTCGATCGGGCGGGGGCTGTAATGGGCGACCTCCAAACCGGCCACAAGCTCCTCGTCCGTCGTGAAGACGCGCTTGGCCAGCCGCGCCAGGGGCACGGTCGAATTGCAAAAGCGGCGGTACTCGCTTGCCGTCACGTAACCCTTGGGCTCCCAGAACGGATCGAGCACGCCGACCAGGGCGGTGCCCTGCCCGGGGAAATCGTGCAGATCGAGCAGTTGGAAGCCGCCCATCCCGGGCGTGCGCAGAGCCGACTCGATGTCCTCCTTGTAACAGAGCGTCTGGAGTTTGCCCGAGGCGAACAGGAACGCGTCAGCCTGGTCGAGCATGCCGCCCCTCTGCAGCGAGTCGCGGAAGATCTCGAAGTTGCGCGCCTTCAGATAGCCTGTGTACTTGGGCATCTCGGCGAAGTTGGGATAGACACACCACTGGCCGATCTCGTGGCTGATGACCGGCACAGGACGCGTCCGGATGAAGTCGCGGTAGTCGGTGACCGTTTCCGGAGGACGCGCATTGATCCGCGACTGCATGCCGCCGCCCCAGGCCTGGATGCGCGGGTCCGGAACCACATGGAACTGGTTCTCGGGAATCTGCGGCCAACCCGCACCGCTCGAGTAGAGCCGGCGCCCGTCCCGGGCCCGGAAATGCTCGACCCACGCCTTGAGATAGGCCGTGTGACGATCACCACCCGGTTCATTCCCGTAAAGCAACAGGACAAACGACGGGTGATTGCCATAAGCCCGCAGAATCCGTTCGGCTTCGCGGTACACCCAGGCGTCGACCGGCTTGCCGTCCCCAAGTGTTGTCGATTGGTTCGCCCAGGTGCCGCACTCGACATGGAGATACACGCCCTGCTCGTCCGCAGCCGCGAACGCCGCCTCGGGCGGACAGTGCGAGTGGAAGCGCAGATTGTTGAGACCATGCGCCTTGGCCGTCCGCATCACCCGCCGCCACGTCTGACTGTCGGTCGGCGTGTGGCCGGTCTTCGGAAAAATGGCGCATTCCAGCGTGCCGCGCAGGAATGTCTTGCGCCCGTTGACCGTGAACTGCGTGCCGTCCACGCCAAAATCTCGCAGCCCGAACCGTCCGGACACACGGTGGGCCGGCGTCTCCAGTTCCACTGTCACCGCATACAAGACCGGATCAAACTCGTCCCACAGCAGGGCGTCGGCACCCAGCGCCAGATCGGTCTCGAACGAACCGCCGTCGACTTCCCAACGGACCTCGCTCTGGACGCTTTGGCCGGGTTGACCCGCGACCGGACGCCCTCCTCGGATCGGACGAAAGCTCAGCTTCAGCGCGCTGGCGCCCGGAGCGTCGGAGGAATTGCCGATCCGGCCTTTGACATGCACCGACCTCTGCCCCGCGTTGGGATGGAATTGGACGTCGTCGAGCCACACGCGCGGCGTCGATTCGAGCCGGATGGCTCCGACGATGCCGTTCCAGTTCCCCTGGGTGTGGTCGCTGATGCTGTGCGAGTTCTCGCCAATATCGACGACCATCCGGTTGTCGACCCGCACGGTGATCTGGTGGCGTCCGGCATCGACGCTTCCCAGGTCATAGAGGTGGGGCGTCGAGAGACTGTCGTTGGTGCCAATGAGGCGAGCGCCGATCCACACGCGCGTCTCCCAATGCGGACGTTCCAGGCGCAAGACGATCCGTCGCCCGGCCCACGCCCGAGGGATCTCGACGTCGCGCTGGTACCAGGCCACTCCCGCATAGTAGGTCTCCGGCTGCAACCAGAACGGCACCTTGACGTGCCCCGGCTCACGGTAGGGCGCGAATTCGGGCGCGGTGAAGTAGGAGCGATCCACAATCCCGCCGGTCCACCGCGTGTCCACCGTGACAGGATCTCCGATGCCCTGCCCCGCCAATGACCCGGGCAGACGCACGGCGTCGGGGAGTGTCCGCTCGAACCAATGCTCGGCGATCCCGACGTCCGCACGGTCCAGTTGCAGCCGCCAGGCGCCCTCAAGCGAGAGATGGTCGGCGCAAAGTGCCGCCGCGCCCGAGAGCGCAAGCCAGCCCAACCCCAGCGAAGCGCGCCTGCTCAGACCAATCAGATTCATAAGCCGTGACATCGGGTGTCGAAATGGCATGGGGGCGATCACAGGCGAGACAGTATCGAGGCGGATCGGTGAACGCAACCTTCGGCCTGACCCGGAAATCTCACCCGTGGGGCGGTCTCGGCATTCCTGACGGTCCGTGGGTGAGATTTCCGGGCCGTTACGCTGGATGGAAAAGGCGTCACCCGGGTGAGTGCCGGGCCAGGATGAGGACTGCGGATTCGCGGCTTGGCATGGGGGCGGGACTCGAGTTATGCTGCCACCGTGCAGCCATTCATCCGATTCGTTGGCATTATCAACATCACGGTGTGGTTGGGTGCGGCGGTCTTTTTCACCGTGGCGGCTGGACCGGCGTTCTTCTCGGCCGAGATGCTCAAGTTCCTCGAGGAACCCTATGCGCGGCGAACGGCGGAGGTGATCGTCCAGCGCTATCTGCTTCTTCAACAGTGGTGCGCCGCGATCGCGCTGCTGCATGTTCTGGTCGAGTATCTCTATTCGGGCCGGCAGGTCGACCGTTGGTGTCTTGGATTGTTGTCGGTCATGTTCCTGGTCGCGTTGATCGGCAGCTACTGGGTGCTGCCACACACGCACGAGTTGCACCGGATCATGTACTCGGTCACGTCCACCATCGCGCAGCAGGAGGCCGCCAGAAGCCGCTTCGCCGTCATCCACAGCGCATCCTATTTCGTGAACTTCATGATCATTGCGGGCCTGATCTACTATCTCTGGCGCCTCACCCGACTGGGACAGGCGATGCGGTTCGGATTTGGGGGGGCGGACAAATTCCGCGCTTGACAAATCCGGGCAAGTGGCTGACACAACCGCCCGTAATCCAACGCTAAGACCACCCATGAGGGGGTGCTATGACGCATCACGATTGTTCGCGTGAACCGGGCCAGCACGATCTCGCATCCAGCCCCAAAGCGCACGGCGAGGAAGAAACCCTCCGGAGCGAGCGACTGCAGATCGAGCGCAAAACATTCCTGCTCGCGCTCAAGGAGAATCCCCGGGGGCAGTTCTTGCGAATCACCGAGGATGTGGGCGGACGCCGCGACACCATCATCATTCCAGCCTCCGGACTCGATGAGTTCCTCAAGGCCCTCCAGGCCATGATCGACCAGATCGCCCCCGCCCCCGCCCCCGCCCTGACCGATTCGATCAAGTCCGCGGATTATCCGCCCCCCTGATCCCGCACTCTCCTGGCACAGAGGCGATGGCGTCTTGCCTGGACGCCAACGGGGCGGGCGGTTCAGACGGTCAGCGGGCCGCCCGGCTGCCCCGCGCGGTGCGCGGGCGGGGGACTGAAGGCGACCGAAGCCGCAACGCCCGCAGGCGCGGAGCGTCCCCCCAAAGGCTCTCGAGCCCGTAGTGCTCCCGCGCGTCAGCCCGCATGAGATGCACGATGACGTCGAAATAATCGAGAACGATCCAGTTGTTCCTGGCCGTGCCATCGGTCCCGTGAGGACGCACGTCGAACTCCTCGCGGAGCTTCTCCGTGATCTCGTCCATCAGGGCGCGTAAATGCGGTTCGCTGGTGCCCGTGGCAATCACGAAATAGTCCGTGACGCTCGACAACTTGCGGACATCCAGGATCACGATGTTCTCGGCTTTCTTGGCGTCGGCCAGTTTGCGGCATTGCAAGGCGAGTTTGCGAGGGTCCATGACAGGAGAAACAGAGGCAACCATGCGTTAGAGGTAAAGCCGGCGTTGACGAATCACATCGTCAACCCCGGAGGGAACAAGCCAGCGGATCGAAAGTCCGGCAGCCACCCGGCCGCGGATCTGCGACGCAGACACGCCAATCGGCATCCCGCGCAGGCAACGCACACGGAAGGTCGGCGCCGCCGCGACCGGCAGTTCGTCGGGACGCGGAATCACCGCGAACTGCACCAGGCCGGCCAGGGCCGGGGCGTCCCGCCACCTGGACAACTGCGCCACGTGGTCCGCGCCGATCAAATAGAACAACTCCGCCATCGGGTATCGGCGCGCGTAGTCCCTGACCGTGTCGATGGCGTAGGACACGCCCCCGCGCCGGATTTCCTGGTCATCCACCTCCGCGTGGCTCTGGCCCGCCAGGGCCAGCCGCAACATCCGGAGCCGCAAGGAGGCCGGCGCCAGGGCAATGCCCTGCTTGAAGGGCGATTGCGCAGCCGGGATGAAGAAGAGGCGATCGAGTTCGAGTTCCTCGAACGCCGCGTCCGCGACCGCAAGATGGGCGACGTGGACGGGATTGAAGGATCCTCCAAACAAACCGACACGCCGCAAGGCACGAGGCGCAGTCATTGGCCGGCCAATGGGGCTGCCCGGTAGGCGGCTGGAACTACCATGTCTGACACGGCCGCAACTATGCCCCTTTCCCGCGCGGTTTCAAGCCGGTTCTTCGAGCCGTGTTTCCGGAAGGTCTGGCGGCAGGAGAGTTCGCGCGATTGACAACGGCCGGATGCGCCGGGCGACCCCAATCGCTTGAGGGGGCGCTTGGCACGCGGGGCCGAGCCGACTCCAGTTCAGCCGCATGAGTCATACGATCATCCATATGTCAACTATTGATTCTGGTGAAGGGCGTAGGGTTTTTCAGCAGGGATTGTGAAGGGAACGCGGGTTTCATCGCCTCTTGGTTACGGTAACGTCTAACGGGGGCGTTGTCAGGATGACTTCGGT
>JAKLFY010000145.1 GCA_022710935.1 Verrucomicrobiota bacterium
AGTTCCAGTGGGCGGGTCAGGTTTGCGTCCATGCCAATAATGTATCTATACAGATACAATATGGCAATCAAAAAAACACTGCAGAGACAGGCTTTCTCAAATTCGGTTACTCTTTCGTCCTACACCCCCAAAAGGAGATCTCCCTGGCCAAGGAGCGTGGCCAGGCCCAAGCCGCGCGTCGGGCGGAGCGCGTGCTGGAACCGCTGCTCGATCCCGACGCGACGCCAATCGACCATCCGCTCGCGTTCAACCGATACCGGTGGCGCATCGCCAGAGAGATCCTGGCCCTGCACGGCGACCGCACACTGGCCCTGTCGTTTGTCGCGGTCGCAGAGAACCCAACCCCCCCGGCTCAGACCGGCCCGAACCTGGTCCAGAACCCGTCGTTTGAGGAACCGGCCCAGGCCGACGGCTCTCCCTCTGGCCTGTACCATCTGGGCTACCCCGAGTCGAAGGAGCAACAGGTCGGGGCGTTGAGGGTGAGCGACGAAGCCGCTCATACCGGTCGTTACTCGCTCAAATGGGACCTGAGCAAGGTCGCTGAGGCTGGCCCGGTGCGGCGGGACCCGCGTTGGCTGGTAGTGAACGTGGGCTTTCCCAACGGCACCGTGAAGGCGCTGCGGGGCAAACGGGTCAAGGTCGGGTATTGGGTTCGGCTGGGAGGGGGCACCACCGTGCCGGGCCTGGGCTTGCGCCAGAATCTCACGGGAGGACCGGGGGAGGGATTCTACTACCGCGGAGGCATCTCCGACCCGGCGGTGTGGAACCACTTCGAGACCGAAGGCCGGCTGAGCGAGAGTCTGGAAAGCATGGACATCCACACGTGGATCGCCGTCCCAGAGGCGGAGTTGGCCCGGACGGCCTTCTTCTTCATGGACGACATTTCACTCCAGGCGATCGAAGAGCCGCCGCTGTCGCTGAACACCCCTCTCGATGAATACTACGTGGTGGAGTCCATTCCGTGGAGCATCCAGGCGGGCACAGCCGGAGGCCAAGTCCAGGTCGAACTGCAACGGGACGGTCTTGGCGTCAGGCAGTACACCGGCGGGATCCAGGCCGGGCGATGCAGCGGGGCGTTCGACAGCCTGGCGCTTCGACCGGCCATCTACCGGTTGACGGCGTCTTTTGTCGGGACGTCCCTCCCGTCGGCACCGGTCGAACGACAGATCATTCTGGCCCCGGATCCGTTTGACTGGCCCCTCGTGGAGGAGCGGGAGGCGAAGTAGGCCGGGAACTGAGGAGGTTGCGCCATTCGATCCACGGGCACATCACTGCATGACCCCACGGCTGTGGCCGTGGTTTCTGCTTGTGCGACGAGGGCGCTGGCAGTCAATCATCCGATCATGAGCACGGTTTGGCGGTGGTTGGTCACGGCGTCTTCAATCGCCCTCGTGGTGGTAGGCGCCACGGCCGCGCCGGACTACGGCAAAGTGGAGCTACTGCGCGACCAGTGGGGCATCCCGCACGTGTTCTCTGATACCGATGAGGGGGCAATGTACGGCCTTGGCTTCGCAACGGCTCAAGAGCGCGGGTTCCAGATGACTTACGGCCTGCGGGTCATGCAGGGGCGGTTGGCGGAAGTCCTGGGCGACCGAGCACGAGGCGGAAGGAAAGAAACCGCCTTGGACAATGATCGACGGATGCGAACGTTCGGTTGGACGCGTGCGGCTTCGCGCATCGCCGCGAACTTGGACCCCGGCACGCGGGGCTTGCTGGAGGCTTACTGCGAGGGCGTGAACACCAGTTTCGCGGCCCAGCAGAAGGCCAACACGCTCCATCCCCTGTTCAAGCAGCTTGATGTGGCGCCGGAAAAGTGGACGCCGGCCGATTGCCTGCTCAGTTGGTGGCATGTGGCCCAGTACTTCGCCGGGGATGGCACCCGCGATCTGATGGTGTGGCGCAACCGCACGCAACCGCCTCCCGGCGCCCCCGCGATGCCGCTCCCCAGCGCCGCGTGGGTGGATGACACCGCCGCTGTGGTGCAGCGGGAAGACGTGAGCCAGGAATGGCTTCGCGCGGTGGAGCGATTCTGCGTCACGTCGGGCCTTCCGGTGGGCGGGAGTGGGTCCGCTACGAACGACCCGCCCAAGTTCAGCCATGCGTGGGTGGTGGGAGGCAAGCGGACGACCACAGGTGCGGCAGTCCTGGTGAGCGATCCGCAGACGCCGGTGCGCAACCCGTCGCTTTGGATGGAGTTTCATGTCAAGGGTAAGACCTTTGATGCGCGGGGCGTGGGAATGCCTGGGAGCCCGGGCCTGCTGATCGGCTTCAACCGGCGCGTGGCGTGGGGCCTGACCGCCCTCGGCGCCGATCAAGCCGACCTGTTTCGCCTGGAGACATCGACCGAGCATCCGGGCGCGTACTTCTGGAACGGCCAGTGGCGCCCGATGGAGATTCACACGGAGACGATCCTCGTGAAAGGCGGCGCGCCCACGACCTTGACCATCCGCAACACGCACCTGGGTCCTGTGGTTTCGGAGTTTGCATTCCGGCAACCGGGTGACCCGGAAGTGGCCCTGAAGCGAGTGCCGGTCTGTGAGACGGACCGTGACACGATCCAAGGCGTCTTCGCCATGATGCGCGCGTCGGACGCGAAGTCCTTTCATCAGGCTCTGGCCGATTGGCGGTTTCCGTCCGCCAACTGCGTCTATGGCGATGCGGATGGCCACATCGGATACTCGGTCCTGGGCGCGATCCCGGTGCGGGCGCGCTCGGCAGGCGACGCCAACGGCGGCGAGGCCCTACCGGGAACAGGCGACGCGGATGATTGGCAGGGCTTTGTTCCGGCCGCGCTGGTGCCGCAGGTGGCAGACCCGCGCTCAGGTTTCCTGCTCAGCGCCAACCACCGGCCGATTGGCTCGTTCTACCCGGTGGCTCTGGGAACGAGCACCGGGTCCATGGGCGACACGATCCGCTCCTGGCGGTTGCGCGAGCGATTGTCGGGACGGGAACGATTCAGCCCGGCCGATGTCCGCGAGGTCCACTACGATACGGTTAACCCGGCTAGGCGAGAGATTGTCCGGTTGGGATTGCACCTGCGCGCGACACAGCCCGAGGTTTTGTCGGACGGATCACGGAAGGCCTTGGCCGCCCTCGAGAGCTGGCTGGCGTCCGGCGCCAGCAGTGATCTCCGGTCGGAGCATGCCGACCTGGCCACTCGGCTTAGTACCTTCTTTCGGTTTGTGGTCACGCCGTTGGCTCGGAAGCACGGTGGGGGCGAATCCGGGCTGGCGCGGTTCCTCAAGGACGCCTCGATGCGCATCCACCAGGATCCGAAGGCGAGGTTCGATGCTGACGAATGCCTTTTCATCGACCGGGTGCTTTCGGAAGCCTGGAACGTCGACCGGAGCACGGGAGGGAATGCCATGCGGGCTGCCGCAGCGCGGGCGGGTGCGCCGAAGCCTCCGTTGGGATGGTTCGACAGTCTCGACGGGGTCGGCTCGCTCGACCCGGCCCAGGACGTTGCGACTCCCGGCATCACCTGTTTGGACGGGCAGACGATCCACTGCCAATCGGCTCAATCCTACACGCAGTGGGTTCCGTTGCACGACGTGGACTTGGCGCAAACCGTGTGCCCGATCGGGCACAGCGACCGGCCCGACAGCCGCCATCGCACCAGTACCATGGAGCTCTGGTCCACCGCGAAACTGCACCCGGCGCCCCTCAGTCGGGAGGCGGTGGAACGGATCACCGCCGAGCGCATAGCGCTCTGGCCAGGATCGGCCCCATCTTCCGCATCCGCCCAGCCAGCAGGGCGTGTCAGGCAAGAGAACGACCTCCCGGCCTCCAGGAGTGCTCCTTTAGACCTCCCTCGGATGTGGGAGTACAGCGCTCCGCTCATCGCTCCCGAGTCCCGAGTCACCAATCCCAGCCGGGCCCAGAAGGACCCGAGCGTGGTCTTCTACGGTGGCAAATGGCATGTTTTCATGACGGTCAAACTCCCGGGGAAGTCCGCCATCGAGCACTGTTCGTTCGCGAATTGGAAGGACGCAGACGCCTCCCCGCGCGCCATCCTAGCGGTCAGCGACAGCGATTACTATTGCGCTCCCCAGGTATTCTACTTCCGGCCGCATCGGAAGTGGTACCTGGTCTACCAGATGGGTGTGCCCGGTGCCGACAAGATGTGGGTCGCATATTCGACAACCACAGACCTTGCCAACCCTGCCAGCTGGACGCGGGCGCTGCCGATGCTTGACGGAGGGAAGGACGACCCGCGCCAGGTCGGCGGGCTGGACTACTGGATCATCTGTGACGAACAGCGTGCGTACCTCTTTCTGACCAGCCTCGACAGCCGGATGTGGCGGCTTTGGACGCGGCTGGAGGATTTTCCGCACCAATTCGGGCACTGCGAACTGGCCCTCCATGCCCGGGTCTTTGAGGCCAGCCACACGTACAAGCTCAAGGGTCGGAACCAGTACCTGACGATCATCGAAGAGAATGGCCAACGCTACTACAAGGCCTACGTGGCCGACCGGCTCGACGCGGAGTGGACTCCGGTCGCCGACACGCCCGAGCAACCGTTCGCCGGATGGAAGAACATCCGTCCCGCCGCCGGGGTCGCGCCGTAGACCGACAACGTCAGTCATGGCGAACTCATCCGTGACGGGTACGACGAGATGCTGACGGTCGATCCGGCGGACCTGCGGTTCGTCTTTCAGGGTATGTTAGATAGACACAAGTCCGGCAAGGAATATGGCCAGTTTCAGTGGCGGATCGGCGTGTTGACAGCACAAACGAACGGGATGCTGCCGCCTCTCGTGGACGTGCGGCCAGGGAAGACCTACCAGGGAGAGGAGGGAGGGCTTTATCCGGGAGGAAGCAATGTCCGCCCTGCCGCCCACGATGCGGCCGGACAAAAGATCGCGCGCGGCATCGTGCCTCTGAACGGGGATGGCAAGCCAGACCCCGTCAACGGTAAGATTGTCATCATGCCGGTGAGTGTCTCCAATGGGTACGGGGCCTGGCATCGGGGCGATGAGAGCGATACCTCCACTACGTTTATGGCCCGAGCGAACGCCAATCCCGCAAAGAACCCGATGCTCTTCATTGCCTATGGCTTCGAATACCAGTTACCGGGGGGCAACGGGGGCACAGGCGATCCCGGTCCGAACAGCCCTTTTTACCGCTCGCTCGACCACGCGCTCAAAGAGCAGGGAGTCACCCCCAGGCAGGTGCAGATCGTTTGGCTCTCCATGCCCGTCTCCGGAAAGTCGTGGGGAACGAACTTGCCTCCGGGGGCAAGGACTTTCCCGGCTGATGCTCAACAATCGAAGCTCGCGTGGAAGGAGATCGTCCACGCCATTTATGTCCGCTATCCCAACCTGAAGATCATCTACAACTCGACGAAAGGGGCGATGTACATGTCCGCAACGGCAACGAAGAACCCCGAGTTCATCGGCGGTCCGATCGAACCGTTCAATCACGACGCCGCTTGGGGCGTCAAGTGGGTGATCGAGGACCAGATCCAGGGTGCCCTGGACCTCAATTACGATCCCGCCCGAGGACCGGTGAAAGCGCCTTGGCTGTCTTGGGGGCCCTACTTCTGGAGCTATCCCGACGGCACGCCTCGACATTACGACGGACTCGTCTGGAGCCTTGCCGATGTGGCCCCGGACGGCTTGCACCCCTCGCTCAGCGGCCTCACCAAGTACGCCAACCTGCTTCTTCACCGGATGACGACCGATCCTACCGCCACGCCGTGGTTCATGAAAGTCGGTGCACCGCCCAACCAACCGCCGACGGTGGCGAGAGTGGCGAGCGTCGCTGCAAGTCCGGTGAGCGGTGCCGCCACGGCCTTGAGTGTGCTGGGAGCGGATGATGGAGGGGAGCCCAACCTAACGTACACTTGGTCGCCTACAGGCCCAGCGGGTGTGACGTTCAGCGTGAACGGGCCAAACAGGGCCAAGGACACGACGGCGACGTTCCCAAGTGCGGGCCGATATACCCTCCAGGTGACGATTGCAGATGCTGGAGGACTCGCGGCGACCAGTAGCATCGAAGTCACGGTGACAGACCCTTAGCCTTGGCTACGGTTGGATCGAGCGTGAAGCGCATGCCCCCGGCGGCCGTGGCGTCTCGGCCTTGACGCACGACCGAGGGCGGGAGCAATCAGCGACTGGGACTGGCTGTGGTCGAGTCGGGAGTGATGCCTCCAAGCTTCTCCTCCGGAATCGTGCAGATGACTGTCTCGAGTCCAGCGGACGTCTGCCCAGACTGGACAGGCGCACCCGGGCGGCGGATGCTCCGCGCCATGATCACAGACCGCCGGGATCAGGGACACGCTCTTCGATGGACCACGAGCCGGATCCTTACGGCGCTGATCGCCGGGGGACTTGTCACCGCATCGGCGGGGACGGGGGCCGCCGCGGCAGCCGCACCCGCCACCGGGCCGCTCCGCGTCAGCCAAGCCAACCCACGCTACTTCGTGGACGGCAGCGGCAAGATCATCTACCTGACCGGCTCGCACACCTGGAACAACCTCCAGGACATGGGCGAGGTCGATCCGCCGCCGGCGTTCGAATTTGGCGCGTATCTCGATTTCCTGGAACGTCGGCAGCACAACTTCATCCGGCTGTGGCGATGGGAATTGGTGCGGTGGAACACGGCGGCCAACAACGAAAAGGCGAGCCGGGTCCACTTCGCCGCGCCGCATCCGTGGGTCCGCAAAGGAGCGGGGACGGCCTTGGACGGCAAACCCCGGTTCGATCTAGCTGCGTTCAACGAGGATTACTTCATGCGGCTGCGCTCCCGCGTGGCGGAGGCGAGCCGGCGGGGGATCTACGTTTCCATCATGCTGTTCGAGGGATGGGGCCTGCAATTTGTCCCGGAGGGCTGGAAATGGCATCCCTTCAACCCCGCCAACAACACGAGCGGGATCGGCGGCAGCGTGAAGGCCGAGAGCAAGGGCTTGACGATCTTTACCCTGGTTCACCCGGACATCACGCGCGTGCAAGAGGCCTACGTCCGGAAGGTCATTGATACGGTCAACGACTTCGACAACGTCCTCTACGAAATCTCGAATGAGAACCATCCCCCGTCCACCGAGTGGCAGTATCACTTCATCCGCTTCATTCACGACTACGAGCGGACCCGGCCCAAACAACATCCGGTCGGCATGACCTTCCAGTACGAGGGCGGCGCCAACGCTACCCTGCTCGCAAGCCCCGCGGACTGGATCTCGCCGAACCCGGACGCGCCGGATGGCTGCAACTACCGGGACAACCCGCCTCCGGCCGACGGCCGAAAGGTGATCCTGTCGGACACCGACCATTTGTGGGGGGTGGGGGGCGACGTGGCTTGGGTGTGGAAGAGCTTCCTGCGCGGGCTCAACCCCCTCTTCATGGACCCCTATGACCGCAAGATCCTCGACCTGGGCACAGACAACCAGTGGGAGCCCGTGCGCGCCGCGCTCGGCCACACCCGCAAGTTGGCGGACACGCTGAATCTAGCCGCCGCGGTGCCGCACCCGGAGTTGGCTACTACCGGCTACTGCCTCGCCGAACCCGGCGTGCAGTACGTGGTCTTCCAGCCGAAGCCGGGTGAGGCCTTTTCGGTCGACCTCAAGCCCGGCGCGTACCGCTACCAGTGGTTCAACGCCGACAAGGGCGTCATCGCCGGCGAGGGCCGGACTGAGTCCGCCGGCGGTAGGCAGGAGTTCAAAGCCCCATTCGCTCAGAATGCCGTGCTGGACTTGCGTGCCGCCCCGCCGCGCTGAGTCGTGCACGGATGATCTCAACTCGGACGATCTGTCTCAGAAACCGCGAAGGGACACTCAAGTGCCTGTCGCCCCACCGGCGCCTGCACCCATGAAGACCGGAAGCCCAAGTGCGATCCGGCCGTTCGTCGGGTGCCGGTTGGTCTGGCTGTGCCTGCTCGTAGCCGGAGGTTTGCCCCGGATCGATGCAGCCCCAACGCTGCACGCGTGGCAGCGCTGGGAGCAGGTGCTCACCAGCACGTCCGCCTACGCCAATCCGGATGCGGACGTGATCGTCAGAGTCAGCTACCGGGGCCCTGAAGGGCGCTGCATTCAGGGCTATGGATTCTGGGACGGTGGTGACATCTTCCGGATCCGTTGCGCCTTCCCCACGCCGGGCACCTGGCGCTGGGAAACGGAGTGCTCCGACGCCGCCAACACCGGTCTGCACCGCCAGGGCGGCAAGGTGGAGGTCCTGCCGTACCGTGGGGAGAACGCGCTCTACCGGGGAGGTTTCCTGGCGGTGAGCGGCAACCGGCGCTACTTGACGTTCGCTGATGGCACGCCGTTTCTGTGGACGGGCGACACGGCGTGGGCGGTTCCACAGCGGGCCAATGACCAGGAGTGGGAGACTTACTTGGCCGATCGAAGCGTCAAGCATTTCACAGCTATTCAGGTGGCTCCGGCCTCTGAGTGGGCCGGACCCACTGACCGGCAGGGACAGAAACCGTTCACCGATCGATCCTGCTCGCAGTGGAACCCGGCCTACTGGCAGTGGTTCGAGCGGAAGATCCAGCGCGCGAATGAATCGGGATTAGTGGTGTTGGTCGTTGGGCTGATGGAACCCGTTCATCGCTATCCCGAAGCCGACCAAGCCTGCCGGTTCGCCCGGAACATCATCGCACGACTGTTCGGGAATTTCGTCGTTTTCTCGCCGAGCTTCGACAGCGAGGTGCTGCCGCTGACGCATGCGGTGGGTCGGGCCGCGCGCGACGCCACCTCGGTGCACCTCCTCACCCAATATCCGGGCACGCCGTGGAACGAACCCACGCCGACTTTTTCGGATCGGTACTACGAGGAACCCTACCTGGACATCGCCGGGGTCCAGACGGGGCACAACGGCGGGCACCTCGACTGGTGCGCCCACCACGCGATCGAATGGGTGCTGCACCTTTACCGCCATGAGCCGCACAAACCGATCGTCAACCTCGAGGCGATGTACGACGCTCAAGGCGAGACGGGTTGGCGGGCCGTGGACGCGCGCGGGCTGGGCTGGCGCACCTGGCTGTCCGGCGCGTGCGGTTACACATACGGCGCGGGGGACTTGCCCCCAAAAGTCCCTGAGGGCAACGGCGCCATTTGGAAGTGGGTGAGGGATCCCGAGAAGTACGACTACTGGCAGAAGGCGCTGCAATGGGACAGCGCCTTCCAGATGCAACACCTGCACGATTTCCTGGCGTCAATCGAATGGTGGCGGTTGGAGCCAGCCCATGATCTCATCCGCAACCAACCGGAGGACATCACTCGCCGCATGGTGCTGGCCAAGACACCGGCGGGCGACCTGGCCGTAGCCTATCTGCCGAACAACGAGGCCATCGAGATCGACCTGTCGCGCTTCCCGACCCCGCTCCGCGCCCGGTGGTTCGACCCAGGGCGTGGCAGGCTCCACTCCCAGGAGAGACCTGTCTCGAACCGCGGCACCACCCGCCTGACCTCGCCAGCCAGGGGGGATTGGGTCCTCTTGCTGCGGCGCGACCCATGAGACAGCAGCAGCATGTCGCCCCGGTCGGAACCGGCACCGAGAGCGCGCTTGGCGTAGCAAAACGAACACGATGAAAAGCTCAAACTCGCACCGCACCAACCGTCGCCGATTTCTACAAGTCAGCGCCGGGTCCAGCCTGGGGGTGTTGGCAGGCGGAAGCCTTACCCCCCGGAAAGCCCAGGCCACCATCGAGGGGGCTGACCCGCCGACGCCATTGCCCGGTTCAACTCCGCTGGCGGACGCCGCGGGGATTGCCCAGCGATTCTGGATCGATCCGAGCATCGCCGACTGGCCGCCAGGCCCGTGGCGGAAGGTCCATATCGAATATCACACTTCCCGGCACATGCCGCGGCTGGCCGAGCAATTCGACGCCGACGCCTTCGGCGACCAACTGCTCGCCGCGCATATCAATGGCGCGACGGTCTTCGCCAAGGATATGTACGGCTACTGCTACTATCCGACCACCCGCGGGCGGATGCATCCCAACCTGTCTTTTGATCTCCTGGGCAAGCAGGTCGAAGCGCTCAGGAAACGGAAGATCCAGGTCTTGGCCTACTACATGACGACCCTGAATCCCCAACTTGCCGAGACCCATCCGGAATGGCTGAATGTGCCTCGGTCCCCGGCCAGCCCCGCCTCCAAGTCCGGGCAGACGCCGCCCATCGACCGAGGATACAACCCGTGGGAGTGGTCGTTTAGCCTCGCCCAGGAGGATTTCGTCAAAGAGGAGCTTGCGCGGCTCGAAGAGCTCGTGTCGCGCTATGAGCTCGACGGCGTGTGGCTCGACGGCATTGGGGCGGATGGACCGAGCGTTTCCTTTCTCAAGCGCGTCCGAAAAGTGATCAAGGCGACGCGCCCCGGCTGCCTCGTGTGCCCCCAAAATCAAGGCACCTTCTACGGTCTGGCCCAGCGGGCCCCGCTGGTGGACTACTCCTCCCAGGAAGCGCTCTTCACCGACGCCCTCCATTATGGCTACCACTATTTCCCGACGGTCATTCGCTACGCCCGCGGTTACGGGATCCCCTTCCACGGTTGCACCGTGATCTTTAAGGATTTCTGGGCCGACTTCGGCGGGCTGAAATCGCCGGCGCAGATGCACACCGAAGTCGCCGCCTTTGTCTCCCAAGGCGCGCGCTGCGACATCGGCGACCAGGTGCATCCCGACGGCCGGCTCGACCCGGCGATCTACCACGTCATCGGCGAAGCCTATGGGCACATCGAGCGCATCGAGCCTTACCTCGAAGAGGCGGTGCCGGTCACCGAGGCGGCGTTGCTGGGCAGTGGCGATGCGCCGTGCAACGAGGTGAACTATGGCTGGGTCAAGCTGCTGAACGAGTCGCGGATCCAGTTCGATATCGTCGAGCGCGACGTGAAGTGGGAAGACCGTTACGCGCTCGTCGTTCTGCCGGAGAACCTCTCGGTGGATCAGGCCCTGGCCTCACGTCTCCAGGCGTTCATCGCCGCCGGCGGGGCGGTGATGGCGGCGCACCACTCCGGGCTGGTGGCGGGCACCGGGAAAAGCTGGCTGGAACCCTACGGGCTGCGCTACGAAGGCAAGTCGCCTTTCACGCCGGCGTACCTGGTGCCGCGCGTCAGGTTCACTGGCGACATTCCCTCTTACGCGTATGCCCTGTACGAGGGCGCCTCGCAATGGCGCGCCGAGTCACCGGCGAAGGTTTTGGCGGCCTTGGGCGAACCCCTTTTCCAGCGCAGCCCCGACCACTACAACAGCCATGCGCAAACACCCTTCGACCACGAGACCTCCTACGCCGCCCTTGTCCGGAGCGGGCCGGTGGCCCTCGTGGCGTTCCCGCTCGGTCAGGGTTACTACAACCAGGGGTTCTGGATCTACCGGCGGGCCTTTCAGAAGCTACTCAGCGAAGTGCTCCCGGTCCCCTTGATCCAGACCGACGTTCACCTGAGCACGGAACTGTCGTTGACACATCAGGCGGCGAAGTCGGGGCGAAAGGAGCGCTACATGGTTCACGTTGTGAACTACTCGCCCGTCCGCAAGACACCCAAGCATACCGACTTCTACGACGATCCGGTCCCGCTCAGCAACGTGACGGTCCGCGTGAATCTGCCGCTGAAGGTTGCACGGGCCAATGCGCTTTATGCGAGAAAAGACCTCCCGGTCCGCCGGATCGCAGGTGGGGGGGTGGAAGTCCTCGTTCCCGGCGTGGGTATTCACGAGGTGGTGAGTTTTGAACTCGGCTGAGATGAGCCTGAGGCACAAGTCCTGCCCGATGAAGGCAGGACTCGAGCGAGTGGCGCTCACCGCCGCCACACTGTCCGTGATCTGGGCGACCCTGAACGCGGCCCCCGCCACAGGTCCGCTTCGCGTTCACCCGAGCAATCCGCGCTATTTCACGGACGGCAGCACCAACGCCGACGGCTCGTTGAAGGGCGTCTATCTGGGCGGCCATCAGATCTTCGTGGACCTGCAGAACAACACCTTCAACAAGGAATGGACCAAGGACATGAACCATCCGGAGCACTCCGCCGCCAAGGCCCGGCTCCTGGATTGGGATCGCTACTTGGATTGGATCGAAAAACTCCGGTTCAACTACGTGCGCAATTGGATCATATGGTCAACCGGATCCGGCACCTCCGCTCCGCCGAACAAAGTGGCCAACCCCATGCCTTTCTTGCGGACTGGCCCGGGAAACGCAAACGATGGGAAACCTAGACCTAAAACAAGCGTGTTTAGGTCAGCTTCTGCACCGCCCCGGGTGATTTTGGAGAATGTCAGTCGTGATTCCTACAGATTGTGGTGTGACCGCGCCAAAGTATCTTGCTTGCATGCTGCCATAGCTC
>JAKLFY010000146.1 GCA_022710935.1 Verrucomicrobiota bacterium
GAGCCTGCAACCACGCCAGATCATCGCCCGTGAGCGTGCGGCCCTGGAGGCGGATCGGTTCCACTGCCGCCACGATTTACCCCAGTGGCCGTCCCGAGTCCAGCGAAAAATGTCCAAACTCCAGGGGCCGTCCAGGGACGGCCTTGGACATGTGTTGCGGTTGCCGTTTATAAGCGGACTCTGCATGCCTCGTCTTCCACAAAGAGACTGTTGACTCCAGCCTGAGTTCGGGGAGAGGCCGCGGTCCGGCGACCTCTCCCTCGACTCACCGCTTCCACATCATTCGACTGTCGCGAGCGGCTGCGTCAACAGTCGTTCCGGTTTCAGCGCTCGCCGGGCCCTGGGTTCGAGCGTGACTGTACACATGGACCCGCCCGTTGCCGCGGCGCGCCGCTGCGACCGAGCCGGGTTGCCGTCCCCGGCAAGGGGCCCGACTGCCGCCTCGCCTCAACACGTTCAGAGTCGCCGGGTTTGGCCCGATGCTGTCACCCAACCTCGCACACCCGCTCCTTCGTGTCGCGATGACGCCTGGCTTCCTGGCGAGCCCTTCCCTGCGGGCGCGTGCGGCGCCACTTTCTGTCAGGTATCCGTGTGCAGGTGATCCTCGCCCAGGAATGCGTTCGCGTCTATTACACCTTCGTCGTACACCCTTCGACTGGTCGAGTAGTCTTCGTCCGGGGTTAAAGACATTGGGGTTGAAGGGTGTTGCGCTTCCACTTGCCGTGCGCCATGATGGCTGCGTGAGAAGCAGCGGGGCGTCCATGCGACCAAAGTCGTGCATTTCCGGCGCAGGCGTCGAGTCGCCCGAGCGGTCCACCAACGGACCCCAGTTTTCACCTTCCGCCGGAGGGCGACGTACTGGCATTCCGCCGCGTGGGGCCACGGTTTCGGCCTGCAGGGAGCGGAGGGGTGCTCGCAGGGGGGAACTCCAAGGAGTGGCCTCTGAAGCGCGCCCTTTGAGCGTGCCCGGCAGCATGACCGTGAAGGAGCATTTGTACAAACCTGCGCCGGTCCATTCAGCGCTGTCGAAGGCCCCGTTTGCGTTCGCGGTTCCGACAGAGTCGCGCCGAGCGACTGTCTGTGCGGTCGTCCCGGATGTTCACCGTAGCAACGCCACGCAGCCTGAGGAGGCCATTCATGAAACCAAACAAGCCAACTCGTCTCTTCGAGGGTCTCCGATCTTCGTCCTGGGTTCTGGTCGGGGTCTGGACGGCCTGCATCGCCGGTTCGTGGCTGTGGAACCTCCACCAGTCAGCCCACCGCAGTCTGGAACTCGCCCGGCTCACGGCGCAGGTCACCTTCGAGAACGACGTCCTGTACCGTCGCTGGGCCGCTCGACAGGGCGGCGTGTACGTGCGCGTCACGGCGGACACCCCGCCGAATCCCCACCTCCAGGTCACCAACCGCGACGTGACCACGACCTCCGGCCTGGCGCTCACGCTCGTCAATCCAGCCTACATGGCGCGGCAGGTCAATGCTCTCGCGGCCCCCACGGCGGGCAGCCGCGGCCATCTGACGAGCCTCAAACCCATTCGCCCCGAGAACATGCCGGACCCGTGGGAAGCCGAGGCGTTGCGGTCGTTCGAGCGGGGTGTCTCTGAGGTCAGCTCGCTCGAGTCCATGGCCCACGGCCAGTATTTCCGGTTCATGCGCCCGTTTGTCACGGAACAAAGCTGTCTCGAATGCCATGCTTCCCAAGGCTACCGCCTGGGCGATGTCCGCGGAGGCATCAGCGTGTCCGTGCCCATGGCGCCACTCCAGGCCGTCGAGGCACCAATGGCCAACCAGCTTGCCGGGGCACACGCGGGATTGTGGTTGATCGGCCTCGCCGGCGTCGGCCTGTTCCAGCGGACCCTGGGAAAGCAGATGGCGGCTCGGGAACGCGCCAGTACCGACCTGGAGCGCGAGGTCGCGGAACGTCGTTTGGCGGAGGACCGATTGCGCGAGGCCAACGAGCGCTACGAACTCGTGCTCGCCGGCGCCGAGGCAGGGCTTTGGGACTGGGACGTGCGCAAGCACAAGGTCATCTTCTCACCGAGGTGGAAGACCATGCGCGGTCTGGGCGAAGACGAGGTTGGGGATGCGGAGGAGGAATGGAGCGAGGGCATCCATCCAGAGGACGCGCCGCGGGTGAAAGCCGCTGTGCAGGCCCACTTCGAGGGACGGACGCCGTTCTTTGCCGAGGAGTATCGTGTCCGGCGTCGAGATGGTTCCTGGATGTGGATTATTGACCGCGGGCTGGTCCGACGGGACCCTGAAGGGCGGGTTGTGCGCATGGCCGGTTCCGAGATTGAGATCACGGATCGCAAGAAAGCCGAGATGGCGCTTGCGGAACAACGCGAGGAACTCCAACTGATTCTGGACACATCGCCGGCCTTGATCTTCTACAAGGACCGCGAGAACCGTTTCCTGCGAGTCAATCGGGCCGTGGCCGACATCATGGGACGGCCTAAAGAGCAGTTGGAGGGCTGGTCGCTCAACGAGCTCTATCCGCGCGAGCAGGCAGATGCCTACTGGAAGGACGACCGCGAGGTCATGGCATCGGACTGCGCCAAGCTCGACATTATCGAACCCATGTCCACCCCCCAGGGCGAACGCTGGTTCCAGACGGTCAAGGTTCCTTGCCACGATGCCCAGGGTAGCGTCATCGGCATCATCGGGTTCGCGCTGGACATCACGGAGCGCGAGCGGGCCATCAGCGCGTTGCGCCAGAGCGAGGACCGGTTGCGCTTCGCCCTGGAAGTCAGTCAGACCGGGGCCTGGGACCTTGATCTGAAAAATCACACTGCCTTCCGTTCGCTGGAGCATGACCGCATCTTCGGCTACGCCGACCTGCTGCCGGAGTGGACCTACGAGATGTTCCTGGAACACGTCCTGCCGGAGGACCGCGCCGCGGTGGACGCGAAGTTCCGCGAGGCCACGGAGAGCCACGGCGATTGGAGCTTCGCGTGCCGCATCCGGCGCAAAGACGGCGCCGTACGTTGGATCTGGGCGGCTGGACGGTACCGCGAGGACGCGACCCAGGGTCAGCCCCGGATGGGAGGGATCGTCCAGGACATCACCGAACGCAAGGAGGGTGAAGAGCGGCTTCGCCAATCCGCCGCTGCGCTCCAGGCGGCCAACGCCTCCCTCCTCGAGTCGCGGCAGGCCGCGCTCAACCTCATGGACGACGCCGTGGCGGCCCGCCAAGACGCCGAGCGCGTCAGCGCCAAGTTGCGGCAGGAAGTTGCGGTGCGCGAGCAGGCTGAAGGCGAGCTGCGCCGGTTGAATCGTGACTTGCGGGTCCTGAGCAACAGCGGCCAGGCCCTGATGCGCGCCCAGGAAGAGGGGCAGTTCCTCGACGAGATCTGCCAGATCATCGTGCGTGACTGTGGCTACACGAAGGTGTGGGTCGGTCTGGAGGAAGCCGACGAGGCGAAGACGGTTCGGCCCGTGGCCTCGGCGGGTTTCGAAGCGGGCTCGCTCGAAAGCCTGCAGTTCACCTGGGCGGACACCAAGCGAGACCAAAGCCCGACCGGCACAGTCATCCGCACCGGGAAAATGGTCGTGTGCCAGAACCTGCTCGCGGAAACGCAACGTGCGCCGTGGCAGGACGAAGCCTCCCGGTGTGGATCGGCCTCCGCCGTCGTGCTGCCGTTGTTGGAAGAAGGCCAGGCCATCGGCGCCATCCACATCTACGCTGCGCAGCCGGACCAGTTCTCCAGTGACGAGCTCAAGTTGCTCACCGAATTGACTGATGATGTGTCGCGCGGCATCACCTCGATCCGTCTGCGGCGGGCTCACACGGAAGCCGAGGCCGCGCTCCAACGCAGTGAGCGGCTCTATCGGGCCATCGGCGAGAGCATCGAGTACGGCATCTGGGTCTGCGAGCCGGACGGCCGCAACACGTACGCCAGCGAGAGCTTCCTCAAGCTTGTTGGTCTCACCCAGGAGGAATGCTCCAACTTCGGCTGGGGCAGCGTGCTGCACCCGGATGACGCCGACCGTACCATTGCCGCCTGGAAGCAGTGTGTCCAGGCCGGAGGCAAGTGGGACATCGAGCATCGGTTCCGCGGCGTGGACGGCCACTACCACGCTGTGCTGGCGCGCGGCGTGCCGGTGAGGAACAAGCGCGGTGACATCATCTGCTGGGCCGGCATCAACCTCGACATCAGCCGGCTCAAACAAGCCGAGGAGGCGTTGCGCGGCAGCCATGCACGGCTTGACATCCTGGCAGAAACGGCGAGTGAGCTGCTCAAGACGGACTCACCGCAGAGCGTCGTTGAAAGGCTTTGTCACAAAGTGCTCGCGTTCCTCGATTGCCAGGTCTTCTTCAACTTCATCGCCGACGAATCGACGCGCCGGCTCCGGCTCAACGCCTGCGCGGGCGTCTCGCCGGACGAAACGGCCCAACTGCAATGGCTTGATTACGGCGTCGCCGTCTGCGGCTGCGCGGCTCGCGACGGCTGCCGCGTCATCGCGGAGAACATCCCCGCCACTTCCGATCCGCGCACCGAGTTGGTCAAGCGGCTTGGCGTTCAAGCCTACGCCTGCCATCCGCTGATGGCGCAAGGCAAGGTCCTTGGCACGCTTTCCTTCGGCACCCGCCATCGGACGCGTTTCACGGAGGAGGAGATCTCGCTGATGAAAGCCGTGGCGGATCAGGTGGCGATCGCGATGCAGCGCAAGCAGGCCGAAGAGGAACTACGCCAGATCAACGCGCAACTCGAGCAGCGCGTGGCCGACCGCACAGCCCAACTGGAGGCCGTCGCCCGCTATGCCCGCAGCCTCATCGAGGCGAGCCTGGACCCGCTGGTCACCATCAGCCCGGCTGGCCGGATCACGGATGTGAATGAGGCCACTGAGTTGGCGACCGGCGTGCCGCGGGCGCGGTTGATCGGCAGCAGTTTTTCCGATTACTTCACTGAGCCGGCGCGGGCCGATGCGGGCTATCAACAGGTTCTCGCTCAGGGCTCAGTGCGCGATTATCCGCTGACGATTCGCCATGCGTCCGGTCGCACCACGGACGTACTCTATCACGCCACGGTCTACCGGAATGAAGGCGGGGCGGTGCAGGGCGTGTTTGCCGCTGCCCGCGACATCACCGAGCGCAAGGCGGCCGAAATGGAGCGGCAGAACCTGCGTGATGAGTTGGCACGCGTTTCGCGAATCACGACCGCCGGTCAACTGGCAGCCTCGCTGGCGCACGAATTGAATCAACCGCTCGGGGCCATCGCCTGCAACATCCAGGCCATCGAGAACCTCCTTGCCCAGCCGACCCCCGATCACTCCGAAGTGAGGGAGGCGCTGAAGGACATCGACACCAGCAGCCAGCGGGCCGGGGCGATTATCCACCAGCTCCGGAGCCTCTACCGGAAGACCGGACGGGCCCAAACCGCGCTGCAACTCAACGACCTGCTGCGGAACACAACGGAACTGCTGCACAGCGAGCTCGTGTTGCGACAGGTCGCCCTCGAATTGGACCTCGACCCACAGTTGCCTCCGGTCTGCGCCAACGGGGTCGAACTCCAGCAGGTCGCGCTCAATCTCTTGACCAACGCTGTCGAAGCGATGACGGCCTCCGCGGAGGGCAGACGCCACCTGCACCTCCGCACCCGGCGCGATGAACCGGGCACAATCCGGGTGTCACTTCGAGATTCCGGCCCGGGCCTCACGCCCGAGCAGGCGCGCCGCGTCTTCGAACCGTTCTATACCACCAAACCCAACGGCATGGGCATGGGACTGGCGATCTGCCACTCCATCATCGAAGCCCACCACGGTCGGCTCTGGGCGGAAAACAACCCGGACGGGGGCGCCACGTTCCATCTCAGTCTGCCCGTCTACTCCCACCCTGAACCATGAAGCCCTCTGAAGGAACCGTTTACATCGTCGATGACGACCCCGATATGCGCAAGGCGCTGGCACGGCTTTGCCGAAGCGCCGGGCTCCAGCCCACGCCGTTTGCTTCCGCACGGGAATTCCTCGATGCCGGCGTGCCCGAAGGCCCGGCCTGTTTGGTCCTGGACGTGCGCATGCCCGGACTGAGCGGCCTCGACCTGCAGGCGGAGATGGCCGCCCGCAGCATCCTCACCCCCATTGTCTTCATTACTGGCCATGGAGATATTCCGATGAGTGTGCGCGCCATCAAGGCTGGCGCTGTCGATTTCCTCACCAAACCTTTCAAGGACAAGAACCTGGTCGCTGTGATCCGCGCCGCGCTGGACAAGGATGTCCTGCTCAAGTCGGCCCAGAGGGAGCGGGAGACGATCCGGCGCAAACTGCAGAGCCTGACCTCCCGAGAGCGCCAGGTGTTTGACTTGGTGATCAAGGGACTCCTGAACAAGCAGATTGCCGGTGAACTCGGCGCCTGCGAGGCGACGATCAAAGTCCATCGACGCCGCGTCATGGAGAAGATGGAGGCTCAGTCGGTGGCGGAGTTGGTTCAGATGGCCGTCAAGGCTGGCGAAGTCCCCTCGTGACTCCGGGGTGGTTCATGTGGCGCGCAGAGCGACCCCAGGCTATGAGGTCCCGACGCCGGCGGGGTACAACTAAAGTCCAATAGACGCCTGTGTCTTTCAGCGTAACCTGCTCGTGACTGGCCCCGGTGCGAACCAACCAGGAACAGGCGCGGCGTGGCGGCGCCAGCGAGAGTTATGGACTAAGCCGTGGAATCCACAACACAGGTCCCTCACTCCAACCCTCTCCCATTCGATGGGAGAGGGTCGGCTGAGGGTGGCGGTGTCGTTCATCCAAGCGACTCCGCCGCAACTTCATGTTGATCACCGACCATCAAGGCCAGCCGGGTCCAGCAGCCCATCCCCTCGTTGCTGTGGTGGACGATGATCCGTTGTTTCTCCGCTCCGTCGGCCGCCTGGTCCGAAGCGCGGGCTATCAGGTCGCCCTGTTCGGCTCGGCCCGCGAATTCCTGGAGTCCCTGCCGGCTGGCGTGCCGCAGTGCGTGGTGCTGGATGTCCACATGCCGGAAATGACGGGGCTCGAACTCCAGGACCGCCTCGCCACCCAGAGTCCACGTCTGCCGATTCTGTTCGTGACCGCCTACGACACGTCACAAGCGCGCGAGCATGCCCGAAGATCCGGCAGCTTCGGTCTGTTCTTGAAGCCGTTTGTTCAGGACGCGTTCCTGCGAGCGATCCGCGAGGCCATCGGATCCCAGCCGAAGCGTGACACAGCCGCGGGCGCCGATTAGAGGAGCACGGGGCCGCGCACCGTTTCGAGGATGTTGACTTCCGCTGTCGTCGGCAGCACGCGATTCAACTCGAGTCCCGCCGCTCCGAACAGAAGATGGTACTCCGCCTCCGTACGTTCCCGGCCCCCGACCGACAGCATCAGCGGCGAACCGTCCGCATCGGCAAAGGGGAGATCGCAGATGTCGTAGATGTGGGCGTCCGGTCCGGTCCCTTCCCGTTTCGTGCGCCTCATGCCGGCGGGGGCCTGGGTCAGCAAGCGGCGTTCGGTCCGAATCGACGGGCCAGTTGCTCCACCATTTCGTTGGCCAGTGCCGTCAGATCATGCTTCGACAAGGCGGTGCGGGGGGAATGGTGGTGGCCTGTTGGGAGGGTGGCGGCTGCAGGCCGTCCGGACGGGGGCAAGGATGGTCCACCCTCACCGCTGCCGTTCCCCTGGGCGTCGGTCGGGCTGGCGGGGCGGTTCGGTTTGGCCTCGATGGCAGAGTCGAGCCAATGCACGGCGAAGCGCAGCAGGCTGATGAAGTTCGGCAATTCGAGTTTTTCTTTGATGTGTTCGCAGTGGGCCTGGATGGTCTTGACGCTCACGTGGAAGTCGGCAGCGATCTCGCACGATTTGCGGCCGCGCCCCAGAGCTTCGAGGACCGCCAACTCCCGGTCGGTCAGCCGCGCAACCGGGGAGGCGTCGGGAGCACGTTTGCCATCGGTGATCTCCTGGTGGAGGCGCCACACCAGGGCTTCACTGAAGGCCAACCCACCGCGCAGGATATTGCGGATGGCCTCGACGAGTTTTTCCGGCGGCTCCTTTTTCATCATGTAACCCCGTCCGCCGGCGCGGGCGACCCGCTCGGCGTAGAGGAGTTCATCGTGCATGGAGAGCACCATCACGCGGACGTGGGGGTGCTGCGCCCGCAAGTCCTTCAGGAGATCCAGGCCGTTCGCGCCTTCCAGGCTCAGGTCCAGCACGGCCACATCAGGGCGCAGGGTCGTCAAGGCCTGGAGAGCCTGCGATGCGGTCGCCACGCTGCCGCAGACTTCCATGTCTCCGGCCTGGTTGATGCTCAAGGTCAACCCTTCCCGCACCAGCGGATGATCGTCGACCAGGAGAATGCGGGCTTTGCCGAACGTCCGGTTTGGGACGACTGCCTCCATGCGAAGACGCGAGCGATGGTCTGTTTTCACAGCGGTTTCGGAGTTGGGGAGATGGGGGGAAGGGTGACGCTGACCTCCAGGCCGCGTGGCTTGCGGCCCTGGATTGTCAGTTGGGCGCCGATCGCACGGGCACGGGACCGCATGGTCTCGAAGCCCAGGCCGGTGGAGGTTGCGGACGTGCCGGACAGTCCTCGTCCATTGTCGCGGATGCGCATGCGGCGTGCCTCCGTATCGGCGGACAACTCGACGGTCACTTCGGAGCAGTGCCCATGCCTGAGGGCGTTGCTCAAGGCTTCCTGCGCGATCCGATACAGATGCGTGGCCGTGGTCTCGTCTTCGATCCGCCACGGTCGATGACACACCAGGCCGAGCTTGACGGTGTACATTGTCTGGAAGTCCGCAATCAGGGTCCGCAGCGCTTCGAGCAGACCGTCCGCGTCCCCCCGCACGCGGGAGAGTCCGTGCGCCAGATGGTGCGCTTGGTCGACGGCCTGCTGCATCAGATCGACGATGCGACGGAGGTTCCCGGCCTGTTCCGGAACAGCGTCGGCCAGCCGGTGGCAGGTCGCGTTCCACAGATGCGCCAGGCCCATGAGATGCTGACACAGCCCATCATGCAGGTCCTGGCCGATCTGGCGTCGCTGGTCTTCGCCGGCTTCAAGGAGGCGGGCCTCGAGCCACCGGCGCTGGCTGATCTCTGCCTGCAAGCGCGCGTGGACCACGGCCAAGCCCACCGTCCGGTCGCAGACCATCCGTTCCAGTCCGGCCTGCCGGTGCCACAACCCGGCTGGAAGCCGACCGGGATCGCTGGCGGCGCGATCGAGTGCCGGCCCGGGCCCGACCCCATCCTCGCTGTACATCGTCGCGCTCAGCCGTTCGGAGGCGCCGACCGGCTGGGGCGCATCGCCAGACCGAACCGAGCATCCGACTCGGCTTCGCTCGCATGCAAGTCCTTGAACTCTCATGCCGTCATTAGAGCAGAGCGGTGCGGAGGAGACTATTCCACTTTGGTCGTACAGCCTTCGGACTAGCGAGCACCTCAGACCAAACCCAGTCAGGATTCCAGTCCGGGGGTTGTCTGCTGAGTGTTCCGAGGGGAGGCCGCCGCGCGGCGGCCTCCCCCATGAATGCCGCTTCCACACCATCCGGCCGCTGTCAGCGGCGGCCACAGCAGCGGTTCCGATGTCAGCCTTGGAGGCCGATCTGCATTCAGTCCGGCTCCGCGCGCAACCGGTACCAGCTCGACTGCCAGCCGCCAGCCTGAGGGTCGATCAACCGCTGCAATCGGTTTGTCCCGCTCAGGGGACCCGCAATGGTCTGCCATTCAGTCGCGGGCGCGAGCGCCGGGCGTCGTTCGAGAGAGAATTGCCAGCCGGGTGTCCCGCCGAACGAGGCGGTGAAGGTCCCGCTCTCCCAGTCCGCCCCGGCCAGCGTGACCCCGGCTTGCAGGAAGATATGGTAGACGTCCGAAGGAGCGTGGAGCGGAGTGCCCGCTGTTCCATTCTTCGAGGTGTCGACCACCTGAAAACCCAGGGTGTAGAGCCCTGGTTGATCGACGCGCAGGCGCCGTGCCGGCCAGTGTCCATAGGGGTCGGTGCCGGGCAACGCTTCATTCTGGCTGATGAGGCAGCGATGGGTACCCGCACGTTCGGCGGTGTTCATAGTAAAGAGCGGCGTGGCCGCGTCGTTTTCCCAGACGCTGAGGTGGCCGTCCGGCGGCCCGCTGAGCGAAACGAACTGCAGTTCGAGGCAGGCGCCCGGCAGTGCGTGGTTCTCGCTGGGTCCGCCGTGGGCCGCGGTGGCGGGCAGCGCGAGCATCGGGACGATCCGTTCGAAACCGCTCCCTGGTGACGCAAGGTCGTCCGGAAGGAGGGCCATCACCCACTCGCCTTCGGTCACAAAACGATCCGCATTCAAGAACGCGAGGGGAGAGGACAGCGCCGCGGCGAGGGCGCCGAATTGGAGAGGCTCCGCCGCCAGTTCGACCGTCCACTCGAGTCGCACGCGAGCGTCGTCCAACTCGAGGAAGCCCTCGCGCGCACCGGTGGTGGCGTCGCCGAAGTAGATGGCATACTCCGCAAAGAGGGGGCTGGTGGCCGGGGCGAGGACAGCATAGGTGTTGTGCACCATCACTCCGCTCCACTGCCAGATGAGCGGGGAGTCAGCCGTGCCGAAAAGGGGCAGGTGGCTTCCGGTCCGGCCCCAGCCTTCGTAGGTTTCGAGGCCGGGCGAACTCCCGGTTTCCTCAATCCAAATGGCTGCGCCGGCGGGAATGGTGAAGAAACCGCCGACGTTCCATCCGTACTGGGCGTTGTAGGCCTTCCCATTGAGCACTGCAAAGGGGGCCTCGGGATCGAAGGCAAGACCAGGCTCGAGCGGCCTGAGCTGGGGCAACCCGAAACTGTCGTCGACCCGAGCGCTGAGGTAGTTTGCCTCGGCGTCGTAGTACACGTCGATATGGACCATCTCCGCGGCGACCTGGCCCCCGCCCAGTTTGGGGGTGACGTAAGTCTGGCCGTGGGCGACCACGAGGGCCGCCCCGACCAGGAGGCTCAAACCGGGCCGCAGGCATGAAGTTTTCATGGCGGTAGGTGTGGGGGACGAATGCAATGTCAGGGCACGGTCGCGCGCAACCGATAGTAACTTCGCCCAGTCGGGGCGGCGGGATCGCTCAAGACCTGCAGGCAACTGGCACCGGCCAGCGGTCCGGCCACGGTTTCCCAGGGAGCCGCTTGCCCGAGAGCCGCCGTCCGCTCCAGGTAAAAGGAACGACCGGGTTCGCCGCCGAAAGTGGCGGTGACGGAAAGTTCCCCCGGCATGAGCGAATCGAGGGTTAATCCGGCCTGCAGGTAGACCTCGTACAGCCCGGAGGGACTATGCACGGGCCCGCCTCCCGGTCCGTTCGTGGAGCGGTCTACCACGCGGAGGCCCAGGCAATACAGCCCCGGCTGGGTAAGCGAGAAGCGTCGGCCCTGGACGCAGCCATAAGGGTCAGCACCGGCGTCGCCCTGGCTATGGCTGAGAGGGAAGCGACCCGTGCCAGCGGTCTCGCCTACCAGCAGGCTGAGGCGCGGTTCAGTGTCGCCCGCTTCCCAGAAATTCAAGCGGCCGCCCGGAGGTCCGGCGAGAGACACCAGCTCGATCTGCAGGCACGAGCCCGGAGCTGCATGGCCGGGCGTCGGCCCGCCGTTGGCCTCGGTGGCCGCCACCGCGACCAAGGGGAGGTAACCGACGAATTGAGTCATCCACGGCCCGGAGCCAGCCTGGCGCAGGTTGACCAGCGACTGGGAGGCGATGGTCCAATCGTCGGCGTTGAGGAAACACAAGGGAGTGCCTGGGTCCGGCCCAACCGCTCCGAACAGGAAGGTCGGCGGCTCGGTCACTGGATCCACGGTCCAGGTCAAGGCCACGGTGGCGTCGTCGTAGCCGGCGTAGGCATCGCGGGCACCGGTTTGGGCGTCGCCGAAGTAGACCCGGTATTCGGCTGACAGCACGTTGGTGGTGGACTGGCGGATTGCGTAGGCGTTGTGCGCCATGCGTCCGTACCAGGCCCATTTGGTCGGGGAACCCGCCGTGCCCAGGATGGGGGTGTAGGGCCGGGCGGGGTCTTCGTTTTTGTTGCCAGGGCCGTCGTAATTCTCCAACCCTGGCGAAGCGCTCAGGCACTCGATCCAGACGGCGGCCCCTTCCGGCGGGGTGAAGATGCCTCCCGGATTCCAGGCGTACTGCAGGCTGTAGGCCTTATCGGTGAGGACGTAGTAGTTGGACCG
>JAKLFY010000147.1 GCA_022710935.1 Verrucomicrobiota bacterium
AGATCACCGATTCCTCTTACGTGGTGGTGAACATGCACATCATGACCCGCGTGGGCCAGAAGGTTCTCGAGGCCCTGGGATCGGACGGTGAGTTCATCCCCTGCCTCCATTCGATTGGCGCGCCACTCTCGCCGGGCGAGCCCGACAAGTCCTGGCCCTGCGCGCCGATCGAGCAGAAGTACATCGCGCACTTCCCCGAGGAAAGCCTCATCTGGTCCTACGGTTCGGGGTACGGCGGCAACGCGCTGCTGGGCAAGAAGTGCCTGGCCCTGCGCATCGCCTCCCATCTGGCCCGCAGCGAGGGCTGGCTCGCCGAGCACATGCTGATCCTGCGCCTCACCAATCCTCAGGGCCGACGGTTCCACATCGCCGCCGCTTTTCCTTCGGCCTGCGGCAAGACCAACCTGGCGATGTTGGTCCCCACGATCCCCGGTTGGAAGGCCGAGTGCATCGGCGACGACATCGCCTGGATGCGGATCGGGCCCGACGGCCGGATCCGCGCCATCAATCCGGAGGCCGGCTTCTTCGGCGTCGCACCGGGCACCTCGAACAAGTCCAATCCCATGGCTATGCGCTCGATCGAGCGGAATAGCATTTTCACCAACTGCGCTCTGGCCGACGACGGCGACGTCTGGTGGGAAGGCATGGATCAGCCGTGCGAGCATGCCATCGATTGGCGGGGTAACGAGTGGACTCCCGGCTCCGACCAGTTGGCCGCGCACGCCAACGCCCGCTTCACCGCGCCCGCTTCACAATGCCCGGTGATCTGCCCGGATTGGGAGGATCCGGCCGGCGTGCCGATCGACATGTTCATCTTCGGCGGACGGCGCTCGACCACGATCCCGCTGGTCCATCAGGCGTTCAGCTTTGACCATGGCGTGTTCCTGGGCGCCTCCGCGGCGTCGGAAACCACCGCCGCCGCCCTCGATGTCGGCCAGACGCTCCGCCGCGATCCGTTCGCCATGACCCCGTTCATCGGATACCACGCGGGCGACTACATCGCGCACTGGTTCCGGATGGGGGAGCGGTTGGGAGCCAAGGCGCCCGCCGTCTTCTTTGTGAACTGGTACCGCAGAGACCGCTCGGGCCGCTGGCTCTGGCCTGGCTTTGGCGAGAACAGCCGGGTCCTCAAATGGATGTGCGAGCGCGTCGAAGGCAAGATCGACGCCCTCCGCACCCCGATCGGATGGATGCCCAGGAACGGCGACCTCGACGTGAACGGCCTCACGATCCGGTCGGAGGACTTCGCCGAGCTGATGCACGTGTCGGTCGAGCCCTTGAGAAAGGACCTCGAGGATGCCGAGCAGTACTTCGCCCAGTTCGGCGACAGGCTGCCTGCCAAACTGAGAGTCGAACTCGATGGGGTGCGGCAAAGGCTGGCCGCGGGGTGATTCGATCAGTCGTCCCGCACTTCGTCGCCTGTGCGCGCCTCGCCGCTCATGATGTCGCCGGCCATGAAACTGCCGTTGGGAGCGCCTGTCATTCGCACCGTGCCCACCGCCTGGTTTGTCCGGAACACCGTGAGACGCTGATCAGGACGGGGCAGGGGATTGAATCCGAAATCGACCACCACGAACATGGCCTGGGTGTTGACCCCCGTCACTTTTCCGATGCTGCGTTCGATGACGGTCACGATGGGGTAGCGCGAGGGAGTTGGCGCGGAGGCGGGGCGGGTGGCCATGTTGACCGCTGTGGACGGCGGCCGGTTCGTCTTCGATCGCGTGGTGTCCGATTGGGAAGGGCCGGCGACGGCGTTGGTGACGGCTTCGATGGGCGGTTGGGAACGATACGAAGGCGCAGTCGGGGCGCATCCCGTCAGCAGCAGGATCAGGCACCAGGGCGTTCGGGTTGTGGTCTGCAAGTTCATTTTGGGGGGCCGCGCGAGATGAATTGGCGGCTTTCGAGTTTCTGGCAGATGGCCTCCCAGCGGCGATCCCAATCCGCCCAACTGGCCGCCCACTCCTCGCCGGCGCACCGGGTCCGTGCCGTCGGCAGCAGCGCCGCCGTGTCCGTGGAATGCCGTGCCGCCTCGGTTTCGTCGCCCCAGGCAACCAGCGTCTCGATCAGGTTCAGACGGTTCTCGACCGAGTCCGGGCAGCGCTGGACGGCCCGGCGGAGGTGGGTGCGCGCTTTGGACTTGCTCCCAAGGCTCAGCGGCCAACCGGGGGCATCGCGGTAGAGAAGGCCCAGACAGCGATCGGGGCCCGCATGGTCGAAGTCCGGATCGAGGTCGAGGACCTCTTTGAAGTGTTTCTCCATCTCAGACACCAAAGGGAGCGCCCCCAGGAGGCGCGTCCGCGCCAGTTGCCCGAGGTTCATGGCCAGATAGTAGCGGGCGGGCGCCAGTCGGGGGTGCTGGCGCAGCACAGCGCGCGAGGCGGCGATTCCCTCCCGGGCGATGTCGGCGCGCTGGGTGTCGTTGGTGGCGAACTCGGCCCAATCGTAGCAGGCGCGGGCGAAGTGCCAGGCGGCGGAGGGATCGGCGGACTCTCGATCGTAACGTTCGCCCGCGACGCTGTAGAGACGCCCGGCCCGCGCACGGAACGCCGCGGTGTCGACCGCGTTTGTTCCGGACGCGATGCAGGCGAGCGCTCCAGCCAGGGAGAGAGCGGCCAGCCACTCGATGGATCTGCCCACAGGGAGGGCCGATAGCGAGGCTGCGGGGGCAGCCCGGGTTGGCCACGGCGATTGGCTCGAGCCTTGGACTGGCGGAGCTCGTCCCTCCGAGAGTGGCTCAGGTGCGAACCGGCTGGTGGAGTTCGTGTTTGCCATCGGGACAGTCAGATTTATAGTGCCCGAGTGAAATCTAGCTGCAACCAGATGCTCTTTGCAACTTTGGTGGCGATCGTATTGCTCACCAGCGGTTGCGGCGGTTTGGCTCTCTCTCCCTCGATTTCTCCGCTCATGTTTCTGATTCCCGGTCTCGGACAGGCCCAGCCGCAATCGGTTCCGGGCAGCCCCGCATCGGTCCCCTCCGAGCCGCCCACGCCCGCGCTGGCCCAAGCTTCGTAGCGCTATGCGCTTTCCATTCGCGTTGTCGGCGAAGATCGCCGGGCACATCATCAAGCACAAGCTTCGGGGCACCCCGAAGTTCGCCCTGGTCCTGCAGCTCGAACCGCTCCATACCTGCAACCTGTCCTGCACCGGGTGCGGACGGATTCGGGAGTACTCGACGAGCCTCAAGGAAATCGTGCCGCTCGACAGATGTCTGGCGGCGGCCGCGGAGTGCGGGGCGCCGATGGTGAGCATCTGCGGGGGCGAACCTCTCATCTACCCGCAGGTTGAGGCGCTCGTCGAGGGGTTGCTGGCGCAGGGCCGCATCGTCTACATCTGCACCAACGGCGTGCTCATGCGCCGGAAGCTCTGCGACTACCTGGCACACACGCACGGCCCGGCCCGGGAAGGCTTGCTGCGCGGGCTTCTGGCCGAGGAGTTGATCACCGCCAGCCAGGTCGAGGCGATCCGGCGCGGCAGGACTGGAGACGGGCCGGTCATTGCCCCCAGTCGATGGCTCTACTGGAACGTCCACGTCGATGGTCTCGAATCGACGCATGACCGGGTCGTCGAGCGCGGTGGGGTTTTCCGGGAGTGCGTGGCGGCCATCCGTCTGGCGAAACGGTTGGGCTTTCAAGTGGCCACCAACACGACCGTCTACCGCGAGACCAGTGTCCGCGAAATCGAAGAAGTGTTCGCCTTCTTCTCCTGGATGGGTGTCGACGGTCACACCATTTCGCCCGGATACGATTACGACGCCGCCAGGCGCGACATGGCGCAGCGGTTGGGGAAACGGCCCGAGGACTTTTTCCTCACCCGTGCGATGACTCGGGAGAAATTCGCCGGGATTCTCGATTGGGGCAGGCGGTTCACGATCTTCGGCACGCCCGTCTACCAGGAGTTTCTGGCGGGCCGGCGCGAACTGACATGCAGCGCCTGGGCCATCCCGACATACAACATCAAAGGTTGGAAAGCCCCCTGCTATCTCATCACCGATGATCACTATGCCGGGTACGGCCAGATGCTCGAACGGGTGGATTGGGACAAGTACGGCGTGGTCGACGGCGTGGTCCGCGACCCGCGTTGCGAGAATTGCATGGTCCACTGCGGCTACGATCCGAGCGGCGCGCTGGGCACGGATTACCGGCGCGGCGACCACTGGAAGAACTTTGCGTACAACTTCGGGCCGCGCCCGCCGCGCGCCGTCGAGGGTCAACGGGTGAACGCCTTCAATCGCACCGGATCATGAGCCGAGTCCTCTTTCTCTCTCCTCCAAGTTTCGATGGCTTCGATGGAGGCGCCGGATCGCGCTACCAGGCCAGACGCGAGGTGACCAGCTACTGGTATCCCACGTGGCTGGCCCAGCCGGCGGCTTTGGTGCCCGGGGCGAGGCTGATGGACTGTCCGCCGCACGAGATCGGGATCGAGGAATGTCTGCGGCACGCGCACGGCTACGACCACGTCGTCATCCACACCTCGACGCCCTCGCTGCGCAACGACTGCAGAGTGGCCGAGGCCATCAAGGCCCGGCGCCCGGACACGACGATCGGATTCGTCGGAGCCCACGCGGCCGTCCTGCCCGCCGAGACGCTCAAGGCCTCGCCGGCCATCGACTGGGTGGGCCGCAAGGAGTTCGACTACACATGCAAGGAAGTGGCCGAGGACCGCCCCCTGGCGGAGATCGCCGGCCTTTCCTACCGCAAAGACGGCCAGATCATCCACAACAGGGAACGGGATCTGATTGCCGACATGGACGCCCTGCCGTGGGTGGTCGACGTGTACAAGCGGGACCTTGATATCGAGAAGTACTTCATCGGCTACCTGCTCCATCCCTACCTCAGCCTGTACACCGGACGCGGCTGTCCGGGGCAGTGCACGTTCTGCCTCTGGCCGCAGACCATTGGCGGACACAGGTATCGCGTCCGCTCGGCGCAGAACGTCGCGGACGAGATGGCCTATGCGAAGCAGCTCTTTCCTCATGTGAAGGAGTTCTTTTTCGACGACGACACGTTTACGGCGAATCTGCCGCGCGCGCGCGATGTGGCCCGCAAACTCAAGCCGCTGGGTCTGGTCTGGTCGTGCAACAGCCGGGCCAATCTCAACTACGACACGATCAAGCTGATGAAGGACTGCGGCCTGCGGCTGCTTCTGGTCGGCTACGAGTCGGGCAGCGATGAGATTCTGCGTCGCGCGAGGAAGGGGGTCACGATCGACCAGATGCGCGCGTTCACCAAGGCCTGCCACGATATCGGCGTCATCATCCACGGCACGTTCATCCTTGGGCTCCCGATCGAGACCCGGGAGACCATCGAGGCGACCATCCGGTTCGCCCAGGAACTCGACGTGTTCAGCATCCAGGTGTCGCTGGCCGCGCCGTATCCCGGCACCGAACTCTACGAAATGGCCCGCCAGAACGGCTGGTTCGCCCGGCAGGACAAGACCGACATCGTGCATCAGGACGGTCTGCAGCACTCGGCCCTCGAATACCCCGGCTTGAGCAAGGAGGAGATCTTCGAGGCGGTCGAGGTCTTCTATCGGCGCTACTTCCTCCGGCCCAAACCGATTCTGCGCATCCTCAAGACGATGCTCGAAGACAAGGAAGTCTGCGTGCGGCGTCTGCGCGAGGGTTACGAGTTCTTCCGCACCATGGCCCAGCGCCGTGAGATCCAAGGCGGGGCTTGCGAACCTGTGACGACCCGCTAACATCAGCCTTGGCTGTGGCGGCGAACCAGCCAGGCGCCCCTGCTTCGAATCGCGGATCACTTCGCCCGGGCCGCGGCTCATCGAGGCGATTGGGGGGCGCGAAACCAAAACCGCATGATCAAGACAGACATTCAAGTGGCAGAATCGGACCAACGCGCGTCTTCAGGAGACGCAGCGTTCGCGGTGTTCGAGGGGGAATTGCGCCGGTTCATTCAGGATTCTGTCCCGGTCGAATCCGGTTCGGAACGGTCGGAGGCGCGCGAGGCACGATTCGGGCGACTTGCCCTGAGGCTCTTTTCCCTGCAGCACCGCGCTGTTGGCCCGCTGTTTCAACTGTGTCAAAGACGCGGCATCGCGCCGCAAGACATCAGGGAGTGGCGCGCGATTCCCGCGCTGCCCACGACGGCATTCAAGGATTACGCGGTCACCAGTTTGCATCTGGAGGCCCGGACACGCGTCTTCCATTCGAGCGGAACGACGGGGCATCGCCCAAGCCGGCACTTTCACAGTGCCGGTTCGCTGGCGCTGTACGAGGCGTCGCTGCTGCCATTCTTCCGGGCGCACTTGCTGCGTGGGGCGGGGCAGGGGAAGGGCGAATTCACATTCCTGGCCCTGACGCCAAGCCCTGCCGAGGCGCCGCATTCGTCCCTGGCGCACATGTTCGCCACGGTCATCGAAGCCTGGGGCGCCGATGACTCCGCCTTTGTCGGAGCCGTTGAATGCGACGGCGCGTGGCGCGTCGACACCGCCTCGACGATCGCGCTGCTGCGCCGGCGCGCGCGGATCCGCCGACCGGTCTGTGTTTTGGGCACGGCATTTGCCTTTGTGCATCTGCTCGATGCGATGCATGAGTCCTGCCTGCGGTGCGCGCTGCCGCCCGGTTCGCGCGCGCTCGAGACCGGGGGTTATAAGGGACTATCGAGGAGCGTGTCGAAACCGGACCTGCACCGGCAGATCGGCGCCGCGCTCGGCATTGCCCCGACGCACATTGTCTCCGAGTACGGCATGAGCGAACTCGGCTCGCAGGCCTACGACGCCTGCGTGCCGGCGCTCCCGTCCGCCCGAGGCGTTGTCGATCAATCCGCTCACGGCACCACAGGCCTCGCCGCCGCTCCGGGCATCGAGACCGGCGCCCGTCGATCGGGTGAAGAGGATCGGCGCCTTTGCGCCGGGCGTTCGGCCAGTGAGCCTGCGCCTGAGCGTGGGCGTGTGTTTCACTTCCCACCCTGGGCGCGGTCCGTGGTCGTTTCTCCTGAGAACGGGATCGAGGTTCGGGAGGGCGAGACGGGCCTGCTGCGGGTGTTCGATCTGGCGAATGTGCGGTCGGTGCTGGCGATCCAGACCGAGGATCTCGCCGTGCGCCGCGGAACCGGCTTCGAGTTGGTGGGCCGGGCCGCGAGGGCGGAGCCGCGGGGTTGCTCGCTCCAGGCCGTGGCGGTGGCAACCTGATCAGCGCCTCATGGGATCGAGTCTTCGAGGATTCCGCCGTGCAACTTCCTGACTACTTCCTGGCCGACATTCCGGATCCAACGGCGCTGTCGCCCGCGGTTCTCACGGACGCCTGCCTTGCGCTGAAGAGCAATCGCCGGCGCTTTCTGGCCAATCGCACCACGGCCGATCTGATCGACGTGGTGGCCCGGCTCGCGGGGGACTGGATGGATCCGGACAACCCCTTTCGACGTGAGGCTCTCGAGTTCGGTCCGGTGGCAACGGGGTTCTCGCCCGAGACGATCGCCACCGGCCTGGACGCCTTTTTCGAGTCGTTGACTGTCGAGAATCTGCGCGAGTTGGTGCTGCAGGACTTGGGACACCCTCATCGGCTCGAACGCCTGACCGCCGGCGAAAACGAGTCCGGGCGGGAACGCCTCGGGTTCGCGCGGGGCCCTGAGCTGCTGGTGCACATCGCCGGGGGTGTGCTGCCGAATCCGCCGTTGGTCAGCCTGGTGCTGGGGCTGCTGACGCGCTCCGCCCAACTGGTCAAATGCGCCTCGGGCACGTCCTTTTTTCCGCGGTTATTTGCCCATTCGCTCCACGAGGTCGAGCCGAAGTTGGGGGCGTGTCTCGAGATCGCGGAATGGAAGGGAGGCACCTCGGCGTTCGAATCGGTTTTGTTTGCCCAGGCCGATTGCATCTCGGCCATGGGCGAGGACGCGACCTTGACCGCGATTCGCGAGCGCCTGCCGCCCGGGACGCGGTTCCTCGGTTATGGCAGCCGAGTCAGCTTCGGCTACGTGGCCCAGGAAGCCCTGTCGAAACACGCCGCCCCGCGGCTGGCCGCGGCTGCCGCGGAGGATGTCGCGGCGTGGAATCAAATGGGGTGTCTGTCGCCCCACGTCTTCTACGTCGAGAACGGGGGAAGTGTGATGCCCGAGCGGTTCGCCGGGATGCTCGCCTCGGCCCTGGCCGCCCACGAGCAGTCCCAGCCCCGCGGACCGCTTCCCGCCCCGGCCGCCGCCGCCATCTCGAGCCGGCGGGCCTTCTATGAAGTGCGGGCAGCCCACTCGAACGAGACGCAGCTCTGGTCCAGCTCCGGCTCGACCGATTGGACCGTCGTGTTCGAGAGCGATCCGCGCTTCCAGTTCTCCTGCCTCAACCGCTTCGTCTACGTCAAGCCGGTCGCAAACATCAACGAGGCCCTGCAAGGAGCCGATGCGATCCGCGGCAAGGTGTCGACCGTCGGCCTCGCCGCGTCGGGCACAAGCGAGCAGGGTCTGGCGCAATGCCTCGCCCAATGGGGGGTCACCCGGATCTGCCCCCTCGGCCGGATGCAGCGTCCCCCGCTGGCCTGGCGCCACGATGGACGCCCGAGTCTGGGCGACCTGGTCACGTGGACCGATTGGGAACTGCCGTCGCGCTGGTGAGGATGTCCCTATGCACGTTGAATTGCGAAAGACCTTTCAGTTCGAAGCCGCCCATCTCCTGCCGCGCCTGCCCGAGTCGCACAAGTGCCGGCGTCTTCATGGGCACAGTTTCCGCGCCGAGATCGCCGTGGCGGGCGCGTGCGATCCCGACCTGGGGTGGCTCATCGACTACGCCGAGATCACAAGGCGGTTCAAGCCGCTCTTCGAGCAGTTGGACCACCGGTATCTCAACGAAGTGCCCGGCCTCGACAACCCGACCAGCGAGAACATCGCCCGCTGGATTTGGGACCGGCTCAAGCCGCGTCTGCCCGAGTTGACCGAGGTGGTCGTCGCGGAGACCTGCACGGCCCGGTGCATTTACCGGGGCTAGCCCGCACGGGCTCACAGCCTGCCGGTGCACAAGGCGGTCAGATGACAGCAAACGTTGGTGAGAAATGCGGGCTCGAGAAGCAGAACCGCGCCGGGTTCGAGAGATGGAGAACGGCAACACACTGTTCCCGCGGCAAGACGCCCTCCGAACCAACACGAGGCTCTCGGTTCCCTTTCTCGGCGCGGTTTTGCCGCCTGGCCCGGATCAGGTTTAGCGCGCAGCCTGCACCACTCTCTGTCAACTTCTTCTCTTTTTGAAAGAAGTGTCACCTCCGCAAAGGCTGTGAACACCGCCAATTCATGAAGGCGGGAAAGGCTGGAGGGGGGACGGCTCGTCCCCCGACGACGCGAGTGAAGACGGTGTCTGTCGGCGACGAGGCCGTCGCCGCTCCACTTCAGGAATTGGCCCTGGGCCGTCCGTGGTTGCGCATTTTGGCTGCGGCCTTGCCGTGCTATGAAATGTCCGGGCTCGGTTGTGAATAACCGGTCAACACCCTCTGGATAACTCTGCGTTGACCTCCGGCGGCCAGTCGGAATGATCATCCGCATGGCACGCAACCTCGAGCCCGATCCGGGCGTCCCTTCGATCCACAACTGGCGCACCTCCGATGCCGAGGAAATCAACCGCCGGCGTTGGCGCGCGCAGACCGAGACATTCGGCATCGCGAACGCCGACCCGCGGCATCCGATCTTCTCGAACTTCCGCGTCGTGTCCCCCAGCGGGCTCACCTACACGGTGGAAGTGCGCGACCTGCGCGAACGGCAGTTCCATTGCACGTGCGTCGATTTCCGCATTAACGGTCTGGGCACCTGCAAACATGTCGAAGCCGTGCTGCTGCATCTCGAGGCGCGGTTTCGCCGTCTTTACAGAGCCGCCGCCGCTCAGACATCGACGCGGCTGGATGTCGTGCCGGATCTGGCCGGCGATTGCCTGCGCCTGGCGCGGGCGCCCCGGCGCCTGCCGCGCCCGCTCAACACCTGGTTCGACGCGGCAGGCCGGTTCGTGGACGGAGAGCCCGGCGAGGCCGTTGCAGCCCTGTGCGCTTTGGGGGCCAAAGCGCTGCCCGAGCTGCGCGTCTCTCAAGAAGTGACTCCGTGGCTCGAAGCCCGGAAGCGGGCGGCGGAGCGAATCGCGCTGCGGCGCGAATACGAACTCAAGGTCCGCGACGGCCAGTGGCCGGCCCACGAGACAAAGGTGCCGCTTTTCCCGTATCAGCGGGAGGGCATGCTGCACCTGGCCTTTGCGGAGCGGGCGCTGCTCGCGGACGAGATGGGTTTGGGCAAGACGATTCAGGCGATCGCAGCCTGCGCCCTGCTGCATCGGTTGGGCAGGGCGCGGCGTGTGCTCGTGGTGACGCCCGCCTCGCTCAAGACCGAGTGGGAGGAGCAGATTCAACGGTTCACCGATTTGCCCTATCAGCTCGTGTTCGGGGGTCGCCAGAGCCGGTTGGCGGCGTACGGCCAGCCGCCGTTCTTCACCATCGTAAATTACGAGCAGATGCTCCGGGACGCCCTCGACGTGAATCAGCGCCTGCAAGCCGATGTCGTGATCCTCGACGAGGCGCAGCGCATCAAGAATTGGAGCACCAAGACGACTCAGGCGATCAAGCGGCTCCGGAGTCGCTACGCGTTCATCCTCACGGGCACGCCCATCGAGAACCGAATCGATGAGCTCTATTCCCTGATGGATTTCCTCGACCCAACCGTCCTTGGCCCGCTGTTTCGGTTCAACCGCGAGTACTATGTCCTCGATGACCGGGGGCGCCCCCAGGACTATGCCAACCTCGAGAAACTCCATGAGCGCATCAAGCCCCTCATGCTCCGGCGCCGCAAAGCGGACGTCGAAACCGAATTGCCCGAGCGCACGGACCTCAATTATTTCGTCCCTCTGAGCGGCGAACAGAAGACAGCGTATGACGACCATTACACCGTCGTGGCGCGCCTGGCCCATCTCGCCGCGCGCCGTCCCCTGAGCCAGGCGGAGTCTGAGAGGCTTCTGCGGCATCTCGCCATGATGCGGATGATTTGCGACACCAACTACATCCTCGATCCGCAAAGCCGGTCCTGCCCGAAGCTCGCCGAGTTGACCCGGATTCTCGAGGAGTGTCGGGACAACGCGGACGTGAAGGTGCTGGTGTTCTCGGAGTGGGAGCGCATGCTCGAACTTGTGCGAGAGCAGTGCGCGCACGTGGGCGTGGGCTACGCCTGGCATACCGGTTCCGTCCCACAACGCAAACGGCGCGCCGAAATCAACGCCTTCAAATCGGATCCCCAATGCCGCGTGTTCCTGAGCACCGATTCGGGCGCGGCGGGCCTGAACCTCCAGGTCGCGACTGTGGTCGTGAACTGCGACCTGCCCTGGAACCCGGCCAAGCTCGAACAGCGCATCGCCCGGGCCTGGCGCAAGCACCAGACTCGCGCCGTGACCGTCGTCAACCTCGTTTCGGAGAACACCCTTGAACACCGGATGCTCGACACGCTGTCGAGCAAACAGGCCCTGGCCGACGGTGTCCTCGATCGACGCGGCAACCTGGCCGAAATCAAGCTCCGCAGCGGGCGTCAGTCGTTTCTGGCGAAATTGCAGCAACTCATGAGTTCCGCGCCCGCGTTGCCCGCCACACCCGCCCCGCCAAAGAAGGTCCTGCCCGCCGATCGCGCCCTCGGTTTCGCCCAGGAAGCGCAGCAGCGACTGGCCGACCTCTGCGTGCGCTGCGAGGAGCGCTACCCCGCGCACGGTGAGCACTCGATTCTCTATCTTGTGGTCGATCGGGATGCGGCTCTCTGGCGCGAGCGGCTTGCCGACCTGCATGATGAGTTTTTTGGCGCCGGCTCAGGCGATCCTCTGGCTCCGGTCCGGCTCGAAGTCATCGACCGGGCCGCGGACGAAGCCGTGCAGCGATTGATCGATGCCGGGTTGGTGGCCCGCACGACGCGGGCCGTGCGTCCGCTGGTGCCGGCAACTGCCGCGGACAGTCCGCCAATACGGGTCAAGCTAAGCGGGAACGAGGTGGGAGCGCAGGCCCTGGGGTCAGCGAATGAATCGGATGGGGGCTAGGGGATCACGACTTCGAGCCACTGCTCGCAGAGGTTCTGCCAGGTGGTC
>JAKLFY010000148.1 GCA_022710935.1 Verrucomicrobiota bacterium
TGTCGTCTGCTCCATCGCTGCTGATCCAATTGGAGAAGAGAAAGTGATAACCCAACGTCATCCCTTTCCCCTCTCCGTTTCTGAGGGCACACTCTCTATAACTCATGGTGCCCGCTTCCTTCAAGCCCAAACGGCTGGCCGCGCTCCATGCCGGTGCATCTCGAAGTTGTTGGTGATTTAGCTGGACTACCCGGTCCTCACGGTGCCAGAGTTGGTTCGTGGACACGGAAATCGAATTACAGGGGCGTCGGATATCGGCGAGGGAGATGGCGTGGCTGCGGGGCTGGATTGAAGGGCATCCGCAGTGGAGCCGCAAACGACTAGCCCGTGAATTGTGCCAGCGGTGGGAATGGGTCGATGGGCGGGGTCGGTTGAAGGACTTCGCGGCGCGCAGCCTTTTGCTCAAACTGGAAGCGCGTGGTGTGGTGAAGCTGCCGCCGCTGCGGCTCGACAACCGGCGACCACCGCGGGGAGTGCCGACGTGGGAATCGTGGGAGGAACCGGTGGCCTGGGAAGCGAGTCTGGCGGAGGTTTCACCGATCCGCCTGGAGCGGGTGCTGCCGGGCACGGCAGGCGACCGGCGCTGGCGATTCTACCTCCATCGCTATCACTATCTGGGCTTGGCGGTGGTGGGGGAGAACATGGGGTATCTGGCCCGGGACGCGCAGGGTCGAGAGGTCGCCTGTCTGCTTTTTGGCGCCGCAGCGTGGCGTTGCGCGTCGCGCGATCGGGCCTTGGGATGGAGTAGCCAGCAGAGAAAGGAGGGGCTCTCGCGAGTGGTCAACAACACCCGATTTTTGGTGCTGCCGTGGGTCCGGGTAAAAGACTTGGCCAGCTGCGTTTTGGGGCAGGTGGCCCGGAGGATTGAGCGCGATTGGCAGGACAAGTACGGGCACGGCCTGGATTGGATGGAGACGTTTGTCGACCGGGATCGGTTCCGGGGCAGTTGTTATCGGGCGGCCAACTGGCGCTGGGTGGGGCAGACCCAGGGACGCAGCCGCCAGGATCGCGATCATCAACGGCAAGTTCCCGTCAAGGATGTGTATGTGTATGGCCTCAAGCAACGGAGGGGGCCTTGAATCGGTTGCAGCAGATCCAACAAGAGGTGCTGGCGGCGGGCCGGGAATGGATGCGAACCCCGTTGGAGAAACGCCTGCAAGCCGAGTGCCTGGCGGTCGACATGGTTTCGGCCAAGACCGGGGAAGCGTTGGAGAACACCCGCTGGCGCACGATGGGGCTGGATACGGTGGTGGGCAAGGTGGACCTCAAAGTCCACCACGGGTTCTGCCCTCAGGAAGGCTGGGTTTGTCCGACGCGGCAGGCCTGGGCCCTCAAGCCTTACGAACGCAAGACCCCGGAGTTGCGAGCGCGCCTGACCTACACCGCCACCGTGGTCGGCTCCTACGCCGAAGCCCAAAAGCTGGCGACGATCTGGGGAACCCCCGTCAGTGACACCTCCATTCATCAGTGCGTGCAGGAACTCGGACCCCAAGCCCAGAAGTTGGCGCTGCCGCCTCCGGTGCCCGCGCCGTCGGAACCGGCGTTTGACCTGGTGATCATGATGGACGGATGGTTGACGCGCGAGCGCGGACCGGACTGGAGCGCCGGACCTCGTCGGAAACCCCCCCAACGCGTCGAATGGAAGGAGATCAAATCGGCGGTGATTTATCGTTTGGAACAGCGGGCCGAGAACGCCTCCGGACGGGGCCTGTTGTTGGAAAAACACGTGGTGGCGACACCCCCGGACACCAGTCCGCTGGATTTTGGCCAAGCCGTGCGGGAGGAGGCCATGCGCCGGGGCTTGGCTCGGGCCAAGACTGTCTACTTGGTCATGGACCGAGCCGTCTGGCTCTGGGATCTGGCGGACGACCGCTTCCAAGCCGCTGTTAAGACCTTGGATTTTCATCACGCCAGGGAGCATCTCAACACGATCGCCGAAGCGCTCTACGGGACCGGAACGCAACGGGCCAAAGATTGGTTGGCCGCGCAGGTCAAATCTCTGCGTCACGGCGACGAAGCACTCGTGGTCAACCGGCTTGAGGACCTTATCAAATCCCAGGCCCAGGCCAGACGTCCCACCAAAAGCCGAAAGACGATCGCCCGAGAAGTGAAATACTTCCGAGGGCATCGGGACCACATCCACTATCAAGACCGGGAAAACGAAGGCGCTCCCTTGGGCAGTGGTGCTGTGGAATCCCTCGGTAAACAGCTGCAACGGCGCATGCGAGGCTGTGGCCAGTTCTGGAGACGATCCGGCTTGTCAAACTTGCTCAAGCTGAGCGTGCTCGCAAAAAACGACGACCTCCACCTCCTCTGGAACTGACGCGCCCCAGTCCGTTCCCCCCGCGCCCTCGGGCACTTCTTTTCCTTCACTCAACTCCGCCGCCTGCAGAACTCTGCAAAATCACCAACAACTTCGAGATGCACGGGAATCCTCGCGGTTCGTGCCGGCGCTCTTGACAGAGCGCGTCTGCCCGAGGAGCAACGGGAGCAGATCAAAGATGTGATGCGGCGATTCCTGCGGGTCACGACCACGCTGGCCCGCTGCTTCCCACTGGCCGAACTGGATTCGCTTACGCCGGATCAGAGTGCCGACAACGCGCTCGACCACACGGACGCGTCGGGTCACTCGTGGAGACGGAAGTTTGACGGATTCATCGAGTTTCTCACTGAGCAATGCTCGACGGGCGAGCGCGGGCTCTACCTTGAAGCGGCACTTCGCACCCAGACAGGCGGCATCCGCGTGGAGGAGGCCGACGAGGAGGATCGCGACGCCTCAAGCTCGGCGCTCACCTTGGCGAACGTCCAGGTGGCCACCGGCTACACAAGCGGCGAAAAGAAGGCTCGACTCATGCGGTCATTCAACACCCCGTTTTTCCCCGACGTTCTGGTGTGCAGCAAGGTCATGGGGGAAGGCGTTGACCTGCAGCGGTTCTGCCGGCACGTGATCCATCATGATCTGGCGTGGAACCCGAGCGAGATCGAACAACGCACCGGGCGCGTGGACCGCCTTGGGTGCAAGGCCGAGGGTCGGCATCCGATCGTCGTTTACCTGCCTTACCTCGCCGGCACCGCAGACGAGCGACAGTACCGGGTGATGTCAGACCGTGAGCAGTGGTTCCGCGTCGTGATGGGCCAAGACGAAGTCGCCCGGTTAATCACCCCAGAATCGGCTCCCGCGGTCCCGCTCCCCGCTGCGGCATCTGAGGAGTTGAGTTTTCATTTGGATTTGCCCGGTGCCGGAGGGGTTTAGCGAGGCTTTTTCTCAGACCAACCAGGCCTATCAACAGTTCTCCTGCGCCAGATCTTGGCCATCGCAACCGACAGTCGACGCCTCGCTAAGAGGCGCGGGACAGGAGCGGGGAGACACGAGGACATCTTATGGAATTGATAACAGGGTTTGGTCTGCGACGTCCACGCGGCGGGAGGAAGGCGGATGGACGACGCATGGCTCGAACGTGGTGCCGGAAGGAGGCGGGTGCTGGTCGGGCGGGCCAGCGGTTGACCGCGCGACTCGATCCACACGGCAGGACGGAGTGATGGGGCGAGTTAGCGCCACCCCACGGGCACGGTCACGATCCGCGAATCGGCGCGAGGTTCTGCGGTGCCAAAGTTACCGGCACTCAAAAGAACAGCGGTGGAGGAGACGAGACGAGGGAGCGATCCGGACGATGGGTTTGGCGTCGGGAGAATTCGGCTCGATATGGGGAACTGGCGGGCGTTATCGGCGTTTCTATTCTTACTTTCATTCTTACTGAGGAATGAAAGGTGATGAGGCTTAGGAAGTAACTTGTTGTGGGGAAGACATTTGTGAATGCTGGCGGAGAGGGGGGGATTCGAACCCCCGGTAGGGCTTTAGACCCTACAACGGTTTAGCAAACCGCCGCCTTCAGCCACTCGGCCACCTCTCCAACCAATTACTTTAGAGCTACTTACGCCAAGAATGCCATTTTTGTCCTTGACCATGCATGACGTTTGCATGACAATCGGCGCAAGGCTATGAGCAAAACCAAACGCCCCACCAAATGGCCCCGCATCTATAAAGTCACGCACCGTAGCGGTCAAGCCAGTTATCAGCTTGACCTTGGGATGGTGGACGGGAAGCGCAAGCGCGTCAACTTCCCGACCAAGCAGGAGGCCGAAGCCTATGCGGAACAAGCCCGAATCGCCCGAGTCAACGAGGGAATGCTAGCCTTTTCACTGCCAACCGACATTCGCCTCGACGCGGCCAAGGCCAGTCACATGCTCGGACCGCACGGCGTTACCATTTTCGAGGCCGCAAAGTACTACCAAAAGCACGTGCTTGCCTACAAAGCCGCCCCGTGCGTCAAGGAGATTGTCGAAAAGTACATTGGCGAAAGCGTAAGCAGGAATCTGCGCCCACGGACGATTGGCGACTTGAAGCACCGGCTTACCTGCTTTGCCGCTGACTTCGGAGAATCGAAGCTCGCCGAAATCACGTTGGACGAATTGAAAGAGTGGATTGCAGACGACGGTTGGGCGATGCGCACTCGGGTCAACTTCCTGACCAAGATTTCGCAACTATACGGTCACGCCATTCGGCACAAGTGGGCAGACTCGAATCTGACCGAGCATATTGACCGTCCCGCCGTGGACGACACTACACCGGGAGTCTTCACCGTGGAACAAGCGGAACGGTTGCTGGCTCACGCTCACAAATTCGACTTGTTGGCATACATCGCGATTGGATTCTTCGCCGGTATCCGCTCGGCTGAGATGGCGCGGATGAGCGGCAAGAACGTCAACTTCGAGGACAAGACAATCACCGTTGGCGCGGATGCGGCCAAGAAGCGTTCCCAGCGAATCGTTGACATGCAACCTGCTCTTTTGGCTTGGTTGGAACCGTGCAAGGCGAAGCTCCAGAACGGCGGCGAGATTGTTGACCAAGGGAAGTTCCGAAGACACAAGGAGCTTCTGCTGGAAGCCGCAGCCATTCAGGAATGGCCAGCCAACGGCTTGCGCCATTCGTTCGGCTCCTATCATTTCGCCATGTTCCGCAGCGCAGATGACACGGCTCACCAGATGGGCAACTCCGCCGAGGTTGTCCACCGCTACTACAAGGCTCTGGTTTCAAGGAGCGAGGCCGAGAAGTTCTGGGCCTTGCAGCCCAGGATGCCCCATTGCGTTGGGAAAGAACTCGCACCGGTCGCGGGGACAGACGAGAGCCAGTAGGGCAACGGCAATTCAATGGCCTTCCCCAGCATCGAGCATCAATGCCCGGTGGAAACCACTTTACGGGGAGGGTCACCGGGTCCTTTTTTAAATTATTTCCCGCCAGCACGTTGGATAAACAGACCTATGGCTCTATTTTCGTTCTCCCGGTCCAGAACGAGGATTCCGATGTTCTCTATTTGATGCAACATGTTCATGCTAAGTACCGTGCAAGCTACTTGGGAACTACTCTGATAACACGTCCAACCCAGGCTCTTGCCCTGCACGAACCGCCGCCGCTGCCGGGTGGCTTTCTCTCTCCCCCGACCAAGCAACCCCACCGGGGCACCATCGTAGCAGGGCCTCTTTGATTAGAATTCGTCCCCGCCGCCTCTATCATACGGAGGAAGATGAAGTCTTGTCCCGTATCAACGGAAGGTACCCGTGGGAGCATGTGGCGTTCATGTCTGGCTCCCCCGGCCCCTTGGGCAGTTCGCAGCAAGCAGTCAGACCGTGACCAGCTTGTAGTGAAGCTGTTGGACAAGCAAAGGTCGTTGAATCCGTTCGCTTTCCATCTGGCTCAAGTCGAATGGTCTGTCTTTGGCACATTGACATGGCGACAGGAAGCACTCACCCGCGACAACTCTTTCGCTGAGCGATTACGCCGCTGCGATTTCCGCTGGCTCGTCAACATGACCTGTGGGCGGCTGAGACTTCGCCCCCGGCATTTCCTCATCTACCGCAAGACGGAATGGGGACCAACCCGCCAGGGCCATTACAATTTCCTCATCGCCAAGCGCGGAACAAAGAACGTCCCTCCACAACAGTTGGCAGACACACTCCAGAGTGTCTGGACCGATGGACACAAAGGTAGAGCGCTGGTGGAACCGTTCGACTCTTGGCGACATCTCGCGGGTGTGAGTTACCAATCTAAGCGCGAGTTTGACTCGTCAGGCAACGAACTCTGGCAGCCTGAAGAATTCTCGAAGCCCCTACAGCGACTGTTCCGGGAAAACACCTCCTCGTTGGAACCGCCGCCGCATCCCACCAATTGACGCGCAACTTCCCCCGCACGCCAGCGTTCTCAACGGATACGCGGTTCGTCAGGAGCGCGGCCTTCGCTGCCTCAGTTGTCAAGGAACATTCTGCAACCGAAAGTAAAGCTCGGTCCAATTATCAACGTCCCAGTAGTCCATGCTTCGCCAGTTTGCATTTGTACTGGTGAAAGGTGAACCGTGATTGGTCCATGTGTTCATGTCTGAGGAAACCTGTAATTGGTAGTTCGTTCCTACCCTCAAGTTGCTGCTGTCAACGTAAACGGCCTTCTTGATGTTCAGTTGCGGCGGCGTTTCTAGCAGGTACAGCCGCTCGACTTCGGATGCGGACAACGCGCGACTGTAAATGCGAACGTCATCGAGCATTCCCTCGAAGGGTACACCTCCATTGCCAGGTATAATCGGGTCAACCGCTCCAGGTCCGTTATATCGTGTTCCCAAACGGGCAGGTAACGCGTTGTCCAATGTATCAGCGGGGCCACTCGCGTTCCTGATGACAAGTTCTCGCCCGTTCAGGAACATGTGCGCCAAGTGATTCGCGCCCTCCCACGTTGCGACAACGTGATACCACTGGTTCGTGCGATAGTTGGGAGAGAGCGCATCGAAAATCCATGAAACACCGTTGTCTTGGCGCGGCAGGAACCGGATTCCTTTGTCACTGAAGGGAGGGCTTCCAAGGTGGAGTTCAAAGTAGTTTCTTCCTTTTGAGATTAGCGCTTCTGCCTCATTGTAGTGAACCCTCATGTCAGGAAAGACGGTCGCGTTGAACCAGAGGCTGACGGTGAAGTCCTCAGACGCGAAGATACTGTCCTGCGGTATCGTGATGAAGTTCGTTGCGCCGTCGAATCTGTAGGCGTTGTCTGGAAGTCCGAACCGGTCGGGAGCCAAAGGCGTACCGTTGGCGTTTGCATGGTTTCCGTTTCCGCTCGCGTCATCCGCATTGCCATTGAATGGATAGTAGGCAAGGAGTCCATTGGTGAGGAAGTCCTGTCCGCGAACCGCACAGAACACGCTCGCCACGAAGACCGAAGAGGCCAGTAGAATGCGACTGATGCTTGTCATAAGTATCCTGTATGTGGAGGCCGCCCTATTGAATCAGGATGCACGGTTCATTTCAAGCATCAATGCACTACCTATAGAGAGTGTTTGCGCAGCGCTCTGGAATTCAACCTGCCATGAGTGCAAGAATCGGCGTCAACACGATTCCGCAAACGGCTTCGCGAACTGCGGCGGAGGCGCGGTTGGACACAAGAGCAAGCTGCCGAAGCCTGCGGTGTCGGCTACAAGCTTTATCAACTTTACGAGCTTGGGATTAAGCCGAATCCCGGTCTGTTGACGCTGGAGAAGATTGCGCATGGATTTGGGCTTGAACCGCACGAGTTGCTGAAACCGAACCGCCTTCAAACCCGCCCAAAAGCCGCCAACAGGGGAATCGCCAGCGGCACGCGGTGAGAAAGGCTTCCGTGACCCCTCTCCCCGCTGCTTTTCTTGTCGTTTCTGGAAGTTGGCATTGGGATTTCGAGGCATACCTGCGTCTTTGGCCGGGATTTCATTGCCATCGGAGATTGCCTGCGGAGGATACCGCCCTTATTTCCATTGCCTTTGCGGCTTCCTCGCAAGCCCGAACGTCAAAGCGAACGTTCCGCCCCAGTTTCACATAGGGCAAGACTCTGCGCCGTTGCAGGTTGGTAATGTGTCGGATGCTCACGCCGAAGTGCGCGGCGATGCCTGCCTTATCCCGCCATCGCGGTTCACCGCCTGTTGTGTTTTCTGTAGTCATATCGTCGGCTCCCCGCAAGAACCCCCGCTGGGAGTGTACTCATCCTGTCAAAGACTTGATGAAAAGTCAATGCTATTCTTCATTGTTTGATTAAGGGAACTGCTTTAACTGTTACAGGTAAGCCGAGAATCGTAGACGGAGGATGGTGGCGGTATCCAACAAGGCAGTGCGTGACGTTTGCATGACTTGCCGGATGCCCTTTGGTGCCCCTTCGTGCAGTTCAGTGCCGGGGAGATTCCTTATTAAAAAGCTGCTGTTGTGCAACTTGCAGAAGACGAGGAACTTGAGGAATTAGGCTGTTTCGTTTTAGCAAACCGCCGCCTTCAGCCACTCGGCCACCTCTCCAGGCTTGATTACCAACACGTTGCGGCTGAATCAGCCGCGGTCTGGTGACAATCTGCCACTGCGATTCGATACTGGTTGCGTGAACACCGAAGGGCAGCCCTCAGAGCCGAAGAAGCTCTGGCAGAAGACGCCCTTCGCGAATTTGGTCCGCTACCGGCCATCGGGAGCTTATTTCGCACGAGTCCGCGTGCAAGGCAAGCTCATTCGGAAAAGCCTAGAAACAGATATCCAGAATGAATGCGCAGGTCAGTTCTGTCGCCAGAGATTCGGCAGGAAACGGTAATACAGCAGATGCCGCCACGTGGACCAGTCATGCGCACTGTCGCCCCCGACAAAATACTCATGCTGCACGTTGTGTTTCGTCAGGGCGTTGTGGAGCGCGACACACCGCTCCCCCATCCGGCCCGCCGCCTCGGTCGTCCCCTGCCCGACGAAGAGGTAATCCACCTTCCGGTTGATGTCCGGATCGTTGAGGAACGCCGACAGCGTCTTCTCGGCGTCCACATCCCCGGCACTGAGCACTCCGAACGAGGCGAAGAGGTCGAGCGAGTTGAAGCCGACGAACATCGTGTGGCGGCCGCCCATGGACAACCCCGAGAGGGCGCGGCCCTTCGGATCGCGGCGCACCGGGTATTCCTTCTCCACCAGCGGAATGACGGACTGCCGCAGTTCGTCCTCGAAGATCTTGAAGGTCAGGTCCACGTGTCTGGGGTGGTTGCGGTGAACGACCTGGTTGTTGGGGATCACGATCACCATCGGCACGGCCTTCTTATCGGCGAGGAGATTGTCCATGATGAAATTTGCGCGGCCGTCGTAGATCCAGTTCGACGGCAGTTCGCCGCTGCCGCCGACGAGGTAGAGCACGGGATAGGTTTTGGTGCGGTCGAAGTCCGGCGGGGTGTAAACGTAGAGATCGCGTTCGCCCTGGGTCACTGCGGAGTGATACACGTGGCGCGTCACCGCGCCGTGGGGCACCTTCCGGGCGTCGTAGTAAGCCGGGCCGTCGCCATGCACGATGAGTTCGCTGTAGGGCGGCATGGCGGTGAAGGCCGCGCAGGTGTTGTTCGGGTCGGCCATCTGCACGCCGTCCACATTCAGATGGTAAGCGTACATGTCCGCGCGCAGCGGGCCGATGCTGAGCGTCCAGATTCCGTCCTCGCCCTTGCTGAAGTTGAGCGACTGCCCGTTGCTGCCGAGCGCGGTCTGAATGGCGCCGCTGACAAGGCGCACCGAGCTGGCGGAAGGGGCGCGCAGCCGGAACACGACCGTTCGATCATCCCGCACGTCCGGCGAATTGAGCGGCGCGCTGAACGGAGTGAGGTTCTCGGTGTTCTTCTGCGGGTTGTAGTCGAGGTTCACGTTGGCCTGCTGCGCGTGCGTGAACAGCGGGATCAGCAGGCACAAGCCGGTGAGGAGGTCGCGGATTCTCATCTGGATCAATCCTGGACCGCGCGTAGCAGACCGAGGCGGTAGGGCAGCCGGCCGTAATCCCCGCGATTGTCGGCGTTGGAAATTCCCTGATACAGAAACAGGAGGTTGTTGGGATCGAGGATCATGCGCTCGTCGTTGCCGTCACGGACCATCTCGCCGTGGCTGACCTGGCCCGTCCACGGTCCGACGCCCTCCTCGAAGGTCATGTTCTTGCTGCCGGCAAAGGGCTGGTCGAACGTGTCGAGTCCCGCCACCGGATACCATTCACCATCCAGTGTGTCCGCGATGTAGGCGCGATAGAAGCGCGTCGGGGACAACGCCTCGACGCACGTCAGGTATTTGTCCGCGCCCTTGATCTTGTACGTGAAGCTCCCCTCGAAGACCGTGTCGCGGCTGCCGCGCATGGCGATCACCGGATTGTTGAAAGCCTTGGGGAACTCCGCGTACGTGGTCCGGCTGCGATAGAAGTTCCCGTCGTCGCCGGTGAAGAACAGGTACATGTGCTCGCCGTCGCCGATGCAATGGTAGTCGATCGGGAGCCGCGGCATGGGCGTGCCCTGAGCGAAGAACGGTTGGGGCGCACTCCAGGACTTCGGGTCATCCGGCGTTTCGCTGGTGCAATACGCCGGCGGTTGCGTCTGGAAGATGAAATACCACTTCTTGTGCGGCGCGAAGTAGAACACCTCCGGGGCGCACTTGTAACCGCCGAACCCCGGAACGGTGTCCATGTAAAACAGCTCTGCATTCGGCGCGTCCTTCCAATCCGCAAAACTCAGGTAAACCATGCTCCACCCGCCCCGACCGCCGCGTTGCTGGCCTTGGGCCGGCTGGTTGGTTCCGGCGTTCAGGAGTTCCGCCGCCGCAGGGCCGCTGGCCATGAAGGCCGTCGCGTACACGTGCCACTTGTCTTGATAGCGGAAGATCGTGGGGTCTTTGACCGAGTAAAGGAAATGGGTGGGATCGTTCTGCGGCGCGACGAGCACGCCGGTCGATTTCCACTTGAGCGGCTTGCCCAGCAAACCGGGCAGCGTGTTCGGCACGGGTGGGTGGATTTCGGGGAGTGGGCCGAGATCCGGATTGGGTCGTCTTCCGCCGCGAGTCGCAGTGGCGGCCGACGCGGGCGGCACTGCGACGCTCCCGGCCCCCGACTGGGGGATGATCTCGATGGCGTTGATCTGCGGGTTCTGGATGTTGGGCGTGAAGGTGACCTGGATCCGGCCGTCGGTGACTTCGACGGGGACGGTTTCCACGCAGGCTTTTTGAAATCCGCCGGCCTTGACCCAGACATCGAAGTCTTTGAACTCGCGCCCCTGGACGTTGAAGGAAAACACGCGTTCGCCCGGGCCGGTGATGCCCTCGTAGGTCTCCGCGAAATGCAGCTTCACGGTGTAGTTCCCGTTCGGCACCGGCCATGTAAACGAGTCCATGCTGTAGCGCTCCGCCCGGTACAGGTCGGGGCTCCGGGTGTTGGCGATCTGGATGTCGGGCCGCTCGATGGTCTGGCCGCCCGCAAACCCCTGGTCCGCCAGCCAGACGTTGCCCTCCGCATCCGTGACCGGTTCGGCCTTGCCTGCCCGGATGCGAATTACCTGCGGCACCGTGACGGCCGCGGCCGGGGTCACCGCCGGGGTCACCGCCGGGGTCACCGCCGGGGTCGCGGCCGGGGTGGCTGGGGCACTCGGTTGGGCGGCGGCCATGGCGATCGGACCGTCCCGGAACAGCAAGGGTGCGAACTGGTGCAGGCTGCGCCGCCAGGACTGCCACTCGTGACCCGTGTCGGGGGAGACGTAGAAGTAGGCGTTCACTCCTGCGGCTTTGATCGCTTCCGTATTGGCCTTGGGGTCGCCGCCGAAGCCGCCCCGGCCGCCGCGATCGCCGCCGAGCTCCCGGCTGCCGTAGCCGACGAACACCACCTTGACCTTCTGCTTGAAGGTCTCGATGTCGAGAATGTCCGCCGGCGCGATGCTGCCGCCGCTGAAGATCCCGATGTGCGAGAACGTGTCGAGGTGGGCCAGGGTGATGGACCGGGTCTGCATGCCGCCCATCGAGA
>JAKLFY010000149.1 GCA_022710935.1 Verrucomicrobiota bacterium
GTGCTGCGGCTTGGTTTCCTTTCTCTCCGCGCCTCTGCGCCTTGGCGTCTTTGCGTTTTGTCCCTATTGAATCACTACGGCTTAGCTTGACACCTATTGACGGCTCGTCCCCCCGCCATTGCGAGTGAACACGGTGTTTCCCGGCGACGGGCCGTCGCCGCTCCACTTCATGAATTGGCCCCGCGGCCAGACGGGGGGGCAGCCGTTCTGCTTTGGTTCCCATCAAGCGCCCTCGTTTTGCACTCACACTGAGCGTCGGGCCAGTGTCTCTGGAGGTTGTCAGTGGGAATCAAGTTTGCGCCGCGTGGGGACACGCGGCCTGCAGCGGGAGTCCTCATCCGGTGTCAAAGCCGGTGCCCTCATCGGGCGACAGAACACCGACAACAACCATGTGCATCGGCGCTGAGCTCATTCAAGTCGGGCTTGTTGACTCAGACCAGCGTTCCCCCCTATGGTCAAGGGGTGTGAGACGCCAGTTCTGTCCGGCCTTGGAGGATCAACCGGCAGCTCATGTGGTGCGGATTCTGCTAACATAAACACACACACGCACAGGCCCAGGATGCGATCCTGCATTGAATGACCTGGCACACTCAATACAATGAACTCAACTCACAAAGGTGGTTCGGTCTGGCTGTTGGTTGTTGGCCTTGGTCTCGGAGTCAGCGGCTTTGGGCAGTCTTCTCGGGTTTATGATGTGTCTCGTGATTTCTCGCCTGCGGCTGCCAATCCCAACGGCCCCTGGAGCTACGGGTGGAAGTCCGGCCTCGACGGGGCATTCTCGCTGCTTGCGGTTCATGAGACGTACACGGTCGAGAACGGGGTGCCGGTCGAGGTGTTGTGGTTCGCCGCCCGGAGCAACCCGATGGTCGGTTACAATGCGACGACGAACACGGCCATTCACGATTCAGGCCAGGCGGTTCTGCCTCCGGGAACGGTCTGGTTCGAAGCCGGTTATGACGGGACTGCTCAGAACTTCAGCGCGATCCGCTTTACGGTTCCCAGTGGGGAAACCGGCCTCTATCGCCTGGAAAGTGCTGTCCAGTGCTACCTGGACGGAGATCGGTCCGGAGATACAGACTACCACGTTGTGGTGAATGGCGGCGAAGTGTTCGGCCAGTTTCTTGCGCCACGCACTGCCACGGGCTACACGAACACACTCAGCCTGGCGGCCGGGGACACGGTTGACTTCATGGTCGGCCGCGGGGCCGACGGACATGCGTACGGCTCGGGGTTGAAGATCCAGGCGACGCTGAGTGAAGTGTGCATTCCTCACGCGGCCACTGCGACAGCCACTGTGGTGGGAGGCTTCGTGGTCGGGGCGACGATCACAGACGGAGGGTGTGGTTACACGGACGCGCCGCTGGTCAAGATCGTGGGAGGCGGCGGAAGTGGGGCCACTGCGACCGCCTCGATCACGGACGGAGTTGTCACGGCGATCACAATGACCGGCGCCGGGATCGGGTACACCAGCCTCCCCAGCATACAGATTGCCTCTCCGCCGTTTGTGCCTTGGCTCGAGATCGGCGTCAGCAAGGTCAGGGTGACACTCCATGTGGTTCTGGGGCAAAAGTACGTCCTCGAATGCTCCACGGATGTGAGTGCGTGGAACCGGGTCGGAACGGAATTCACGGCGGACGCTGAAGTCATCGTTCAGGAGTTTGACGTGGATTCGACGGGACGTTACTTCCGGATCCTGCAAGTGCCTTAGCCCGGTTAATTCAAACGCTTCGCGAGGAACGGTAACCGGGCTACCCCGCATTTCTCACCACTTTTTGATGTCATCCGACCGGTCACCGTGACATTTCACCTGAAATGGGGCTAATCAGAATAGACCCGGAAATCTCACCCGCGGACCGTCAGGAAGGCCACGACCGCCCCACTGGTGAGATTTCCGGGCTGGTTACTCCCCAGACGAAATCCGTGGCAACTGAGGCAAGTTTTGGCGCCGCTGCACTTGGGCTGTTTCACTTGGGCTTGTTTCTGTCTCACGCTGCGCGCAGAGTCACTGGACGTGAATCTCAACTGACTCAAGACCATGCGTTACACGCCTCCCGATCCCCAGTTGTTTGTGTCGAACCGCGACCGCCTCAAGGGGCTGCTGCAGCCGAATTCGGTTGCCATCGTCAACGCCAACGACGTGCTGCCGACCAACGCCGACGGCACCATCCCGCTGCGCGCGAACTCGGACCTCTTCTATCTCACCGGCATCGAACAGGAGGAGAGCCTCCTGCTGCTCTGCCCGGACGCGGATGACGCCAAGGAGCGCGAGATGCTGTTTGTGCGGGAGTCGAATCCGCTGCTCGAGACGTGGGAAGGGCACAAGCTGAGCAAGGACGAGGCGCGCAAGCTGTCGGGGATCGACCAGGTGCACTGGCTGTCCGAGTTTCCCAAGCGCTTTCACCGGCTCATGTGCGAGAGCGAGCACGTTTACCTGAACTCGAACGAGCACAAGCGCGCGGTCATCGAGGTCGAGACGCGCGAGGCGCGTTTCGTGGCCGATTGCCGGCGTCGGTATCCGCTCCACAATTACCAGCGGCTGGCCCGGCTGATGCATCGGCTCCGCATCGTCAAGTCGCCGCCCGAGATCGAGATCATCCGGAAGGCCTCGGAGATCACTGAGCAGGGTGTTCGGCGGGTGCTGAGGTTCGTCAAACCCGGCGTGACCGAGACGGAAGTCGAGGCGGAATTCGCACACGAGTTCATCCGGCGCAACGGGAACTTCGCCTATCCGCCGATCATCGCGACGGGCGGCAACGCCTGCGTGCTCCATTACCTCGAGAACTCGGCCCAGTGCCGCGCCGGCGAGTTGCTCCTGCTCGATGTCGCCGCCGGATACGCCAACTACAACTCGGACCTCACGCGCACGATTCCGGTCAGCGGCCGGTTCACAAGGCGCCAGCGGCAGATCTACAACGCGGTGCTGCGCGTCTTCCGCCGCTGCGTGCAGGGGCTGGTGCCGGGCAAGCGGGTGAAGGAGTGGCAAAAGGAAGCGGAGCAGATGATCGAGAAGGAGTTGGTGGATGTCGGCCTCCTGACCATGCGGCAAATCCGGCAGCAGGATCCGGCGAATCCGGCCTATCGGCGGTACTTCATGCACGGTGTCGGCCATCCGATCGGACTGGATGTGCACGACGTCGGGTTCACCACCGAACCGATGCAACCGGGCTGGGTGATGACCGTCGAGCCGGGAATCTACATCCGCGAGGAAAACCTCGGCGTCCGCCTCGAGAACACGATCGTGATCGGCGAGGAGGGCAACATCGACCTGATGAGCACAATCCCGCTCGAAGCCGACGAAATCGAGGCGGCCATGGCGCGGCGCGGGCGCTAACCCGGCTGCGAGCTGGCGCTCGGGGGCGCCGCGCAACCTCGAACGCGTCCCGCGTGGCGAAGGCCCCGAAGTGCCTGCCTGCCGCGCTTCGCTTGACGCAGGCAGGCGTGCGATCGGGCGCCGCTTTCCTCGTCGAGGTTCGCAAGACGCGACTACTCGATTCGGGCGCGATAGAATCGGGACGCCGCGCCCGTGTCGATCGGGAATTGCCTGACGCCCGACTCGAGCACGTAGCGCCCTTCCTCGCTCCATACGGCTTCGGGTGTCCACCCCGCCGACGATTCGAGGATCACCTCGGCGCCGGCCGGCGCGAACAGGCGCAGCGCCAGCGGCCCTTCGGCTGTCCGCTGGATTTCGAGCACCAGCGACGCGGCGGGCAATTCGACGGCCCTGTGAAAGGCATTGGCCTCCTCGGGCAGGGGCCGATCAATCAGCATGAAACGGCCTTCGAGAAGCACGCGCCCAGTCGGACGCCACGGTGCGCCGCCCGCCAGATCGGTCGTCGACCGGATCTCATAGGTGCGTCCGGGACGCCCGTAGAGCACCAGCGGGAGGTCCGGCTCGGGACTGACTTCGAGAATGGGCTGTTCACCGATCACGAGCACTCTTCCGTCCTGTCCCCAACCATGGCGAATGACCTGTCCGCTCGATCGGACCGCTTCGAGGGCGCCGACGCCCAGGGCGACAGCGGTCGACGGAGCGTCGGACGCGGTCGCAAACGCGAGGTCGCCGAGCGTCACCAAACCGGAGAACGGACGGCCCTCGGCCGCATCGAGTTGGCAGCGCCATTGACCGGGTCCGACTGATAGAAAACTCGAGCCTGCGACAGCGTCCGGGCGAGGCGTCAGTCGGAGATCGTGCAACCGGTCTCCGTCGATCCGCAGGTCGAACGTAAGCTGTCGCACATCAGCGCGGGTGTCGATGCGCACGGGAACCGAGCCGGCCTCGCCGGCCAGTAGATTCGTCCGCCCGAGCGACACGGTGAAATCGCTGAGCGTGTCGTTGACCACCACGGTGAAGGACTGGCTGTCGCTGAGCGGCGGCGCGCCGTCGTCCGTGACCGTCACGGTCATCCGGTTGGTCGATGGTCCCTGGGCGGGGCCCGGCCGCCAGGTGAACAGGCCGGTGGCCGGATCAATCGCGGCTCCAGGCGGGGCCCCGGGATCGAGCCGGAAGACCAGGCGGTTCGCAGGCTGATCCGGGTCGCGGGCCTGAGCGGTGAACTGCAGGATTCGGCCTTCGTCGATTGTGGCGTTCGCGAGCGGCGCGAGTGTGGGAGGTTCGTTGACCTCACCCACCTGGATGACAAGCGGTTGGGTCGCGCTCAGCGGCGGTGTGCCGTTGTCGATGACCTGAACAGCCAACTCGTAGCGGCCGGGGCCGTCCGCTTCGCTGGTGATCCAGCGCAGCGCACCCGTTGTGGCGTCAATCGTCACCCCGGGCGGCGCGGGGCCGACGAGGCGGAAGGTCAGGAGGTCGGGCGGCAGATCCGGATCGGTTGCGGAAGCGGCGGCGGCGACCGTCTCGCCTTCGGAGACCGCGATTTCGCCGGGCACGCTCAAGGTGGGCGCGGTATTCTGCAGGGTCACCGTGGTCATGGCATCCGGCGCAGCGGGGGCGTCCTCGGTGTTGCCGGCGACGTCGGTGGCGACGCTGTGGAATGCGTAGCGGTTGCCGAACGCGCCCGAGTAGAGGGCGCCGGTCAGGCGCGTCCGCGTCAGCCAGCGTTCGAGCGGTCCGTCGTTCACTGCGACGAACAGATCGTAGTAGTCCAAGCCGCTGCCGCCTGGGTTGTCCGCGCCGCTCCAGGCGACGGCGATCATGGAATAACTGTCGGCGGGCAGAGCAGCGACGACGCTGGTCGGCGGCGTGAGATCGAAATCCGGGGGCGGTGCGTAGGTGAGCGTGTACGCGCCCGGACTCGCATAGTCCAGGAGGTGCAGCGTGTGTTCATAGACGGGGCGATGCCCGCCGCCGACGAACGTGCGATCGGTTGTCCAGGCGTTGTCGCCGAGGGCAATCTCGGTGCCGTCCGGACGCGCGATCCGGGTCAGCGTGTATTGGCCCTGGGCGGGGTCGGGCAGCCGCAGATAGACCCAGCCGGCAGGCACGGTGGCCGAGATCTCGATGCTCAGGTTGTCGTCGTCGGGTTGGCCGTCGACCGCGACCTGGCGGATGACGCTGACAGGGTGGATGGCGCCGCTGCTGAGGTAGAGTGTGTCGGGCAGATCGAGATCATCCGGGAAATCATTGACCAACATGTCCGGCAGGCCGTCGTCGATCGCGCCGCAGGCGTGGACGATGCGAATCAGTTCGTGGATTACGACGTCCTCGATCAACGAGAGCCGCGGTTCGCCCAGGCCATCCACATGCTCGAAGCGGGCCTCGTAGTCAATGAAGAGACCCTGCAGCGAGGACCGGAACAGCCAGCGCCCGATCGCCAGGCCGCCAGGCGGGATGGCCCCGAACTCGGCCGTCAGCGACGGAGTCAGGCCGCGTCCGGCCACTTCCGTGGCGAGGATCTCGAAGTTGATGAGCAGGCCTTTTTCGTTGTCGACAATCTTCGGTTGGGCGGAGGTGATGCGGAAGTTGCGCGCTTCGCCGGCGCCCTGGTTTCGGACCATCACGGCCAGGCTATAAGGGACACTCGGCTCGATGGCGTCCGTGAAGGGATCGTCCGCCAGCACATCGCGCTGGTGGAAGTACTGGAGGAACAGGCTCGGGCTGGGGTGGACGGTAATCGGTGTGGGAGCGAGCGGGACGCGCACCTCGGTGCCCTCCTGCGAATAGGCCAGGGCGCCTACCACGAAATAGACCCGCGGACGATCCGGGGCGGCGTCGGACGTGGGCAGGATCGTCCAAGCAGCCCGGCCACTGGTGCTGGCCCGCACCCGGCCAGAGCCATCGACGTTGTCCAGACCTTCGAGTGTGGGCGGGCGAATCACGAAGCGGTCGGTCGCCTGGGCTCCCGCATCGTCCTGGACGGCGAGGTCGACGCGGAGTTGCGTCATGTCCTCATCCGACCGGTTGATCAACTCGAGCGAGGCGGTGAACGCATCGCGGGTCAAGACGGCATCCTGGTCGATGCTCAGGCGCACGGTGGCGCAGATGCCCTGATTGGGCTCGGTGAACTGGCGTTGGGCTCGGTCGATCATGGTTTGGAGCCCAACGAACGGGTCTTCGAAACCGTCCGCCACGGCCAGATCGGCGGCGGCATCGGCTTGCTCGGCCACGGCCACCCACTCGTCGAAGGCGATGAAGTCGGTGTTTTGTCCGGGCGGCACGTCATCGAGTCGGAAGATGCCAGCCTGCCAATAGGTGAGAGATCGGTTCCAGCGATCGATGAACGCGTTGGCGCGTTCGGGGGTGATGAGGCTGGCGGAAGGCCTGGCCAGCAGCGCGGCGCGTTCGGTCTCCGAGACCATCCAGTCCGCCTCGGTCGCACCCTCGACCGCCAGGTCAAACGCCTCGAGCCAATCCGACCACGCCTCGGGATCCGTGAATTCGAGCCAGGCCACGTCGCCGAGGAGGTAGGCTTCGGCTTCCATCACCCGCTTGGCGCGTTCGAGATACACGCGCACAGACTCGAGCTCGGGAATGGTCGCAGGCACGTCCGGCAACTGCCAGGCCGCCGCGGGTGGAGCCCCATGCAACCCGACCAGACGCCCGTCGAACGCTGCGAGCGCATTGGTTTGACAGACCGTGAGGAGCGAATAAGCGCACTCGAGGTACTTGAGGTACGACAGCCCCGGGACGGAACGCCCGGCCGCCTTGACACATGTCAGTTGTGCCTTCGCGCACTGATACAAGGTGCCAAGACCGGGCGGGAAGCCGCCCTGCCACGCCGACCGAATGCACTTGTTCTGGTCACGCACACACTTGATCCAGTCCGGCAGCGGAATGAATTTGAAGGCGCATTGAAGGATGGCCTTGAACGCCTTCTCCGCGCACGGATGGCAATTGAAGTTGGTGGCGACCACCGTGCCGCTGCCAAGGAAAGCCCCGCCGCCGCCGCCCCCTGCTGCCCGCAGAACCACCCCCCCGTAGGGGCATCCGCCGCCAACGTTGGCGATCGGGATCGGTCGGTTGTAGAGATTCCGGCTCGGGCCGCACAGCAGTTCCCAGAGCAGCCGCGCGCCCATCGAGCAGCCCGCATCGAGCGGATCCGGAGCCGCAAGACCGACGCCAGGCCGTCCGACCAGATCCGCGCTCGCCGTCGAGATCGCCTGCGCCGTTCCCGACAGCCGCCGGATGCGGACCGGCACGGTCAATGAACTTCGGGCGGGAAGCGTGCCCAGATCTTCGACCAGAGGCTTGATCTCCCAGCGCGGGTGCGTGTCGAAATCGAACCGCATCGCTTCGGCGGCGATGAGTCCGTGATTGGTGATCTTGAGATCGATTTGGGCGAAATCGCCCGCCACCTCCGCCAGATCGATCAGCGGCGGCTCGATCGTGATCACCGGCACCGGCACTTCCGTTTCGAATACGGCCTCGATGGTGATCCGCGTGTGGTCCTCGATCGTGGTCGGCACCGCCGTCCACACGTATTGGACCGTCTGCCGGGGCAGGAACAGTCGCAGTTCGTTTGTCTCTCCAGACAGGACCAGGACATTCTGGCGGTTGGCGTTGTGGTCGGGCGCCTTGGCTTCGACCTCATAGTATCCCTCGCGCAAGCTCGTGAATTCAGCCCACCCGCTGGCATCGGCTGTGGTCTTGGCCACTTCCTCCTTCGAGAGCGCGTCCCGGACTACGATCTCCGCTCCGGCCACGCGCGGGGCGCCTTCGGCGTAGTAAGTGTACTCGTCCTCGACGACGATCCGAAGCGCGCCTGTCGCGTCGGACACCGCTCGGAAACGGAACGGAACATTGACTCGGGCCGCGCCGTCCGTGAGGACGAGGCTTCCCGGATAATCGGTCAGGTCCATCGTCGCCGGCGGGACCAACTGGAGCGTCACGGGCTGGCGCGCCCCTGGCGCGAGGGGCGGCAGCGGCGAAGGTGTGGCGAGCTGGAGCCAGGGAGCGTCGGGCAACAGGACCTGCAGGGGTCCCGTGGCGGCGCCGCCGTCATTCTGGACCAGGAACGTCACAAGCGTTTGATCGCCTCGCACCATGCTGGCGACGAGGGTGCCGGGCACGGCTGCGAGGCGCGGCACAAGCGGCTTGACCACGACTCGGACCGGGAGCCGGTTCGAGGCGCCTTCAGCACTCCGAACGTCGACCCAGAGCGGAGCATCGAGAGGCGCGTCCGCCGTCGAGGTGATGCGATAGGCCGCTTCCGCCGTGCCGTCGGGCGGAAGATGGGCCGGCAGCGTCCAATCCATGTCGAGGCCGGCGGGGAGCGTCGCGGGGATCGCGCTGAGCTGCGTGAGCGTGATCTCCGTAAGGTTCACCAGGGCCACACGGCCCGTGCGCGATTCCGCGCCGGCCAATTCGATCGCCACCTCCGGCGGGTCAAATCGGAGTCCGACAATGATGAACGAATCCTGAGTCGGGACCTCGACAACGCCGGGGTGCGCGGCGCCGATCTCGTATCGGCCCGCCTCGCCGGGCAAAGGTCGGAATGTCGTGGCGAATGCGCCTTGGGCATCGGTTAAGGCCGTCAACACGCGCCGCGTATCGCGCACTTTGATCTGCACGTTGACCAGCTCGAAGGCGGCAGGTTCTCCCGAAACGGCGCGGACGGCGCGTCCGCTCAGGGGCACGGGAGTGTTCGCGGGGGCGACCTCGACATCGGTGGTGACTGTTGCGGAATAGGCGGCAGTCACGCGGAACGAGTGGCTCGACACGGTGGTGTTGTTGGCCTCGACCGCTTCGAGAATGGCGTCAGCGGCATCCGCCACCCCCACCAACCAATACTCGCCCGGGGCGTTCGGGAGCCGATACTGAAGCGTTCGTTCGAGGTAAAGACCCGGCTCGACAGTTCCGGAAAATGCCGCTTCACCCAGATACAGATCGTCGCCGGGGTACGGGTCGCTCGAAAGGAACAGCCTCTGCGACCAGGATCCCGCCGCGGCAGTGCGCCCCTGATTGGACTCGCGATACGTCACGGTGAAAGAGGCGCCCGTCAAGCCCTCGTCCGGCGCGATCAGGCGGCTGATCAGCAGGTCAGGCAGATTCATGTCCGAAACAATCAGACTGGCTTGAGCCGGTGCGAACCCGGGCGCCTGGGCCGTGATCACGACGGTTTGGTTCCCGTCAGTGACTTGATCGTCAAGGCTGGCGACTTCGAACGTCGCACTGGCCTGGCCTGCGGGGATGACAACCGTGGCAGGAACCGCCGCCTCACCAGGCCGGTCCGAGGCGAGCTGAACTTCGAGCGCCGTCTCCGTCACAGGATTGCGCGAAACCGTGCCAGTGGCGGCAGGGGCAAGTCCTTCGGGCACCCAATCGCGATCCAGAATCAGGGTCAGGCTCGGAGCCTCGTTGTCCGTGACCTCGATCGGCACGACCAGCGGCGGACCCAGCCGTTTGCCAGAGGCCGTTTCGAGAAGGAAAGCGCGGAGTTCGACCGTCTGCGCGCCGTCCACGAGTGTGTCGTCGACCGCGCTCACTGGGAAAGTGGAGGAACTGGCGCCTGCCGGAATGGCAGCCGCCGCGGGGACCAGGATCTCGGAGCGATCGCTCGATTCGAGTTCGAACTGGATCGGGATTGCGCCCGCGAAATCGCGGGTGAGAGTGGCCGTGGCGGCCAGTGGTCCATCCGCTTCACTGACGACCGCGCGATCGAGCCTGAGCGTTAGAGCAGGCACGTCGTTGTCGATGACGCACACCGTTGCGGCGACCGAATCGAGCCCGGGGCCAAAGACGTTGACGCTGTAACACATCGTGGCTTCGAGCCAAGCGTCGTCAATCGCCACGAGGTCGAACGCCACGCTGGTCTCGCCCGCCGGTATGACTGCGGAACTCGGGACCGTCAGTTGGTCCGGAGCCGAAGACTCGAGGGTCACCGTCAGATCCCGGCTGGTCGCAGGGGCCAACGACAGGGTCGCGTGAAGGAGGTTCCCTTCGACGAGGTTCGTTTGCATCAGGGTCAGAGCGAGCAACGGCACGTCCACATCTTGCACCACGAGGTTCGCCTGTGCCCCCGCGTAGCCGGCTGCTGTGGCCTCGATCACCACAGACTGATCGCCGTCGACGAGACCATCCGGGAGCGCGGCAAGGGTGAACGACACCGTCTCGAGTCCGGACGGAATCATCGCCTCGGAGGCGACGTTCACTTCGCTGGTGTCGCTCGCTGTGAGCGTCACCGCCAACGGCGACGTCAGGTTTCCGTTGCGGCTGAGCGACGCCTGGAGAGTGGATCCTTCGGCGACGCTCGTGCGGGCCAACTGGAGAGTCAGCGTGGGCGTGATTGCGATGGGCTCGGGGCCAATCGCGACGTTGTTGGATTCGTCTGCCTCTGGCACCTGATTCTCGCTGTCGACACGGACCACAAACCAGAGTGTGCCTGCCACCCCCAGGCGGGGGAGCGTGACTTGCTGGGTCCGCACAAGCCCCTGCCCGGCAGGCAGCGCGTCCCCGGCCGGAAAAACAGCGATGACTTGGTCGTTGCCCGGGACGTTGTCGGTGGACAACAGGATCGTCTCCGTCCAAGGCCCTACGGCGACAGCGATGCCCGTGTTGGTGATTGGCCACGTCAATTCTACCGGCTCGCCGGGGCGCCCAGTCGCCGGTCCATTGACCCCCAGCACGGCGAGGTCAGGAACATTGCTGTCGACCGTGAGCAGGGCCGGCCCGCTTTCCACGGATCCGACCGCATTGCTGACGCGGACCGTGTAAGAGCCCGCCTGATCCGCCCTCACTCGAGACAAAGTCAGCACCGGCTGCGTGGCGCCTGGAAGGTCGGCACCATCGAATTGCCACTGGTACGTCAGCGGAAACCGACTCTCCGCCAGCACCGAAAACGTCGCGTCCCGCCCCACATACACCGTCAGGCTCGATGGGGGGCGCTGGATCAACGGCGTCTCGCTCCACAGCTTGAAGCCGTATGTCCCGGTCTGCTCGGCCTGGCCCCAGCCGGAGACCTCGATCGTGTACACGCCGCTTCGAGTCAGAGTGAAAACGCCCACGTCGCTCCCCTGGAAGTGATCGTGAAACACCAGCGTGCCCTGGTCATCCCGCAAATCCCACCACAGATACGGCATCGACGGTGTGAACTCCTCGAAGAACACCGCCTGGCCCGCTTGGGCGCTGAACGTGTACCGGTCCACGACACCCGGGCGCTCGATCCATCCCGCGCCTGGTCCCGGCTGGTCCTGGCCCACCGTCGCCCCAATCGCGATGGCGAATTCGTTGGCCGCCGGCACTGCCCAGAGCTTGAAGCCGTATGTCCCGGTCTGCTCGGCTTGGCCCCAGCCGGAGACCTCGATCGTGTAAATGCCGCTTCGAGTGAGAGTGAAAACGCCCACGTCGCTCCCCTGGAAGTGATCGTGAAACACCAGCGTGCCCTGGTC